>NZ_JBBOYG010000001.1:1697500-1995000 GCF_038008005.1 Enterococcus sp. FSL R5-0957
GGTGTGACGGGCGGTGTGTACAAGGCCCGGGAACGTATTCACCGCGGCGTGCTGATCCGCGATTACTAGCGATTCCGGCTTCATGCAGGCGAGTTGCAGCCTGCAATCCGAACTGAGAGAAGCTTTAAGAGATTAGCTTAGCCTCGCGACTTCGCAACTCGTTGTACTTCCCATTGTAGCACGTGTGTAGCCCAGGTCATAAGGGGCATGATGATTTGACGTCATCCCCACCTTCCTCCGGTTTGTCACCGGCAGTCTTGCTAGAGTGCCCAACTGAATGATGGCAACTAACAATAAGGGTTGCGCTCGTTGCGGGACTTAACCCAACATCTCACGACACGAGCTGACGACAACCATGCACCACCTGTCACTTTGCCCCCGAAGGGGAAGCTCTATCTCTAGAGTGGTCAAAGGATGTCAAGACCTGGTAAGGTTCTTCGCGTTGCTTCGAATTAAACCACATGCTCCACCGCTTGTGCGGGCCCCCGTCAATTCCTTTGAGTTTCAACCTTGCGGTCGTACTCCCCAGGCGGAGTGCTTAATGCGTTAGCTGCAGCACTGAAGGGCGGAAACCCTCCAACACTTAGCACTCATCGTTTACGGCGTGGACTACCAGGGTATCTAATCCTGTTTGCTCCCCACGCTTTCGAGCCTCAGCGTCAGTTACAGACCAGAGAGCCGCCTTCGCCACTGGTGTTCCTCCATATATCTACGCATTTCACCGCTACACATGGAATTCCACTCTCCTCTTCTGCACTCAAGTCTCCCAGTTTCCAATGACCCTCCCCGGTTGAGCCGGGGGCTTTCACATCAGACTTAAGAAACCGCCTGCGCTCGCTTTACGCCCAATAAATCCGGACAACGCTTGCCACCTACGTATTACCGCGGCTGCTGGCACGTAGTTAGCCGTGGCTTTCTGGTTAGATACCGTCAAGGGATGAACAGTTACTCTCATCCTTGTTCTTCTCTAACAACAGAGTTTTACGATCCGAAAACCTTCTTCACTCACGCGGCGTTGCTCGGTCAGACTTTCGTCCATTGCCGAAGATTCCCTACTGCTGCCTCCCGTAGGAGTTTGGGCCGTGTCTCAGTCCCAATGTGGCCGATCACCCTCTCAGGTCGGCTATGCATCGTGGCCTTGGTGAGCCGTTACCTCACCAACTAGCTAATGCACCGCGGGTCCATCCATCAGCGACACCCGAAAGCGCCTTTCAAATCAAAACCATGCGGTTTCGATTGTTATACGGTATTAGCACCTGTTTCCAAGTGTTATCCCCTTCTGATGGGCAGGTTACCCACGTGTTACTCACCCGTTCGCCACTCCTCTTTTTCCGGTGGAGCAAGCTCCGGTGGAAAAAGAAGCGTTCGACTTGCATGTATTAGGCACGCCGCCAGCGTTCGTCCTGAGCCAGGATCAAACTCTCATAAAAAGTTCGAACAATCTTGCGATTGTTAAGCTCAATTTGTTTGCTAGCATATTGCTTGCTTGTTAAAAATGTTTGTTGTCTCGAATTGAATCAAGACGCCCTACACATTTGGTTTATCTTACTTTGTTCAGTTTTCAAAGGTCTAATCTTTTTGTTTCAACAACTCTTTAATCTTATCAGATTCAAAAGAGAATGTCAACAACTTTTTTGTTTATTTTTTCTAAACGTCTTTATCACTCATTAGCAGCGACTTGATTATCATATCATCTTTATTGTTATTTGTCAATAACTTTTTTGAAGTTTTTTTCGATAAAATCAAGCTTTATTAGCTATCTCATTTAAACGACTTCGTTATTATAACATGACATCAAAAGTGCGTCAACACTATTTTTTATAATTTTTAGTGACACCTTAAAGGAATCATTTAGAACAAATAATAATATAGCAATCTCTTTATAAAATTGCAATAGAAAATTCCCTATTTTTATTTATTATTTTTAAACACGAATATTACAGTATTTTATTGTTTTTTCGTTCATCTAAAAGCTACTTACATTTAATTAACGGATGTTATTCTATTTAATTGTTCGCTAGTTTTTTATAATGACATCCCTGAATTTCTCACTTGCTTGTATTTTGTACCTTATTCTTTGTTGGATATATAAGAAGACAAGTAAAGCACATGCTTTACTTGTCTTCTGCCTTTGCGATAGGAATAAAGATTCTAAAAATTGTCCCTTGCCCTACTACACTTTCTGCTAAGATACGTCCTTTATAGTTTTCAACCAGTTGTTTAGCGATAGACAACCCCAGACCATTTCCACCCTTCGTTCTAGCTCTTGCTTTATCCACTCGATAAAAACGATTGAAGATCTTATTAAGGTCTTCTTTGGGTATTCCTTCGCCAAAGTCCTGAATCGCGATCTCAAATTCATTCAGAGTGGAAGAAATAGAGATATGGACTTCTTTTCGTGTAGTTGAATACTTTACTGCGTTATCCAATATGATAATGATTAATTGTTCAAAGTGATTACGATAAATTTGCAGGGTCACTTCTTTTGTCAAATCATCATCTAAAGTGATCACATAGTCTGGATATAATATCTTGAAATTATTATAAACTTGATAGGTGACTTCTTTTCCTTTAGTTGTTTCATTCGCATAATGAACATCTACTTGTTCTGCTCTTGATAAGTCTAGCATCTCTTGAACTAAGCTTTTCATACGGCTGATTTCTTGCATGCTGGCGCTTAATGATTCTTCTAATATCTCAGGATCATCTTTCCCCCAACGATTTAGCAGACTAAGATGCCCTTCAATAATTGCAACAGGTGTCCTTAACTCATGAGATACGTCTTCCACGAATTGCTCTTGTTGTTCAATATACAAACGCATACGGTCAAGCATCTCATTGAATATTTCAGCTAAATCTGCCAATTCATCATTTGTGTCGATTTCAGGCATGTGGATATCTGATTGCGGATCTTTACCTATAGTATCCATTGTATCTCTGAGTACCTTGAGTGGTTTTAAGAAATAAGAAGATAAAAAGAAACCTAAAATACTACTTAAGATCAAAGAAACAACTTCTAAAACAATAAGAGTCAATAATAGCTTATTTCGGATATCATAGAAAGAAGATAATTCATAGAAGCTTTGCGCATAGCCAATCTTTTCTCTTGTACCTTTAGAATATATAGGCTGGATAGATAAAAAGCCAGTTTTTCCTTCTAGTGTAACGATCGTTGGCACTTTACGAGTAGTCTGAATCAGGTTTCGACTGTTTTCATGGGTTTTAAAAATCAAGTTCTCGTCCAAATCATAAACATAAAGACCCATTGATGGCTGCCCTAGCTCAGCTATAAAGGAATCGATCTTCATTAAGTTTCCTTCGACCAGTGAAGTATGATCTACGACCTCATCTCCGTCATTTGTCGCTTTCGTCAGATTACGATACGTATTTACTAATGTCAGTTCTTCATCCGAGTTAGCCAAACGAGAAGCTACTTCTGAAATCGTACGCTCTACATTGTTTCTTTCTTTTGCCACAATCAGATTGATAGATGATTTATAGGTAATGACAGCGAAAATTGTAAACACAACGAATATGAAGAAAGAACTCGCAAAGGCCCACTTGATTGTCAAGGAGGGCCCTTTCAGTTCTCTTTTTTCCGATTTTTTCGGCTTTATCACGAGCGCATCACATAACCTGTTCCGCGTACAGTTTGGATATAGCTTTCCTCCCCGGGAACGTCAATTTTGTTGCGAAGATAACGAATATATACGTCCACTACGTTTGTTTCAACTTCTGTTTCGTATCCCCACACTTTATTTAGTAAAACGTCACGTGCTAATACCACGTTCACGTTTTCCATTAAAGTAAGCAGCAACTCGTATTCTCTTTTTGTTAGTTCAATTACTTCATTTCCGCGACGTACGACACGGTTTTCTTTTTCGATAGTCAAATCGCGATAAGTAATAGTAGTTTGTTTAGCCACATTTTTATCGCCTTCAATATCGATTCGACGCAACAATGCACGAAGACGTGCTAATAATTCTTCGATAGCAAATGGTTTGACGATGTAGTCATCTGCTCCGTGGTCAAGTCCAGATACACGATCGATCACAGAATCTCTTGCAGTCATCATAATGATTGGTGTATTTTTGACTTGGCGTACACGTCTGCAGACTTCTAAACCGTTCAATTCTGGGAGCATCAGATCCAACAATATGGCATCCCACTCATTATTTAATGCCGCATCTAAACCAGTTCGGCCGTTGTAGTGGACTTCTGCGTTATACCCTTCATGCTTCAACTCTAGCTCGACAAATCGTGCCAAGTTCTTTTCATCTTCAATGATTAGAATATTGCTCATTTATTATTTTATCCTTTCTATTCTACTGGCTTTTTAAAAACTCTATCATTATACCGATAATATGCTTAAAAATCTATAGTCATTTTATCATGGATAGCAATTTTAAAAAAGAGCTGAAGTCTACTCATAACAATCGACTTCAGCTCTTTCGTCCTCTTTTTATTTTCTCATTTCCTAACAGCCGAAAGACTATTATTCTTCATGGTACCATGAGTAATGGAAGATTCCTTCTTTGTCGACACGTTCATAGGTATGTGCGCCAAAGTAATCGCGTTGGGCTTGGATTATATTTGCAGGCAGACGTTCTGCTCTGTATGAATCGAAGTAAGCGATGGCTGATGAGAAAGTCGGTACAGGTACGCCAGCTTGGACAGCCAAGGCAACGACGTCTCTGACTGATTGCTGATATTTTTTCGTGATTTCAACGAAGTAATCATCTAGCAATAAATTTTCGATCTCAGGATTTTTGTCATAGGCATCCGTAATTTTTTGCAAGAATCGAGCTCGGATGATACATCCAGCGCGCCAGATTTTTGCGATTTCACCAAATGGCAAGTCCCAATCAAATTCTTTTGAAGCGACACGTAATTGAGCAAATCCTTGGGCATAACTCATGATTTTACTGAAATACAACGCTTCTCGGATTTTTTCGACCAATTCTTTTTTGTCTCCCGTGAACTCAAAATCGTTCGTACGAGATAAAATCTTGCTTGCTTGTACGCGTTCTTCTTTATAAGCAGAAATATAGCGGGCAAATACAGATTCAGTGATCAATGGAAGTGGCACACCTAAGTCAAGCGCGCTTTGGCTTGTCCATTTACCTGTTCCTTTATTCCCAGCTGCATCAAGGATCACATCTACTACTGGTTTACCTGTTCCTTCATCGTCTTTACGTGTCAGAATGTCAGCAGTGATTTCTATCAAATAGCTGTCTAATTCGCCTTTATTCCATTCTTTAAAGATATCAGCCATTTCTTCTACTGAAAGGTTTAAAATATTCTTCATTAAGTCATAAGATTCAGCAATCAGTTGCATATCTCCATACTCAATACCGTTGTGTACCATTTTCACATAATGTCCGGCTCCATTTGGGCCAATATATGTGACACATGGTGCTCCGTCTTCTGCTTTTGCAGAAATTTGCTCTAAGATTGGTGCAACTAGCGCATAGGCTTCTTTTTGTCCACCAGGCATGATTGAAGGTCCTTTTAAAGCTCCTTCTTCACCACCGGAAACGCCTGTACCGATAAAGTTGATGCCAGAGTTGGCTAACTCTTCATTACGACGCATCGTATCTTTAAAGAATGTATTTCCTCCGTCAATCAAAATATCGCCTTTATCAAGGTGAGGAAGTAACTCTTGGATTGTTGCATCTGTTGCCGGTCCTGCTTTGACCATTAGCAAGATCCGACGTGGTTTCTCGATAGATTCTACAAATTCTTCGATTGTATATGTTGCTTTGAAATTTTTATCTGGGTGTTCTTCTACTACAGCGGTTGTTTTAGCCCCTGTACGATTGAATAAAGCCACTGAATAGCCGCGGCTTTCTATGTTCAAGGCTAGATTTTTACCCATAACGGCCATACCGACAACGCCGATTTGTTGTTTTGACATATGAACTCCTCCTACATACGGGATTTCTCCCTAATCTCTTACATTATAGCTTAACACGGCTACATTGCAAACTAAAGAACAACATATTTTTTATTTACCGACTACAAAAAAATAAACCTCAAGGCTCCATGGTTAGCCTTGAGGTTTTACATTTTCTAATTAAAATGTATTAAGCTTCTTTTGACATTACGTCCTTACCATCATAGTAACCACAATTTGCACATACGTGATGGCTTTTTTTCATTTCACCACAGTTTGGACATTCGTTTAACCCTTTGATTGTCAATTTGTAGTGTGTACGACGTTTTGCTTTTTTAGCTTTTGATGTTCTTCTAGCTGGTACTGCCATTTTGCTACACCTCCTTGTAAAGTCTTGTATCTAAATTAGACACAATATATTCCAATCTTACTTGTTATCGTCGTCTTTTGATTTAGAATCAAAAAGTTCAGATAGTTTTGCAAGACGAGGATCAATTTTATTCTCGGCTTCTTCCATTTTTCTGCGCTGGTATTCTTCTTCGGAAACAACTTCCCAATCATTGCCTTTTGGAAGTTCTGTTGCTGCTTCCTCTTCTTTTGTCAATACCCGCATTGGAATCGCCAATAAGATGTTGTCTTCAATCGACTCTGCTAAATTCAATAATGGACCTTCAATTAGCAAAATCTCATCCGCAGACATTTGTTCATCTCTACTTTGGAATTGTTCTTCTGTCATGAATACTTCGTCTACAGAAAAATCCATGGGCAGTTCAACAGGTTCTAGTGAACGTGTTGAAGGAACTGTCAAAGTCGTCTGCACAGTGTAATGAACGATATAGCCTTTCTTATCAACTGAGACCAAACCTTCGACTTCCACTGGCGCAACATCAAGTATTAAATTGTCTCGCTTCATGAGAGCGGCTTTCAAGTCGAGCGTCTCATGAAAAGTTAACGGTGTCTCCTGGTATTTTCTCAATTCCAATAAAGACCATTTCATTTTTCATCACTCCTAAGCAACAAAAGCAATTATACAGGGCAAAAAGCATGTTGTCAATGAAATTTTCTTGACACCTTGCAGTTCATAAAAAAACAGAAAAATCTTTATTAGAAAGCCTCTGTTTGCTATCACCCTCAGAATCATTTACAATAATCATTATTCCATTAAAGGAGCGGATGATCTTCATGAACACGAAAGATATCGAATACTATGTCCAAATCGTCAAACAAAAAAACTTTACGAAAGTGGCTAATTATTTCCGTGTGAGCCAACCTACTATTACATATGCATTACAACGTCTTGAAAAAGAGTTTGATACCGTACTTATTACAAGAGATCGATCGCATCACGATTTAATCGTCACGCCTTCTGGAAAGCAGCTGTTTCTCCATGCACAAACCATTCTCCAAGAGATTTCTACTGCAAGAGCTGAAATCACTCAGTTGCAAAAGAAAAAGCTTCGTTTTGGGATGCCTCCTATTATCGGCAATGAATACTTTCCTAAACTGTCAAGTTACTTTATCAAGCATGAATTGATGAATCAAATTGAGATTACCGATGGAGGCTCTCGGGACTTATACGGGATGATCCGACAAGGGAGGATCGATTTAGCTGTATTAGGCTCAACACAGCCAATCGTGGATCAATATTTAGAAACAGAGTTACTTTTGGACAAACGTTTCATGATCGTCGTGCCACCTACACATCCTCTTTCCAAGCAGGATACTGTCTCTTTCAAAGATATAGCAGATGAACAGTTTGTACTATTGAACGAACATTATGTCCACCCCGCAGCATTCACTAAGCTTTCTAAACAAACACATACTCATCCAAAAGTTGTTTATCAAAGCAATGACTTGACGATTTTAAAGAGTATGGTCCGAGAAAATGTGGGTATCGGTTTTTTGGCAGAGATTGCTGTCCATCCTGAAGATCATTTAGTTTGCCTCCCTCTTTCAGATGAAGTTCAGCCTCGCTTCTTGATTTCATTGGCAAAACGAACACAGCAGATCGTCACGCCTCTTCAAGAACAAGTAGTCCAAGTTATCCATGAATTCGTTACAGCACAAAAAAACAGCTCTTCGTAGAAGAAGAGCTGTTTTTATTTTTTATTAAGCTAAATTAGATAGCTGTTGTTTCGCCACGGTAAACGATGCCGCGACGTGAATCAACGGTAATCAATTCACCTTCTGTAATTGTTGTTGTTGCGCCTTTAGCACCAACGATTACAGGAATATCTTGTGCAATTCCTACAACTGCAGCGTGAGAAGTCAATCCGCCTTCTTCAACGATAACAGCAGCTGCTTTTTCGATTGCAGGCATATATTCTTTGTCAGTTGATGGTACAACTAGAACCATTCCGTCTTTTGCTTTTTTTACAGCTTCTTCAGCAGATGAAGCAATAACTGCATTTGCAACGACAGATTTTTGTCCAACGCCTTGAGCTTCTAATAATTTAGAACCAATCATTTGAATTTTCATCACGTTAGTTGTTCCGCGTTCACCAACTGGTACACCAGCAGTGATCAAGATTAAATCGCCTTCTGATGCGAAACCTAATTCAACAGCTTTTTTAGCTGCTAGTTCAAACATTTCATCAGTTGTTGATGGTTTTTCAGCAACTGTTGGGTAAACGCCCCAGTTTAACATCAAACCACGTTTTGTGCGTTCGTCAAAAGTAACAGCCAAGATATCTGCATCTGGACGATATTTTGAAATCATTTTTGCAGTGTATCCTGATTCAGTTGCAGCAACGATTGTTTTCACGCCTAGATTTTTTGCAGCACGAGCTACAGATAAACCGATTGTTTCAGTTACATCTGTTTTATCGAATTCGTTCAATTGGAATGTACCTAATTCTGATAATGCATTTTCAGCTTCTTGGTCGATACGTGCCATTGTTGAAACAGCTTCAACTGGGTAGTCCCCGTTTGCAGATTCACCAGATAGCATTGTTGCATCTGTGCCATCAAATACAGCGTTAGCAACGTCAGAAGCTTCCGCACGTGTTGGACGTGGGTTTTCTTGCATTGATTCTAACATTTGTGTAGCAGTGATAACTGGGATACCAGCAGCATTACATTTTTTGATGATGCGTTTTTGAACCATTGGTACTAGTTCAGCTGGGATTTCAACACCCATATCTCCGCGGGCAATCATAACACCGTCAGAAACTTTGATGATTTCGTCAATGTTGTCGATACCTTCTTGAGATTCGATTTTAGGGAAGATTTGAACATGAGTCATGTCTTTTTCTTCTAAGATTTCGCGGATATCTAGAACGTCTTGTGCTTTACGTACAAAACTTGCAGCGATAAAGTCGATATCGTTGTCTAAACCAAAACGAATATCGTCAGCATCTTTTGGAGTAATACCTGGCAAACTAATAGAAACGCCTGGTGCATTTACCCCTTTACGTGATCCTAGCATACCTGCATTTTTAACTTCTACGACTAATTCACGGTTTGCTTCGTCTTTTTCAATGATTTGCATATCGATCAAACCATCATCAAATAAAATGTGTCCACCAACGTGAACATCGTCAAATAATCCTGGGTAAGTAACCGCGATTTTTTCTTTTGAACCTACATGTTCAGGATCCATAGAGATGCGTGTTTGATCTCCTACTTCAAATTTGATGTATCCTGCACGACCAAAATCAGCTTCTGTTGTGCCTTGAACAGTTGTACGGATTTCAGCTCCTTTTGTATCTAAAAGAATACCGACATCTTTTCCTGTCTTTTTAACTGCTTCACGGACCATAGTCATACGTGATAATTGTTCTTCATGGTCACCATGAGAAAAGTTAAAGCGGAAGACATTTGCCCCAGATTCAATCAATTGAGAAATAATTTCTACTGAGTTACTTGCTGGTCCTAATGTACTAACGATTTTGGTTTTTTTCATTTAAAAAACTCTCCCATTCAATTTTGTTTATTTAAAGCTGTACACAGCTTAAATAGCTTGGTTTCTTTCACTCTTAAAATGAAAGTGAATTATTTAGATCATATAGTGATAAGTCTGGTTTATGTTTGTTGTTTTCAAGTGTATCAATGATGTCAGACGCAACGATTTCGTTGTCATGGATACCGACACATAATCCACCTTTTCCTTCTTGAAGCAATTCGACAGCGTAAGCACCGAATTTACTTGCCAACACGCGGTCGCGTGCGCTTGGTGCTCCACCACGGACAACGTGTCCCAAGATAGATACACGTGTATGATAGTCGCCAAATTCTGAAAGTTTCTCAGCGAATTCATTTCCGCCCATTACACCTTCAGCCAAGATGATCAAGCAATGTTTCTTCCCGCGATCGCGGCCTTCTTGGATTTTTTTAGCAACTGAAGCCATATCAAAATCATGTTCTGGGATGATGATTTCATCCGCTCCGCCAGCCACACCTGACCATAAAGCGATGTCTCCTGCATTGCGTCCCATTACTTCGATAACGAATGTACGAACATGAGAAGTCGCTGTGTCACGAATACGGTCAATTGATTCTAGTACTGTATTGATTGCTGTATCAAAACCGATTGTGAAATCAGTCCCAGGAATATCATTATCGATTGTTCCAGGAATACCTACTGCTGGGAAACCGCGTTTTGTCAAAGCCATTGCGCCATGATAAGAGCCGTCTCCTCCGATAACCACTAGACCTTCGATTCCGAATTTTTTCAATTGTTCGATTCCTTTTAATTGACCTTCTTCAGTTGCAAATTCTGGATAACGTGCAGAATACAAGAATGTACCACCACGTTGGATCTTGTCACCTACATCTGCCACATCAAGACGACGAATATCTCCAGCAACTAAACCGGCAAAACCATAATTGATCCCGTATACTTCCAGTCCTTCGTAAATACCTTTACGAACAACGGCACGAACAGCTGCATTCATTCCAGGTGCGTCTCCGCCACTGGTCAAAATTCCGATGCGTTTCATAATAAACATTCACCTCATTAAAATACTTTATCCTAAGTATGACTTAGGTTTACAACCATTTTTGCGTTAACCACGACTAACATTCTAACATTATTTTTCTCACTTGTCTTGATTTACGGATAAAAAAATGAAAAAAAATGAAAGCAAGTAGTATTTTTTACCGTAAGTTATTTGAAAACCACATTATCTTCGCCAAGCAGATAAATAAGTTGCCCCTTTATACTCTTGCTGTCATCCACCCAATAAGCATCTGACAGAACTACTTTTCGTTGCGTTTTTTCGTGATACATAACTACTGGTATATATCCTGGGTGTTTCTGAAAAATCACTTGTAATTGTTTCATTATCTCGGGATCTTCCCGTTCTTCTGTAATACGCAAATAGCAAGTTTGTGAAGGATACTGGGCTTCTAACTGGTTAGGATCAGCAAAGCTTTCTCCAATTAGTTGCAGTTCCTGATTATATTTGCTGATTTCGCTCCGCCCTTGAACAAAGATCACTCGATCAACGGCAAACAAATTACGATATTTACGATAAAGAGTTGGAAAAACTGTGACAGAAATTTCTCCACTACTGTCGGTTCCTTCAACAAAGGCCATCAGTTCTCCTTTTTTTGTCCGAATTTCTCTAACTTCCTTGATCATCACTAATAAATTGACTGGTTGATTAGGGACGATATCTGTAATCAGCTGAACTTGTTTAGCTAAACGAAGACGATCAAACCCTTCTGCAGGATGACCTGACAAATAAATACCTAAGTACTCCTCTTCCAGCTTCAAGCGTTCTTCTAGTGTATAGTCAGCGACTTCTTCTTCTTTTAATGCCATGATTCCCAGCAAGTCAAGACTTCCACCACTGTAAACGATATTTTGGATTTTTCCTTCGAGATCAAGCATCAATTGTTTCCTGTTAGGAGATAATTCATCAAAAACGCCTACTGCTGTCAGTGATTGCAGTAACTCTAATTTCAGCCAACGCTTATCGATCCGTATGAGGAATTGATCCACTGACTGGAACGGGCCATTTTGTTTTCTTTCGTTTAATATATCTTCTACAAAATCACGCCGAATACCTTTTATCGCTGTCAGTCCGAATCTGATTTCTTCCTTATTGACCAACTCAAAACTGGAATTACTTTGATTAATGGACGGCGAGGAAAGTTTGAGTTTATTTTTACGTGCTTCTGCAATATATTCTTTCAATTTTGATGTGTTATGCCGAACAGAATTCATCAGGCTGGTAAAGAAAGCACCTGGATGATGGGCTTTTAGATACGCCATTTGGAATCCCACGAATGAATAAGCAAATGCATGTGACCGATTGAATCCATAGTTTGCAAATTTTTCGATATATTCATATACGGTCGCTGCTGTTTTTTCCGAATATCCCTGTTGTAATGCTCCTGATACAAAATGCGACTTTTCTTCATCTAATACGTCTTTTTTCTTTTTACTCACTGCCCGTCGCAGAATATCTGACTGCCCTAATGTAAATCCAGCCATAGTCGAGGCGATCTGCATGATTTGTTCCTGATAGACGATCACTCCATATGTGTTTTTCAAAATCGGGATCAGTGAATCATCTGGGTAGCGAATGGCTTCTTTTCCTTTCTTCCTGGCAATGAAGGTATCTATATTTTGCATAGGGCCTGGTCGATACAATGCATTGACTGCGGCAATATCTTCGATGTTTTCTGGACCTAATCTTCGTAAAACGTTCCGGATACCAGCAGATTCAAATTGAAATACTCCTGAGGTTTCGCCTCGTTGAAACAAGAGCAGCGTTTTTGCATCATTTAGCGGGATCTCTTTTAATCGGATCTCATACCCTTCTACTCGCTTAACAGCTTTCAAAGTAAAATCAATAATCGATAAGTTGCGTAGTCCTAAAAAGTCCATTTTCAAAAGACCGATTGCTTCTACCTCATTCATCGTATACTGGGTCAGAAAAGCTTCATCAGAACCGCGTTGGAGCGGAACTAGTTCAAGTAGATTCTTATCGCTGATAACTACACCTGCTGCGTGAGTCGAAACATGTCTTGGCAATCCTTCTAAAATCACTGCAGTTTTGAATAAAAGTTGGTTTTTTTCGCTTGCCTGAACTAATTCTACTAATTGATGCGAAGTTTTATAAGCTTGGGTCAATGTGATTTTCAATTGATTGGGTATTGCTTTTGACCAGCGGTTTGCTTCACTTTGCGATAAACCAAACACTCTAGCTGCATCTCTAAGAACCATTTTTGCTGCCATTGTGCCAAATGTTGCGATTTGTGCCATATGATATTGTCCATACTTTTCTCGAACATAATTCAATACTTCTTCACGTCGATTGTCAGGAATATCCAAATCGATATCTGGCATCGTAAAGCGTTCGGGGTTTAAAAAGCGTTCGAACAGCAAATCATATTCTAATGGATCCACATCTGTGATTTCTAACACATAGGCTACTAATGAACCCGCAGCAGAACCACGACCTGCACCGGTAACGATTTTGTTTCTATGAGCAAAAGCCATTACATCCCATACGATCAAGAAATAATCATCGAATCCCATTTGATGGATGACAGATAACTCGTAGTCCAAACGTTCTTGGTATTCCTTTGTATAATCAGTGATTCGGCGTTCCACTTGCGAATAGCATAACTCTCTTAAATATTCTCCAGCTTGTTTTCCATTAGGAACTGGATAATGCGGAAGTAATTTCTGATGGAACTGGAATTCAAATGAAATCGATTCAGCTAAACGCTGGGCGCCTATTACAGCTTGGGAAAGACCCGCTTTTTCGAATCGTTTGATCATTTCTTGTTCTGAAAGAAGATAGCCATTTGCTGTTAGTGGTAAAGATGCAGATAAATTTTCTAAAGGTATTTGGCTTCCATCTTTGATATGTTTCATCACTTCAAGTGCAAAAAGTTCTTCTTGTTGTAAACTAGCGATGGGATGTAATGCACAAAGCGAATAATTTTCTTTTATCACATACTGATACCATTCAGGCAATTGATCAGGCGTGTTTTCTGTCAAGCCGATATAAAAATTTCTAGTAAAAACATTTTCAAGTAAAAACTGCCAATGACCGAAAAAGTTATCCTCTTTATTGAAAGCCTCAGAAACAGAATGATTTGCCGGAACAACAAACGCTAGATGGTCGGTTTCTGTCATTTCTGCAAGATCCAATTTTTCTTGGATCATTTTTCGGCTGGAAAGTTTCATCAGCTGCTGATAACCTACTTCATCTTTTGCGTACGCAAGCAAGCCATAATTTTTTTCTTCATAAGTATAACTAAGATGTAATCCAATGATTGGCTGTACTCCTTCTTCTACACAAATACGATAGAATTCAGGTGCACCGTATAAGACATCTTTATCCGTTATGGCTAATGAAGTGTAGCCTTGTTTTTTTGCTTCTTGTACATATTCTCGAATACGTATCGTACTTTGTAAAAGAGAATAAGAAGTAATTGTATAAAGTTGTGGGAAAAACATCTTGCATTCCGCCTTTTTTTTCGTTAAAATTCACTAGCGTTAAAAGGTTTGATCCTTTTACTTTCATTAAGATAGCAGGCGCTGAAGTTGATTATTCCACTTCATTTGCTTGCTTGTAATCTGTAGGAATGAGTTCTTTCGCAAGAACTCAAATTTTATTGAGATTTGGTCTCGTTTCTTTACATTCAAAGAAAATCTGGTAAAATTAAGATAGAAAAGAGGTGTTCTTTATGCGATATATCGTTACATTATTCTGGGCTGTCGTTCTAGGTCAAGTAGTCGGTTATATTGGTGCTGCATTAACAAGCGGAACATATGATTTTACTTTGACAACAATCATTTCATTCATTGCGGGTGTCATTATCCTTTTGATTGGTGCAGTTGCGCCAAGAAAAGAAACCTCTGCCCATTCGTAAAAAAACAGCCAAGAGCTTGAGATATCTCAAGCTCTTTTTTATTTTCTACTCCTCACCACCATTATAATCTGCTGCGAAGAACTTTACGAAAGTTGAATAAAGAAAGAAGAATATTTGACAGAACAAACAAACTTGTCACAATAAAAACAGCACTGTAATTATAAGCATGCGCGACTGTCGATCCTAGCATGGGACCTAAAACTTGTCCAAAGTTGCTAAACATCTGATTGTAGCTATAGATTCGGCTGACTCCTTCTTGAGGCGTAATCTTACTGATCAGTGTATTGACAGAAGGCATCAAAGCGCCAGTTGAAAAGCCTAAAATAAAGCGAAGTATACCTAATTGGAGCGGTGTAGTGACGAATGCCATAGGTAAATAACAGCAAAATGATAAAATGAGTCCTCCAATTAGAACTTTTTGATTCCCAATCTTATCCCCTAGTTTTCCTAGTTTCGGTGAAGAAAAGACAGCGGAAACACCAGCTATCGAAACAATCAAGCCGCTGACAAAAAGGATATTTTCTGTACTTCCGCTCAATTCACGAATATATAAGGTCAAAATAGGGCTGATCGTAGTGATTCCTATCTGTAAAATCAAGGTCGTAATGAAGAGACCGATCAAAATAGAGAGATGATCCATTTTTGAAAAAATTTCTTTGGTGCTTATCAGATCTTTTTTCTCGATTGGATGGAAATCTTCTTTGACTAAGAAGATGGTCAGCACCGTTGTGATCATCAACAAAGCCCCTGTGATCAAGAATACATTTTCCATACCAAACCACTGAGCCAGTGCACCGCCCATTGAAGGTCCGATCAGATTTCCAGCAATCGCTCCGGTAGACAATGTTCCTAACGCCCATCCGCTCTTTTCTCTAGGTGCCTGTGAAGCAATCATCGCTGTGGCATTTGGAATATATCCAGACAAAATTCCATTCCAAAACCGCATGATCAAAAGCCAATACGCGTTCGGTACAAAAGCCAAAGATCCCATTGTTAATGTCATCCCTGCTGCTGCACGGATCATCATGAGTTTTCGGCCTTTTCGATCAGCTAGATTTCCCCAGATTGGTGCAACCACGGCAGATGCAAAAGCAGTCACAGAGATTGCTAGTCCCGAAAACAATTCGATTTGATCTTTTGGTGTTCCTAGTTGCTCAACATAAACTGGTATGAATGGCATAACTAAACTAATACTTGCACCAGTGAAAAAACAGCCAATCCACGCAATCACTAAATTTTTTCTCCAATTAATCTCCATCTATCATCCCTCTTTCGTCTCTTTTATCATACCTATTTTCGAATAAACAAGCAACGATCTCGCCAGTAAAAAGAGAAAAATCCCGCAAAGGTCATTTTATATGTAACGTTCTTTTTATGTAAAACAAAAAGAGATCAGAACAAATACTGTTCCAATCCCTTCCCTTTAGTTAAATTGTTGCTAGAATGATGAAGTTGATAATGAATAAAATATCAACGATCCACAAAGCAACAGAAACTTCATTGTATTTTCCTTTGATTACTTTCACAATTGTATAGAAAATAAATCCTGCTGCAATCCCATAGGAAATGCTATAGCACAATCCCATAAAGATCGATGCAAAGAAGGCCGGTAAAGCTTCTTCCATATCTAGCCATTTGATGTCTGCAAAAGAAGCCATCATCATTACTCCAACTAAAAGCAATGCTGGCGCAGTTGCTTGATTTGGTACAATGGCGATCAGTGGAGAGAATAAACTACTTAATGCGAATAGCACTGCCACTACTACTGAAGTCAAACCAGTACGTCCACCGGCCCCGATCCCAGCTGCAGATTCGACATAAGTTGTTGTATTCGATGTACCAAAGATAGCCCCCACGGAAGTAGCGATCGCATCGGCAAATAGTGCTTTATCCATTTTTGTTTTGAACCCACGACCATCTTCCAACGCGATCTCGTCTTCTTTTGAGAAAATGCCTGTGCGGCGTCCTGTACCGATAAATGTTCCGATCGTATCGAAAGTATCAGATAAACTGAATGCGATGATCGTCATCAATACTTGAGGAATCTTGGAAGAATCACTGAATAAAGATTGCATGCCTTCAGAACCAAATGCTGCACCGAAAGTTGTTCCTAATTCTTTAAATGAATTACCTAACGAATTCGTTTGCCAATCAATGGAACTTAAATCAACAACACCCATAAAAATACCAAGGACTGTGGTCGCTACGATACCGATAAGAATAGCCCCACGGACATTTTTTACAACTAAAATGGCTGTCAGCACCAAACCAATCACAGCCAATAAGATAGGAGCGTTGTCAAAGTTGGCTAACGCAGGGACGATTCCACCATTTATCGTAACATTTGTCGCTTTTCCGCCTTCAACGACAGAGCTCGAAATAGCTGACTGGTCTGCTGAAAAAGATAAGAATCCTGCATTTTTGATTCCGACATACGCAACGAAAATACCGATCCCGCCACCAATCGCATGTTGAAGACTTTCGGGAATCGCCCGAATAATCATTTTTCGAATATTTGTGACAGTAATAAAAATATTGATTAATCCGCAAATAAACACCATTGCCAAGGCTTGTTGCCAAGAATAACCAAGCCCAAAAACGACCGTAAAAGTGAAAAATGCGTTCAATCCCATACCAGGTGCCTGAGCATATGGTACATTTGCGAACAATCCCATTACCAGCGTACCAATAATCGATGCAATGATTGTCGCTAGAAATACTGCTTGAAAGGGCATACCTGATGCTGACAAAATCGTCGGATTTACGAATAAGATATAACTCATGGCAAAGAATGTCGTTACTCCCGCCATTATTTCAGTTGATACATTTGTATTGTTTTTCTTTAAACCGAAAAACTTTTCCATAAAAAGTTCCACTCCCTGAATTTTTTCTGATGGAAAACTATAATAATAAAAAATAAGTAAAATAGGGCAAATCCATCGAACAATTTCAAATTATATAGACGTTTTATTCGCTTTTCAACGTTTTTTTAACAAAAAAAGCGAAAATAATACTTAACGTTCGTGTTTAGCTTATGTTTAGCTATTTATATAGCCATAACTGTAGTTTTTGTTAGGAATAGCTGATTGCTCTTGTTAATTACCTAAAATATGCTAGACTAAAACAAATGCTAGTTGAGGAAGGAAGGACCCTTATTGAATAAAAAATTAATTGCCATCGATCTGGACGGAACTACCCTCAATCAAGATTCGATGATTACATCTAAAACAAAAGAGACTCTGAAAAAAGCAATCAATGCCGGTCATCATGTCAGTATTGCTACAGGACGCCCATTCCGAATGAGCCATCAGTTTTACCAACAATTAGAATTAACAACACCGATGGTTAATTTTAACGGCGCATTAGTACACATCCCTAATCAGCACTGGGATGGTGAAAGAGAAACGTTGATCAATCGTGAAATCGCTTTTGAAATCTTATCGCAAAAAAAGCAGCTAAATTTAGATTTTATCGCTGCTGAAAATCGTGATACTTTTTTTATTGACAGTTTTGATTTCTTTGATGAAAAAATTTTTGCTTCTTCTCGTCCAGGAGAGAAGAATTTGCTTTCTCCTAAAAATTTGACGACAAATCCTACATCTTTGCTTGTCCGAACAGACAAACGTTTTGCAGGAGCTGTATCTGCTGAATTAACACGTCAATTTGGCAGTTATGTCGATGTTCGGACATGGGGTGGACCTACTGCCATCTTAGAGATTGTTTCAAAAGGAATCCAAAAAGCAAAAGGCGTGCAAGAGATTGCTAACTACCTGTCTATCGATCAAAAAGACGTCATTGCCTTTGGTGACGAGCATAATGATTTGGAATTGTTGGATTATGCAGGTTGGGGAGTAGCTATGGCTAACGGTACTGATCAACTCAAAGGCATTGCAAATGATGTCACTCCTTTGAGCAATCAGGAAGACGGTTTAGCTGTTTATCTGGAAAAACTACTTAAACTATAATAGAGAATTAGATTCCACAAAAAAGAGGTTGTGACAATTTTTGTCACAACCTTTTTTGCCGAGTAAACGGTGTTCTCCTGCCAACTCCTCAATCACAAGTCACAATATTCATAAAACATGAGAAGCTGTTTTTTTGAACTTGTTCCTTGTGACTCGGAGCTGAACGGCAGGCCCACGACCTCTTGATAAACGGCGTTCAATCAGCTGTCCTTCGGTATTAGCTCAAAAACGGCAAAATATGAGAAGCTATTTTTCCGTTTTGTTTCTCTAATACTCAGGTCAGGGCGCTGATTTCACAACCTCTTCCTTAAACGGTGTTCAAAAGCCAGTTTCTCGGTATGAAGTCAAATTTAAGCAAAAATGTGAGAAGCTATTTTCACAAAATTTTTCTTCATACTCGAAACTAAGCGGCTTTTTCACGACCTCTTTTTTATTTTGCCATGAACATATCATAATACGCGTCCATTATTTCTTTAGCAATCGTCAAGTTCATGTGGTCTTGTTCGTCTAATAAGTTCGGCAAGACAACACTGATGGCAATTTCCGGATTGTCTGTTGGTCCGTATGCCACGATATTACTATTGACTGTCGTAATATCTGGATGACCTTCCGCAACCGTTTCTGCAGTCCCTGTTTTTGCGGAAAGGTCCATTTTCGCACTGGCTAATGGTTTGGCTGTTGTGTAAGGATCGGTACCATGGACAACTTGGTGGAATCCTTCACGGAGGATCGCCATATTTTCTGCAGAAATATTGACCGTATTTTCTACTGTTGTGCCAATTTCTTTCTTCACTTCACCCAAGTTTCCATTTTCGTCATTGCCATAGATCGCTTTGACTAGGTGCGGCTGTACTCGTTTCCCGCCATTAGCGACTGTTGAAGCATATTGAGCTAATTGGATTGGTGTATATGTGTCAAACTGTCCAAATGCCAAATCGGTAAAGTTACCTGGAGTATACCATTCTTTGCCATTATCCGCATTGAACTTCTTCATATAATCAACAGAACGTGAGATCCCAGGAGATTCATTCGGCAAATCGATCCCAGTCGTTGTACCAAGACCAAACTCTTTGAAAGAGTCTCTCAATTGCTGATAAGCTTTAGCTTCTTCATCTAAACTAGGTAGTCCCATTCCAGGTGTATAGTCTAGTCCTAACATCTTTAACGCCACTTTGATCATATACGTATTAGAAGACAATTCCAATGCTTTGACTGCATCAAGAGCAACTTGTCCGCTTCGATTAAAGACAGAGCTTTTTTCTGAAGCACCTTGCAGACGAATCGGCTCATCAATCAAAACTTGATTTCCGCTGATCGCGTTACTTGCCCAGCCTGCTGTCAAAGTACCAGCCTTGACTACAGACCCTGGAGCAAAGGCGCTAGTAATCGTGCCTAAAGCATTCTCGGTGATTTCTTTGGAACCTTGTTCATGACTGAAACCAGTCATTGCTAGCACTTCTCCTGTCTGAGGATTCATAGCCACTGCATAAGCACCAGGCGAATACTGTGCTTTGCCGTTGTTGATCAATGTTTGATAATTCCTTTTCAAAATTTCTTCTACTTTTGATTGGAATTCTGCATTCATAGATAACATTAAATTAGAACCTTTTTCCCCAGAGAAGATTTCTTTTTGATTCGAAACATTTCCTTCATTATCAAGGGAAACTTCATATTGGGTTTTGGTTCCTTGCAGGACATCTTCATATTGTTTTTCCAAATAACTTTGTCCTACACGGTCATTCCGAGAATAACCTTTTGCTAGGTATTTCTCTGCTTCATCTGCTGGAAGTCCTTGCTTTTCAGTCGTCACACTGCCAAGAATACTTTTCAGTGAACTTGCTGCATTATATTCTCGTGTCCAGTCTGTGCCAGTCGAAACTCCTGGAAGTTCAGAAGCGCGTTCTGCCACAACAGCTAACTCTTGATCAGTAACACCAGAGTTTTTGATATAGACAGTGTTTAATTCATATGCACTATTCATCCGTTTAAAGATGGTAGCAATTTTTAATTGCTCCTCGTTTAAATTAATCTCATCAGCTGTGACTTTATTGACCATCGCACTATATTGTTCGCTGTTCCCTAATTGCTTTTCTTTTGCCGAAAGTCTTTTTGTGGCTTCTTTCAAATGTTTGGGATCAGCCAGCCAAAAATCTTTTTTATCTCTATCTGTCAGATTTTCATCTACCGGAACATCGATCAGCGAGTTCAGCTTCGTTGCGATTTCAAGCAAATCTTTAGCCGTAACTTGTGTTCCTCTCGTATATGTGATGGCCTGATTCGCTTTATTCGTAACTAAAGCTTTTCCTGTGGAGTCGTAGATCATTCCGCGAGGAGTACTTTCTTGGACCGTAATCGTAGAAGTAGACTTCACTCGCGCCTCCATCTCTTCGCCGTTCACGATCTGCAAATAACCCAATCTAGCAATCAACGCAACAAATAACGTAAATATAATGAAAAAAAGAAAATTTAAGCGAAAAGGAACATGGGACCGGCGAAACGTTTTGTTCTTAGGTTCTTGTGCACCTTTTCTTATTTTTTCTAACCAAGAAGTATTTAATATTTTTTTCATAAAATCTTTCATCATTTCCTATCCTTCCGCCTATTTACATTCATGCTTCATTGTACCCAAAAACTTCTTAATAAAAAAGAAAAAATGGGCGGAGCAAGAAATTCTTTACCTAATTTCAAGATAAAATCAACTTTTTGTTTCACAGCAATCACTTAAAGTTACATATCCAACTATTTTTTTCATTAAAAAATAAACTTATTTTTGAAAATTATGTTTTCTTAAGTCGTGAAACACTTTGATGGATCATTTATTTGTGGAAAACTACGTTTTGTTATTCTAAAAAACTTATATAAAAAATAGTAAGGTTTTTATTTCGAATCCATAAAATATTCTTGGATTGCTTCTCGTGTTTTTTTCACTTTTTCGCTAAGCTTTTCGTTTTTAGCCATATAGAAATAAAAAATGATATCGATCGTAGCAAATTGGGCCAAAAGTGAATTAGTTGCCGCACTTCGATTCGTGATTTCTTTTGGTCTAGATGTTTGTACGAGTACATCGGCTATCTTGCTAAGCGGGTTATTTCCAAATTGCGTCAACGCAATGATTTCGATATTCATGCTTTTCGCCAGCTCGGCTAATGCGACTACATCTGCACTTCTACCTGAGTTTGAAACAAGCCAAAGCACTTTCTTTTTCTCATTGCTGACAAGTTGCGGGAGCAAGACGTGGATATCTTTTTCAAAAATGATTGGCTTACCGACACGAGACCATTTTTGCAGAATATCTTCTACTACTAAAGAAGAGGCGCCAACCCCATATAAAAAAACAGTCTCTGCCGATTCCAAACACTCTACGACTTTTTGGATCGTTTCTTCTTCTAGAATATCTACTGTTTCTTTTATCGCTACTTGTGCATTGTTACCAAGTTTGTTTTTGATAGAGTAAAAGGACTCATTTGCTTCTATATCACTAAAACCTTCATCGATTCCAGTCTGTAGTTCTGTTGAAATCGTGATTTTGAAGTCCGTCAGACTTTGAAAACCGATTTTTTTGGAAAAACGTACAACTGTCGGCGCACTCAACCCGGAAGCTTCTGCTAATTCATTAGCTGTCATTGTAGGGACCTTCTCAATGTTACCGATAATGTAGTTGGCCAACTTTTTTTCTGCTGAAGAATAATCTTCCATCATACTTTCAATACGACTAATTACGCTCATAAGTTCCTCCACCCTTTTAATGATAGTCTATGTAAGTATACCATATCAGACCCTTATTCACGGTCGTATACTGGATAAAAAAACAAAAAAAAACAATCCGCCCAACAGAATATCTTATCCTATCAATCCCACAGATTCTATTGAGCATCTGTGTCTTTGAGGAATACCTGTTATCTATTGTTCGGATTGTTTTCTATCTACTACTTTTTTACAGGAAATTTACCTATTAGTTTTCTCTGCTGTAATTTTTGACTTCTGCTTCCATAGCATCAATAAAGATATTCAAATCTTCTACAGCTGTTTCTTTACTTCCATAACGACGTACGTTCACTGTTGCATCTTCCAATTCCTTGTCTCCAACAACCAATTGGTAAGGGATCTTTTGTGTTTGAGAGGCACGTATCTTATAGCCCATTTTTTCATTACGATCGTCAACTTCTACACGCAACCCCTTCATTTGCAAACGTTCTTTGATTTCATAAGCATAATCGCCATGTGCATCAACAGAAACAGGGATGATTGTTGCTTGTATAGGTGCCAACCATGTTGGAAAAGCGCCTTTGTATACTTCTGTTAAATAAGCAACAAAACGTTCCATTGTAGAAACGATTCCGCGGTGGATAACTACTGGACGATGCGTATTTTCCCCGTCTTCTCCAACATATGTCAAATCAAAGCGCTCTGGCAATAAGAAGTCTAATTGTATAGTTGATAATGTTTCTTCTGTACCAAGAGCTGTTTTGACTTGAACATCTAGTTTTGGTCCGTAAAAGGCTGCCTCGCCTTCTGCTTCAAAGTAATCTAGTTCTAATTCATCCATAGCGGCTTTCAGCATTGCTTGGGCTTTTTCCCACATTGCGTCATCATCAAAATATTTATCTGTATTGTTTGGATCGCGATAGCTCAAGCGAAAACGATAATCTGTAATATTGAAGTCAGCATATACTGCCACCATCAATTCAAGCGTACGTTTAAATTCATCTTTGATTTGATCAGGACGAACAAATGTATGACCATCATTCAACGTCATTTCTCGTACACGTTGTAAACCTGACAAAGCACCTGATTTTTCATAGCGATGCATCATTCCTAATTCAGCGATACGAATTGGTAATTCACGATAAGAATGGATCGTGTTTTTGTAGACCATCATGTGATGAGGGCAGTTCATTGGACGAAGAACAAGCATTTCGCCATCTCCCATATCCATTGGCGGGAACATGTCTTCTTGATAATGATCCCAGTGTCCAGATGTTTTGTACAACTCAACATCTCCCATTATTGGTGTATATACATGTTGGTAACCTAGACTAACTTCTTTGTCTACGATATAACGTTCGATCGTGCGTCGGATTGTTGCCCCTTTTGGAAGCCAGAATGGCAAACCAGAACCTACTTCTGGGGAAACCATGAACAAGTCAAGTTCTTTTCCTAGTTTACGATGGTCTCTTTCTTTTGCTTCTTCACGGAGACGGATATATTCTTTCAAAGCTTTCTTGTCAAAAAAGGCTGTCCCGTATACACGTTGCATCATTTGATTGTTTGAGTTTCCACGCCAATAAGCACCTGCCACTGATAATAATTTAAATACTTGTATACGGCCAGTAGATGGAACATGTGGTCCACGACACAAATCGATGAATTCGCCTTGTTGATAAGCAGTAATCACTTCTTCTTCTGGCAATTCACTAATCAGTTCTACTTTGTACGGATCACTTGCAAAAATTTCTAATGCTTCCTGTTTTGAAAGAACACGGCGTTCGATTGGCAGATTTTCTTTGACGATTTTCATCATTTCTGCTTCGATTGCCGGCAAATCTTCTGCAGTTACTTGGTTTTGTCCATTATCTGTATCGTAGTAAAACCCTGAATCGATAGCTGGTCCAACGCCAAAGTGGATATTTGGATAGAGGCGACGCATGGCTTGGGCCATCAAATGAGCTGCTGAATGACGGACTAAGCCAAGTGCATCTTCATGGTCTGGTGTGATGATCTCAATACTTGCATCTTCCTCGATTGGACGAGTCAAATCAACGAGTTTTCCGTTCACTTTACCAGCTAAAGCTTTTTTTGCTAAGCTTTTTGAAATGCTTTCAGCAATTGCCAATGTTGTTGTTCCAGACTCAAATTCTTTGACTGCACCATCTGGAAAAGTAATTTTTATCATAATAGTTTCCTCCTTGAAATGTTTTGATTGATCAGATCATCAAGCTGAAAAACAAAAAAATCCTAGCATCTCTTGAAAAGAGATACTAGGACGAAAAGTTCGTGGTTCCACCTAATGTTCAAACGCAAATGCGTTCCTCAAGCGTTGTAACGGTCCGACCGCCCTTGCTTCAACAAGGGTTTCGAAAGTGGTCATCCTTTGGTTTTCTCCTGGAAAAGTTTCAGCCTAGCTTTTCCTCTCTTATCGAAGACTCTCAAATTCAGTTGGCTTTCTCATCAATCAATTATGTGTTTATTTAACCACTAATAAATAGAAAAATCAAGTGGGAAACTAAACTTATTTTTTCCATTCCCCATTTACACCGTATGTTCCTTTTTTCATCTCATTGATGATGACATGGATGTGTTCTTTTGGTGCCTGCGTGTTTTTATGAACAGCTTCCGTGATATCTTTCATCATATTTTCTAATTGTTCCGGACTGCGACCTTCTACTAATTCGACATGTACGAATGGCATAATGCTCTCTCCTCTTTCTGATCGTTCTTTTTTCAACTCGATTCTATCATACTATGTTTGTCTTGGGTACTGAATCAGGAAAAATGGCTGGATCTTTTTTTGCTCTCAAGGCACTCAAAATAGAGACCGTATCCACGACTTCTTGCAAAACAGCTCCGAATAATGCGGGGATTAGTCCCGTACTTGCAATTAACATCAAAAAAATACAAATAAAGATGCCAATCAGTACAGATTGTTTCGCTATTCTCATCGTATCTTTTGAGATCACTACTGCTTTTGCTACACGTAAAAGATCATCTTTCAAGATGACCGCATCTGCACTTTCACTAGCAGCTGTAGAACCATGAGCTCCCATTGCAATGCCGATATCTGCAGCAGCAAGTGCTGGTGCGTCATTCACGCCGTCTCCTACCATCGCAACAGGTCTTTGATCTTTAGGGATACTTTCTAAAATAGTCAGTTTATCTTGAGGCAAGCAACGGGCATGTACAGAATCTAATTGGACTTTTTCTGCAATCGTTTGAGCAATGGCAGATCCATCCCCGGTGATCATCATCAAATTTTTCACATCAAGTTTTCTTAGCTCCTTGATTGTCTTTGCTGCTTCTGGGCGAATCTGATCCGAAAATAGGATCGTTCCTGCAAAAGATCGATCAATTGTTACATAGATTGCTGTATTGGACGTTTCTATTTCTTCAGCTGAAACAAAAGAGGCACGTCCAATCTTTACTTCATGATTATTGACTACTGCTTGGATTCCTTGACCGGTCACTTCTTTCAGTTGACTAACAGGATACAGTTGGCTGTTTTTCACGTTGTTCACTAACGAACGAGCTAAGATATGGCTAGATTCCTGTTCTGCACTAGCTGCATACAGAAGTAGCTCTTCTTTTTTTATTCCATTGACTGGCTGAATCGCCTCTACTTCCAATATCCCTTTGGTAAGCGTTCCTGTTTTATCAAAAGCAATCGTTTTTGTACGTGCGAGCTTTTCAATCGTTGTTCCAGTTTTTACAACGATCCCGTTTTTACTTGAACGGCTCATTCCTGCAACTAAAGCAATGGGCGCAGCTAGAATCAGTGGACAAGGTGATGCCACTACCAGTACCTCAGCAAATCGTAAAGGGTCTTTTGAGAACCACCAAGAAATACCACCGATCAAATAAGCAATCAACGTGAAAGGGACTGCATAACGATCAGCTAAACGGACAAATCGGGCAGGCTTTTCTTTTGATTCTTCGACTAGTTTAATAATCATTTGATACTGGCTGTCTGCGGCACGTTTTTCAGCGATCATTTGGATCGATCCGTCTCCATTTAAAGACCCTGACATAATCTGATCTCCAGGTTTCTTGGTTTCCGGGCGGGACTCACCTGTCAAAGAAGATTCATCGACCGAAGATTCTCCTTTGGTCACTCGACCATCTGCGGGTACAAGTTCGCCAGGCTTGACTAGTAACTGGTCATCAATATTTATTTCATCGATTACTATATCCTGCAATTTTCCTTCTTTGAATCGATGGGCAATTCTTGGGGTGTTATCTAACAAAGACTGCAGTTCTTTACCCGCTCGTTTATTCGCGTAATCCTCTAGACTATCTCCGCCCGTAAGCATGATCAATATCATCAAACTAGCCCAGTATTCTTTGACGGCTAATGTTGCAAGGATTGCGGTAATCGCTAATACATCTACGCCATATCTTCCTGAACGTAACGTCTTGATCATTTCCAAAAACATCAAGAAGGCGAGAATCCCTCCAGTAAATGCGACAATCGCAAATGCAAGGGCCGGCTGGTGAAAAACAAATTCACTTAATAAAGCTATCCCACCAATAAGCAAAGTAAGTAAAAATTTTTTGAAATGTGTCATTGTTTTTTCTCCTCTTTTATGTGACTTAGAGAGGTTAGTAATAAATTTCCAGCTGCCTCTTTCATCTTAAGCATAGTCCTTGACTAGCACTTTTTAAAACAATAGGCCTTAATTGAAAACAACTATCACTATCAGCGTTTCCAAAATTCATCAGTTCTACAAACAAAAATATTCAGCAAGGATTATTTTTTGATTCATCAGTTAAAAAGTACCTTTTTTCGAAAAACTATGCTATACTTTTAATTCGTTATTTACGGCGGAAGGAGCAAACATGCGATGAATGAGAAACAACTAGAACAAACGCACGTGGATGAAACGATCGAACTAATCCAGATCGAACAAAATATGCTGGATACAAAACAACAAGAATTGACTCAGGAAATGAATCATTCGACAAAAGACACAGCTAATCACAAGATTCGAGCTGGTTCCAATGAAGCTTTTTATGAATCTGCTGTTGAATATCGCCAACATGAGCAGGAATTGCTTTTGAAATACCATACTCTTGAAGCACAGCAAAAACGCCTGCAAACGTTGTCTGTCATGAAAGATAGTCCTTATTTTGCCCGTATCGACTTTAAAGAAGACCGTGAAACAGAAACATTATATCTAGGTATCGCTTCTTTAAGAGATCTGGCAGAAGAAACAATCGTTATTGACTGGCGCGCACCAATTGCCAATCTTTATTATGAAGGTGAGATTGGTCCCGCATTTTATGAAACTGAAACAGATAGAATAGATGTCGATCTGCAGTTGAAACGACAATTTAAAATCCAAGAAGGACGTATTTTATCTATGGTAGATACGTCGGAAGTAATCAATGATGACTTTTTGCTAGAGATATTGGATGAATCATCAAGCAACCATATGAAAAACATCGTCTCTACGATACAAAAAGCACAAAATGCAATCATTCGGGACACAACAAGTAAAGTGATGCTGATTGAAGGAATCGCCGGAAGTGGAAAGACATCCGCTTTGCTTCAACGTATTGCTTTTCTGTTGTATCATAATCGCAAGTGGCTAGAGGCTGAAAATGTTCTTCTATTTTCACCCAACCATTTGTTTTCTGATTACATCTCGACTGTATTGCCTTCATTAGGTGAAAGCGGCGTGCCTACACAGACATTCAAAAATTATTTGGTGCAGCTGCTGCCAGAGTTTTCTTTACTAGATGAACAGCAACAAGAAAGTGGGTTTTTGCTAGGGGAAAAAGATCCGATACAAGTGATGAAAAGCGGATTGACCTTAGTCGATCAGATTGATCGCTATATCCAAGGCATCACAAACTACGGTCCCTTGTTCCGTGATATGAAAATAAATGGCCGTACGATCCTATCAAAGGAATCGATTCGCCAATGGTATAAAGAAACAAATGAACAATTACCTTTACATCATAGACTCTCTCTATTACAAACGAAGCTCCTGAAAAAATTAGGCGGTCTGCAAAAAGACGAAACACGTCAGCAATGGGTCAAAGATCTGGCGGAAGAACAGCTCCAAGAACTATACGCAACAGATCCAAATCTTGAATATACAGAACAAAAGGAGCGTTCATTACGTAAAAAACTGGCCAACCATATCGTACGTAAAAGATTCCGTCGAATCCATCGAGGGATCATGAATTATCAATTTGTCAATATAACGAAACAATATCTCCACTTTCTACAAACTGTGCCACTTTCTCTTCTAACACGACATAAAATCAGTGAGACCAGATGGCAGGAACATTTGACAACTGTTCGTACACACTTGCGTCAAAGAGAATTGCGTCAAGAGGATGCTGTACTATTCTTTTTACTGATGCGCCGAACATATCCAGTGACGGTTACACACAAAGCTCGCTATATCTTTATTGATGAAATGCAGGATTTCGCACCATCACAAGTGGCATTGCTGCAAGCCTTGTTCCCAAAAGCAAATTTGACTTTCTGTGGAGATCTAAATCAAAATGTCTTTGGAAATGAAACGATCGTTGGATCATTGGAAGACCTTTTCGTGGACCGTGAAGTCACTCGTTTCCAATTAACGACAAGCTATCGCTCCACAAAAGAAATCACTGATTTTGCTAATCATTTTATTGTGAAAGAACATCAAGTAGAAACAACAGCAAGAAAAGGAGACCTTCCTTTGCTCATCCAAGGAACAACAGATGATATCAAATTGAATTGGTTAGCAGATACCATTCGAATGACTCAGGGAAAAGCCCGGTATTGGCGTACAGCAATCATAGCTAAAACACAAGAAGAATGCGAAGCTCTTTATGCTCAACTGCCAGACGAGTTGAAACAACAAGTCCAGCTGATTTTAAATGAGAGTGACTTTATGAAACGTTCCATTATTTTACTTCCAGCCTTTTTAGCAAAAGGTCTGGAGTTTGACCGAGTTTTCTTGTGGGATGTAGATGCAGAACATTTTTCTTCTCAGCAAGACAAATTGATCCTTTACACCATGTGTACACGTGCGATGCATGAATTGACCCTTTTTACCTCCAATAATGAAAGTCCTTTGTTAAACAATATGGATATTTCATCTTATGAGAAAAAAGTACTGTAAGTAAAAAGACAACTGCTATCATTAATGTTAGCAGTTGTCTTTTTATTTACAATAATAATTGCAGAAAAAGTAATTCAATCATTTAAGATCATTTATTCTATATATAAATCCAAATCTGTTTCAGGATATTTTAATTTGACAAGCGAAATAATCATTTTCAGTTCTTCCATGTTTTCTGGATATTCTGGGTCAAATACCTTGCTATGACGGCCAATCCCGCCATTGTCGATCAATCGGTAAATTCGATTCCATTCAATGAACTGGTCAATTGATTGGAAATTGCTGATTGGATAGCCGCCACAATCCAAAATCTCTGATACACGAAATGCTAGGTATGCACTATCGATCACTTTATTTTTTTTCGTGTCTATCTTCTCATTTCTTTCGATAAGAATTTTTTCAGGACGATGTTTCAAGCTCCACTCTAATAGTAGAAAGAAAGCCTCCATCCGATACTCTTCTTCAAATAACCGAAAGGCTGAATCAGAACGACGAAAAAGCAGCGGAATCAAATATTTTTGTCTATAAATCAGCATTGGTGCGCGGTCCACCATACACTCTAAATAACGGTTCAGATACCCTGTACCGACATAGTTTCCTAATCGATAGCCTTCAACGCCGAATCTTGCGTATTTTTGCGCTAATTTTGAACAATCAGTTACGTTCACAGCTAACTCTTCTACTTTGCGGTAACCGCTTAAGATACGTTCAAAAGGTTCTAAAGTGATTTTTGCTTCCATATTCTTCCCCGTCCATCTTCCACATACTTCATATCATTTCACATGATACTTATGCTCTCATCATACCACAGGTTGAATTAGAAAAGAAAATAAATCACACAAAAAAGCAAGACAATCTGTTAGTGAGATTGTCTTACTTTTCGAAAAAGACTGAATACTTTTCGTTAAAACTGGTTGCTTAGTCTTCTAATGCCACATTATGGAACACATGCTGTACATCTTCTAGATCTTCCAGTGCATCAATCATTTTTTCAAATGTTTCTTGATCTTCTGGAGATAGTGTTACCTCGTTTTGAGGGATCATTTGGATCTCAGCGATTGAAAAATCAGTGATTCCTTTTTCTTTTAATGCTTCTTGTATACTATGGAAATCCGCTACTTCACCGTAAACGATGATTTGTCCTTCTTCTTCCATTACATCGCGAACATCGATGTCTTTTTCCATTAGATATTCAAGGATCTCATCAGCGTCTTCTCCTGCAAAAGCAAAGATTGCTGTATTGTCAAACATGTAAGAAACCGCTCCGGAAACACCCATGTTCCCGCCATTTTTCCCAAATGCTGCCCGTACGTCTGCTGCTGTTCGATTCACATTGTTCGTCAATGTATCAACAATCACCATTGAGCCGCTTGGTCCAAATCCTTCATAGCGCAATTCAGAGTATGTTTCATCTCCTGCACCTTTTGCTTTTTCGATTGCTCGGTCAATAATATGTTTTGGTACATTATAAGTTTTAGCGCGATCAATGACGAAACGTAGTTTTTGGTTTGCATGCGGATCAGGATCACCTGATTTTGCTGCCGCGTAGATTTCAATCCCAAATTTTGCATAAATCCGGCTATTATTAGCATCTTTAGCAGTTTTCTTTGCTACGATATTTGCCCATTTACGTCCCATATTTTCACTTCGCTTTCTGATTTGATAGTTTCATAACGCAAAAACGTCCTGTTCCATTATACTTGTGAATCACGATTCTGTGAAGCTTTTTTTCTTTCTTCCTTCATTCTTCTCATTTTTAGTCAATTATCTATACTCGGATTGGGATTTGCCCGAAATTCTGTTCCGGAATATTGCCTCCCAATTGATAGATTTGATCACTTCTAACTAACAGTTCCGCTTCTTGTGCCTCTTTTTTTCCGATTCGGGAATAAATAGAAATCTCTTTTTTTTCTTTTAAGAATCTTCTTCCAGCATCGGTAAATCCAAGTAGTCGAAGATAATTTTTATTTTGTTGGACAGGAATCTCTTGCTTTTTGATATTCAGCAAGACATAACAAGATAATCGTTGGATCCGTGTCCATGTATATCTTTTTGTTTTTACCTTTGACACAAAATCCTCAAAACTATCAGCAGTTGCAGCTGCTGTTTTCATGCGCGATTCTATTCCTTCGGTCATCTGATAGATATCTGTCAGTTCCAGCAAAGTAGAAGATAACAACCGATAACGCAAATACGGCCAATAAGATTCCCAAGTCTGCAGCGAACAAGTTGAAAGATCTTCTTCTGTCTGAGGCGGCACAAGTCCAGCTATTCTTTTTCCTTCTTCTAACGCATGGCGAATGGCTGTTGCACTGGCTATCCTCTGATCTGTGATGATTTTTTCATGATAGCCTGCACTTTTACGTCGGATCGGATGTAATTCCATAGGGTGGACATACTTGGCATTTTCCTTTGCATAACTTAATCCCAAGATATGATTTGGCGAAGAAAAATCAAGCGTAATATCTGGATACAGACTGCGAAAAACCTCAGTCATTTTTTGCGGATAACTATACGTTTGATCAGACAGTTCTTGAAATGCCTCTTCTATCCTATCTTGATTCTCTTGGACAAAGCGTCCGAAACTGCTGTAATCAAACGAAGTCTCTTCTTCTGTTCCAAAACACAAACTGTCACAGTCCAGTGTTTGCAAGATTTTTACTGCACCTTTAGCAAAATAGTCAGCTGACTGAACCGCCCATTCGACGGGAAGCTCCACTACTAAATCCACACCATTTTGTAAAGCTTCATTCGCGCGATGCCATTTATCGATGATAGCCGGTTCGCCTCGTTGCAAAAAATTCCCGCTCATTACAGCAATGACGACCTCTGCTCCTGTTGTTTTTCGTGCCATTTCCACATGATAGCGATGTCCATTGTGAAAAGGATTGTACTCTACGATAATCCCGCAGCTTTTCATGCGCATCCTCCTTCATAGTTATCGATAAAAAAGAAATAGAGACAAGTAAAAAAAGGCAAAAATCGGAAAAAATACCCGAACTATATAAACTATTCTCGCAAACACAATACTTCTGCGACGAAAAGCTGCACTGCAAGAGCAATGCCTATATCGTTCGGATATATAATTTATGTTGAAGATTTATTCTTTTCTTGTTAACTCGAGCAGGCAAAACCGCTAGTCTTTGTATGCTACAAAAAACCAGCGCTTTGATTTCTCTGATGCTGCTTCGTCTGTAAAATCAGAAAATGCTTCGACTTTCGAAAAGCTGCTGTTTTCCAGCATTCTTAAATAACTTTCCAATGGATAGGTACGCTCTTGATGTAGTTCATCTTCACGAATAAATCGACCAGACCCTTCTTGTTCTTCAACGAAAAAGGTAAGAAAATGTTCGATGCTGTGTTTCTCGCTTCCTGGATAACTATCCCACAAAAAAGCAAAATTATCCCCTTGATAATGATAGCTATATTCTGGAAAAACTTCATCTACTTGATAGGTGGAGTGTACGTCAAATAAAAATCGGCCATTTTCTTCTAACGCTTGATAGACTTCATCAAACACTTGCTGTACCTCTTGTCTATTTTTCATATAGCACAGCGAATCAGAAAAACAGGTAATTGCCTGATATTGTCCGATTTCTGATAAATCGAGCATACTGCCTTCCACAAATTGGATCGATGCGTCTTCTTCATATGCTCGCTGGCTGGCAATCATCAACATCTCTTCTGAAAGGTCTAACCCTGTCACTTTATATCCATCTTTTGCAAAGGCAACCGCTAATGCTCCAGTACCGCATGCCAGTTCCAAAATATTTTTTGTGTCTTCTTGTAAATGACGTTTCGAAAAAGCTAGCCATTGCTGATAAAGTGTTTCGTCCATCACTTCATCGTAAATGAAAGCAAATGTTTCATAAGCCATATGTTAATCCAACCATTCACTAAGATCGACTAGCGGAGCATCTGACCATAGTTTTTCCAGATTATAGAAACTTCGTTCTGGTGCATGGAAAACATGTACGATCACATCTCCAAGATCGATCAATACCCATTTTCCGCCTTCTTTTCCTTCAATACGTTTTACTTCATATTTGTTTTCTTCTTCTTTATCAATGATTTCTTCTGTAATTGCGTTGATTTGACGTTCGCTATTTGCTGAACAGATCATGAAATAATCTGCCAACAAGGAAACATTTCGAACGTCTAAAGCGATAATGTCTTCTGCCCGTTTTGAATCTGCTGCTTCAACCGCAATTTTTAATTGTTCTTTACTATCTATGATGATTTCCTCCTAATATGAGCAGCTTATTTTTTTGCTACCCAGTAATTATATGTTTCGATTGTTTTTGGATAAATCTGTTGTTCTTGCGCAAGCAAATGGGCCAATGTATGTTTTGTTTCAAATGCTACAGCTTCGTCTAGATCAGCCCATGCAATGGCTCGTGCATCTTGTACCCCAGGAAAATCTCGACCTGGTTCAATATAGTCTGCTACATAAATGATTTTGTCAAGGAGACTCATCTTAGCAGCCCCAGTCGTATGCACCCGGATTGCATGAAGAATCTCTGCATCGGTGATTCCTAATTCCCGCTCTACAAACGAAGCGCCAACAAGACCATGCCAGATTGCATTATTATAATTCAATAACTCTGGATCAAAACCGTCTCTTACGATTACCATTTTGAACTCCTCATCTGGTCGTTCTTTTGCATAATCATGTGTCAATGCAGCAATACTAGCTTTTTCAGGAGAAGCACCGTATTTTTTGGCAAGAGCCACGGCTGTTTCTTCTACTCCAAGCACATGCTTGAAGCGTTGTTCGCTCATTCTCATCTGTATTTTTTGCATCAGGTTTTCTCTAGAATAAGCAGTATATTCATTACTATAGTCCATATTCATACAACCCTTCATTTTGAATATAATCAATTACTTTATCTGGAACAAGGTAGCGGATAGAACAGCCTTCTTTGATCTTTTGACGTATTTTCGTGGAACTGATGTCGATCTCAGGTACATCTACCCAAATTACAGGATATGGAGTATCCGTTGTGTATCCTGGTCGACGTATACCCACAAAGTTGACCATAGAAGTCAGCTCATCGATTTTATACCATTTTGGCAAATATTCTACCATATCCCCACCGATAATAAAGTAATAATCTGTATCCGGATTGTTTTGCGTCAATTCCTTCATAGTATCATAGGTGTAACTTTTCCCACCACGAGCTAATTCAATCGTTTCAATCTGCAAAAAAGGATTGTCTTCCACAGCTAATTCCAACATGTTGAGTCGATGTTTTGCATCAATCGTCTGTTTCTCATCAACATGAGGTGGCTGATAAGAAGGCATCAAAAATACGCGGTCAAGACCTAAATTCCGGCCAGCTTGTTCAGCCATCACTAAATGTGCAAGGTGAACGGGATTGAATGTTCCGCCCAAGATCCCTACTTGCTTTTTCTTCTCTAAGAATTGAGGCATTTCTTCAGGAAATAATTGTGAACGAACAAATGTCTTAGCTTGCGTATTCATCATGGTCACTCCTTATATTGCTTTTACTTCTTTTGATAGCCTTTGATACTTTTCTTTTGTGGAAGGTTTGTATAATACGATAACACGTCCAATGATTTGGACGATTTCGCAATCTATTTCTTTTTCTAATACTTGAGCTGCTTCTTCTGCAATCTCATCTGTATTTTGAAGTAACGATACTTTGATCAGTTCTCTTTTTTCTAAAGCTTCTTCAATTTGAACGATCATTGCTGAATTGATCCCACCTTTTCCGATTTGAAAAATCGGCTGAAGATGATGCGCTTGGCTACGTAAAAAACGCTTTTGTTTTCCTCTTAAACTCATTATTTTCCTTCTTCCTTAAATCAATGCTTTGCGTTTCAATACATCTACACCCTTTGGCGCCCAGCCCGCAATTACTGCTGGCGCTGTTACAGTGATCCAGCCTAGACCGGCAAAAACGATGTCTGTTTTTTCTTTCACAGAAAACTCAAAACGAACAAGCTCCGGAAATGCCTCGACTTCATCAGGACGAGGAGGCTGTAATAATCCACCTACATGTTTTTGATAAAATTCGTCTGCTTTTTCCAGTTTTGTTCGATGAATATTTACATCATTTGACACATAAGCAATAAATGAAGCACGATTGCCGCTGATAAAATCAAATCTTGCAAGTCCGCCCAAGAAAAGTGTTTGCCCTTCATTCAGCTGATAAACTTTAGGTTTGATTTCTTTTAACGGTGCAATGATCCGCAAATCTTTTTTACCTAAGTAGTGCGCCATTTGATGGCGATGGATAATTCCCGGTGTATCAATCAAAAAATGCCCGTCATCTAAAGGAATCTCGATTTTATCCAAGGTCGTTCCTGGAAACTGCGAAGTTGTGATTACATCTTGTACTCCCGCTGTATTTTTGATGATTTGATTGATAAGCGTCGATTTTCCGACATTTGTTACTCCGACGATATAGACATCCCGTCCATCGCGGTATTCTTCGATTTTTTCTAATAGTTCCGTCATCTCATGAGATTTCTTAGCACTAGTTAATAATACATCTACTGGACGAATTCCTGCTTCGTAAGCACGTTCCTTCATCCATTGTGTTAATTTAGTTTTTTTCAATGATTTAGGTAATATATCCACTTTGTTCCCAACTAAAAGTACTGGATTATCACCGACAAAACGGTGTAGTCCTGGGATTAGTGAACCATTGAAGTCAAAAATATCCACCACATTGACGATCAATGCATCTTTTTGCCCTAATTCATTCAGTAAGCGCAAAAAGTCGTCATCCGTCAATGAGACATCTTGGATCTCATTATAATGGCGTAATCTGAAACAACGCTGACAATAGACTTCCCCGGAAGCTAAACCTTTTTCCAAAGCCGTTTGCGGCGTGTATCCTAATTCACCGGGTTTGTTTGTTTGTATAACGGCACCACAGCCGATACATTGTAATTCTTCTGTCATTCGATTCCACCTCGCCAGCCCATATCAGGGTGTTTTGCTAATAGATAGGCCATAATTCTTTTTTCCCAAAAACGATTAAATTGTGTCTTCCAACTATCTGTTGCGATAATGGGTTTTACAAGGATGCTACGTATCCCTGCACGATTGGCTCCACGTATATCAGTCATAATCTGATCGCCTACCATTACTATCTCATCATCTGCTAAATCCAATTGTTTCTTTGCTATGTTGATCCCTCTTGCTAAAGGTTTCATTGCTCGTGCAACATACAAAAGATCAAATTTTTCAATCGCTCGCGCGACACGTTTTGAATTATTGTTTGAAACAACAACAACAGGGATTCCTGCATTTTTCATTTCTAAAATCCAAGTAAGCAACTCTTCTGTTCCATCTGGATTATTCCATGCAATCAACGTATTGTCTAAATCGGTCAATACTGCTTTGATGCCTAGATTCTTTAATTGGGCAGGTGTAATCTGATAGATGGCTTCTACCATCCATGTTGGTTTGTAATTTGAAAACATGCTGTCTCCTCATCTGCAAAAAATGAAGGAGCACATAAAGTACTCCTCAACCCCGTATTATACTGCATATCAGCAAAAAAAACTACCTCTATACTCGTTCGTCTTTCAGAAAAAGTATTTCTTTACAAAATGATCAAAAATAAAGATTGATCACAGAAAAATTTAGAAACAAAAAACAACTAAGCGAGCAAGAACCATTCTTTACTCTTTGCTTAGTTGTTAAACACCTAATATTGGCGGAACCTCTTGTATCGTTTTTCCAGTAATTCATGCTGGTCGAATCGAACAAGTTCCGTCAATCTTTCAATCAACGCTTTTTTCATAATGTGTGCGACTTTATATCGTGGCAACTGCTCGCCGTTGAACGTTTCAGGAATAACTCGATCAACGATTCCTAACTCGCGTAGTTCTGGCGCAGTAATTTTCATCAACTCAGCTGCTTCTGCGGCGCGACTACCGTCTTTCCACAAAATCGACGCAAATCCTTCTGGAGAAAGCACAGCATAAATCGTTTCTTCCAGCATCCAGACTTCATCCGCTAAACCTAGAGCAAGGGCACCGCCACTTCCACCTTCACCAATGATGATGGCGATGATCGGTACCTTTAAATCAGACATTTCGAGCAGATTTCTGGCAATAGCCTCTCCTTCGCCGCGCTCTTCTGCTCCTACACCGCAATATGCACCTGCTGTATTGATCAAGGTAATCACCGGTCTATTGAACTTTTCCGCTTGTTTCATCAGTCGTAAAGCTTTTCGATAGCCTTCAGGATGGGGAGAACCAAAATTTCTGCGGATATTTTCCTGCAGATCCCGTCCTTTTTGAATACCGATCACTGTTACCGGTTTGCCATCTAATCGAGCGATTCCACCAACAATCGCTTCGTCATCTGCAAACAAACGATCACCATGGCATTCCTCGAAAGAATCGAAGATCTCTTCAAAAAAATCCAAGCTTGTCCATCGTTCTTTAGCTCTTGCTAACTGAACGACATCATGTGCTGTCTTATCCACGATCTATCCATCCTTTCTGTGTATGCAATTCAAGAAGCGTATGGATTTTCTGCTTCAATTCCATGCGGGGAACAATCTGATCGACAAAACCATGAGATAATAAGAATTCAGCCTTTTGGAAATCTTCTGGAAGTTCCTGCTTGATCGTCTGTTCGATGACGCGTCTTCCAGCAAAACCGATCAAGCTTTGGGGTTCTGCTAGAATGATATCGCCTTCCATTGCAAAACTGGCAGTTACTCCTCCGGTCGTCGGGTCCGTTAAAACAGTTAGATAAAAAAGACCTTCATTGCTATGCCGTTTGACAGCAGCAGAGATTTTTGCCATCTGCATTAGAGAAAAGATTCCTTCTTGCATCCGTGCGCCACCTGAAGCTGTGAACAAGACGACTGGAAGACTTTCCTTTGTTGCTCGTTCGAATAATCTGGTGATCTTTTCTCCGACAATCGTTCCCATACTTCCCATGATAAAATTAGGATCCATCACTCCAATAATGAAGGGAATCCCCTGAATGGTTGCTTTACCAGTGAGGACTGCTTCATGAAGTCCTGTTTTATCTTGCATTTTTTTAATTTTTTCCGTATATTCGGGAAATGCTAGCGGATCTTTGGTTACAAGATCCGTATCCCATTCTTCAAAACTTTTTTCATCAATAATCAAAGCTAGACGCTGCCATGCACCGATTCGAAAAGCGTATCCGCAATGAGGGCATACTTTTTCTTCACCGATGTCTTTCGTATAAAGGATATGTTTGCAATTTGGACACTTTGCCCACATGTTATCAGGAACAGATGGCGAGTTAGCAGGTTTGCTCTCTCTATTAGGATTGATCCGAATATATTTCTTTTTCTTAAACAGAGCCATCTATGCGCCTCCTATCTCCGTTTCTGGTGTCCAATTCGGTAAAAATTCTTCTTGTAAAAATGCTGTGCTGTAATCACCTGCTATGACTGCAGGATGACTAATCAAATCCATCTGAAATTCTGTGTTCGTGATGATTCCTTCTGTGATAAATTCACTTAAGGCTCGCTGCATCTTCATTAATGCTTCAAAACGCGTATTTCCATGGACGATTATTTTTGCAATCATTGAATCATAATATGGCGGGATCGTATATCCCGGGTAAACTGCACTGTCTACTCGCAGTCCCATCCCACCTGCTGGAAGCAGTAAGTTTTGGATCTTCCCTGGAGAAGGAGCAAAATGGAAAGCAGGATTTTCTGCATTAATCCGACATTCGATTGCGTGTCCTTGGAATACTACTTCTTCTTGACACACATTCAAAGGCTCACCGGCTGCTATCTCCACCTGTTTTTTTACTAAATCGATTCCTGTGACCATTTCTGTTACTGGATGTTCCACTTGGATTCGAGTATTCATTTCCATGAAATAAAAATCGCCTTCTTCATCTATCAGAAACTCGATCGTTCCGGCATTTTCATAATTGACTGCTTTAGCTGCTCGAACAGCAGCGTCTCCTAGTGCTTCTCTTTTTGTTTGTGAGATCACTACAGAAGGAGATTCTTCCAGTACTTTTTGATTGTTGCGTTGTAAAGAACAATCTCGCTCACCTAAATGAATGACATGACCAAATCGATCACCTAAGATCTGAACTTCTATATGGCGAGCAGGATAAATGATTTTTTCCAAATACATATCATCATTTCCAAATGCCGCTGCTGCTTCTTGCTGAGCTGAAGAAAAATGCTGTGGGAGCTCTTCTTTTGATTGAACTTTCCGAATGCCTTTCCCGCCACCACCTGCAGCTGCTTTCAGCATCACTGGATAACCAATTCTGTCTGCTATTTCCAATGCTTCTTCTACTGTAGATAATACACCAGTACTTCCTGGAATGACTGGGACATTTGCTTCTTGCATCAATTGACGCGCATTGATCTTATTTCCCATTGCATCGATCGTTGCACTTTTAGGACCAATAAATGTGATATTGCACTCTTCACACATGGAGGCAAATCGGCTATTTTCAGATAAAAAACCAAATCCTGGATGAATTGCTTCGGCTTTTGTCACGATTGCAGCGCTCAGTACTTCCTGAACATTCAGATATGAATCAACGACTTTTGCCGGGCCAATGCAGATTGCTTCATCTGCTAACTGTGTATGAAGTGCTTCGGCATCTGCTTCTGAATATATCGCTACGGTTTGGATCCCTAGTTCGCGGCATGCACGAATGATACGTACAGCGATTTCACCGCGGTTAGCTATCAATACTTTAGAAAACATATTTCACCTATCCAATCATAAAGGTTAATTCCGCTTCGGCTACTTTTTTACCGTCTACTTTAGCGATTCCTTTGCCTATTCCGGCTGAAGCTTTCACTTTCAATATCTCAACTTCAAGGTATAAGGTATCTCCCGGTGTAACTTTCTTACGGAATTTTGCTTTGTCCAATCCGCCGAAATAAGCCGTCTTTCCCTTGAATTGTTCAAGAGAAAGTAATGCAACTGCTCCTGCTTGAGCCATTGCTTCAACAATCAATACCCCTGGCATAACAGGTTCTTCTGGAAAATGTCCTTGAAAAAAGGGCTCATTGATCGTTACATTTTTCTTAGCAACGATCCGTTCTCCTTCAACCATTTCTTCCACTCGATCAATCAAAAGCATTGGATAACGATGTGGAATGATTTCTTTTATTTCTTGTATGTTCATTGATTTCCCTCTTTCCTGCTTTGCTTATTTTTGCTGAATCCTAAAGAGTGGCTGTCCATATTCGACAACTGACTCGTTTTCTACAAGGATTTCTGTGATCACTCCGTCGGCCTCACTAGTTATCTCATTCATCAGTTTCATCGCTTCAATAATGCAGATAACTTCTCCTTTGGCAACTTGATCACCTACTTTTTTGAAAGCTGGTTTGTCGGGCGCCGGTTGCAGATAAACGATTCCCACGATTGGCGAAACAACCTCGATTCCATCAAATACTGCCGATTCTTTTTCTTTCATTGTTTCTGGAGCAGTTGTTGCTTGTTCAGGTATGACATTGACTGGCTCCGAAACTGGCAACGTTTCGTTTGTTTGAACCATATTCATGCCTCGACTTGTTTTATTTTTATTCATATACAATTCAAATTGACCTTCACGCAAATCGAATTCCGTTAGCGAGGATTGATCAAATTGACTGACTAATTCTCTGATTTCATTGATATCCAAAATTATTCCTCCCAGCGTTTCATGCACAGAACCGCATTATGTCCGCCAAACCCTAATGAATTACTCATTGCATAAGTAAAACTTGCAGGTTTGCTTTCGTTTTTGACAACTGTCAAGTCAATCTCAGGATCTTGTTTTTCTACATTGATCGTAGGCGGGATAAATTGATGTTCTAATGCCAGCAAAGTTGCCAAGGCTTCGATCCCGCCGGCTGCTCCCAATAAATGTCCAGTCATCGATTTCGTGCTGCTGACGTAAGTATCTCTGAAATTTTTACCTAATGCGATTTGGATTGCTTTTGCTTCTGCCTGGTCATTGGCTGGTGTACTTGTTCCGTGAGCATTGATATATCCGACTTGTTCCGGCTGTACACCAGCTTCTTCCATCGCAAGCTTCATTGCTTTAGATGCACCAGAACCATCTGGAGTAGGAGCTGTCATATGGTAAGCGTCACAGTTTGCACCGTATCCAACGATTTCTCCATAGATTTTGGCACCGCGAGCTTGTGCATGTTCTAAAGATTCAAGAACTAGAACGCCTGCTCCTTCACCCATCACAAAACCATTCCGATTTTCGTCAAACGGAATCGAACCACGATTAGGATCAGTTGATTCTGAGAGTGCTGTTAAAGCTGCAAATCCAGCAATCCCCATCTCACAAATCGTTGCTTCTGTTCCTCCAGCAAGAATGACATCAGAATAGCCATGTTTGATGTTACGGAATGCTTCCCCAATTGAATTCGTTCCGCTAGCACAAGCTGTTACGATAGCTGTACAAATACCTTTTGCACCTACGCGCAAAGCAATATTTCCAGCTGCCATGTTGGCAATCGCCATTGGTACGAACATTGGAGAAACTCGTTTTGCACCTTTTTCATGTAGACGAATAACTTGGTTTTCGATTGTTGGAAGACCACCGATCCCAGATCCGATGATGACGCCAAACCGGTCTTGATTCATTTTTTCCTTATCTAAACCGCTCATCTCCATTGCTTCTAAAGCAGCGTAGATTCCATAGATCGAAAACATATCCATTCGTTTGCTATCTTTTTTAATAAAATATTTATCGTAAGGGAAATCTTTGACTTCACCCGCTAAGGTAATCCCTGTTTCTGAAGCATCAAATTTAGTGATCGGTGCGATGCCATTCGTACCCTCTTTTAAGCTATTCAAAAAGCTGTCTGCGTCATTTCCAATAGGTGAAGTGACTCCATAGCCAGTAATTACCACTCGATTCATTTGTTTGCTCTCCTTTTCTTATCCGTGCATGACCAATCCGCCATCGACATTGATGACTTGTCCGGTGATATATGGATTTTGTGCTAAGAAAACTGCTGTTTGTGCAATATCTTCTACTTGTCCGAAACGCTGCATCGGAATTTGCTTTTCCGCTTGTTCCTTGACTTTGTCTGCTAAAACTTCCGTCATATCAGTTGTGATGAATCCTGGCGCAATGGCATTACATGTAATGCCTCTAGTTGCAGCTTCTCGTGCCACAGATTTTGTTAATCCTACTACGCCAGCTTTACTAGCTGCATAATTTGCTTGACCAATATTTCCAATCAACCCAGATACACTAGAGAGATTAATGATGGCCCCTTCTCGCTGCTTCATCATTTTTTTCAAAACGTGTTGCGTCATATTGAAGGTACCGATCAAATTGATATCCAGACATTTTTTGAAATCTTCTGCATCCATTCGCATCACAAGTTTGTCATTTGTGATTCCGGCATTGTTTACTAAGATATGGATCGATCCAAGCTTTTCTTCTGCTTCTTTGATCATTTGTCCTGCTTTCTCATAATCAGAGATGTCACCGGAAACTCCTATGCATTTTACACCGAATGCTTCGATTTCTTCTATCTTTTCTTTTGGAATCTCTCCGCGACCATTCAAAATGATATTTGCTCCAGCTTTTGCAAAAGCTAAGGCCATCGCTTTGCCGATTCCTCTTGTACTACCTGTGATAAATACATTTTTTCCTTTTACATCCATAACGTTCCTCCTTATAGTATTGCTATTGTTTCATCAAATGTCTGCTTATTCTCAACACGCAGAACTGGTATTGTTTTATCGATTTTTTTCATAAATCCGCTTAATACTTTTCCGGGGCCGACTTCGATGACTTGTTCGATGCCGATTGTTTTTAACTTATGGATACTCTCATAGAAACGAACAGGTTGCATGACTTGCTGTTCAAGTAGTCCCGCGATTGTTTCTTTCTTCATTATTTCCGTTGTTGTGTTGCTTATGATAGGAAAAGAAGGTTCAGAGAATTGAATCTGACTTAGGTCCTTCGCCAGTTTTTTTGATGCTGGTGCTAAAATAGCTGTATGGAAAGGTCCACTGACATTTAGTGGGATCATCCTTTTGATTCCTTTTTCTTTTAAGAGCAAAACAGCTTCATCTACGGCTTTTTCTTCGCCACCGATCACGATCTGCTGAGGTGTATTGTAATTAGCAGGAGACACGATGCCGTACTTGCTTGCTTCATGACAGCTTTCCTCAATCGTCTCAATCGGTGCATTCATTACTGCGACCATTTTTCCGCTTCCAGCTGGGGCAGCTTCCGTCATATAAGCGCCTCTCTTTGCTACTAGTGCAACGGCTTCAGTGAAGGATAACGCATCACTGGCTACTAATGCCGAATATTCTCCTAAACTCAGTCCTAAAGCTGCATCTGGGACGATTCCATGCTCCTTCAATAAGCGATAATACGCAATGCTGACTGTTAGAATAGCTGGCTGTGTATATTGTGTCTGATCCAAACGTTCATTTTCTGAAAAGCAGAGGTCGGCCATATCGTAGCCGAGAATCTCACTTGCTTCATCAAATGTCTGCTTTACAACGGCTTCTTCATATAAATCTTTTCCCATACCTTGATATTGTGCACCTTGGCCACTAAATAAGAATGCTGTTTTCATGTTTTTCTCCAATATATCCAGAATATATGTTTGATTCTTCCTATTCAAAAAGGCCGAGACATTCCTATTTCAGGAAATGTCCCAGCCCCCAACCTAATTTTAATGATTATGCAGTTTGTTTTTCTACGTAAGTCACTAAATCTTGAACCGTTTTGATTCCGTCTTCTGTTTCGATTTTCACGTCAAATTCATCTTCAATTTCATTGATGATTTGGAATAAATCCAAGCTGTCAGCTTCTAAGTCTTCTTGGATGTCAGTAGTCAATTTGATTTCTTCAGTTTCTTTTCCTAATTCTTCTGCGATGATTTCTTGAATTTTTTCGAATACCATAATAATATATTCCTCCGATATTGTTTGCTTTTTATTTTTATAATTTAACAGTCTACAACTCCATGAGAATACTTCCCCATGTTAAACCTCCGCCATAGCCTGTAAATATTACTTTCTGCTGTTTTCCCAAGGTGATCTTTCCACTAGAAACTGCTTCATCCAATAAGATAGGGATGCTTGCAGCAGATGTATTCCCATATTTATCCATATTGGTCAGGAACTTTTCTTGCGGCATCTTTACTTTTCGGGCAATTTTCTCAATAATTCTGAGGTTTGCCTGATGCAAAAGCAGATAATCAACTGGTTTGTCTTTCATGACTTCTTGGATATTGTTTGCAACGTCTCGTACGGCAAAATCAAAAATATCTCTGCCAGTCATTTGCAAATAATACGAACCTTCTGAATCTTCTGAATAGAACGGATTTTTATTTTGCTGGTAGCCAGCGGTCAATGAGCTACTTCTGGTACCGTCAGCTGCTAATTTTTCTTTCAGCAATTTTTTCTGTGGATTCGCTTCTAAGAGAATTCCACCTGCTCCATCGCCAAACAACACAGCAGTCGTACGATCAGACCAATCGATTAGCTTAGATAGTGTTTCACCACCAATCACCAGTCCCTTAGTTGAGCCGCAGCGGATCATTTTTTCAGCCATGCTTAACGCATAAACAAATCCTGAGCACGCAGCACTGATATCAAAAGCGATAGCATGAGTTGCTCCCAATTTCCCTTGTACTTGTGCTGCTACAGATGGTGTCGTGTAATCGGGCGACATTGTTGCTACTAAAATAAAATCCAAATCTTTAGGGTTTAGATTTTTCTGTTTTATCAATTTTTCCGCCACTAAAATGCATAAATCAGAAGTCTCATGATTTGTTACACATCTTCGTTCACGAATACCCGTCCTTGACGAAATCCATTCATCAGAGGTATCCATCATCTTGGAAAGATCATTATTAGTAATAATCTTTTCAGGAAGGACGCTGGCTGTTGCAGTAATCATTCCAAATTGTTCCATTAAATACCCTCACTTATAGTCTTGCAAGAAGTCGTGCAAGTTTTTCAGTGCATCCAGCAAGGCATGCTGTTCCTCCGTAGCCATTCCGTCTAAGATGTTCTTGACCATTTCACGATGAAAATGCTGATGGACCCGAAATAGTAACTTTCCTTTTTTCGTTAGTCCCAACTTTACAACGCGGCGGTCATCTTCACTGCGGATACGTTCGACATAGCCTTTTTTTACTAACTTGTTAATAGCAGTGGTCAAGGTCCCAACAGTAATTGATAGTTCTTTGGCTACTTCTGAAGTTGTTTTTTTCTTGTACATCCCGATTGCCTCGATCGTGTGCATCTCTGTGATTGACAGATCTTTGAATTGAGATTTTTTCAGCTCAGACTCTTCGATTGTCAAAATATCATTGAAGACACTAACAAGATAATCATTTACTGTTTTTAAATCTGGTTCCATGTTCCACCGTCCACTAATTAGTTTGATTATCAAATCTTTTGATGTTCAAACTATATCTTAACTTTTTTCAAAATGCAACCTTAAAAGATCATTTTTTTACTATATGAGCTTTTTTTAAGATTTTACTCATTTAAAACAACTGATAAATCAGCATTTATAATTTCTTTTATTAGAAAAATCATCTATCTCACATATTTTGATTATCAAAGTATTTTCTGTGAACAGAACTATAGAATTCCCTAAAACTTGTCCATTATTTCAAAATTTGTTATAGTCTTTTTATTCAAAGCGTAAAAGGAGATCCTATGTTAAAAGAAAAAATGAAAACTCTCCCCATGCTGCCGGGTGTCTATCTTATGAAAGACCGAGATGGTAAGGTCATCTATGTTGGTAAAGCAAAACGGCTCAAAAATAGAGTAAGCAGCTATTTTCATCAGAATAAACAGCATTCAAAAAAAGTATTACGTATGATTTATCATATAACAGATTTTGATTTCGTCGTAGTAGACACGGAATTAGATGCTTTATTGCTCGAGTGTCAATTGATCCAACATTACCGTCCTTTTTATAACCGACAAATGAATTATTTCAGTAATTATAATTATGTACATATTACCAATAAGGGATTTGTATTAACAGATACTCCTACGGCTCGAACATACGGGCCTTTTCGTCTCTATAAAAAAATGCCGTCTATTTTGCGTATAATGGAAGAAACTTATCAAATGCCTTGGTTGTCTGAAATTAGTTTGTTAGCTTTGCGAGTCCAGTTTCCTGACCTACAGGAAATGACTTTTGAACAGAAAAAAAAGGAACTCCAAGGGCTGTTTCAAGGCCGAAATAAAAAGCTACTGACTTACTTGAAAAAAAGACAACAACATTTCATCTATCAGTTGAATTTCGAAAAAGCCGGTATGCTTCAAAAAGATATCGAATTAGTTACTTATTTTATTAGACGGATCCAGGAACAAAAGCAGTTTTTAAGAACACCATCGCTCACCTTCAGCATGCCATTAGCAGCAGATGAGAGTCAGAAAAAGCACTACCTCGTTTGTTATGGTCAACTTGCAGAAACAATGATTGCCTCTGGTGACGTTTCTCCTGACTTCTATTATGAAAAGAAAGAAGCTCATTTATCTTTGAAACGTCAATTGTCAAAAGAAGAAATCGATCCTGTACAAATCTTGATCAGTTACCGCAAAAAATTAGAAAAAGAACAGTTTGAAATTGAACTGTTAAACAAAAAAGAAGCTGAAAAGCAACTAAATTAGTTGCTTCTCGGCTTCTTTTAGGCATCTTCAACTTCAAATGTCAATTATCCTAAAATTTATTGGATTAAGTCATAGATTTCCATCGCTACGATATCGATATTATCAAATTCGTATTGCTGATGAGTATCTGTTTCAGTTAATTCAAATGTATCGGTCGCTTTATCATAAGTTACTGTACACTTCTCTACGCCTTCTTTTTCAAAACGGCGAACTTGCAGTTCATTATCTGCTGACTCGACCATAGCCTCCAGTCGTTTTATGATTGCGACTAATTGTGAATGTGTCATCGGAGGTCCTCCTTTTCTTATTTCTGTTATATTGTATCAAAAGCATAGCCTACTTGCATTGATTTTCTCTAAAAAAACTCGTTTTTTATGATTTTTTTTCTGGTATTTTTCCTTCAGGCCACCAAAGTTTGATCAAAGCTTGGGTTCCGTCATTCTCAAAACCTTTATCTGCCAACTCTTCATATAGTTTCAATGCTTGGGTAGTTGCTGGCAATACAAGGTCCATTTTTTCTGCTTCTTCTAATGCAATCTTTAAATCTTTGATAAAATGTTTGACAAAAAAACCAGGTGTGTAATCTTCTTTTAAAATACGAGGAGAATAATTGCTTAAAGACCAGTTAGCTGCACTTCCACCTGAAAGCGTCTCAATCACTTTCTTTAAATCAAGTCCGTTTTTTTGTGCATAGACAAGCATTTCCGTCATTCCTGTCATCGTACCTGCAATCATGATCTGATTAGCCATTTTTGTATGCTGACCTTTCCCAGCAGAACCATGCAATGTAAATGTCGTACCAAATTCTTTGAATAAAGGCAGTACTTGATCATAAACGGCTTCTTCTCCACCGACCATGATCGTCAGTGTACCATTCTTTGCTCCTAAGTCACCACCGGATACCGGTGCATCTAACGCATCTGCGCCTTTTTCTTTTGCTGTTTTTGCAATTTTTTCTGCCAGGCTTGGTGTACTTGTAGTCAAGTCAACTAAAATATGTCCTGAGATATCTGCAGAAAAAATCCCCAACTGTCCATAGTAGATTTCTTCTACATCTTTGGGGTAACCTACCATTGTAAAGAGAATATTACTTTGTTCTGCTACCGCTTTTGGTGTATCTGCCCAGATAGCTCCTTCTGTTACTAAAGGATCAGCTTTTGCTTTTGTCCGATTATAGACAGCTACTTCGTGTCCTGCTTCTAGTAGATGGCGTGCGACAGCACTTCCCATGACGCCTGTTCCGATAAAACCAAGTTTCATTTTTTCGACCTCCTAAAAATCAAAAATCCTTGCTTCTATGCTAGTATACGCTAGAAACAAGGATTTTTTCATAAAAAATGTTTGAATTTTATCTTTTAAATGAATTTAATTTTATTTTGATTCGTTCAATCGAGTCTTCTTCTTCTTTTCTTCGCATCTCTTCTTCATGATAAACAACCATGTCTTGATAAAATTCGATCATAGCTTCGCCGAAATGTGTAGATGAAATATCATAAAGTTTAGCTTCTAAAACTTTTGGATCTTTAGGAACTTCACTGGAAATATAATCAATAAGTGCTGGTGCAAAGTCTTCGTCGGTTTCAAAAGTTTTCCCTAATGAAGGATGATCGAACAATCGGTTCAAATAAGCATTTCCTTCCACGACACAAGGTGTTCCGGCTGCCATCGCTTCTGTATAAGTAAGCCCTTGTGTTTCTGAAGTAGAAGCACTGACAAAATAATCTGCCGCTTTATAATAAAGTGCTACATCATTGTTGTCCACTTCTCCTGTGAACTGCACAAATTCTTCTAACTGCAGTTCTGAGATCAATTCCTCTAACTCTTCTACATAAGGTCCTTTTCCTACGATAACTAATCTGGCGTTAGGATAAGCGGAGATGACCTGAGGAAACCCATTAATCAAGGCTTGGATATTTTTCTCATAAGAAATCCTGCTTAAAGAAAGAATCATCAAATGGTTTTCCTGAAGACCTAGTGACTCCCTTAATTTGCTGATATCCTGCTGAGTGATATCAGAACGTTTGAATTTTTCAATGTCGATACCAGTAGGAATCACGCGAAGCGGTGCTATTACACCATAGCTGCGTAATGTATCAATAACACGTTCACTTGGACAAACTACACCTGTCGTATGATTTGCAAATAATCTAGACAAGTATTTTACATGGGATTGCCTGATCACTTTTCCTTTACCAATATAATGAAGGTAATCTTCATACATCGTATGGTAAGTATGGATCAGAGGTATTTTCAACTTCTTAGCTACCATCTTCCCAAGTATCCCTGCTCCGAATTCTGTATGGGTATGAATAAGATCTAGTTCTAGTTCTTTGGCAACCAAATAAGCATACCACATGCCTCTAACAACAACTCTTCGATCCTTGAAAGAAATAAATGGTACACTTGGCATTCGAATCACATCTTTTTCCAACTTATCCGCATTAGGATCGGTCGTTGTAAAAATATAGACTTCATGCCCATGTCTTTCTAATTCTTGTTTTAATGTTTTGATCGATGTAGCAACTCCGCTGACTTGCGGAAAGTAGGTATCGGTAAAAAAGCCGATTTTCATGTTTTTCGCCTCCAAACTAGTCCTTGACCTGATTTACTTTTTTTAATTTGCTAGAGACTTTTTCATTCAGTACACTTTCGTATACATTTTTAAGTTCTTCACCGATTTTATTGATACTTCGCTCTTTTGCTGTTTGATAACCGGCTTGTGTCGTACTCGGTAGTTCTTGATTGGTAATCTGTTGGATCAGTCGGATAAATTCTTCGTTTGTCTTCCCCATATAGCAGTTCTTGCTATCTTCTAACCAGCCATTATACACTGGAATATCTCGAACAAGTACGTTTTGTTTGCTTGCTAAAGCTTCTAAAACAACGATCCCTTCTGTCTCTTCATAAGAAGGGAAAAAGAATAGATCTGCACCTGAATACGCGCCTTCTATGATCTCTCCACGAATGTAACCAGGAAACAGGACATTTTCAGGATGATCTTCTTTTACAATTTTCCGGATGTTCCGAGGAATCGAGTACATGGGAACATGACCAAACCAAATAAATGTGTATTCGGGCATCTTCTTAGCAATTTCTACGAAATCAATGATTCCTTTACGTTCGAAAAACAAACCGACACAAATGATTACTTTTTGATCCGGAGACAGTTTGAAATATTCTCTGAACTTTTGTTCTTTCATTGGATCAGGGCGATATTTCTCTAAGTCGATCCCATTGGAAATAGCTTGAATCGGCACACGGATACCATAGCTTTCTAACAACTGTTTTGAATAAGGTGTTGGCGTGATCAGATAGTCCGCTTTTTGGTACAATCCTACCAGATATTTTTTTACGATAGGAGAAAGCTGGTTCGATCCGATAAAGGAATTTCGGAAATCTTCCTCTGTAGAATGCGCATGATAGACAACTTTTTTTCCTTCTCTTCTGGCTTTATTGACCATATTATGACTATTGATTCCGTATGTATTGATGTGCAGGATGTCATAATCTTCTTTTTCATCTAGTGTATAAGAGATACCGACTTCTGTCAGAGCACGTTTTTGATGATCAAGCGCACGCCCGATTCCAGATTTTGCAAGCATCTTTTCACTTTCAAAATATAATAATACCTTCACCTTACGTCCCCCTTCACTTATATAGTATAACATAGCCTACAAACTGTCACTCAAACTTAAGCCCTATTTTTGTCTATTCTTACTGACAAAAACGTTTTCTTAAAAAAGAACAAAAAAACTGGCGTAGCTCTTTTACAAGCCACACCAGCTTTTGATACGTTGTTTATTTTACATATTCATGAACAAGTTCAACGACTTCTTCCATCGTATCGCATTCTTTCAATGCACGATCAGCAAGTTCAGCCATTTTCGCTGTGTCCAAGCGTTTCATTAAACTACGCGTTTTAAGAATAGATGTCGCACTCATTGAGAACTCATCTAGACCCATACCTACTAACAATGGAACAGCTGTTTGATCTCCAGCCATTTCTCCACACATACCTGCCCATTTTCCTTCAGCGTGTGCTGCATCAATTACATTTTTGATCAAACGTAAAATTGATGGGTTATATGGTTGGTACAAGTAAGAAACGCGTTCGTTCATACGGTCTGCTGCCATTGTGTATTGAATCAAATCGTTCGTACCTACAGAGAAGAAATCTACTTCTTTTGCAAACTTGTCTGCTAAGACTGCTGCTGCTGGAATCTCGATCATGATGCCGACTTGGATCGTATCAGATACTTCCTTGCCTTCACTGATCAATTTTTGTTTTTCTTCTTCAAAGATCGCTTTTGCTGCGCGGAATTCTTTGAGTGTAGCTACCATAGGGAACATGATACGTAAATTACCATGAACAGATGCACGAAGCAATGCACGCATTTGTGTACGGAACATTTCGTCGCCTTGTTCAGATAAACTGATACGCAATGCACGATATCCTAAGAATGGATTCATTTCATGAGGTAATTGCAGATATGGTAGTTCTTTATCTCCACCGATGTCCATTGTACGAACAACTACAGGTTTTCCTTCCATACCTTCTAATACAGCTTTGTAAGCTTCATATTGGTCATCTTCTGTTGGGAAGTCTGGAGAATCCATATACAGGAATTCAGTACGGTACAGACCAACTGCTTCTCCACCATTATTATGGACACCAACTAGATCTTTTGGTGTTCCGATGTTTGCAGCTAATTCAAAATGCTTGCCGTCAGCTGTGACAGTTTCTGCATTTTTTAGTTTTTCCCATTCTGCTTTTTGTGCTGCGTAATCTGCACCTGCTTTTTCAAATTCAGCTTTTTGTTCATCTGTAGGATTGATGATTACATCGCCTTCGATCCCGTTGACAGCCAAAATATCGCCTTCTTTGACTTTAGCAGTAATTTCTTTTGTCCCAACGATTGCTGGAATTTCTAAAGAACGTGCCATGATAGCAGAATGTGAAGTACGTCCACCAATGTCTGTTACAAACGCTTTTACAAAATTGCGATCTAATTGTGCTGTATCACTTGGAGTCAAGTCATGTGCAACAACGACCACTTCTTCGTTGATCATTGATGGATTTGGTAAAGTAACGCCTAATAAGTGCGCTAAAATACGTTTAGCAACGTCACGAATATCTGCAGCACGCTCTTGCATATAAGCATTATCTTCCATTGCTTCGAACATACCGATATACATATCCGTTACTTCTTTTAGCGCTGATTCAGCATTTACGCTGTTGTCTTTAATATTTTGCTTGATTTGACCTACCATTTCTGGATCTGAAAGAACCATCAAATGGGCATCAAATACTCGCGCTTCTACTTCACCTAAGCTTTGCGCTGCTTTTTCACGAATTTGCTGCAATTCTTCAGTAGATTTAGCTAATGCAGCATCCAAACGAGCTTCTTCAGCCGCAGTATCTTCTACTGTTGCCTTACTGAATGTTAAATCCGGTTGAACTAGCAGGTAAGCTTTTGCAACGGCTACACCGTCACTAGCGGCAATCCCTTTTAGCATTTCAACCATTATTCAGATAAGCCTTCTTTCTTCATTGTTTCAACGATTGCTGCCATTGCATCAGCTTCGTCAGCACCTTCTGCAGTAATAGTAACATCAGAACCTTGACCTACACCTAAAGACATAACGCCCATGATTGATTTCAAGTTTACTGATTTACCTTTATACTCTAAGTTTACATCAGAGTTAAATTTGCTTGCTGTTTGTACTAATAGTGTAGCTGGACGAGCGTGGATCCCAGTTTCTGCTACTACGTGAAATTCTTTCTTTTCCATATTAATCGGTCTCCTTTAAGTGAGTGTTGTTTTTATGTGAGGGTTTTCTTTTTTAGTAATTCAGAGAATCCTAACAAATGCCACCCTTTCATCTGTAAAGATTAACATTTTTTTTCGTTAGATACAACAGTTTTCATTCAATTTCAGATAAAAGTATTCAAATTATTCCGGATTCTTTTTCATCCTTTTCTTCACATTTTATAACAAACGTGTTTATTTTCTTTTTCTTGTCGCTTTCTCTTCTCCTGACGTTTATCATTCTTTCCTTTGACCCTCTTTGTTTTCATATGAAACGAATTACTTGCTTCCCTTTTTATTTTTAGTATAATAAGAGTCAAAGGTCAGGAATGGTCAATAGAGATTTCACCTTTTCTACCTCATAAATCTCTTAAAAAACTAGGGGTTATTCTTTTACCTCATGAAAAACGAGATGTAAAATATGGATGTACCCATTTTTGTGAAAGGACGTGAATGATTCATGCTTTGTCAAAACTGCGGCAAGAATGAGGCAACGATTCACTTGTATGCCACTGTCAATGGTCAGCGGACACAACTCGATTACTGTCAGAGCTGTTATCAAAAAATCAAAAATCAACAAAATGGAGGTCTGACTAATATGGCCCAAAATGATCCATTTGGATTTGGCAGTTTGGACGATCTTTTCCGTTCCATGTCTCGCCAAATGCAACAGCAAGGAAATTATGAGCAAACACCACCAACACAATTTGGCGGAAACAACAACTTCAATGGTGGTCAGCCACCTCAAGGCAATACAGAAGGTTTATTGGGAGAATACGGAATCAATATCACAGAACAAGCACGACAAGGTGATATCGATCCTGTGATCGGACGCGATGACGAAATCAAACGAGTCATTGAAATTTTAAATCGCCGAACCAAGAACAATCCTGTCTTGATTGGAGAACCAGGTGTTGGTAAAACAGCAGTTGTTGAAGGTTTAGCACAAAAAATCGTAGATGGTGATGTACCGCAAAAATTAATGGACAAAGAAGTCATTCGTTTAGATGTCGTATCTTTAGTCCAAGGTACTGGTATACGAGGACAATTTGAAGAACGTATGCAAAAATTGATTGAAGAGATCCGTCAAGCAGAAAATGTGATCCTATTCATAGATGAAGTTCACGAAATCGTCGGTGCTGGTTCTGCTGGTGATGGAAATATGGATGCTGGTAATATTTTAAAACCAGCTTTAGCTCGAGGAGAATTACAAATGGTTGGTGCTACTACCTTAAATGAGTACCGCATCATCGAAAAAGACGCTGCTTTAGAACGTCGTATGCAACCTGTACGGGTAGATGAACCAACTGTCGAAGAAACGATCAGTATTTTGAAAGGTTTGCAAAAACGTTATGAAGACTATCATCATGTAAAATATACTGATGAGGCCATCGAAGCAGCCGCAACTTTATCCAATCGTTACGTCCAAGATCGCTTCTTGCCGGATAAAGCCATCGATTTGCTAGATGAAACAGGTTCTAAGAAAAACTTGACGATCCAAATCGTTGATCCTAAAACAATCGAGAAAAAACTGCAAGAAGCAGAAGAACAAAAAGTTTTAGCTTCTCGAGAAGAAGATTTCGAAAAAGCAGCTTATTATCGCGATCAGATCAATAAACTTCAAAAAATGAAAGAACGTCAGCTCACTGAAGAGGAAACACCTGTGATTACCGAAAAAGATATGGAAAGAATCGTTGAACAACGGACAGGTATTCCAGTGGGTGAATTAAAAGAAAAAGAACAGACACAACTGAAAAATTTAGCAGATGACTTGAAAGCTCATGTCATCGGACAAGATAACGCTGTAGATCGAGTAGCGAAAGCGATTCGCCGAAACCGTGTTGGATTAAACAAACAGAATCGTCCAATCGGCTCCTTCTTATTTGTTGGACCAACTGGTGTAGGTAAAACAGAGCTTGCGAAACAACTTGCCTACGAACTATTCGGTTCACAAGATTCAATGATTCGTTTCGATATGTCTGAATATATGGAAAAACATAGTGTCTCTAAATTGATTGGTTCTCCTCCAGGTTATGTCGGATACGAAGAAGCTGGTCAATTAACAGAAAAAGTACGGAGAAATCCTTACAGTCTTGTCTTGTTAGATGAAGTAGAAAAAGCTCATCCAGATGTTTTGCATATGTTCTTGCAAATCTTAGATGATGGTCGATTGACAGATGCACAAGGAAGAACGGTCAGCTTTAAAGATACGATCATCATTATGACAAGTAATGCCGGAACTGGTAAAGTAGAAGCAAACGTTGGTTTTGGTGCGGCACGCGAAGGTGTTACTCGTTCTGTATTGAACCAATTAAACAACTACTTTACACCAGAATTTCTGAACCGTTTTGACGGGATCATCGAATTCAGTGCATTATCAAAAGAAAACTTGATGACAATCGTCACACTAATGCTAGACGATGTCAACCAAATGCTGGCAGCACAGCAACTTCACATCGAAGTTCCTACGAATGTCAAAGAAAAATTAGTTGACTTAGGCTATGATCCATCTATGGGTGCTCGTCCTCTTCGACGCACAATCCAAGAACAAATCGAAGATGGTATCGCTGAATTTTATCTTGATCACCCTTCTATCCATGAGTTGAAAGCAAAACTGGATAAAGATGGAAAAATCATCGTTACTTCTAAACCAGAACGTTTGGCAAAAGAATCAGCCGAAGAAACGGCTGAATAAATCCAGTTTTATAGCGTGAGACGGTATTTCTTTGAGAAATGCCGTCTCATTCTTTTTTCAGAAAAGTCAAAATACTGTTCATTTTATAAAAAAGAAATTATAATAAGAGAAACAAGCAATTAAAAATACATAAAAGAGGTGAGGGCCATGAAATTGGTAAATGTAACAAACAGCCATTCCCGTCTTGTATTAAACCAGCTTGAAAACACTGATGCCCATCTAGTCGAGGTCTACACAGCCGGAAATACCACTATTGTCTACACTGAAGCCCCTGAACATAATGAAATTCTGCTGATCAATGACAAACGTAAAATCCAGCCGAAAGAAATCGAAGATGCTAAAAATTATTTCTTAGATAAAATCAAAGACGCCGTTTACCACGAGGATGAAATCAAAGTAATCGAATTGGCAGGCCTTGTTGAAATCTCGATTCCAAAACATGAATTAGGCGCTACATTAGCCGTGTAAACAAATTTTGAACATAATAATTAAAGAGCGTGGGACAAAAGTAAAGAACACTTTTGTCTCACGCTCTAAACACGTATAAACGGCGGAAGCAGAAGCAACTCCTTCGGAAATAAGCTGAAATTCACGAAAATTGCTTTTCAAATTTTTGTGAATTCCAGCTTATTTCTTGGAGTTAAACGCTTCTGTCTCAGCCTCTTTTTCTTTCTAGCTTTTTGATTTTTCTCTTTTCTTTTGTACTTTTCTCTTTTCATTTTCAGTTCTACGCGTGTCTTTATTTTTAACTTTTTCCTCTTTATGGATGATTGATCGTACTTTTTGTGCAATTTGCTCGTTTTTGTCCCAGTCTTTTACATCTAATAATCGACATAATCGTAACATCTCTTCTTTTTTCTGTTTTTTTCTTTCACGTCTTTGCCATTCTGTTTCCATGTGTCACACTCTCCTTTCTTTAATCATATGTACGCAAAATAATTTTTATATTTTTTTGATTAGACATTTCTATGATTTTAATGGCTCTATACTTTTTGATGTTGGTGGATGACACCAGCATCTTTTTTATTTTCCAAAACATATAGAAAAGACACCTTGAAATCCTTTAGAATTAATTTGGCGAACCAACCCAAAAGGAGGAATCAAGATGTCTTACACTCACCTTATCAAAGAAACATTAGATATTCTAGACTTATCAGTTACTTTTAACGAAAATTGTCTCACAAAAGAAAAATACAAAGGGCAAATCTGTCATATTTATCGTGGAAACTTGATTTATACAGCCCAAGAATGCATCCACTGTAAACACCAGATTGCTTCAGATATTGTGCGTTGGGGTACAACAACCGTCCGGTTGTTAATGAACGATGTTTCTGAATACCGTACCTACCTCGAATTGAAAAAGCAACGCTTCAAATGCAAAGCTTGTCAGCGGACCTTTGTCGCAGATACTTCTGTTGCGAAAAAACACTGTTTCATCAGTGAGAAAGTCCGCTGGTCTGTCGTGACTCGTCTGAAAAAAAATACCTCAATGACAGAGATCGCCGCTCAGAAAAATCTATCGGTCTCTTCTGTTTACCGTATTATGAAGCGATTTTATCGTCCGTTGAATCCTTTTCGGACACCGTTACCTAAGGTACTTTGTTTTGATGAATTCAAATCAGTTCGGGGTGTTTCAGGTGCTATGAGTTTCATCATGATGGATGGACAAACACAGCGCTTATTGGACATTGTCGAGAACCGACAACTGCCTTTTTTAAAACGTTATTTTAGTCATTTTTCACGAGAAATTCGTGAAGCGGTCGAATGGATCGTGATTGATATGTACGCTCCTTATGTATCGCTCGTTAAAAAGCTGTTTCCAAAAGCACAGCTGATTATTGACCGGTTTCACATCGTCCAACATATTGGTCGTACCTTTCGCAATCATCGAATCAAAGAAACGAACCAACTATTAAAAAGCAAAGAACAAAAACACTATCAATTAGGTAAGCAATTAAAAAGATACTGGAAACTTCTTCAAAAAGATGAACGCAAGCTTGATTATACTCGACGCCTTTGGCGACCTGGCTTCAAAGCTCATTTAACAGAGACCGATATTGTGGATCGCTTACTGAAAGGGAGCCCTGCTTTGCGTGTAGGCTATCAGTTATATCAAGACTTTCTTTACGCTGTAAAGGAACGAGACTACGTATCGTTTGAAGAACTACTTACCAATAATATCATGCTTCCCGAAGGCTATCAGACGACCTTGAGAACGTTCCAGAAATTTCTGCCACAAATCAAAAATGCTTTACAACAAAGTTATTCAAATGGCCCACTTGAATGTCTGAACAACCATATCAAAGTGTTAAAACGAAATGCATATGGCTTTCGTAGCTTTTATAATTTCAAATTGCGCATCATGATTCGTCATGGCAACGCATTGATTTTCAACTAAAAAAGATCAAGAGGAACTGATCCACTTGATCTCCAATTATTCTAAGATTTCTCTTTACCAACATCATTTGACAAAGAGCCATTTTAATATAGTAAAAAGAGCCGTCACGGAAAATCCGTCACGGCTCTAAACAAAATATGAGAGGCTGTTTTTGTTTGGCTATTCTTATTACTTGATGCAGGGCAGCTTGTGTCAATACTTCTTTACATCAGACTTTTTAATTTTACATTAGGATATTTATCCGCAAACCAGCGTTCTGCAAATTGGTTCTCGAATAAGAACAATGGTTGGTCGAAACGGTCACGAGCCAAGATATTGCGACTTGAACTCATCTTCTCATCCAAATCTTCTGGATCGATCCAGCGAGCGATTTTGTGTCCCATTGGAGACATGATTACTTCGGCGTTATACTCATTTAACATACGATATTGGAATACTTCAAATTGTAGCTGACCAACAGCTCCAATGATATATTCTTCCGTTAGATATGTTTTATAAAGCTGAATCGCTCCTTCTTGAACTAATTGATAGATTCCTTTGTGGAAGGATTTTTGTTTCATGACATTTTTTGCAGTCACTTTCATAAACAGCTCTGGAGTAAATGAAGGGAGTTCTTCATAAGCAACTTTTAGTTTTCCTTCGAACAATGTATCCCCAATCTGATAATTACCTGTATCATATACACCGATGATATCGCCTGCTACTGCTTTTTCGACGTTTTCTCTCGAATCTGCCATAAATTGTGTGACATTGCTTAATTTCAGTTTTTTATTTGTACGTTCCAACCAGACATCCATTCCTCGTTCGAATGTTCCAGAACAGATTCGGACAAAAGCGATTCGGTCACGATGGGCTGGATTCATATTTGCTTGGATCTTGAATACGAAACCTGAAAATTCTTCCTCATAAGGACTTACCATCTGATCATCTTGTGTTTTGTGTCCATAAGGAGCTGGTGCCAATTCAACGAAAGTCTCTAAAAAAGTCTGTACACCGAAGTTAGTCAATGCAGAACCAAAAAATACTGGTGTCTGATCGCCACGAGCAATTTTTTCTTGATTAAATGCATCTCCAGCCTCTTTGATTAGTTCTACTTCTTCTAAGACTTGTTCATATAAGGAATTTTCAGTTAGAGGATGATTTTCGGGAAGCAGTCCATCTTCATCCAATTCTACTAATCGTTCATCCTGATAATTTTCCGGACGATAAAACTCTACACGATTATGGTAGATATCATAAAGACCTTCTAGCCCTTTACCCATACCGATTGGCCAATTCATCGGATAAGATTCGATATCTAATAGCTCTTCTAATTCTTCTAACAATTCCAATGGTTCACGACCATCACGATCTAGTTTGTTGATAAAAGTAAATATCGGGATGCCACGTTTTTTTACAACTTGGAATAATTTCTTTGTCTGTGCTTCGATCCCTTTTGCACTATCGATTACCATGACCGCACTATCCACGGCCATCAAAGTACGATAAGTATCTTCAGAAAAATCTTCATGTCCTGGTGTATCCAAGATATTTACTCGTTTCCCTTGATAATCAAACTGCATAACAGAACTAGTAACAGAAATCCCACGTTGTTTCTCGATTTCCATCCAGTCTGATTTGGCAAAATTACCTGTTTTTTTGCCTTTTACGGTCCCGGCTTGACGGATAGCCCCACCAAACAATAGTAATTGTTCTGTAATCGTTGTTTTCCCAGCATCCGGATGGGAAATGATCGCAAAAGTTCTGCGATTGTCCACTTGTTGCTTTAATTCTGGATTATTCATAACCTAACTCCATTTCTTCCATTCAATTATTTATATTTTCTCTAGGCACAGATTGTCCGATCTCTTAAAGAAAGACAATTTCATATAGGGCTGTGACAAAAGCCGTGTAGCAGTCTCTTTTTCCGAGTAAACGGCGTTCTAGAGACAGCCTATCAGCAATAAGCCCACCCAAGCCAAAAATACGAAAAGCTGTTTTTGCTTGGCTGCTCTTATTACTTAATGCAGGATAGCTTTTTCACAACCTTTGTCAACTACTACAACTGAATCAGTATAGCATGGATTCAGCGAATGAAAAAGCCACCAAACCATAAGAGTCAAATATTTTTTTGTCAGCTGACTAAAAGAAAAGACGTGTTGCTTGTTTATTCAAGCAACACATCTTTCATAACCAAGTTTCCAATTATCTTCTTGGCTCGTCATCTTCGAATTCTTTTCTGAAGTATCTTCGTTCTTCTTCAGGTTCCGCTTCTGTTTCTTCCGGATCATGAAAAATGACACGGATTTTAAGGATTCGAGAACCTTCCATTTCTTCAGAAACCAGCGTAATATTATCGACATCAAACGATAACTTTTCGCCTTCATCCGGAATCATGCCTAATGCTGTAATCAAATAACCAGCCATCGTATCTACATCACTCATATGCAGATCGCTGTCAAAAGCTTCATTGAACTCATCAATCAGCATACGTCCTTGGATGATATATTCGTGTTCATCGATTTTTTCATAAAGATTCTCAACTTCATCTGATTCATCATCGATTTCTCCGACGATTTCTTCTAAAAGGTCTTCTAGTGTTGCTAACCCAACGACGCCGCCATATTCATCTAATAAAATAGCCATCTGATTCTGCGTCTTTTTCATTTCATATAACAGATCATCAATAAAGACCGTTTCAGGAACAAATAAAGGCTCCTGCATGATTTTCTTGATATCTAAATTATCAAAGCCGAATTTATGGGCAGCTTTTAGTAAATTCTTTGTATGAAGGATTCCGACTACTTTATCTTTGTCTTCGTTATAAACAGGGATTCTTGAATAGTTTTCGGATAAAACTTTATTCACATTTTCTTCCACAGTGTCGTTGATATCAATCATAAATGCATCCGTTCGTGGGACCATGACTTCTCGGGCAACTTTCGTATCAAGAGAAAAAACCCCTTGGAGCATTTCTAATTCTTCATTATTCAATACGCCTTCGTTTTCAAGCATATAACGCATTTCATCTCTGGTCATTTTTGAATCTTCATCATCAAAAGTCATCGGCGTGATACGCGCCAATAAACTTGTGGAAGCAGAAAGCAGCCAGACGAAGGGCTTAGCTACTACACCAATCAAGCGTATCAGCCCTGAAGTGAACTTTGCGACTTCTTCTGATTTATTTAAAGCAATACGTTTAGGGTACAATTCTCCAAAAACAATCGATACATAGGTCAAAATAGCCAGCACAATGATATTTGCAATATTTTTTGCCGCTGTGCCGCCACCTAATACCGGAGCTAACCGTTCCGATAAAGTATTAGCTAGTGAAGCACCAGACAAAATGTTGACCAAAGTGATTCCTACTTGGATTGTCGATAGGAAATTATTTGGATTCTGCAATATTTTTAAAAGCTTTTGAGATTTCACATCTCCTTCATCAGCTTTTTGCTCGATTCGATTCTTATTGATCGAAACAACAGCAATTTCGGAAGCTGCTAAAAAAGCATTGATCAATGTCAAAACGATCAATAATAAAATCTGCGCTAACAGCGACTGACTCTCAGGGTCAGCATTCATAATCGCATTCTCTCCTTATAAAATTAATTTTTAGTTTACGATAGAAAAAAACGTGGCACTATAGCCACGTTAAAATGGTATCACAAAGCAATTTTCTTTGCAATAAAAACAAGTGTACTAAAACTACCTACGAGGTCGTAGCAATTTTCTTCTTGTTTTCATTTTGCTTGTCTTCTTTGACGATTTTGATTATATAGGAAATGATCGTCTTGCAGATTGCGTAAAAAGGAACACCTAAGAAGATACCAAGCAATCCGGCAATATTTCCAGCTACTAGAAGAACGATAATGATCGTTAATGGATGGATTTTCAGTGATTTCCCAATTACATTAGGATAAATGATATTCCCATCCAACTGTTGGACGATTAGCACAACCACACAACAAAGTAATGCTTTTACCGGATCATTGAAGACTGTTACTAGAAATGCAGGTGCTAGTCCTAGATAAGGTCCTAAATATGGAATTAGGTTTGTCAATCCCGCAATGACCCCAAATAAGAAAGCATAATCCACACCAATTACCATATATCCTAAAAATGTGAAGGTACCAACGAATAAACATTCGATTGCTTGTCCGCTAATGTAATTAGCCAATGTTTTATTCAGTTGCCCCAATAACTCCACAATTTGGTTTCTTCTTTTTTCTGGGAAAAACTGTTGGATGTTTGGCACTAGTTTTTCTCCGTCTTTCAACATATAGAACAAGATGAATGGTGCTGTAATGATTACTACGGTTGCCGAAGCGATCGTTCCAACGATCGAACCTAAACTATTGGATACTCCACTAAGGAATTGCTGAATGATTGTCCCGTAAGAAATGTCTAATTGCTCAAAATATTTATTGATATCTACTTCCTTGAACAAAGGCAATTCGGCTACCTCTTTTAACCAGCTTTCTACCTGTTTGATGAAATCAGGCATATTAGATGCCAATGAGGAAATTTGCTGTACTAGACTTGGGATGACACTAAGTAAAATCCAAATAATTGCTGCAACTAAAAGGAGCAGCACAATTGCGACAGCCCATATTCTTTTGATTTTTGCTTTCATCAACAGCTTGACAATAGGATTCAATAAATAGTAAAGAAAGCCTGCAATCAGTACAGGTGCAAATAACGTGGAAAAAAATGTCCCGATCGGTTCGAAAATAAAGTTTATTTCTGATGAAATCATGATCAATGCAGCTATGATCAATAATTCAAGCGACCAAAACATTAGTTTAGACTGTCTAAGTTTTTCAAACAATAGATTTCCTCCTTTCTTTCTTACTAGTATATATTATATTCGTTAAAAATTCTTTTATTCTTTTTTATTTTTCTTAATTGTCAAATTAAGTTAGACAAATCATCAATACTTACGTAACTCAAAAATACTTCCAAAGGTGTTCGATAATCCAGTGATTTTCTAGGAATATTATTTCGTTTAGATGTGACAGATTGAATAAAAGATTCATCTACTGAATTGAAATCCATAGATTTCAATAAACCATCTCTACGTAACAATCCGTTAGAATTCTCGTTTAGGCCTCTTTGAGACGGTGTTCCTGGATCAGCGAAATAAATGGCAATATCATTGGCATTACTGATTTGTTTCCAATTTGAAAATTCCTTTCCACAATCAAAAGTGATGGATTTGAATAGATTTTTCGGTACAGATTCAAACCAATGATTTAATTTTTTTTCAATATCAATCGCTTGTCTACCACACGGTTTCAATGTAATGATAACTTTTGATAATCGTTCAACTAAGGTAATTACAGCACTTTTATGTTTCAGACCTACGATAGTGTCACCTTCAAGGTGACCAAACTCATTTGAGAATTGGCTATAATCTTTTTCACGTTCATGAATAGAGCGGCGGAAAGCTTGTTTTCCACGCCTTTCTTGATGTCCATTCGGTTTACGCTTGCCTTTCATCGGTAAGTCAGAAGGATTAAATAGCCCCTTTTTGAACATACGATAAATGGTACGAGCAGAACAACGAATAGGAAACGCTGCACGACCAACAATCACATCGGGTGTCCATCCTTGAACAACCTTTCTTTGAATATATTCTGATTGTTCCTCGGGTAAAACAAGCGGGCGTCTACCACAGTTTGATTTGTTTTTCTTATACTGTTGATAGTATTCTAAGGCTGATTTTCCTTGCTTGAAGAATAGGTATACTTTATGGATCGTTTGTCTTGAACGATTCAAGCAATGCGCAGTTTTCGCAACAGATTGATTTATTTTGAAATAAGACTCTATCATTACAAGTTCATCCGTTGTAAGATGGGTATAGGTCATTTGTACTCACTCCTTATAATTCTTTGGTCAGAACTATTTTGAGTGTAGCACAAATGGCTTTTTTAGTTGTCTAGCTTAATTTTACAATCGGCGTTTTGAAAACTTGCCATACTTTTTATTTGTTTTATTTTCCAGTATACTATACGAAAGGAAGGTGGCTAGACCATGAAAGTTGTACAAACAAAAGATACAATGAGCAATATTTACTTAGATGCTGTACGGATCAGGCATCAAGTTTTTGTAGTCGAACAGGGTGTGCCTTTGTCTCGAGAAATAGACAAAGATGAAGCCCATTGTATCCACTTCGTCCTGTACTCAGATAAAAAAGAACCGCAAGGAACTGTACGTCTTTTGCCTTTAGAAAACGGAAAAATGAAATTACAGCGGATGGCGATTCTTTCTGAATACAGACACCAAGGGTTAGGAAAAATATTGATTGAAGAAGCAGAAAACTTTGCTAAGAATCAAGGCTATAATACGATTTTATTAGGGGCACAGTCCACAGCTGAAACTTTTTACGAAAAACTAGGATATACAGCTTACGGCGATCCTTTTGAAGATGCTGGCATGCCTCATATTTATATGAAAAAGACTTTATAAAAATTTATTTCGAAAAAAGCAAAAAACAGCAAGCTTTTGAGAAAAATCTCTCACTGGCTTACTGTTCTTTTTTGTGTTTACTTACGCGACAATTGCTTGTAACGGTTATACCAAATATCAATATAGCCTTCCGAGAACGGGCCATCTCCATTATTGATCCAGTCAACCAGAATCTTCACATTTTCTTTTAGGATGAAGTCAATATCGTTCGGATAATTCATCATTTTGCTGTGCATCTCATATTCATCGACATCCAATAGTCGTTTCTCGCCGTCAGGAAATACCTTGATATCCAAGTCATAGTCGATATATTTCAAGGCCTCATCGTCCAGCAAAAAAGGTGAAGCTAGATTACAATAATAGGAAACCCCCTTTTCTCTGATCATTGCTATTACATTGAACCAGTATTTTTTATGAAAATAAACAATCGCTGGTTCGCGCGTTACCCATCGGCGGCCATCAGATTCAGTGACTAATGTGTGATCATTCACGCCGATCATAGAGTGTTCGCTTGTTTTTAATACCATGGTATCTCGCCACGTTCGATGCAATTTGCCGTCGTGCTTGTAACTTTGGATCGTCACAAACTCTCCTTCTTTTGGAACTCCCATAGCAACCCTTCCTTAAGCAGCATTTTGTGCTTTGTGTTTGGGTGTTCATTACACCGACATCATAATTATTATATCAATAAAAATGAGCTTTGCCTAGAAAGGATTCCTATTGTTTCGATTTTTCTCTAACTGATCTACCAGTTTCATTTGGACCTTAGGAAAAACGACCGAATCAAATGCATCAGGCTTCAACCACTTCGAAGTTTTGTTCTCGGTAAATTCTTGTTCTGCTCCCTCGGTTGCCCGTCCGTAAAAAAGGAGAACATGCCATTTCAGATGACTAAAAATATGAGTAACTTCTCCTAAATGTCGTGTCTGCCAAACAAAGAGTTCCTGCTTTTCAAATGGGAGATTTTGCTCTTCTTCTGCTACTAGGTCATCAAACAGATCGATTTCTGGCTTTGTTTCCCATTCTTTTTTCAATCGCTCATACTCCTCTTGTGTCACTTCCATCATTGGAAATGTCCACATATTCGCCAGCAATTTTTGGCTATCTCTTTCTTCAAAATAATACGCTCCAGAATGATTTTGAAGAGCCGCACTGATATAATAAACGTCTTTTGGCTTTGCTTTTTTTGTTTTTACAGGAAAACTCGTTTGGATTCCTCGTTTGTTAGCTAAACAAAAGGCTTGGATCGGGCAAGTCTCACACTTTGGAGAGGTTGGTGTACAGATAGCTGAACCTAGATCCATCATTGCTTGGTTGAATTCACCTGGATGCTTTTCATCAATGATTTTCCGCATCGCTTCATCAAAGATTTTCCTGCTAGAAGCTTTTGCGATGTCTGCTTCAATGCAAAACAATCTGCTGACTACTCGCATCACGTTGCCGTCAACTGCGGGTTCTGGAAGTCCAAATGCGATACTTGCAATCGCGCCTGTCGTATATGGTCCTATTCCCTTCAATGAGTTAATTTCTTCAGGCGTTTGCGGCATTTCCCCATCAAATTCTGACATGATCTGTTTAGCAGCAGCTTGGATGTTCCGGGCTCTTGAGTAATAACCAAGGCCCTCCCATGCTTTTAAAAGCTTTTCTTCTGGAGCATTTGCTAGCTCTTCAATTGTAGGAAACCATTCCATGAAACGATAAAAATAATCGATCACTGTGTCTACTCTGGTTTGCTGAAGCATGATCTCAGAGATCCAGATACGATAAGGATCACGATTATAGCGCCAAGGCAGGTTTCTTTTTTCTTGTTCATACCATTGAATGAACTGGTCTTGAAATTCTTTTTTTTCTTTATCTGTCCATTTTTCCCATTCTTTATTCACTTTCCTCTTCCTTTTCCGTAATGAATCGCTGGATCATATCCAAATCAAATCCTTTTTGATATAAGCTTTGCTTTACTTTTAGATTTCTTTTTTTAGGTTCAAACCTTAAATTTCTTCGCCATAGTTTATCTCCTTGTTTGACTAAATAATCATATTCTATTTCTTGATCTGCTTCTTGCGGAAGATCAGCCATCGCTTGTTGGATCACTTCTTGAGAAAAGCCTTTCGTCATCAATGTTTGTTGGATTTTTCTCAATAATTCTTTTTGGCTTTTTCCGTGATTTTTTCCAAACGCTTTTTCGGCTGTCTGATGTGCATTTTGAACTTGGTCTTCAAATGTATATTGGTTGAGCGCTTGTTCAATGATTTCAAGTTTCAAACCTTTTTGCTGCATCTTCTGCGCTAATTTCTTTGGTCCTTTGTCACTTAAGCGCATATTCGTGCGCACATAACTTTCCCCATAGACCAAATCATCGACAAGGTCCAATTCTTTTAAGCGGGCTACGATTTTATTTCGATCTTCTTGAAGGATTTCCTTTTCTTTTAAGTATGTTCGGATTTCTTTTTCCGATCGCAACTGATAACTTAAGTAATTCATTGCTAGGTGAAAACCGAAATCAGCTCCGCTACTCTTCTTGATCTCTTGGATAGTTTCTTCGTCTAATTCCTGTCCTTTTAATAATCGATAGCGTACTAATACATCTTCAGATACTTGTAAAGCTTCTCCTTCAGATAAATCTACGCGATAGAAAGGGCCTTTGCCTTTACTGATTCTCGTAACGGTTAACATAAACACCCTCCTCGAACATATATTCTCTATCATACCACAGAAAATCCCCGTAATCAGGTATTATATGTTAGAATAAACCACAGAAAAAAGAAAAAGGGAGATACTTATGGCAGAAACAATTGTCAAAACTGGACAAACGGTTCCTTTGAAAATCAAGCGTTTAGGCATAAATGGTGAAGGAATCGGTTATTTCAAACGGTTGATCATATTTGTTCCATATGCACTACCAAAAGAAGAAGTACTAGTGAAAATCACGAAAGCAACTCCTCGCTATGCAGAAGGAGAATTAATAAAAGTCAAAAAAACAAGCAAAGATCGCGTAGTGGCACCATGTCCTGTTTACTATGAATGCGGTGGCTGTCAATTACAACACTTAGCTTATCAAGCTCAATTGGATTTTAAAAAGGATCTGCTTTTGCAAGCATTGGAAAAATTCAAACCAGCAGGCTTTCGATCTTATCAACTTTTGCCGACGATCGGGATGGATGAGCCTTGGCATTATAGAAACAAAGCACAATTTCAGTTACGAAAAAATAAGCAGACTCAAAAAATTGAAGCTGGTTTATACGAAGCAAACTCTCATCAGTTAGTCCCTATAACAGACTGCTTGGTTCAAGAACCTCGAACACAAAAAGTAATGAATACTGTTGTTCAACTATTGAATAAATTTGATGCACCCATCTATGATGAACGGACAAACAGTGGAATCTTCCGCACAATCATGGTTAGAATCGGTGTCAAAACTGGGGAGTTACAAGTTGTTTTTATTACTCGCAGTAAAAAATTCCCGCAAAAAAACGCAATGATCCGTGAGATCAATGAACGACTGCCCGAAGTTGTTTCAATCATGCAAAATGTCCAGGCACAAAAAACGTCTCTCGTGATGGGGGATGAAACGATCCACTTATGGGGAAAAGAAGCCATTGAAGAACAAATCAATGAAGTGACTTTCGATCTTTCTCCTCGTGCCTTCTTTCAACTCAATCCTCAGCAGACCGAATTGCTTTATGGCGAAGGAATCAAAGCATTAGATGTCCAGCCTAATGAAACGATCGTGGATGCTTATTGCGGAGTTGGGACGATCGGCTTAAGTGTAGCAAAACAAGCCAAAGAAGTACGGGGAATGGATACCGTTCCTCAAGCAATCGCTGATGCAAAAAAAAATGCGGAAAGATTAGGATATCACAACACTCGATATGAAGTCGGGACAGCAGAGCAAGTTCTGCCTAAATGGTTGAATGAAGGTTTTCAGCCTGATGGTATCATCGTAGATCCACCACGTACGGGTTTGGATAACGCATTGATCCAATCATTATTGAAATACCCTCCAAAAAAACTTGTTTATATCTCCTGTAATGTTTCTACACTTGCCAGAGATCTAGTTAATTTAAGTAAAAAGTTCAAGATTGAATATTTACAGTCTGTCGACATGTTTCCTCAGACTGCACGTTGTGAAGTTGTCGTGAAGATGACGAGACTCGCTGACTAAATGAAAGAGGTTGTGAAAAAGTCTGCCCTGTATCAAGTAATAAGAACAGCCAAACAAAAATAGCTCTTCATGTTTTATGAATACTGTACTTGTGACCGAAGAGTTAACAGGAGGACACTATTTATTTAAAAAAAGGGTTGTGACATAGTTTTTTGTACCGACCCCCAAAAGTTAGACCAAAAAATCTAACTTTTGGAGGTCGGTATTTTTTATGGCTAAGTATACTTTTGAACTTAAATTAAAGATCGTTCATGATTATTTGGATGGCAAAGGCGGAAGTGATTATCTGGCAAAGAAGTATTCCATTAAGGCTCCATCACAAGTGAAGCGCTGGATCAATGCCTATCAAGAATTTGGTGAAGAGGGTCTAGTAAGAAAGCGACAAAAGAAAAAATATTCTGTTCAATTTAAGCTGGATGCGATAGAGTTATATCTAACAAGTGAGCTGTCCTATCGTGAAGTTGCCAACACACTTAACATGAACAACCCTAATTTGATCGCTAGTTGGATGCATCAATTCCGTGAGGGTGGGATCGATGGACTCTCAAAAACGAAAGGATGTCCACCTATCTTGTCTAAGAAAAATGAACCCAAAAATAAGAAAAAATCTACAACTAAAGCAACGTCTGAAGAACGTGAACGCATCGAGGAGTTGGAGAAACGAGTCCGTTCCCTTCAAATTGAAAATGCCTTTTTAAAAGAATTGAGGAAGCTGCGAAAACAGGAAGCCCAACAACGACGAATGAAGCAATCGCACGAATCATCGCAAGCCTCCGAGGACCGTTTAAATTAGTTGAGCTTCTAGAAACTTTAAAGTTCCCTAAGGCAACCTTTATGTACTGGCAAAAACGATTGGACCGTAAAAATCCAGATCAAGAGATTGAAGCGGAAATGCTTAAAATTCGGGAGAAGCACAAGGATTATGGCTGTTTACGGATGACCAATGAACTAAGAAACCGCGGTTTCTCTATCAATAAAAAGAAAGTTCAGCGCCTGATCAAGAAGCTAGGAATAAAAGTAACGGCATACACACGTAAATCACGGCGCTACAATTCTTATCGAGGTCAAGTCGGAGCAGTAGCCAAAAATCGGATCCATCGTCGTTTCTACACTAGTATCTGCCATCAGAAAATCACGACGGATACAACTGAATTTAAATACCATGAAGTGGATGCCAAAGGCATTATCCGTCAAAATAAATTGTATCTAGATCCTTTTATGGATATGTTCAATAGTGAGATTTTATCCTATCGTATCTCTGAAAAACCCAATGCATTAGCGGTAATGGAAGGTTTGGAGGAAGCTATCCAGACCACTAACGATTGTCCCTATCGTCGTACGTTTCACTCAGATCAAGGTTGGGCGTATCAAATGAAAGCTTATAGAAACAAATTGAAGGAGTACAAAATCTTTCAAAGCATGTCTCGGAAAGGGAACTGCTTAGATAATTCACTTATGGAGAATTTTTTTGGCTCGCCGATTGTAAAATTAAGCTAGACAACTAAAAAAGTCATTTGTGCTACACTCAAAATAGTTCCGTCCAAAGAATTATAAGGAGTGAGTACAAATGACCTATACCCATCTTACAACGGATGAACTTGTAATGATAGAGTCTTATTTCAAAATAAATCAATCTGTTGCGAAAACTGCGCATTGCTTGAATCGTTCAAGACAAACGATCCATAAAGTATACCTGTTCTTCAAGCAAGGAAAATCAGCCTTAGAGTACTATCAACAGTATAAGAAAAACAAATCAAACTGTGGTAGACGCCCGCTTGTTTTACCTGAGGAACAATCAGAATATATTCAAAGAAAGGTTGTTCAAGGATGGACACCCGATGTGATTGTTGGTCGTGCAGCGTTTCCTATTCGTTGTTCTGCTCGTACCATTTATCGTATGTTCAAAAAGGGGCTATTTAATCCTTCTGACTTACCGATGAAAGGCAAGCGTAAACCAAATGGACATCAAGAAAGACGTGGAAAACAAGCTTTCCGTCGCTCTATTCATGAACGTGAAAAAGATTATAGCCAATTCTCAAATGAGTTTGGTCACCTTGAAGGTGACACTATCGTAGGTTTGAAACATAAAAGTGCTGTAATTACCTTAGTTGAGCGATTATCAAAAGTTATCATCACATTGAAACCGTGTGGTAGACAAGCGATTGATATTGAAAACAAATTAAATCATTGGTTTGAATCTGTACCGAAAAATCTATTCAAATCCATCACTTTTGATTGTGGAAAGGAATTTTCAAATTGGAAACAGATCAGTAATGCCAATGATATTGCCATTTATTTCGCTGATCCAGGAACGCCGTCTCAAAGAGGCCTAAACGAGAATTCTAACGGATTGTTACGTAGAGATGGTTTATTGAAATCTATGGATTTCAATTCAGTAGATGAATCTTTTATTCAATCTGTCGCATCGAAACGAAATAATATTCCTAGAAAATCACTGAATTATCGAACACCTTTGGAAGTATTTTTGAGTTACGTAAGTATTGATGATTTGTCTAACTTAATTTGACAATTAAGAGCTTATTAAAACAAGAGATTTTTCACGGGAAAGTTTATAACTGTTTCGAGGAATTAAAATCAGCCATCGATAGCTATATCTATTACTACAATAATGAACGGATAAAACAGAAATTAAACTGGCAAAGTCCCGTCCAATTTCGTAAAACAACCGTAACGGTTGTGTAAAAATATCATTTTAGAGCATGAAAAAAGGAGTGGATTTCTCCACTCCAAAAAAGTCTAACTTTTGGGGGTCACTACATTTGTCACAGCCCTTTTTGATTATTATTGGATATTCACGTCTATCACTTGATAAAATGCATTTGTCGTATCGCTGATATTCCATACTGCTAAAATCACATTATATCCTTTTCGATCCTGCGGAAGTGTGATCGTTTGGTTGACTGTTTTTGGTGGAACAGTTGCTTTGTCGTCTATTTTTGTGATCAATTCAAAATCACTAAATTTCAAAGGTTGATTAGGATTCCAAGTTGGTTTGGTAATGTAGTAATCCCAAGTACTTGTCCGATGTTGTGCTGTTAAATTCCAAGTAATATTTAATGTTCCTGGATTAACCATGTTTTTATGCCATCTGTTAGATGTCTGTTCATCTAAAGGCTCAAAGCCGCTGACTCCTGCACTAGCAATTTTTCCATCAATGAATGTATTTTTGGTAGCTTCGATACTTTGCGGTTCCCATTGTGCTCTTCCGACATTTTGATTTAAGTTTCCTGCTGCTGATGTTCCTAGGTATGCACGGCTTCCTGGAGAAGTAATATAACCATGCGCAAAACCTGGAATGCTAAAACCGAACAACCCTAAACTAACTAACCCAATAAACAATAACGTACTAATCTTTTTCATGTAGAAACCTCCTTCATTTGATAACCACATTGTAAACGCTTTATTGCATTAACACAAACATTATGCTTTTATAATTTTATGTTGAAGTAAAAAAGGTGAAAAAAGTAAGATGCAGATTATAACAGAAGTAGACGAGAAAAGTACAAATAGAAAACATGAGAATCAAATCATATGATCTTTTTCAAAAACATCATTCATATAAACAAATGTTCAACTTTTTAATAACAACAATTATCAATTTTTTTCTTACTTCACAAACTAAATACAGGTCTTGCTGTGAGCCTTCATGGTAAACTACTATTATAGAAAGGAGTTAGTAAAATGAAGATGATAAAAGATATTCGTTTTTGGGTTTGTGTTATAGGAATTGTCATATTAGGCTTTTTATCAGGGTTGCTTAGCGGAAATCCCGGAGAATATTACTATTCTTTGCAACTTCCACCATTTGCACCACCTAGCTGGATATTTGGGCCGATGTGGACCTTACTGTATATATTGATGGGTATTTCTCTTTATTTGTTACTTAATCACAACAACAAAAAACAGCGAAACAATCTTGTCGGTCTTTTTGTGATTCAGTTCATTTTTAATTTTATATGGTCTGCTCTATTTTTTAATTTAAGAAATATTTTCATTGCAGCAATCGATATTACACTTTTAGTTATTTTCTTGTCAGTGCTTATGTATCAGTTGTGGCTGCATCATCGCCTGGCAATGTGGCTCATGATTCCTTATTATTTATGGGTACTATTCGCAACTCTATTGAATTATTCAATTTATTTTTTAAACTAAGCGCTAAAAAGAGACGTCCTGTAATTTAACACATAGAAAAAGTGCCACCTAAGTTAGATTTTTTGTCTAATTTAGGTGGCACTCTTTATTAACCAAACTATTTTTTTCTAGTACCCACTTGTTGTTCCATACTCATTATTCTGGTCATAACCATAACCATTTTGTTCCTGTCCAGCGTAAGGATCATAACTTTGAGTATCTTGACTTGGTGTATAGTACTGACTTGTATCTTCTGTTTGCTGATAATAGGTATTCGGATCTTGGTACTGATCATATGTGTTTTCTGAATAGGAAGAATAATCGGTGTACCCTTCACTATTCGATCCATCACCGTTTGTCGAATCGCCATCTTCCGAATCATCAAAGAACATCATTGAAGCATTCTCATTTTTCAAATTAGGTAATGTATCGCTTGTTTTTATATTTAATTGTTTCTTCAGTTCATTTTGGATCGAAAGAAGATCATTTTTTCCTAAAATTTGATAGTAGATATCATTGATCATTTGTCCTTCGCCTTGCAACTGGTCTTGTTTGATTGTTTCAAACGCCGGGGTGTAGTTCGTCGCTACATCAAGCATGTCATCCCAATCTAAGTCCGTCGTCACATTGTTCTCAACTGCTTTTAAAATTTTTCTATAATTGCTTACGCCATCTAAACTTAAAACTTTATTGACGATTTTCGTCACTACTTCCCGCTGACGACGTTGTCGACCGATATCGCCTTCTGGATCTTCGTGTCGCATTCGAGAATAGGCTAAACCTTTTTCTCCATTCAATGTTTGTTCACCTACTGGTACATGGACACCATCCAAAGTAAAGTCAATTTTATTATTCACTTTGATGCCACCGACCGCATTGATCAAATCTTCCATGCCATCCAAATTGATCGTTACATAATGATCAATAGGAATATCGAGCAGTTGCTCAATTGAATCCATGGCCATTTCGACACCACCAAATGCATAGGCATGATTTAATTTATCTACCGTTCCATAACCTACGATATTCGTATAAATATCTCGGTCCAAACTGATGATCGTTGATTTTTTTTGTTTCGGATTAACTGTTACTACCATCATCGTATCAGAACGTCCTTGTTCCGTTCTTCCTAATCCACCGGTATCTAAACCTAATAGCAAAACCGAAAAAGGTTCTTTGTCATCAATGCTTACTCTCTCAGAACGTTTGGAGGATATTCGATTAGAGTTTTTAGAAATTTTGTTTACTGTTTGGCTCGCTTCTCCCATAAATCTGATTCCGTATGCTGATAATCCGGCAATCAGCAAAACGAATACCCCTAACAAGGTTAATAGAACTTTTTGCCATCGCTTCATAATACACCTCTGTTTCACATTTTCTAAAATATTGTCTCATATAACTGTTCAATCAGCAAATTCACTTTTTAATCATAAGAAAACTTTAAAAAACATTTTTGTGTAACGATTATTATTTTTTAAAATTTCTCAAAATTCTTAACTATCATACCATACCGTGAAAAAGATCGAAAGACCGAATACACGCAGTTCGCAATCGTTTTATCTTTTTTTATGTATTTTTTCCAGAAAAAGCGAACAACAAGGTATTTTCCAAATAATCGTGCAGTAAAATGATCGCACATACCTTTCCCATCTTTTTAACAGTCTTTGCCTACCGTTCAGATTATCATTCGATTTCACGAAAATTTCTTCCTATGACTGGTCCTTTTACCCATCTTCTATTCGTTTTATTTCCAGCTCACTGCATGGCTCTTAAAATGACTCGAACTAGTGATTGCATTACCATCATCTTTTAATGGATAGATATGCTCCTCTTCAAAGTAAAACGATTTTCTTTTAAAGTAATAGAATTGACATGGTAATGAGTAAGTATACTAGTGGTTTCACAAATGGTCTTTTATTCAACATCCAAAAACTGAAATTTCTTTAAAATCCATTACTAACGAAGAAAATGTTCCTTGCTTGATAATTAGTTAGGACATGTCAAGTGAACAAATGCATTTACTTAGCCAAAAAATCTAAAAACTTCATAAATAGACAAAAAGACACGACTCTCTAAGAAGTCGTGTCTTTATTCAACAAATTATTATAATTTAGTCACTTCAGCAGCTTGAGGTCCGCGTGCACCTTCAACAATCGTGAATTCTACTTCTTGACCTTCTTCTAGGCTCTTGAAGCCGTCTCCTTGAATTGCTGAGAAATGAACAAATACGTCATCTCCGCCGTCTACTGTAATAAACCCAAATCCTTTTTCATTGTTGAACCATTTAACCGTTCCGTGTTCCATAAATGTATAGCCTCCAAAAAAGTTCTTGCAAGTAACCTTGCAAGAACATTATACCCAATTTAGAAAACGCTAGCAAGCTTTCGCTCTTTTATTTTCCAAATTATTTTTAAGACTGATATGACGGAGGAAATGGTTATTTTGCTGCTTCGAAACGTTTGTTTACTTCATCCCAATTAATAACATTCCAGAATGCTGCAATATAATCTGGTCGGACATTTTTATATTTCAAATAATAAGCATGTTCCCAAACGTCCAAACCTAGAATTGGTGTCTTTCCTTCCATCAATGGAGAATCTTGATTTGCAGTAGAGGTAATAGCTAATTTTCCATTTTCCATTACAAGCCAAGCCCATCCAGAACCAAATCGTCCAGCGGCTGCTTTTTTGAATTCTTCTTTAAAAGAAGAAAAATCACCAAAAGCTTCATTAATCGCTTCTTTTATTTCTCCTGTAGGTTCGCCACCAGCATTTGGTGCCATGATTTCCCAGAAAAATGAATGGTTAGCATGTCCGCCACCATTGTTACGTACAGCTGTCTTGATATCTGTTGGAATAGCGTCCATATCAGATAATAATTCTTCTATTGTTTTTTCGCCTAATTCTGGGTATTTCTCAATTGCTGCATTTAAATTCGTCACATAAGTATTGTGATGCTTATCATGATGCAGATGCATCGTTTCTTCGTCAATATAAGGTTCCAATGCGTCATATGCATAAGGTAGATCTGGTAATGTGTAAGTCATAAAAAAATTCCTCCTCAATGTTTTCTTAATAATGTCTACATTACAAAGAGTAACAAAGAGAAGGAAATTCTTCAATTGTTATGCCTAGTCGTCTTTTTCACTTTGACCTACTTCTTCTTCAAAAACCTCAGTTTCTTTAAAAATAAACAACTTGCTGAAAATATAGTTCGCTAGGATAACAATAATTTGAGTGATGATTTTCGCCACATACTCATTGCTGTTCATAACATTAATCAACAATACCATTGCCTCCATGTCCAATCCGTAAGAAAGGATACGGTAGAAGAAGAACTTACCGCATTCAATAAGTGCATGTGTAAAATTCGGTGATTTTGAATGGAATACCCAAAGTTTGTTCGTTACAAAAGCAAACAATACAGAACAAAACCACGAAATAGAATTGGATAAGGCCATACTTAAATCAAAATATTGGCGTGCGAGAGCAAAACTAACAAAATTTACAATCGTAGCCAAACCACCAAAAAAGAGATAGACTAGTATCTCCCAATATCCTTTTGCTTCTAAATATCCTTTTAACTGTCGATACTGCTTCATGAGCCAACCTACCTTATTAAAAATTCTTATTTATCATACTCTATATTTCAATAACTTTCATCTTTATTTAAAAAAATTAATTTTTTTGATCCTTTGCCTTTGTCTCTGCTTGGATCGTCACATGTGTAATACCATATTTTAATTTTAATAAAGAAATTATACGAGGATATATCTTTTCAATCTCGCTTAGTAGCTGATCTTCAAAATCAATATGTCCGTCGAAAATAATTATCTTTTCGCTATACTGCCAAATATGGACATGATGAACATCCTTTACCCCATCGATTGCTTCAATTTCTTGTTCCATTTTTTCATAGTCGATAGCAGGTGCACTTTGTATTAAAATAGCGGCAGCTTTTTTGATCACCATTATCGCTTCTATCAATATATATATCGAAATGATCAGTGTAATAACTGGATCGATCCAGTAGATATCGAAAAAACGGATCAAAATTGCTCCGATAATCACACTTACCGAAGACAGTGTATCACTTAACAAATGCAAATAACTAGATTTTATATTCAAACTTTCATCTGCTTCTTGTCGTAATAATAATACTGAGAACAAATTCGCGAGCAATCCAATAACTGCTACTGTTAGCATCAAATGACTATTTATCTTTTCTGGTGAAGTGAACCGCTTGAATGCTTCAACGGTTAAAAACAAGGATAATATGATCAATATGAATGAGTTGATGAAAGCACTCAATATTTCTAAACGCTGGTAGCCATACGTACGTTTTTTATTTGCTTCTTTTCGGGCCATTTTTTGTGCCCCGTAAGAAAAAATAATTGCCAATGTATCACTAAGGTTATGGAAAGCATCTGAAACAAGAGACAAACTCCCTGACATAATCCCTCCAATAAATTCTGATAAAGTGATCACCGCATTCAAAACCACTACTCCAAATAGTTTTTTTGATGATCTCTGTGGCTGTGTAGGCACTATTCCTTCCTCCATTTTATTTATATTGGATAGTCTTTAGACAAGAATAACATTTTTTTGATATTTCACCAATCATTCAGCTGTTTCCCTAAAGCACTTGTATTTCACTTGATACTTCGCTAGAATTGCAAGTGATGACACTACTAGATGAGGAGTACTTATGACAACAAAACAATTAATTATCAGTTCCTTTATACGATTCAAAGACCTAAAGGAGGCGAGAAATGTCCCATTTTGGAAAGCCATTGTCTATCTTTTAGTTTTGAGTATAATTATGGCTTTGCCAATCTCTTTTCAAGTTTTTCAAGTCTTAAACAACATTCAATTGGATGGGCAAAAGATTGCTACTCGCATTCCTGATTTTACAATCCAAAACGGGCAGCTTCAAACCGAAGAAAAAGAAGGATTCATTTACCAAACAAACTCCATTATCTTCACATTTGATCCAGAGGGAAAACGAACAGAACAGGACATCTCTACTGATTTGATGGGAAATTTTGTTAGTGTCGGGATGTTAAAAAACAAACTTATCATAGCTCTTCCTAATACAGGCACGACTTCTGCTTTGTTGAACAATAACCAATTAGAACTTCCCTACACCAATGAATCTTTAAAAAACTTAACAGGTAAGCAGCTCCGTTCTTTTTTAAGTGAAGCATCTATACCACTTTGGATAAAAGTCCTGACATTTATATTTTCTATTTATCTTAGTTTTCTGAATCTGCTGATCACTTTGCTATTTACCAACATTGCTGCTTTTCTCTATGCACGCTTTCGACTAACAAAAGCTACTTTTCTTGATTGTTTAAAAACATTGATCTATTCAATTTCATTGCCTACTATAATTGCAACAATCTTGATGGTCTTTCTTCCTTCTTTTGACACTAGCGCCTTCATTGCTTTTGCAGGAATCTTTATTTTTGCTCAAGCTGTCAAAGGATGGGCAAAAATATCGATCAATTAAGAAATAAAGACAACTCGTTATTTCTACTTCAATAGACCCTTTTAGAGGTTGTGACATTTTTTTTGTCACAGCCCCTTTTTTATTTGAAAAATATTTCTTTCTCAAAAAACAAGCAAGGCGCTTCAAAGTTCTTCTTGTATGCGCTACACTTAGAGTAAAGAAAGGCGGGAAATTAACTATGTCAGAAAGAATCATTTATGCAGATCGTCCATTTCGTGATGAATTTATCGAAGAAATCCATACTATAGCGCCTGGTTATATCTTTAAAACAGAATTACAACCAGAGGATCTACAAAATGTAGAGATCAGTTTGGGCTGGAACTCAGACTACCAAGAAAAACTATTAGCCTCTTCTACCTTGAAATGGGTCCAATCTATCTCAGCTGGTGTTGATCAGCTACCCCTTGAGACTTTTTCAAAGAAACATATTTTACTTTCAAATGGTAGTGGCATCCACAGTGAATCGATTACGGAGCATGTCTTAGGAATCATCCTTGGGTATTCTCGTGGTCTTTTTCAAGCACAAAAGGCACAGAGTGACATGAAATGGTTAGGTTCATCGGTCCATTACCAATCTATCCAAGGAAAAAAAATACTAATCATTGGAACTGGCCATATTGGAAAAATGATTGCAAAAAAATGCAAAGCATTAGACATGAACTGCTATGGAATCAATACATCCGGTCATCCAGCAGAAGGAATGGAAAAGACTTTTTCTTTAAATCAACTAAAGGAAGTTCTTCCTGAAGTAGATTTCGTAGTCAATATCTTACCTCTAACGGAGGAAACAACTGGGCTCTTTGATCAGCATATGTTTGAACACTTTGATCCAAAATCTGTATTCATCAATGTTGGCCGTGGTGCTTCTGTTAAGACACAAGATCTGGTGCAGGCTTTAAATAACCAGCAACTTTCCTTTGCAGCATTAGACGTTTTTGAGGAAGAGCCTCTTCCACAAGATCATCCTCTTTGGAAAATGGACAATGTACTGATTACTTCCCACATTGCAGGTTTGACACCTGATTTTCAAAAGAAATTAATGGCTATTTTTTTAACCAATCTGAAAAGCTACTTTGCCACCCATGAGCTTCAAACCAATCAAGTAAAATTGTCTGCAGGATATTAATAGCTGAAAACAATATTTTCAAAAGAAAAAAGAGAAGGTGACAAAAATTGTGTCACCCTCTCTTTTTTTATTGTTTTTTAAAGTGATAGGTTGGCTCCTCCAGGTTGGGATCATAATCAACAAGTAAATCATATCCTTTAAAGAACCATTCATCTGCTTCCTCGATAAAAAAAAGTGTCCCATCCATTTCCACTTTCTTTACAGGATGTTCTGGCTGTTCAACTGACATTCCAATCGAAAAACCATCATGAACCTCTGTTTTGCCGTAGACTTTTCCAAAAAAACGTATTCCGTAAGTTTCTGGCAGATCAATTTCTGAGTCAAACCACTTTTGTGCTTTTGGCGTTACCGTTAATTCCATCCCAACAACCTACTTTCTCTTTTCTTTCTATTGATTCATCTTATCGTCTAGAATATCCACATCGCCTGTCTCTCCAATCACCAGTAGATTATCATTTTCACGAACATATTCATCTGCTGCAGGAGAAGCGATAACCGTTTGATCTACTCTTCGTATGGCGACTACTGTTAAGTCAAAACGTTGTCTGAAATTTAATTCAGCTAATGTTTTGTTGAAAAATTTAGGATTGGAGACTCGGATTTCTGCTAAAGAATATTTATCTGACAGCTCTAAGTAGTCTAGAATATTCTTTGATACTAAGTTATGTGCAATCCGTATCCCCATGTCTCGCTCAGGGTGTACGACACGATCTGCTCCGATCTTCTCTAGTACACGGGCATGGTACTCATTTTGGGCTTTTGCTAAAATATTCGGTACGCCCATTTCCTTTACCATCAGAGTAACTAAGATACTGGCTTGGATATCTTCTCCAATAGCGACAATTACATGATCGAAATTTCTTATACCTAATGAACGAAGTGTCATCTCATCCTGTGCATTTGCCACAACAGCATGAGTGGCTATATTCATATATTCATTGACTCGATCTTCATTACTGTCAATAGCCAGTACTTCTTGTCCAGCTTCGATCAGTGTACGGCAGATGCTTCCGCCAAATCGTCCAAGGCCTATAATTGCAAAATTTTGTTTCACCATTTTCCTCCTTTAGTATCTTCTTTTCTCAGTATAACAAAGCCTTTCCAAAAACAAAAGCAAGCATCATTATTGTAAAAAAGCCAAGAAAAATAATAGTTATTTTCTCAGCTTTTGATTATCCTCTTTATCATCGTTTTTATTTCACCAAACCATGTTTAAACGCATAGATAGCTGCTTGAGTTCGGTCTTCTACCTCTAACTTAGCTAATATATTCGACACATGCGTTTTAACTGTTTTCAGTGTGATAAACAATTCATCCGCGATTTCCTGATTACTTTTCCCTTCAGAAATCAGCATCAAAATTTCATTTTCTCGATTCGTTAATTCTTCATGCAATACTGGATCATTTCGCCGACTCATTTTTTCCATCATTTTTGTTGTCACTTCAGGTTCCAATACTCGCTCGCCGCATTGCGTAGCCCTTATAGCATCAGCTATTTCATGTGCGGTAGACGTCTTCAACAAATATCCTGCTGCTCCTGCTTCAATTGCAGGATAAACTTTTTCATCATCAATAAAACTTGTGACGATAATGATTTTGGCTTTTGGCCAATCTTTTAAGATTGCTTTTGTTGATTCGATGCCATCCATTTCTTCCATGACTAGATCCATTAAAATGACATCTGGTCGAAGTGCCATCGCCTTTTCATAGCCTTGACGTCCATTTTCAGCTTCTCCAATCACTTCAATGTCTTCTTGGATAGATAAATAAGAAGAGACGCCTAAGCGTACCATTTCATGGTCATCTACTAATAAAACTTTTATCATCTTTATCTATGCCTCCTTCATCAAAGGGACCTTGATCTCCACGCTCGTACCTTGCCCTTTAAAACTAATGATTTTTACTGTTCCACCAATACCAGCTACTCGTTCTTTGATATTGTTCAATCCATAACTTCCCGTTTTGGTTTCATTCATATTAAATCCTGTCCCGTCGTCAATGATACGTAATAAAAGATTGTTATCTATTTTATGCAAATAGACTTCTAATTCATTAGCCTTAGCATGTCTTAATGTGTTTGATAACAATTCTTGAACGATTCGGAACAAGTGATCCTCAATGGAACTAGTTAATTTTACATCTTCTACATCCCATTTTAGCGAAATCTGGATTTTATTCTGCAATTCCTTCAATAACTGCTCAATGCCTTGTTTTAAACTTTTTTCTTCTAAATTGACTGGACGCAGATGAAGAAGCAGCGCACGCATCTCAGACTGGGAAGCGTTGATGATCTCTGCCACCATTTTCAACTGCTTACGGAACATTTCTGGTGTCTCACTTTTTTCTGCTTGCTCCGTCAATGCCGACATCATCATCATCGCTGCAAATAATTGCTGTGAAACTGAATCATGAAGCTCACGAGCTAATCGATGCCTTTCTAATTCTAAAATCTCTTCTTTGGTTTGTCCATCTACATATTGAGGACGGCTAGTCATAATCTGTAATTCACTGGATACTTCGATCATTTTTTCTTTTATTTTAGTAATTTCCATATCAATATCTTTGATGTACAGATCATCCGACGCGCTTGGGATCGGCTGATGCAAAAGTTTGGATTCATAATTGCCAGAAGAAAGTGCACGAAGCTTTTCTTCGATTTTCCCGTATTTTGCCTTTTGAATAAGTGATAACAATAGAAATACGATCAATCCTACACCTAATGAAATTGCCATCAAATGGAAGATAAGCGGAACGTATAATAAACGCGCACGCAGCAATTCTCCCCACCAATGACTTTGGTTACTGGCATAAAAATAAGTGAAAAGTGAAAATAGAATAATAAGGAAAGCCGCAATCCCCGAATAAACAGCTAGCATTGCTTTGGATATTCTTCCCATCATATTCGTATCACCTCGACATCTCCAACCAAGGTATTGGTAATGATCTTCAATCTGCGAGGATTTTCATCATAATCACTGCTGCAGATTTTGATCTGTTCGTTTTTTAAGGAAAACTGCTCTTCTTCAAACAAGACATTTCCTACTAATGTCGCATGCTCTAAACGAATAGCCACTCCCAGGGGTACTAAGATCCGTGTTCTGCCTATCCCTTTTCTTACAATCACAATATTATCATCTTTTGGCAAAAGTGTATTGCCCAAATCGATGATAGTATCACCAGAAATGATGGCAATGTTGATATCATCCCATTCATAGACGTCGTTTCCAATACGTTGGTTACCAAATAATTGCTGTCTTTTACGCTCATTATTATGTGTTTTTAATTGCTCTGTTTGGACCATCATGATCTGTTTTTTTCGCCAAAAAGCATTTTTTGTCAAATCTATTCCTGAAATCTCTACACCTTTCAGGCCGATAAATAAAACGGCCAATACAACCATCATCCATAAAGCAGGACTGTTGACTAAGCTAAAAAAAATGACCAAGCTCCCTAAGATCAATTGAAAATTTTGAAATTTAGTACGAGGATATTTGCGCATAGCTAGATATATATTGAAAATACCGAATATTACTAAAAGCAAAAGTCCAGTATTGTTTACGATTTGCCAAACAGCAAATAACAGCAGCAGTGCTTCGGCTACCACAAAAAAACGCCAAGAACTATTCATCGCTTTTTCTCCCTCCTGACACATTCTCATTTCATCATACCTATTTTTTTGACTGTTGGCTATAGGACTTTAGATGTAAGATCGTTCAGTGAAAACTGCAATACTCAAAGAGAAAAGATCTAGAGTGCGTCATCAGTAAGATGAACTCTCTAGATCTTTCAGTCAGACTACGCTTGTTCTACTTTGACGATTTTAACTAACATATCGCCACCTGGTGTAGCAATGGTTACTTCATCATTTTTACGTTTGCCAATCAATGCTTGCGCGATAGGAGAATCATTGGAAATCTTTCCAGAAAACGGGTCTGCTTCAGCACTTCCGACAATCGTGTACTCTTCTTCATCTCCATCAGGCAACTCGATGAACGTAACTGTTTTACCAATCGATACCTCATCTGCATCTACGCCGTCATTATCGATGATTTGTGCAAAACGGATCATATTTTCAATTGTTGTGATTCTTCCTTCAACAAATGCTTGTTCATCTTTAGCTGATTCGTATTCGGAGTTTTCGGAAAGATCTCCGAAACCGCGAGCGATTTTGATTCGTTCAATGATTTCTCCGCGTTTAACTGTTTTTAGTTCTTCTAATTCTTTTTCTAATTTTTCTTTACCTTCTAGAGTCATTGGATAAACTTTCTCTACCATGTGTAACGTCTCCTTTTTTCGATAAAATACCGCAAAAGGTAATCTTTTGAGGAATATAGTCCAAAAAAGATTACCACACTTTTCTTAAAATGTAAATGTTTTTCTAAAAATGATCAATGACTAGCCCCTGTTTTTCTAAGAATTATTTACATATTTTTGCACTAGTTCCATATGTTCTTCATACGTTTTAGCGAAATAAACATTTCCAGTGCTCGTATCTGCTACGAAATAATAATAGTCATTTTCTGCTGGTTCTAATACTGCCTTGATTGCCTCTTCGCTTGGATTGTCAAAAGGACCAGGCCCATAGCCGGTATTGGTATACAAATTGTATGGTGAATCTACAGCTGTATCTTCATACGTCACCAATTCTTTATGTTCTCCTAATGCATATAAAACAGAGATATCTGACTGAAGTGGCATATTTGCCTTGATTCGGTTAAAGAAGACTTGTGCAATATTTTTACGATCATTTTCTTTTACGCCTTCTTTTTCAACTAGAGAAGCCAAAGTTAAAACTTCTTGTACAGTCAAATTTTTCTGTTTGATAGCTGAATAATAGTTTTGCATGACCGTATTTGTCTTGTTCACCATCTCAATCACAAGATCCTTAAGCGAAGTACTCGTGTAGTAATCATAAGTAGCTGGGAATAAGTAGCCTTCCAAACGGTATTTTGTGTTCTCAGTTTTAGAGGCACTTTCCAACAATTCTGGGAATTTTTGATACAACTCGTTAAAGAAAGTCTCATCATTTACTAAATCTAAAAATTCTTTCTTGTCTTTACCAGTTACCTTCGCTACCCGCTCAGCAATCTGATCGATGTCGTAGCCTTCTGGAATGGCAATTTTCCCATCTGCAACTTTTGTTGGCTCAGATGTGCCGCCTTCTTGCAACTGCTTGCCAATCTCATCAAGAGTCATATTAGGCGCTAACTGATAATAACCAGCTTGAAAGCCAGTTAAGTTTTTAAATTTTGTATAATAATTGAAAACAATCCCACTTTTAATAATATTGTCTTTCTCCAAAATTTCGCCAATCTGCTTATTAGAAGAGCCGCTTGGGATTCCCACTTGGACTAATTGGTCGTCCGATTTATCTAAAGGCTTCAACCCGCTATCTACATAACGATATACGGTAAACCCGAGAAATCCGCCAATAATCAATAATGTAAGAGCGATCACTAAAATGATCTTCCTCACGATCTTATCTTCTTTTTTACGCAGATTTCTCCGCTTGTCGATTATATCTGCTGTAGCTGCCTTACTGGCTTCTTTTTTGTCTTTGCTTGGGTGTTGTTTGTTTCCTGACAAAACAACTCCTCCTTACTATCATCTTCGTAACTCTGTTTATTATACATGAAATTTCTACTGCCGTGAATTATTTTACCAAATATTATGTCAAAATTGTAAGTGGCAAATGCTCTTTTTGAGGATTACAATGAAAAATAGTTAAAAATGGATAGAAAGGAATTAATATGGCAAAAGGAAAACATCAAAAAAAACAGCAGATCTCTCTTTCTTTTCTCGCAGTTTTGTTGCTGGCTGTCAGCTTCTTTTCAACAGGCATCATTACAGGATGGCAATTAACAAAACAACCTCAACCACAAATTTATAAAACGGAACCCGCACAACTTGCTTCCAATTTAACATCTAATGAGCAGATGCTTGCCAGCAAAATTGATCAATTACTGCAAAAATCAGATTATATCGGTTCGATTTATGTATATGATTTGTCAAATTAAGCTAGAATAAAATGCTTCTTGTACATAGCTCAAAAATATTTCGATTGGTGTTCTGTAATTCAATGATTTTCTTGGAATATGATTACGTTGATTGCTGACACTGGAAATAAATGTCTGATTCACTTCTCTAAAATCCATTGATTTCGGCAGTCCATTACGACGCAGAATCCCGTTAGAATTCTCGTTTAATGGGCGTTGAGAAGGTGTTCCAGGGTCCGCAAAATATATATCAATATCATGTTGGTTACTAATGGCTTTCCAGTTAGAAAATTCTTTTCCACAGTCAAACGTAATAGATTTAAAGAAGTTTTTAGGGAAGCGAGAAAACCATTGATTAAGGGCAGTTTCAATATCTAATGCCTTACGGCCGTTGGGTTTAATCGTGATAATGACTTTAGATAATCTTTCAACTAAAGTAATGACGGCACTTTTATGATGAATGCCAACGATCGTATCACCTTCAAGGTGACCAAACTCAGAATTGAAATCAGGATAATTATCAGGTCGATCATGGATTGAGCGCTGATACTGTTGTTTTCCCCGTTTTTCCTGATGGCCATTGGGTTTTCTTTTACCTTTCATCGGTAGTGTGTCAATATCAAATATTCCTTTAGAAAATAAACGATAAAGTGTTCTCATACCGCATGAAACAGGCCTTTCTTTTCGCCCGATAATGACGTCAGGCGTCCAACCAAGAGTGACTTTCTCTTTAATGTAATCTACTTCATGAGCAGGTAATTGAATGACTTTTCTCCCACATTTTTTCTTATTTTCTTTATACTGGTGCCAATAATCAAGAGCAGTCTTGCCTTGCTTGAACTTATTGACTACATTATAAATAGTTTGTATAGCACGTCCCATTCGGTTAGCGATTTCAACCGGCTTATTATGTTGAAGATAATATGATTCTATCATTGTCAGTTCGTCTATGGTAAGATGTTTGTAGGTCATTTATGGTTACACTCCTTTGTTTTCTTTCGTCGGAAATACAATTTGAGTGTACCATAAATGCCTTTTTATTTTTCTAACTTAATTTTACAATTCGCGGTACGCAAAAATAATCGAGTGATATTAGAAAAAGGATATGGGTACGCAAATCTACGCATAAAAGAATCGAATTCTCCTTCTCTTTACTATCAAATCGGTTCGATCCAAAAAGCGATGACTGCTTTACTTATCCTAAAACAAATTCAATCTGGCAAGATAACTTTTGACACAAAGCTATCTGAATTTTATCCTCAGATTCCTGGAAGTCAGCAAATCACAATCAAAAATATGCTTTATATGCGCTCTGGTCTTCATCGAACTGCTTCTCCCGACAAACCTATGTCGGATAGTGAAATCATTCAGTTCGCCCTTCATCATTTGAAACTTGCTGATTATGATACGTATCATTATGAACCATTGAATTATACATTGCTTACAGGGATATTGATCAAACTAACGAATCATCCTTATGAAACTCTTCTAAAAAAAGAAATCATTCGTCCTCTCCATCTAGAACATACAGATTTTTATGACAATGTAAAAAATTCGCCTCAACATGCTGTATCTTACCAGATGTCAGCAACTGACGATTATTCAAAAGCATTGATCGAGCCTGAAACCGACATCCGAAATGAATTAGGTACAGGAAATATAAGTATGTCTGTTTATGACTTGACCAAATTCTTTACCAGTGTTCTTTCTGGCGTTATCATACCAAAAGAACTACTTTTCTCATTGTGGCAAAATAATGGTGATAAACATCCTTACAGCGGCGGTGTTTACAGTGGAAATGATTATATCCTTGCTCAGGGAAATATCAATCGATTCCATGCAGTAGTAGCGATGAAAAAAGACACTAAAGATGCAATCGTTATGGAAAGTAATATCCAATCAGATAAGAAAATCAAATTACCGGCCACTGATTTAAGAAATCAGATTTATGAACTGATGGAAGGTGTTAATTTAAAAAGCTAAGTCGAAACAAAAAAACCAGCATCTTGCTGGTTTTTGTTTTAGTTGATTTCTGACTTTAAATACCGTTCCATTCCACTCAATATATCAAATTTAGGCTGATAGCCTAAAGAACGAATTTTTGAAATATCAGCTAAAGAATCACGAATATCCCCTGAACGCTCCGCTTCATATTTAAGCGCTAGCTCTGTTCCTAAGATTTGATCAATTGAATGAATCAATTCAAGTAGCGTAGTGCTTTTTCCTGTACCGACATTGAATTGCTGTCCTAAAGCTTTTTCTTCCTTGGCAACAAGTAAAAGTGCTTGTATAACATCTTCTATATAAACGAAGTCTCTAGATTGGCTCCCATCACCAAATAAAGTAAATTCTGCTTTTTCTTTTGCCAATTGTTTTTTGTAACGATCCACTAGAATCGAAATGACTCCGCTATATGGAGAGTTTGGATTTTGATTGGGACCATAAACGTTAAAAAATCGGACAGCACTAGTCGGAACATCATATAAATGACAGTAATCCAAAACATATTGTTCTGCTGCAAACTTATCGATAGCATATGGTGTTAATGGACGGATGACTGATTCTTCTTTTTTTGGCAATGTTGGTTCATCACCATAAACTGCAGCTGAGGAACTAAATACTAATCGTTTTAAATCAGATTGATATTTTCGTGCTAATTCAAGCAATAAAAGCGCACTGTCAAAATTTACACGATGTGTTTCTACAGGCCGTTCTACAGAATCTGCCACACTAGCTACAGCAGCTAGATGAAAAATATAGGCAAACTGATATTCTTTCATGATTCTTTCCATCAATTGAGGATCTGATACATCCCCCTCAATGAAAGTCACTTGTTTCTCCATATCCAAGTTTTCTTTTTTTCCCATTGATAAATCGTCGACTACTACGATTTTGTTTTCTTTTCCCAAATAATTTGCTAGCGTTGAACCGATAAAACCAGCTCCGCCAGTAATCAATATAGTGTCCATCAAATTCACTCCAATTGCACATATTTATTTTCTATTAACTTAAATATCAAACTAATTATCGGCTTTCATTAGATGCCAAAATTCTTTGGCACTTTTTACCAAATTTTTTCTAATAATAAATATATATACTAAGAAACTAATTAAATAAACAACCATACTTAAGAACCCACCGTCGAATACTATGTTACCAATAATAAATAAGATTGTTAATACGGTTTCTAATATAATTTTACTTCCTACTTTTACATCTAAGTATTTGCATAAGAAAAATTCTGCAAGATTACATCTTAATGCTAAACTAAATAAAATTAGTCCTACTGCAAGCATTATATTTCCAACTAAGAAAATAATAACTATAGCAAACAACAATGTTAATGATAAAGTAAGTATATTTACAAACAAAATTGTTTTTTCCTTACGTATTGTTTTTAAATAGGTATTTATCAATAAAGACATTCTTCCCTCGTAAATAACAATAGGAAATAGAATTCCCATATATTGAAGACTATCAGCATATTCTGGTAACCACATGCTTAAAATATATCTAGCTGGAACATAAAAAATTAAAAAACTATACGTAATTGGTACAAACAAATCTCTTATTGTTTTAAATAACCATGGAAGTTTCTCTTTATTCGAACGACGTAGCAGTGGAAACATTACTATACCTATTGCATTAATAAACGTCAAAAACATATTAGAGATACTCAAAGTAAAAGATAGTTTACCGAAAATTTCAATTGTCCATCTTTTTTCTACAAAAAAACGAATTGAACCAATAATAAGCATACCTGCAATACTTGATAACATCAATTTACTACCAATATTGATATTATCAACAATTTCTCTTAAAATAGATTTAAATTTAAGTATATTTCTTTGCCAAACCATATCAGAAATTTGCATCATTCCCCATAAAGTGATGATTAGTTTTGAAATGATATCTAATATAATCAGCCAAAAAAAGTTTCGTCCGTCTATAAAAAAGTACATTCCTATCATTATTACATATAAATATCTGTCGCCACGAGATAATTGAGCATACTCTTTTATTCTGTTTGTTGATTGTAATACATATAATATAAATGTTTTCATTATCGTAATAACAGAAACTACTGCTGTTAAAGTCAAAATCATTTTCTTATACGATGGAGGCATGAAGAACTGACTAAAGATAATAACACCTACAGATAATAGGGTCTCAAAAAGGCATAAATACCAAAACTGCGAACCTAGATTATCTTTATCTAGATTTTCATATTCTTCACCGCCAATTTTTAAATAGATACCATCTATCCATCCTAAATGCAAAAAACCAACATAAGAAGAATAAAACACATACAGTTGCCAGTAACTATATTCCCTTACTCCAAGCAGTTTAGGCACAAATAAATTCAATAGTACGGAAATAGCTAAAGTTATGAAATTTGCTCCAACCGTATAATATAAGTTACGAAAAACCATTTTTGCCTTCGTGTTCAAGTTTTATCACATCATCTTTCTAAAAAACTATAATCATTTATCTGAATCAAATCGTATAAAGTTGTTGATCCAATTCTTTAGAGTGTATTTTTCTAATATTTTATCTGGTACCGGAATATATGGGGTATTTAAAAATTGTTTTAGTTCAGATAAAGGTCGTTCTGTTAGTAAAAAACAATTCTGCTCATTATAGAAATCCTGATATTTTACCATATTATTATTGGTTATTAGTTTTACTCCCAAAAAAATCGACTCAATAGGTCTAAGAGACAGTCCTGTTTGATTTTCTTGAACAATATCTAATATCGCTTTCGAATTTCCTTCATAGTTGATTACCTCTTGATAACTTAACGGCTTTTCATATTGATAAGTTGAAGAAGAATTTCGACTAGAATCTACAATATAGATCATTGAATCTATACCTACTTCTTTGAAAAAAGTTTGAAGTTCTGTTAAATAAGTTAATCGTCCTTTATCTATTCCTATAAAGCACAATTCAGACTTATATTTTTTCTCATGTGAAACGACTTTTAAGCTACTCGTATCAATAAATTGATTATTATAATTTAAGTAAAACTGTTCAACGTCTTTTTTATCAAATGACCAGATTTCGCAATTTAGTCCATCAAAGAAGTCAATAGATGTATCTACTGAAACAGGATTACTATACCAAATAATAATACGAACATGTGGATAATGTTTATTTACGTACTTGATAACTGATTTTGAAAAAAAATGTGAATTTAGTATTAGTAATTCTATCCCATTTAATCTTTTTTTCCAGTCACCATATGCTATTCTGGAAAAAGTAGTATTAATATATCTGTCAAGATGATTTAAACATTTGACAAACATATTTCTTTTTTTAAAATAACTGTTTACGTCTATTCCAAGTTCAATTGCGTCTGTTGAATAAAGGACAGATTTTTTATCTAGGGTAATAATCATTATCTTATTATAGTCTATCATTCTTATTCATCCTTACTTCGATTACAAATTAATTTAATTCATATATTTACTTTTCATAAAATTTATAGGGATGATGTGAAATTCTTTCTTCTTTTGGCGGGAGTTTCATATAGTCCCCGTATCTCAGTTCCAAAAACTTTTTCCGATCTCTAATTGCTTTAAATTTATGCCCCTCAAATTCTACGTCCTCATAATGCTCAAACCATTCTATCGGAAAAACTCCCCATACTTCATTAATAAATTCCATGTACCCACAATACTTCGTCTGTTCAATCGGATACTTACGCACTAATTCTTCATATTTATTTTTCCAGAATGAGTAATTTCCTTTTTTCAACAGTCGACGGTACTTAGGATAATAAATCACCCTTTTAACCATTGCTTTAACTTTTGATCTGGATATAGCGTACGAATGGTTTAATGTAAACATCATGTTTGCACGATAGAGTTCACATAAATCGCCAAATTGTTTTCGTTCTTCTGGATTTTCTGGAAATCCATCAAAGGGGAAAATATCTACAAAGACTCCTAAATCAGGATCTTCACTACTATAATATTGCTTCGTTACCGCTTTTGTATTAGGATCAACTAATTTTGCGTAACAATATCTATAATTATCTCTCGTTTCAAAACTTAATAATTTATACGAATCATCATTTTTAAGAAGTTGGATTAATCGTTCATAATTAGGTCTGGTCAAAATAATATCCAAATCATCATCCCAAGGAATATAACCCTGATGTCGCTCTGAACCAATTAAACTTCCATAAAATAATGAATACTCAATCTGATTTTCTCTACAAATTTGGTCTATATAAACAAGGATTTCTACGCTTATACGTTGGATATCTTTAATCTTTAATTCTCTCATTATTCTGATATACCTCCCTTACCTACCACAGAATTTTTTTTTGATATATATCCCAAATATAGCCAAAAGATGAGGCTTCCTAATTTATTTACTAATACTAATTCTGTTAAAAACATAGCAGAAATCAAAATTGCAAGTACTGCCATGGTATTTAATACATACGAATCGTAGTCTTTTATAGTACGCATAAATAGTTGTCGCAATGTATTCCAAATCTTAATTCCAAGAAATACAAGTAGCGGTATAGTCCCTAACAGCCCTGTTGTTGCTAATAAATAGAAGATAAAATTATGGGAAGTTTGTTTTTTTGTTGCAATGAACGTATTCGGTAATTCTTTTTGAGCATAATTAACTAAATTACGAGGTGAACTCCCGACAAGCGGACTACTTTGAAAAATCTCAAACGAACTTTTCCATAAAGCAAAACGATTATTAGACACATCGTCCTTATTTACAACATCATCCCGTTTTAAACTGATAGAATTCTGATCTTTATCTGGATTTTCAGACTTTCTAGGAACATATCTTGCTGTTATATTGATCAATTTAGGGGCAGCATATTTCCCTGCTTCAGCAATTCCTAAAACAGCTCCAGTTCCAATAACCCCACAGATTACTGCCAATAATAATTTAGAAGCAATCGTCTTCCCAAATCGGTTATAGACAATAAAGAAGATAGCAAAATAAGCACATAATACCAAAGCAATCTCTGCTGTTCTTGATCCAGATAAAATGATGTAAGCAAATTGAAGAAGGATCGTAACTATGCTATATATTTTTGCCATTTTGTTTTTATTCGTCATTAATAGCTTTACAGCAAGAAAAACAACTGCTACAGAAGTTGCACCGGCAAAATTAGGGTCAGAAAAAATACCATACAAACGGTTCTCGACAAATCCTGCTCTAAAGCCATTATAAAGTTTTTCAAAAGGTGCTACGTAAGAATAGTGCGTAAAGAACATTCCTAAAGAAATGATAACCAAATTATTCCAAATACCTATAATTAATTTTTCGAATTTTGTAAGAAATTCAGAATCAATACTATCTCTTCCAATACGATAAACAACAAATAAATAAATAACCTGCCAAATGACTAGTTTAATGTTTTCAATTATCCCACTAGGTCCATTAAAGAACGTAGAACACAAAATAGCTAATATAAATCCTAATAAAAGATAATCTGTTTTATAAATTTTTACTTCCTTAGATAACGCATCAATTATTAAAATGGCAAAGGCCCATACAGTTATCAACGAAAATAATGCTGTATCGATTTTTGAAGGCAAAAGACTATAAAAATTAATTAACCGAATGGTCAATGCGACTCCAAAGACAACTATAAAAACTTTTTTGCTTTTATCAGAAAAAACCTTTATTTTTTTTACATCCATTTTCCACTCACCTAACTATGCTTACTTTTATGCTTCTCTTCTTCCAATATGGAAAGCTTTTTATATAAATTTAAATTTATTTTTAATGCTGTCGCCGCTATTTTTCTATTTCTAGTAAAATATTGATTCTTTAAAATGAACAAATAATTATCCCTTAAAAATCTTACTATTTCTTTGGTTCCTTTATAGCTACATTCACTATTACTAATCACAATCTTATCTAAAACGATAAAATGTGCCCAACAAGTTCTAGTATGTGCCACTGGCAATAATTTTGGATAGCGTTCTTTAATCCAAATTTCATTCTCTTTCCAAACATTGATTGTATCAAGATCTTTCTCCCCAAAACCACTACTTGAAATGCTGTTTTCCCGATGAAAATAATAATACTTCTGCTGAGTGTCAATAACTACTTTTTCTGTTTTTTCTAATACAGATAGGATAACAGCAGCATCTTCCGTGATAACACCTTCAGGATAGCGGATAGTATCAAAAATCTCTTTTTTGTATAGTTTATTCCAAGCCTGAACAGAAACAACTTTTGCTTCTAAAATCATTTTCATCGCTTCTATTTTCGATAAAACCATATATTGTGGCATTAAAATTTTAGGCTCCCTACTTGCGTATAAGTCATATACTCCACAAATAGAAAGATCTGCTTGTTCTTTGACAATGTTGTCGTACAAAAGTTCATACATATCTTTTTCGATATAATCATCACTGTCAACAAAGCCTAAATATTTCCCTCGTGCCACATCAATCCCGGCATTTCTTGCACTACTTAATCCACCGTTTTTTTTATGGATGACACGGACACGACTGTCTTTTGATGCATATTCATCACATATTTTACCGCTGTTGTCAGGAGAACCGTCATCTACTAATATCACTTCGAAATCAGTAAATGTTTGCGCTAAGATTGAATCTACACATTTTCTTAAATAGGGTTCTACTTTATAAACAGGAACAATAATACTAATCTCACACATTTTGCTTCTCACCTTTAACTAATTCTACGGTATGGACTAAAGAGTCTTTTAGTTCAAAAAGTGGTGTCCAACCTGTCATTTTGATTTTTTCATTATCTAAAATAGCCGTGTTTGCTTTTGAAAAACCTTTTTGTTCAATCTCATCCGGCAATTCAAAAATTACTTGTTTGCCGCTGATATCAGCTAGCTGTTGTGCTAATTCTTTTAGTCGTAAATCAAAGTTTTCTGAAGAAACATTGTACGCCTCTCCTTTTTCTCCTTCAAGCAGTAAATGAAGAATAGCAGAAACAGCATCTCCAACATAAACATACGAAAAATATTGATTTCCTTCACTTTTTAAAACAATATCCTTTTGTTCGACTGCATTTAAAATAAATTGTGAGGATGCTTTCGTATCAGATAAAAGCATCGTCGGACCAAACGTACGGCAAAGCCTTGGAATCACGATGTCGAGGTCGTGTTTTGCGATGTAGGCTTGGCATAATGATTCACTGACTCTTTTTCCTTCAGGATAGCCTGCTCTCAGTGTATTACAATCGATATACCCGCAGTAATCTTCTGTGAATTTTTCTATATCGCCTCGATTTTCGCCATAGATTTCTACTGTTGATAAAAATAATACTCTCTCAGGCTGGGTTGCTACTGCATGTTTCAATACTTGCTCTGTACCTGCAAGATTAGTCATGATCGTACCGATTGGATCAGTTGCGTAAGCCTTAGGATGTGTGTTACTTGCACCGTGTATCAAATAGTCAGCTTGAATTTCTTTTGGTAAGGGTTCTGTGACGTCACCTTCAACAATTTCGAAAGTATCTAAGGAAAGATAACTGGCAAACCTTTTTTCAAGCTTCTGACGGTTTCTGCCCATAGCATATACTTTGATTTTGATGTCTAGTTGTTCATTAGCAGCCATCAACGTATCAATCAAAAAAGAGCCGATCATTCCCGAAGCGCCAATCATCAGAACGGATTTGCCATGTAGCTGTTTTATTTTTGGTGTATGATCGATCACTTTTGCCAAATCTTTTTGGTACATTGGTTGTTTAATCAACGTCATCATCTTTCTCCTAGTCTTTCATTTTTAAATATGCTTTGAACAATTCTAGATCATCTGTTGTTGTCAATTTGATATTTTTATCAGAACCAGCAGCAAAATATAAAGTTTCTCCTAAATCTACCATCATGGTATTCGTATAGGAAGAATCAGTCATACCAATGTCTTCTTTCACTGCTCGGTCATATGCTGCCCGTAGTTTTCCGTATTGGTAAGCTTGTGGAGTTGAGACACGTCGCAATGTGTTACGATCGACATACTGTTCCGTCGTTTCTTCTGTTTTCTTGATAAAAATTTGTTCGTTGTAAGGTAGAGAGGTTACACCGTTACCAAATTCTTTACATTTAACGATTACATCTGACAATACCAGTTCGTCTACTAGTGGACGGATACCATCATGGATGATGATCGTATCATCGTCTTCAGAGTAATCTTTCAAAAACTGGACACCATTATTGATTGACTCTTGTCCTTTTGATCCCCCTGTGATGACCCATTGGACTTTGCTAATATTGAATTCTTTGATATACGCCCACATCGTTTCTTCCCAGCCAGATTTACAAACGACTAAAATCCGATCGACCTGTGGATGTTTTTGAAATGATTCTAAAGTATAGATAATAATAGGTTTACCTTCAATTGTAATGAACTGTTTTGGGATATCTTGTCCCATACGTTTACCGACACCGCCGGCAATAATAATAGCTGTAATCATTTTTTTTCTGCTCCTTTAGTTAAATAATATTTTCCTTTGTACATTTTGTATGAATGTTCTGGGTCAATATAAACTGCTTCATGGTGAGAAACCTGATCTTTTTCAGGGGGAAGCTGCATATAGTCGCCAAAAACTTGACTTAAATAATGATCGTAGCCAATTGGTACTGGCATCTCTGTATCTTCGAATGGTATCCACACAGCAGATTCAAAGTCTTTTGCAGGATAAACATTTCCCATATATCGTGGACCGACACAAAGTTCTGTAACGAAATTCGTCGGGTTATCATTGTATTTGGTCATCTGCTTTTCAGCATATCTCCATATTTTATACTTCGTTTTTGCGGATACGCTATTTAACAATAACTTTCCAGCTAATTCCATTACTTTCCCATGGTTTTGCGGTACTTGCTGACTTCGATAAAGCACATAGATCATTGCCCATATCTTTTGCTTTTTCCGTTCTGCTTGCTTTTCAGGTGCAGTATCTAACGGAAAAATATCTAATTGGATACCATGAGGGATATCTAAATCTTCCTGATACGTTTTGATAAAGGTCGTTTGGACGTTACGGATAGTTGTAAAGGAGTTCCGATCGTGATTCGTCAGAGTTGGTCTTAATAAAACAAATTTATCTTTTTGTGGGCCGGTTTCCCATAATTCAGCTAAGCGATCATAATCCCTTCTAGGCATGAAAAAATCTAAATCATCATCCCATGGGATAAAACCTTTATGTCGAATTGCTCCGATTGCGCCGCCACCACAAAAATAACACAACAAATCGTGACTTTTACAAAAATCTACAAAGTATTGTGCCATTTCGAGATTTACTTTTTGAATTTTTTTTAATTCAGGATCTGTACTGTACATTATAGTTGCCTCAACCATTCTTTTATTAATCTTCCCTATTTTCTCATAAATAGAGGCGGTTTTCAATCTTATGCAAGTGGTTCTTTCTTTACTGACTGAAAACGGATAGATAAACAGCTATTTTTTGTTTTTGAAAGGGTTGTGACAAAAAACAGTCACAACCCCTTATTCCGACTTTTTTAATAAACTCTCTTCAACAATGCCATGATGCTTGGCATTTTCACTTCCACAAAGCTGCCGGCTTTCACCGCAGATAATAATAGAGGAGCCGGCAAATTATACAGCCATTTTGTTACTTTTTTCGCGCTGGAATCAGTCAATGCAACTTTTTTAGCTTCTTGGATGGCTGGATCATTCAAGATATGCATAGCTTCTTCTCTTTTTTCTTTAGCAGTTCGCTCAGAATTCTCATAAATAGAAAAAATGACAGAGGTTGTTCCTTTTAAAAGAAGAGAAGCCATACCTGGTTTGTCTTTATCACTTGTCACGACATTTGCTAATTCATAAAATTCTTTAAAGGTTTCAAATTTATTCGGTTTATATTGGTTGGTTATCCCTTTTCCACCTTCAAAATGATAAATATACTCGATTCTTGGATTCAATATTACTTGCTGACAATGTTCATAATAGTTCAAATTGAAGATACGGTCTTCACAACTGCTGTAATTTTTGAATAGAATCTGTTTTTCCATCAAGATTTCCCTCTTGTAACATTTGTTCCAAACCACATACATCAACTGCTGATTCATCAGTTGATACATATCATCCACGAACTGTTCATGATTTGTATATTGGTATTCTGGAACAAGATAGTCCTTTTCCGAAATGATTTCTTCCCCGCTTAGCGTGCGGAATGTAAAAGAACTGATAAGCAAATCTGCTTCAGGATACTGTTCAAACAACTGCTGATAATCTGCCAAAATTTCTTTGACTGGCTCATCGTCTGCATCGAAAAATAATACATATTTCCCTGTAGCTTGCTTGATGCCTTCATTTCGAGCAAGTCCAGGTCCTTGATTTTCGGTTGTAAAAAGTTGAAAATGACTATCTCCTTGGATAGCTGACTGAATCAGCTGCTCTGTTTTGTCAGTTGACCCGTCATTGACCAAAATCACTTCATATTCTTCAAATGCCAAATTTTTTAAAACTTCTATTGTATGAACGATCGTGTCTTCGGCATTATAAACTGGAACAATTATACTAAATATCGGATGGCTCATTTCATTTCTTTCCTCCAGCTTAGCGATAAATTTTCTCTTGTGAAAAGTCGATTTCTGCTAATGAACTGATATTTTCATCTTCATCTAGTCCTTGTGAGGACATCTTATCAAATAAGATTTTGATTGTTTGAAGTAAAATCTTTAAATCTAATAGTAAGGAATACTTTTTGATATACAACAAATCAAAACGTAGTTTACTATTATAATCTGATACATATTTTCCGTATACTTGTGCATATCCGGTAATCCCTGCACGTACATTGTGTCTTAAATAATAATAAGGATTTTCTTCATTGAACTGATCAACGAAAAATGGTCTTTCTGGACGTGGTCCGACGATCGACATATCGCCTTTCAATACATTAAATATTTGAGGTAATTCGTCAAAACGTACGGCACGGATAAATTTGCCTACTGGTGTCACACGTGCATCATTGCTCTTTGCCAAGACTGGTCCTGATTTTGCTTCAGCTGTTGCACTCATGGAACGAAATTTATAGATTGAAAATTCCTTTTGATTTTTCGTAATACGTACTTGTTTATAAATAATTGGTCCAGGTGAAGTTGTTTTTACCAAAATCGCTGTGATTAGCATAAAAGGTGAAGCGAGGATCAGTAAAATAAGCGAAACGATGATATCAAAGAGACGTTTGAATAATTCATATTCCGGCTGAATTTTGAAACCGGAAGCTTCAATGATACTTTCATCTTCGAAATTCATGATGTTCGGATTGATCATCGTTAAATTTTCAAAAGTTGTATTTAAAAACAGCTTCTTCTCTTTTTTTGTCACTAATTGATAAATATTGATTTTTTCATCTTCTGGGATTTTAGAAGCTAGGTAGACAATATCGATGTCATCAATCAATTTTTTTGTGTTTTCATAATAATTGTCGATCACTACTGCTTCAACCTTATGTTTGTTGTTTTTCTTAGATTGAAAGTTTTGGATCGCTGGTGCGACATCTTTCTCCAAACCTACGATAAGTACTTTCTTATCACGACTGACTCTTAAGTATAGTTTATAAACGACTATCCGATAAACGCTAAGTAATATCGTGCCAAGTATAAACGAGAGCACGATGACGCCACGCGGAAATGCAAACCAACGTCCAGCAAAAGTAACCACCATGATCCCCAATGCTATCAGCACCTGTCCAATAACAGTAATGAAGACGATATCACTGATCATTCGGTTATAGAATACATAAGCTCCTAACAAAATATTCAACGCAATAAAGATAATGGAAATAAAAACTGCTGAATGCTGAAAGGTCTCTAAGTTTCTTGCTGGGACTTCTCCTTGGAACTTCAGCAAAAAGCTAAGATAGATCGACACATTCAATACAAGTACATCCATGATGATAATGAATATCCTGCGTGCCGCATTCCACTCCCCATTTTTATTCATATATACACTCCTAACCATAAAATAATGCCTCTATCATCTTACCATAGCAAAGTTTAAAAACCTAGTGAATAACCAAATTGTAAAAGAAATTAAAAGAAACTAGAAAAGGCAACTATTGTATGCTTATATGTGTATCTCTGCCTAACAGAGAGTTGGACAAAAACCGTATCACACGCTTCCTACTGAATGGATGTTCTTCCTATCATCTCTTCGGTCACAAGTTACAATATTCATATACTAAACTAAAAAAAACTGTATTTTCATCAATAAAAATGGGCTCTATACTTTTTGATGTTGGTGGATGACACCAGCATCTTTTTTATTTTCCAAAACATATAGAAAAGACACCTTGAAATCCTTTAGAATTAATTTGGCGAACCAACCCAAAAGGAGGAATCAAGATGTCTTACACTCACCTTATCAAAGAAACATTAGATATTCTAGACTTATCAGTTACTTTTAACGAAAATTGTCTCACAAAAGAAAAATACAAAGGGCAAATCTGTCATATTTATCGTGGAAACTTGATTTATACAGCCCAAGAATGCATCCACTGTAAACACCAGATTGCTTCAGATATTGTGCGTTGGGGTACAACAACCGTCCGGTTGTTAATGAACGATGTTTCTGAATACCGTACCTACCTCGAATTGAAAAAGCAACGCTTCAAATGCAAAGCTTGTCAGCGGACCTTTGTCGCAGATACTTCTGTTGCGAAAAAACACTGTTTCATCAGTGAGAAAGTCCGCTGGTCTGTCGTGACTCGTCTGAAAAAAAATACCTCAATGACAGAGATCGCCGCTCAGAAAAATCTATCGGTCTCTTCTGTTTACCGTATTATGAAGCGATTTTATCGTCCGTTGAATCCTTTTCGGACACCGTTACCTAAGGTACTTTGTTTTGATGAATTCAAATCAGTTCGGGGTGTTTCAGGTGCTATGAGTTTCATCATGATGGATGGACAAACACAGCGCTTATTGGACATTGTCGAGAACCGACAACTGCCTTTTTTAAAACGTTATTTTAGTCATTTTTCACGAGAAATTCGTGAAGCGGTCGAATGGATCGTGATTGATATGTACGCTCCTTATGTATCGCTCGTTAAAAAGCTGTTTCCAAAAGCACAGCTGATTATTGACCGGTTTCACATCGTCCAACATATTGGTCGTACCTTTCGCAATCATCGAATCAAAGAAACGAACCAACTATTAAAAAGCAAAGAACAAAAACACTATCAATTAGGTAAGCAATTAAAAAGATACTGGAAACTTCTTCAAAAAGATGAACGCAAGCTTGATTATACTCGACGCCTTTGGCGACCTGGCTTCAAAGCTCATTTAACAGAGACCGATATTGTGGATCGCTTACTGAAAGGGAGCCCTGCTTTGCGTGTAGGCTATCAGTTATATCAAGACTTTCTTTACGCTGTAAAGGAACGAGACTACGTATCGTTTGAAGAACTACTTACCAATAATATCATGCTTCCCGAAGGCTATCAGACGACCTTGAGAACGTTCCAGAAATTTCTGCCACAAATCAAAAATGCTTTACAACAAAGTTATTCAAATGGCCCACTTGAATGTCTGAACAACCATATCAAAGTGTTAAAACGAAATGCATATGGCTTTCGTAGCTTTTATAATTTCAAATTGCGCATCATGATTCGTCATGGCAACGCATTGATTTTCAACTAAAAAAGATCAAGAGGAACTGATCCACTTGATCTCCAATTATTCTAAGGTTTCTCTTTACCAACATCATTTGACAAAGAGCCTAAAAATGAAAATACAGTTCTTTTGATCAATCAGGTCTCAACGAAAAATCGCCGATTCCTTCTTTAGTTAGATTATCGTTATAAAATGGGTCATGAGCAATATAAGAAGGCCACTTATCTTGCATTTTTTTGATTTCCCCAGCAAAACGTCTTTGTTTTTCTGGTGTATCTTCATAACCTCTTGATTTAGATTCGAAATGGTACAATTCTGCTTGATGTGCATAGACATTGTAACGACCCAGTTCATAAACTTTCAAGCACAAGTCAACATCGTTGAATGCTACTTCTAATGTTTCATCAAATCCATTGACAGCATTGAAGTCAGCTGCCTTGACCATCATACAAGCTGCAGTGACTGCTAAGTAATTGACGTCAATGACCAATCGGCCGAAATAACCACAATGTGTTCGATCATAGTTATTCAATGCATGCCCTGCAACACCACCGATTCCTAATAGTACTCCTGCATGCTGCGTTGTATCATCTGGATAAAACAGTTTTGCTCCTACACAGCCGATTCGATCAAACTGTGCATAAGAAACCATCGCCGTCATCCAATCTGGCTCAATCACTTCTGTATCGTTATTCAAGAATAAAAAGTATTTGCCGTTTGCTTTTTCTGCTGCTAAATTGTTGATTCGAGAATAATTGAATGGAATGTCAATCAATTCTACGATAAAGCGGTCTTTCAGCTGATGCTTGTATTCTGCAAATAATTCTTGCATTTTTGGATCTGTACTTCCATTATCCGCAATAATGATTTCATAATTTGAATAAGACGTTTTTTCGATGATCGAATCTACACAATTTTTTAGATCTTCATAGCCATTCTTCGTTGGAACGATCACACTGACCAAATCCTCTTGCAAGACGTCATAAGTAATCTCATAAAATCCAGAAATTCTGCCAGGACGTACGCTTCCTTTGATATTCCTTCTAGACAGGGCATCTGTCAATGCTTTCACTCCGGAATCATAGATATAACTTTTGGCTTCACCATTACTTGCAGTTGATCCTGGGATCGTCCGCCAATGATACAAGACTCGGTCAATGTGGTAAATATGATCTGCAGGGATTTGTTCTGTCACACGAAGGACCAAATCATAATCTTGAGACCCTTCATAACCTTTACGGAAACCGCCAAGTTCTTTAACAATGCTTGTTCGATATACGCCTAAGTGAGAGATATAATTATTTCCCATCAATGTATCAGGCGACCAGTCTGCTTTGAAGTGCGGATCAAAACGATTGCCATCTGCATCGATTTTATCTTCGTCACTGTAGATCAAATCTAGTTCTGGATGTACGTTTAGCACTTTTGCCACTTCATATAATGCAAATGGCGGTAATTCATCATCATTATCTAAGAGTGCTATAAACTCTCCTTCTGCCATTTCCAATGCAGAATTAGTTGCCAGACTGATGTGTCCATTTTCTTGTCGGAAAACGACTTTGATTCTATCATCTTTTGCTTGATAGGATTCCAGACACTTTCGGATAGCTGGATCAGTAGAAGCATCATCACTGATACATAGTTCCCAATGATCATACGTTTGATCCAGTACCGAATCAATGCATTTTTCGAGCCATTTGATTTCAACGTTATAGACAGGCATAAGTATGGAAATCAATGGGCGGTACGCAAATCCTTGTGCTTCTTTCCTTTGCTCTTTCAAATCTGGTTTCTCATGACGACTGATCCACTCTGCATAATTGATCGATCCTGGCTTCAATTCCAATTTGACTCGGCGGATTGCTTTTTTTACGCCATGAGTCCTTGCATAATTTATCCCTTTTTTCAGTAATCTTTTTTTTCTTTCCCATGAAGATTCAATGCCGTCATCATAAGGGTATTTACCGTTTAATTTCACAGCTATGCCATTTTGATATCTCGCTGTTTGGAAGTCTAAGATTGCTTTTCCTCTCATTTTCCCCGATAAACGTATCTTAAAACCGCTTTGGGTCTTAACATCAAGATTATATAAACGATTGATATCCAATCTTACGACATGTGTTGCTTCAGCAATCACATTTTCTTTTTCTACCTTTATCGTAGGGATTTCTTTGGTCACTTCATCAATTGCCCAGCCCACAATAAGCAAATCGCCAGTGGCCCGTTCACGAGTGATTTGATCGATAAATACGGCAATTTCTTTTTTTTGCACGATTCGTTTACTCCTTATCTTTATAAGTTAAACATTATTTACATTTCAATGATCCATGATTGGCCATTTTGAGCCACTGCTTCCACTAAGAATGAACGTTCTTGCTCGCAGAGGATTCGTAATTCAAATCCCGCTTCTGTTCCTTTTGCGAGCTGTTCTGCTTGATTGACTTCTTCTCGTGAAACAGGAATTGCTTCGAAAAATGGCGATTGGTCAGCTGATAACTTATAGGACAATGGCTGGCGATCCGAATTAGCGATTCCCCATCCGATGATTTTTAATATTTTTGTTTCTGCATCCCAGATTTTCTCGTCAATACATATAGAAAGCTCTTTTTCTTGGATTTTTTTCGATGTTTCTTTCTTACGTCGTCCTAATCTATGTTTGATTGTCCATTCATCACTTTCCAACAATGTGCAATAGCGATTTGTGGTTGTTTTTAACATATGATTTAGTCTTGTATTTTCCTCAAGAAGATGATGATTTTCTCTTTCTAATTCATCATTTTTCTCAGAAAGCTGCTTTGTGACTTCAGCCATGGGACGAATCGTTTCCAACAATTCTTTCATTGTTGGTGTCAATTCCCCGATAAAGCGATAGTGACAATGGATAGTCACTTCTTTCCCAGAAATATCCGTTAGAACGAACTCTGGTAATTCTTTCCCATCAAACAAATAACAATCATTTACTGTTTTGACTACAGCATTCGAATCGATAAATGTTAGTTTTTCTCCGGCAGCTTCTGCGCTGAATTCGATAAAGCTAGGTTGTTGCGCGAAGCGAAACACCATTCTTTCTGTTGTTTCTGATACGGGGAAACTTAGTGTCTCATTTTCCCCAGTGAAATTATTGAATGGTATTTGGTGGATTGTTTCATCTTGTTTCGTTTGCTGGGTTACTTCTAACACTTTTACATAATTAGAATTTTGTGGCTGTGCAATGGAACTTTGTGCTACTGGATGTTTCATCAATGAGAAAAAGTATTGGTAGACTTCACCGAATGGTCGCATTTTGAAATCATAGCGTACAGCTTCTGGCAATTCTTCATAAGTTGATTTTAATTCTGTATCACCTACAGCTAAGTACAAATAATCTTCAATATTAATGAATAATCCCGCTTTTTCAAAAACTTTTTGGAAGCCATCATGAGTATAAAAAGAATTATGGGTTTCATCTAGGAGACCATAAGAAGCCCACGGCAATTGGTTATTGAACAAATCGATCATGACAGAATTATGCGCCAAGTTAGGGAATGTAATCAGGATCTCTCCTTCTTCATTCAAAAATTCTCTGACTTTCTTCAATGTTTTTCCAGGATCTACCAAATGTTCTAAAACATCCGCAAACAAGACGTAATCAAATGTCTGTCCAGCATAATAGTTTGCCCACTCAAAACTTTCGATATCACCATAAAATCCATCTTGAGCAAATTCGCTGACAAAATCGAACAATTCCTTATCTAACTCAACAATGCTCACTTCACATTGTTTTGCACCGATTAAATGTTTCGTTAATCGGCCGTTTCCGGGACCAAACTCTAAAACTTTACTTCCTGGTTTGATCTGTGCGGCAATTTTTCCCACACTGCTTTGTTCATCTAGGTCCATTTCAAAATCATATTTCATTGCTATGAGTCCCTTCTTCCCATTTATGGTCTAAGACCACGATGCCTTCTCCGATATAAGAACCGCTGACAAACAAATTCATGTACTTTGTCTTATATACCAAAGGAACCGTTGCATTTTCTTCAAAGACCGCAACGTCAAAATAATATTCACCAGCTAACAAACCTAACTTTTCATACTCCAGATAAAAGATATTCTCTCCTTTTTTCCAAGGAATCTTGATACCATCTAGTAGAGTATTGAGTCCGCACACATAAAAATTGTCGACTGTTCGTAGCGCAATTCCTAAAACCGGATTTTTGATTGTATCATCTTTTACTTCATAAGTTACTTTAACGTATAGTTTTTCTCCTTGTTCCAGCATATCCACCGGATTTTTGTCTTTATCCAACAATTCCGCTTTCGTCACGTCGACGATATCTGGAGCGGCGAACCGTTCTACTTGGTTTTTATTCCGATCCACTGTTTTAACTGATTTTTTCTTTAAAAAGTTTTCATAATTCGTCGTTACTTCCATCGTATCGCCATATTCGACGACTTCTCCGTTTTTCAACCAATAGGAACGATCACAAAAACGGCGAATCGAACTGATATCATGAGAAACGAATAAAATCGTCTTTCCCGAGTTCTTGATTTCTGTAAATTTTTCCATACATTTTAGTTGAAATTCAAGGTCTCCTACTGCCAATGCTTCATCTACAATCAAAATATCAGGATTCACATTGATTGCTACAGCAAAAGCTAGACGAACGAACATCCCACTTGAATAAGTTTTTACAGGTTGATAAATATGGTCGCCGATGTCAGCAAATTCAATGATATCATCGACCATTTCATCGACTTCTTCTCTTGAAAAGCCTAGTACCATCCCATTTAAATAGATATTTTCATAGCCAGAATACTCAGGATTGAATCCTGAACCTAGTTCTAGCAAAGCAGAGATTTTCCCTTCGATTTCCATCGTACCGGCTGTTGGTGTCAGTACCCCTGTAATGATTTTCAACATCGTAGATTTTCCGGATCCGTTTTCTCCAACGAAACCGATCATCTCACCTTTTTTTATTTCTACATTCACGTTTTTCAACGCATAAAACACATCATGATAGGATTTCTTAAAAGGATTAAGAGCTTCACGAAATCGATCCGACGGTTTTGCGTACATATTATAAGATTTTGTGATATCTTTTAGTCTAATTGCATATTCTGTCATAGCTATTCTCCTTACAACACATCTGAAAAATGTGGTTTCAATCTACGGAACACTGCAGAGCCGATTACGAACATTACTAATGTGAACACCCAGAAATACAAAGTATATGTTCCATGCTCCCAGAACCAAGCTTCACTTAAAAACGACTCACGATAGCCTTGAACAACATAGTACAGCGGATTTAATTTCAATATGCTTACAAGACCTGAGTCAAACTGGTTCGGGCTCCATAATATCGGCAACGTCCACATGATCAACTGCAAGACGATCGTAATCAATTGCATGATGTCTGGTAAAAATGGTTGGATGGATGCTGTCAGCCAAGTCAATCCTGTCAAGAAAGCACACATGCAAAATAGATAGTAAATCAGCTGTAAAGACATGGCTGAAGGATATATACCATTTATAAGCGCAACAGCTATGCCAATCAGAATGAAAAATAAATGGGTGTACAAATTGGATAGGATTTTCGTCGTGGGCAAGATACGAATATTGAATACGACTTTCTTTACTAAATAAGTATATTCCCGAAAAACAACCGTAGTTGATGCAAAGGCATCAGAGAAGAAGAACCAAGGAATCATCCCGGTAACTAAATATACGATAAATGGGTATTTTGCATCGATCATTTGTGCTTTCAATCCAACGCCAAATACCAGCCAATAAATCAATACAGTAAATAACGGATTGATAAACGCCCATAAGATCCCTAAAAACGATCCTGCATATCTTGATTTGAAGTCATTGATCGAAAACTGTAGCAGTAATTTTCTGTTCTGATAAATGTCCTTCATAAATAAATACAAATCTTTAAACATTTGTGTTCCTCCAAGCGATTTCAGTGAATTACAGTCAAGTGCCATTTTACCATATTTTTGGTACCGAGCTGCGTTCTTATTTATTTCTTAATTTTCTATGATACAAGATTTTCTCTAACGTTTCTATTTTACAGAAGATGCTAGACAATTGCAATAAACCAAAAAAGGCTGCGACGGTTGTCACAGCCTCTCTCGTATTTTGCGCCTATCAATGATAGCGTTGGATCCTGGAAGAATGAGCGCTATCTGGTTGTTCCTCATAACTTGGATCTCCAGCATTCATGTCGTCATATGGCTCTTCTATGTCATAGTATTCTTCCATAACTTTCGTTTCGTCATAGCGATGAACGGACATAGCCAACAGGATATAAATAATCGGAACCCATGGATATGAAGTCAATGTATCCTCCATAAATGACTGCATCATCACCGCAAAAAAAGCCCAGATAAAAGTCATCTGCCCGTTGGATAAATCTGCTTTCAACGTTAAGCGACCAATAAAAAGGATAAGTAGCAAAGCAGCAATTCCAAACCCTATTAACCCATAGATATTCAAAATAGAATTATAACTATTGTGGTTTCCTAAAAATTGGTTTCCTCGTTGGAAGATGAATGTTTTCATCCCTAGTAAAACTTGCTCAGATTTTTCTCCTAGCGTCTGATAGAATTTATGCCAAATATCTTCTCGACCGGTAAACAAATTGACTTTTTCGGAAACAGCGGCTAGATAAGAAATCGGTAAAGCCAAAAGAATCGTAGCCGTATAGGCAATAAACGGTGCACGAATGACACGCATCAATGATTTAGGTAAAAGATCCAATATCGCAAAAACAATCAATGCAACTAATGCGCCTCTTGATTGGCAGACCCAAATACCTAAAAAGGCTGCAACGACTGCTATCCCACCGATGATACGAACATACCACCGTTCAAAAGAACTGGCAAATCCGCTGATCAATAAAGCAAGAGTCATCAAAGAACTTCCGATTGTATTCGTATTGATCCAAATATCAGAAAGCGAATTTCCTGGAGCCCAGATGCTTTGTCCTTCTGGTACTTGGATCTCTGTAAATACACGATATAACGTGATTCCGAGGAAGACCGTAAAGACAAGCAGATAAATCCCGCGATCCCATTTTGTCCACTCAATCCATTTAATTACTAAACAAAATAAAATAATCAAAGGAAACAGTAAATCTCCAAATAAAGACTCATTTCTTAATTCCCGAAAGTAAGAAAAGAAAATGAAAAGTGCAAGCGCAACACCTAAATAAAGAAAATCGACGCCTTTTGCTTTATAAACATTTAAAATGAGCAAAATAGCCACACTAAAAGTGATAAGTAGCGAACTGTTGTTATATATAAACAAAGTGGCTGGGAAGCTTAATCCTGCTGTCCAAACAGAAAAGACCAGCGTCAGCAACAAAAGCAAGAAACCAGCACTCATTTTGTTGACAAATTTTTGTACGATTGCTTGAATTATCTCCACTCTCCTTTCTAATAATACTTCAGGGTTGTTCTCAGCTAGCCCATTACTGTAAGACTAGCTGATTTTCCTGAGTTTGTGTTTGTGGTACATCTGGATAATCGGGATATTCTACTTTAAAAATCATATAACCATCTTTATCCGGTCCATATAGTTGTGTGAATTGAGCTTCATATAACTGATTGTAATCAGTTAACGGTCGCTTACTGATTACATAGTTGATCCCTAACTTTTCTGCGTCTTCAAAATTCAACGTGACTGAGAACATATCTGGACGATCTAAAATGAACTTTGTATCTTCCTTAGCGATAAAAGCTCTTGTGTGAGCATACCGATTATAATACTTCTCATATTCTTCTTTTGGATCGATTTTCTTCCATGCAGCCATATCTGGATAAAAGCGGACTGTATTGAAAGATTTCACACCCAAAGTTGGGGTGAAGTTATACAGTTCATCTTCAGTCAACCAGACTTTGCCAGGGTCTTGTTGATCGATTTTTCGGATTTCTTTTGCCAGTGTTTTTTCAAAAATCGCTCCAGTACCTTCTACGACTGGATTGACAAAGAAACCAGATGCGATGATCACGGCGGCAAAAGCAAGATAAAACAAGCGTCTCCATCCAAATAATGCAAAAGCTAAAATCACTGTTCCCAACACAACGACTGCGATGGTTTCGAAATCTGAAAAATAATTATCCATCTTCGAATGAGTAAGTGCATAGAAATAAGACCATGCGTTTACTGCCAGTAAAATGAATTTATACCAAATAGGAATAACATCTTCTCTCCAAATATAAGCGATGAACCAAATTGATAATAGGCAAGCCGCAAAACTAAAAGTAAGGATGGCTCTTAAAGGAGGAACATAAGACAGCAGAGTAATTTCTGCTAGCCATTTTGGCAATCCAACGGTAATCCAAAAGATAGAAAACAGACAAAAAATCATCAAAATACGTCCCAATAACTTTTGTTCACTATCTTTTTTGCCAAATAAGACAAATGGACTGGCTAGGAATACAGTTGGAAAGAAGTGGTAGAACAAAGCCACTTCAGAGTTATTCGAATAGTTGATGTCTTCAAAAGGAATTTTCCAGTTTGTCAGGAAAGAAAAAAATTCGCCAATCGTCCACTTTCCACCGGTACTGACTCGTTTTCCTGGATATAAGGTATTCAAAGAAGCTAACAATGCGTCTTTTGACGTCAGCCAGAAATGAACCATGACTCCGCCAATAAATAAAACTGCCCCTCCAATCAACACTACATCCAACAGATCCCAAGAAATTTTCTTGCTGTAGTAAATAAGCAGTCCAACAAAATAAAAAATCAGCAAGTACGCCAGCATCACTTGATGGGCTGGGTAAATCACTAAAATAAACCCAATACCGAAAATAACCACCAAAAGCATCATCAACGTTCGCAGCCATTTTTTATCATGATTATAGAAATAATGATAAAAAGCAGTCATCAATCCCAAAGTAAAGAAAATCAAATCGCCCACATGCTGCATGAACCACCACTGGACTGCGGGAGAAAATGTCAGCGCAAATGCGCCAATCAGCGATAATGCTTTTTTTCTCTTCGTTAATATCATCAGTACTTCGAATCCAAGCAAGACCATGACGACTAATTTCATCGCCCAATAAAAGGAAAGGCCTCGATCTCTTCCGAGGAAAAAGAATCCCCAGTTGAATGGTTTTCCGATAACCGTAATATCCTTTACAGGAGAATTATACGCAATGATCATGTTTTGTCCGTTCAATGAATAATCTTCGTTCACCAACGGAAAGTCCTCTTCAGCTTGTGAGAGGTAAAAAGGTGTCTGCACCAGCCATTCATCTGACCGCACTTCCCGATTCTGTCCAAAAATCACATCAGTTTTTTTCCCATCGTCTCTTTGCGACACATATTTATCCCAAACACCAAGTGAACTTCCGTTTAAATTAAAAGTAACAATGACCACGATGACTAAAACACCAATAAGGTATCGGAGTTTTAGAAACAGGTCAAGCACCAAATTCGAATCTGCCTGATTCGCTTTTGGTTTTTCTTTTCGTCGTGCACTTCTTGTTTGTTTTTCCATATCATGCTCCAAATTCTATTTGATAAAAAGGAAATTACTTATTCATTTTTTTGGCAGCTTCCAGCATTTGCGCAAGTGCTTCTTGCCAAGTTGGTATGGCAAATCCTAACGCTTCTGTCTTTTTCAGGCTCATGACTGAATACTGCGGACGCGTTGCTTTTTGTGGAAATTCTTCCGATGTAACAGGCGCTACTTCCACATCTGTATCTTTCAATATTTCTTTGGCAAATTCATACCAAGAACAGCTATTTTCGTTCGACAAATGATAAATACCGAATGGTGCTTTTTCTTCGATAACATATACCATAAATTCTGCCAAAGTACGTGTCCAAGTTGGCCGCCCGAACTGGTCATTTACTACAGTCAGTTTGTCGCGGGTTTCCGCTAGGCGTTGCATCGTGAAGACGAAATTGTGTCCATAAATCCCGAAAACCCAAGAAGTTCGTATGATATAATAGTCTTCTAAAATCTCTTCTACTGCTTTTTCACCTAATAATTTCGTACGACCATATTCATTTAGTGGATTCGTTTGGTCATCTACTTCGTACTCTACATTTTTGTTTTTTCCATCGAAGACATAGTCTGTACTGATATAGACGAATTGAGCATTCACAGCTTTTGCTGCAAGCGCTACATTTCTTGTGCCATCGACATTGATTTTCTCATCTAATTCTTTTGCTTCTTCTTCTGCTTTATCTACTGCTGTGTAAGCTGCGCAATGGAAAATAACATCCGGTTTTAATTCTGTAATATAAGCCATTGTTTTCTCAGCATCTGTGATATCCAAGTCTTTTGCATCTGTTGAAACATATGGCAGATTTTTTTCATCTAATAAATGGCGCAATTCTGTACCTAATTGTCCATTTCCTCCAGTTAATAAAAACATATGGTTATCCGCTCCTTGATTTTTATTTTAAAAAAGAGACAGGCGAGCGCCTGCCTCACATGTGTTTTTCCATTAATACAGTGAAATTTTCTCTGTATTATTGTCCATTTTTGGCATATGCTGCTTCAACGGCCTCTTTTTCTTTTTTCCACCAGTCTTCATGTTCTTCGTACCATTTGATCGTGTCAGCCAACCCATCACGGAAGTTCGTAAACTCAGGCTGCCAACCTAGCTCTTCTCGCAATTTTGTCGAATCGATTGCATAACGCAAATCGTGCCCTGCACGGTCGTTTACATGGTCGTATGCGTCTTTTGGTTGACCCATCATTTCTAAGATCAATTCCATCACAGTCTTATTATCTTCTTCGCCGTCCGCACCGATCAGATAGGTTTCGCCAATTCTGCCTTTTGTCAAAATCAACCACACTGCTGAAGAATGATCATTTGTATGGATCCAGTCACGAACATTTTTCCCTTCACCATATAATTTTGGACGAATACCGCTTAAAATGTTCGTTACTTGGCGAGGTATAAATTTTTCAATATGCTGGTAAGGACCATAGTTGTTTGAACAATTTGAAATAGTTGCACGTAAGCCAAAAGAGCGTACCCACGCTTTTACTAACAGATCTGAACCAGCTTTTGTAGAAGAATATGGGCTTGAAGGATTATATGGTGTTTCGGCAGTGAATTTTTCTCCTTCGCCTTCTCCATGTCCCGGTAGGTCTTCACGTAATGGAAGATCTCCGTAAACCTCGTCAGTAGATACGTGATGATAGCGTACATCATACTTGCGGCAAGCTTCTAAAAGTGTATACGTACCAATGATATTCGTTTGTACAAATGGGAAAGGATCTTTTAATGAATTATCGTTATGGGATTCTGCCGCGTAATGAACAACTGCGTCCGCTTCTTTTACTAGACGGTCCACTAATTCTGCATCTGCAACATCTCCTACGACCAATTCTACGCGATTGCTAGGAAGTCCAGCCAAGTTCTCTTTGTTTCCTGCATAAGTCAGTTTATCCAAAACAGTGACATGCACTTCTGGATGATTGTTTACCACGTAATGAACGAAATTAGAGCCGATGAATCCGGCACCTCCGGTAACAATGATGTTTTTCATAAGAAAATTTCTCCTTAATTCTTAGATTTCTCCGTAAACAAATGGATTTTCTGCTTCAAATTCTTTTAATGTCGGATGACGGTGATCTTTTTCCGACATAATCGCTCTTGATGAATCAATTGGCCAATCAATCGCTAAATCTGGATCATCAAATGCGATGCCTCCATCTGCTTCTGCATTATAGTAATTATCACACTTGTAAAGGAAGTTCACGTTTGGTGTTAAAGTAACGAATCCATGTGCATATCCTTTAGGTACAAGCAACTGACGATGATTATGTTCAGATAAGATAAATCCGTCCCATTGACCATAAGTCGGGCTGCCTTTGCGGATGTCCACTACTACGTCTAAAACTGCTCCAGTAACCACACGAATCAATTTTGTCTGTGCAGCTTCTCCTTTTTGGAAATGAAGCCCGCGAAGAACACCAGCTTCAGCAGATAACGAATGATTGTCTTGAACAAAGTCATAATCTAATCCATGTTCTGCAAATTTTGCTTTTGAATAGCTTTCTGTAAAAAAACCGCGATGGTCGCCAAAGACATCCATTTCCACGATTTTTACATCTGTTAATTTTGTATCTGTTACTTTCATCTGTAGGAACTCCTTATTCAGCGGCCAAATTCAATAAATATTGACCGTATTGATTTTTTTTCAAAGGCTGTGCAAGGGCTAGCAGTTGTTCTTTATCAATGTAGCCCATACGGTAAGCAATTTCTTCCAAACAAGCCACTTTTAAATTCTGACGTTTTTCAATCGTTTCGATAAAGGTAGATGCTTCAAGCAATGATTCATGTGTTCCTGTATCAAGCCAAGCAAATCCGCGTCCCATAAGTTCTACAGATAATTTTCCTTTATCCAAATATGCTTTATTGACATCTGTGATTTCTAGTTCTCCACGTTCTGACGGTTTGATTCCTTTAGCAATAGAAATCACCTCATTGTCATAAAAATAAAGGCCAGTTACTGCGTAATGTGATTTTGGCTGAGCAGGCTTTTCTTCAATCGACAAAGCTTGCATATTCTCATCAAATTCTACTACACCAAAGCGTTCTGGATCATTGACATGATAGCCAAATACTGTCGCGCCTGCATCTTTTGAAGCTGCTCGTTGCAACATTTTAGACAGACCGCCACCATAGTAAATATTGTCCCCTAATACCAAGCAGACACTATCATCTCCAATAAATTCTTCTCCAATGATAAACGCTTGTGCCAATCCATCTGGACTTTCTTGTACTGCATATTCGATCTGCAGTCCTAAATCATTTCCGTTTCCAAATAATTCCTTGAAACGTGGTGTATCTTGTGGCGTTGAAATAATCAGAATTTCTTTGATTCCCGCCAACATCAGAGTAGACATTGGATAATAAATCATTGGTTTGTCATAAATCGGCATCAATTGTTTCGATGTTGCCTTTGTTAAAGGGTACAGACGTGTTCCGCTGCCCCCAGCAAGAATGATTCCCTTCATGGATATATGCTCTCCTTTTTGATTTCAAATTTCACTTTGCTATTATCTCATCAATCGTTATATTTGTCATGGAAATATTAAGGATTTAAACATCTTTTATCAACGTTTAAACCATTTTCGTTTGATCAACGCCATAATCAGATGAACACGCCAGGAAATTTTTTGGCGTAATTTAGAATGCGTTTCAATCTCACTCGCATTTAAATCATGTCTTCGATACAGTGTCAAAGGTTCTCTCAGAAACCCAGTCTTCCTTCCTCCCAACAAACCGATCCACATGTCATGCATAGGCACTTCTGACGGAATCGGCAAAATATCGGATTTCAGCGAAGAGCGAAAAGCCATACCTGCACCAATATAATGACTTCGTATCACATTATTGACCCATCCTTCTTTGGAATTTCGGAATGAAAAATAGGAAGCATGGATCTCTTGCAGCTTACTGTTCACAATGATCAAATCTGAAACGACTACTAACTGATCCGGATGCTGTTCAAAATAGTCAGTGATTTTTTTCACTTTTGTCTCTAACCAAACATCATCTTGATCTGCCAAAAAGATTAGCTCTCCTTTCGTCTGCTGGATCGCATAGCCAAAATTAGCGATCAACCCTTGACGAGGTCCTGAAAAAAGCTTTATCCGTCTATCTTTTTCTGCGTATTCAGTCAATATATCCCATGTATCATCTACTGACCCATCATCAGAAATGATCACTTCATCTTCTGCTGAAAGCTGAGATAAAATACTATCCAACTGCTCTCTTAAATATCTGCCCCCATTAAAGGTAGCTATACAAACCGAACGCACGAATTCACACCTTCCAATTCTTAACATATGAGCGCAAAGTCATCCGCCAGATATGCCGGTTTTTGACGGTCAAAAACTGTTTAACTGTTCTTAACAATAATTGTTGTCGGTGACTGGATAAATGTCTTTGATCATATTCATGATAAAATCGATTTTCTGCTTGTAAAATAGAACGGTATCTATTGCTTGAAACTTTTTCATAGTCTAATACCGAAAGATCATGTTCCAGTCGTACTGGTAGTATCTCCACCGTTTTTTCCAACTGATTCACTTTCCAAAACAGCCAATGATCCAAAAAATCTAAAGAAAAAGCAGGATTAAACCCGCCAATCTTTTTTAGAAATTTGACAGACCATGCCACACCTGAATTGATTGCCATGATTCTTTCAGCTGTCGTACCGTCTACTTCTACTGCTTGTGCTGTACGATTGATATAATGATTCGAATAGACGGGAGAAACTTGCCGTCCCCCAGAAAAAATCATCGGAACTGCAGCAACACATTCATCTGTAAAAGCTACTTTACGCAAGATTCCAAAATAGTCGTCGACTAGCCTCGTATCCTGATCCAATGTAACGATACAACGTGTTCTTTCATTTGCTTGAGACAACGCATAATTATAAGCCGCCGCTAATCCAGGGTTTTGCGGATCATGATAGTAAATGGTATTTTCTTTTTCAAACAGCTCATTTTGCTGTCTTTGAGGACTATTATCGTAAATAACAAGCTGAATATGCTTTTCGCTAAGTGCTTTGCTTAATGGTCCATAAGTTGGAGATTGGCTGAATAGTTGCTGATAGAGCACGACTACTACTACTATTTCTGGTTTCATCAGAAAAAACGCCACCCCCACTTATTGAAAAATTTCATCATAGAAGTCAAAAACACACGAAAAAGTTTTGCATTTCGATGTGCACCCTTTCCATAAAAATGGACGACTGCATAAAAGGGTGTGTACAATAATTTGTAACCTGCTTTTTCAAAACTCAAACACAAGTCATTATCTTCAAAGTACATGAAGAAACGCTCATCAAATCCCCTTATCTCTTTAAATTTATCAATATCAGCTACCATAAAACTGCCCGAGATCATTCGCACATAACTATCAACATCAGTGGGCAAGCCACGGCATTCAAAGACAGCCAGCCGTTTATCAAACCTTTTTTTGACCCATTTGAAAGGCACAAAGCGCAAAACATAATCAAAAACAGCCAGCCGCTCACGGATGAGGTGCTGAGTGGTCCCATCTTCATTAAGAATCTTAGGTGCTAACATCGCGCATTCGGGATGTTCTTTCAGTAACAACACCAATGCTGTAACTGTTTCTTCATCCACTAAAATATCTGGATTACAAATAATGCCATAGTGGCAATCGCTGTTCAGCAGATTGTGATTATGTCCATAACCAAATCCGGAATTTTCATCATGAAAATAGATTTCGATATACGGATATGTCACATATTCTTTTAGTCTGCTTTTATATTCCGGAAGGGAGTTGTTGTCAAAAATCCGAATTTTTATCGCTGTTTCATCTTTTACAGTTGAAATAAAATTATCTAGTGTCCGAAAAATCTTATCACTGTTCGCCGTTACAATACTAATAAGAATTGGCTGGTTTAATTTGTTATTCATCTATATGACGGTTCCATTTCTTCAAATATTTCTGTTTTACTTGCGTACGATACTCTTTATTCCCTAAAAATCGCAATGTTTTTAAAATAAACTGATGTTTCTCGTTAATCAGACCAATCAATTCAAATAATAAAATTGCAGCAAATAGCATAGCAATAATCAATACAATCGTTCCGATTCTTCCAGTATAATTCATGACCATAGCTGTGAAAGAAAACATCAAAGCCATCGCATAAATCGTCAGGACGGCACCTTTATGAGTAAATCCTAAACTGATTAGTCGGTGATGAAGATGTTTTTTATCTGCTGTAGAAAAAGAAACACGGTTTGCTTTTCTTCTAATGATAGCAAAAAACGTATCTGTTACCGGAACGCCCATGACGATCAGTAGAGAAATTGACGAAACAAAAGTTACGTTCTTCAGCCCTTGTAGTGAAAGGACGGCCATCATGAACCCTAAGAATAACGCTCCTGTATCGCCTAAATAAATCTTTGCCGGATAAAAATTGTACGGGAAAAATCCGATAATGCTTGCTACAAGACAGAAAATAACGACCGGGATGTACACTGTGGAAGCATGAAGGAAAAAATACCCAATGATGCCTATCGTGATTAAACCAATCAATGAAATCCCTGCCGCTAGCCCATCTAAACCGTCAATCAGATTGATTGCGTTCGTGATACCGAAGATCCAAAAAATCGTTACAGGGAAACTAAGCCATCCTAATTGGATATAGCCAATAAAAGGAAGCGTAAAGGAATCAATACGTATATCTGCTACAAAATAAATAATAAGAGAGGCAAGCAAGATCCCTACACTCTTTTGTTTAGGCGTCAGCTCAAATTTGTCATCGAGTACTCCTGTAACGATGATCACCAAAGAAGCGAGCAAGATGGGCACAATATACGATTGTGGAATGATTTTACGGAATAAGAATAAAGTCGATATAACAAATGAAATAAAAATGGGCAATCCGCCTGCGGAAGGCATTGGAACTTTGTTTATCCTTCTTTCATTTGGTTTGTCGACCATACCCGTTTGTACTGAAATGATTTTAAATACAGGTGTTAATATCAGTGATAATAAAATTGTCAGAAAAAATCTTATAACCATACTAAAAGAAACAAGCATATGGGCACCTACTTTAATTAAGAGTCACAATTATTATAAATTACTGATATAAATTTACAATAAGAACTCTTGTTTCTACTTTTTTTTATGAGAAAATTTAGCTTTCAGTTTATTGAACCATTTTCGGCTTGGATCTCGACGTTTTTTAATTTGATGTCCCGTCACGTATTCTTGAACAACTGCATTGATGATTCCGCCCAAAATGATGATCGTAGCAGCAAAATTAAGCCAAAGCATGAGGACAATAAAACTTCCTATGATCTGATAACCGCTGATCCTCGTTGCAAAATATTTGGCATAGATACTAAACACTTGTGATAACAGCATCCAGCCGACAGTAGCGAAGATCGTACCTGGAATAATCGTCTTCAACTTCAATTGAGCATTAGGGACAATTAAATAAATCAAGAACATGATGACAAATAAAGCCACCAATGTGATTGGCCATTTCAACGTTTGGAACTGATCAATAAAGTTTACAGGTATTTGTACAATCGGTTGAATCGCATCTAAAATCAGCTGTCCTAAACCAAGAACGATAGTTACTCCACTAATGGCAATCATGAACAAGACGATTACGATCAGCGAGAAGAAGCGAACGATCAAAAAATTTTTTCTATTTTCTACGCCATACGCTTTATTCATCGCAATTTGTAAAGCGTTGATACTTTGACTGGCAGACCACAAGGCCGCCAAAGCAGAAACGGATAACAAACCGCCTGAACTTTGTGTCAAAAGGTCCTTGATTGCAGGACCAATAAACTGATAAACAGTCTCAGGAATCACTTCTCGTAAATAGGTCAGTACAGTCTCTTGATCGATGTGGAGAAACGGCAAAATATTACCAAAAGCAATAATCAATGGAAATAAAGACAAGAGTAAATAATAAGCAACGACAACCGAGGTCGTACTCATTTCTGAATCAGTGATGCGCTTTTGAGTCGTCTCAATAAAGCGCATCAGATTTTCATTTTGTTTTATTTTGTTCCAAACTTTCATGTACCTCTCCCGTACCTATTGATTGGCTGGATCAATAGGTACCTTCTTCTCCTTGTGATGTCAAGATTCTAGGGCCATCTTTAGTAATAGCCAATGTATGTTCATATTGGCAAGATAGTCCGCCGTCTCTTGTATAAGCAGTCCAGCCATTAGGATCCATTTTCATTTTCCAAGTTCCGGTATTGACCATAGGCTCGATCGTGATGACCATACCTTCTTTCAATCGCAAACCTTTTCCAGCTTCTCCGTAATGAGGAACGGCTGGTTCTTCATGGATCGTAGGACCAACGCCATGACCAATAAAATCACGGACGATTGCTAGATTTTCACCTTCTACATACGTTTGGATCGCATGACCGATGTCGCCGATTCGATTTCCTACTTGTGCTTGCTCAATACCGATGTACAATGCTTTCTTCGTTACTTCCATCAATCGGTCGATCTCAGGTGTAGATTCTCCCACTACATAAGCCCAACAAGAATCGGAAATGCCGCCTTTCAAATCGATACACATATCGACTTTTACCAAATCGCCGCTTTTCAAAGGTTTTTTCCGAGGAAATCCATGGCAAATTTCGTCATTGATACTGATACAAGTCGCATATTCATACCCTTCGAAGCCAATTTGCGCAGCGATTCCTCCATGACTCTCGATATAGTTTCTGACAAATACCTCAATATCCCAACTTGTTATGCCTGGTTTGATAAAATCACGCAGATTTTTATGTACATCTGCCAATAAAGCGCCAGATTCTGCCATCATTTCAATTTCACGTGCTGATTTTAAAGTAATCATATTTTCGTCTCCTTTTTACAAATCTCTCTCATTTTAACATAGCGGCATACATTTAGCCAAATGACATTTCCCATGTGTCTCTAGGTTTTATTTTCTTTTCAACGATGTTTTGGTATAATTCATAATTGTTAAATAATTTTAAACAAGGAGGCACATCATGGCTTTAGCAAAAATCGTATATGCTAGCATGACAGGAAATACTGAAGAAATCGCCGATATTGTTGCAGAAGCATTTGAAAATATGGATATCGAAGTCGAAATCAACGAATGTACCCAAGTAGATGCAGATGAATTCGAGGAAGCAGATATTTGCGTCGTAGCTACTTATACATACGATGATGGCGATCTTCCTGATGAGATTGTAGATTTTTATGAAGACTTGCAAGAGTTGGATCTATCAGGAAAAATCTACGGCGTCTGCGGATCTGGTGATACTTTTTACGATGAATTCTGTAAATCAGTGGATGACTTCGATGCTGCTTTTGGAAAAACAGGCGCATCAAAAGGCGCAGAAAATGTAAAAGTAGACTTAAATGCTGAGGAAGAAGATATCGAGAATCTAGAAGCTTTCGCTAAAGAATTAGTCGCAAAACTTTAATATGCTTGAGATATAAAAGAGCCGTCCAGATTGAATCAATCTAGACGGCTCTTTTATTGTATTTATGGAAGAGTTCTTCGGGAGTTAAAAATGTATACGCTGTAAGAAAAACGAAATTTTCCTTATGTTGACACATCTCTTGTTATCTACTGATTTGTGAAACTCTTGAGTATATTCAATCGATTTCGATTGGTTCTTTGAGATTCAAGATTGCATCAATGCTGTCTTGGATCATTTTTTCAATCTGCTCATCAGTTGGATGGATAATGCTTGAAGACATCAAAGCTGCAATCCCGGTAGCTATGATCCATGTACCGTTATGCAAGGATTCGATCTGCTCTTCTGAAAGATCCGCATAGGTTGGGTCCCGTTTCACTGTATTCACAAAGTAAGTATAAGAGAAATTTTGCATCTCTTTTCCTCCACCATATTCTTCTAAGTACAGTGAACGATACAACTTCTTCTCTCTTCTTGCAAAATGGATATAATTAAAAGCAAGATCGATAATCGTATTCCCTGTATGCTCAACTGGAAACACTTCGTATTGCAAATAATCATAGATTTGTTCAAAAAGTGCTTGTCTCAAATCATCCATATTCTTGAACTCAAGATAGATCGGCTGCGTGGAACAATTCATTTTGTTCGCGATGTTTCTCGCAGTAAATCGTGTAAATCCCTCGGTGGCAGCTACTTCATAAGCAGCTGCCAAAATCTGTTCTTTAGTAATCGTCTTTTTTCTTGCCATATTTTTTTAATCTCCTCAATTTTTTTATAACGCTTCCACCATTGATTAATTTTATTGTAACATGTTTTTTTTGATATGCAAAATTAGTTTTCGATTTTCTTCACAAGCTAAAATAGCAAGTCGTGTCATAGAATGTGAAACGCAACCATAAAAAAATAACCTCCTTTTTTTATTTAAAGCTACATTGTTTGAATCATGATTAAATGGTATCATGCTAATAGTTACCAGAAAAAATGGTGAGGAGGAATTTTTATTATGTTATCCGATTTTAATGAACTTCTAAAAAAATATGCACGCTTAATTGCAGAAACTGGCGTGGCCACAGAAAAAGGTCACACAGTCGTTTTACAGATCAGTGTGGACCAAGCACCCCTTGCTCGCTTGATCACACAAGAAGCTTACAAATTAGGAGCTGCTGAAGTCATCGTTCAATGGACGGATGATCAGATTCAAAGAGAATTTCTTTTACATGCAGCAACAGATCGTATTGAGAATGTACCACAATCTAAAATCGATCAAGCGGATGAATGGCTTGAAAAAGGAGCAAGCAGGATCAGTGTCGTTTCTGCCGACCCTGATGCGTTTGCCGGTGTAGACAGCCAACGAGTAGCATCTTATCAAGCAGCTGCCGGTAAAGCACTAATGAATTTGCGCAAGGCAACTCAGGCAAATAAAGTCAGTTGGACTGTTGTAGCTGCTGCTGGTAAACAATGGGCAGCAAAAGTTTTTCCAGATCTGCCAGAAGAAGAACAAGTTGATGCATTATGGGATCAAATTTTCAAAACAACTCGTGTCTACGAAGAAGACCCTGTTTTAGCATGGAAAAAACACGATGAGAAATTAGCAAAAAAAGCAGAAGAATTGAATCAAGAACAATTTTCTGCCCTGCACTACACTGCTCCTGGTACGGATATCATCATTGGATTGCCTAAAAACCATCTTTGGGAAGGTGCTGGAAGCTACAATGCTCGAGGGGAAAAATTCATGGCAAATATGCCAACAGAAGAAGTGTTCACCGCACCTGACAGTCACCGAGTAGATGGGTATATTTCAAGTACAAAACCACTGAGTTATGCTGGTACGATCATCTCTGGTATGAAATTTACTTTCAAAGATGGAAAAGTAGTTGACTTTTCTGCCGAACAAGGCGAAGATGTCTTAGCAAAACTGCTTGATACCGATGAAGGTGCGCGTCGTCTAGGAGAAGTAGCACTTGTTCCTGACCCTTCACCTATTTCTCAATCTGGTATCATTTTCTTCAATACATTATTTGATGAGAACGCATCGAACCATTTAGCCTTAGGGTCTGCTTATGCCTTCAGTGTGAAAGGCGGTACAGAAATGTCCGACGAAGAATTAGCAGAAGCTGGTTTGAATAGAAGTCAAACCCACGTAGATTTCATGGTAGGATCTGACAAGATGGATATCGATGGAATCCGCGAAGACGGTTCTACAGTACCGATTTTCCGTAATGGAGATTGGGCTTGAGCAAAATCTTGTTAGCACAAATAAAATAACAAAAACATATAAAAAAGAGAGTGGGACAATAGTCAGAAAAAAATCTGATTATTGCCCCACTCTCTAGATATAAGTCAAAAAGATTGAACGTATTAGTGTACTTCCATTTTATCTTTTAAACTTCTCCTTCAACTTGCACAATGAATCTTTGCTCACGATTCCAATCAAATGCAGTAGAAAACACCCCCAGATCAGTATGACCTCCTCTGCTCCAATTCAAATAGGTCCCGCTTGACATATTTTCTATAAAATATATATTTCCCAACGAGTTCTGTCCGGCTGAATATAACTTCCACAGAGTCCCTACATTCTCTCTGTTACTCGAGAAGTCCACAAAGCCTCCTCCCCTGCTATCCCTCCAAATATAATTCGGACTAGAATTCACACCTCCCGGAATCTGCTCCCGGATATAATAACCACCGGCATTTGCATTGTACTCCATTACCCAACGTTGGGTTGAGTCAGATTGATTATAATTTTCCATTCCAATTTCAAAATATAGAATAGGATTATAAGGTATGCGTGACACAGTAAGCGTTGTATCACTAGCAGCTCGAAGCGAAACAACTTTATTATTATATGCACTGGCATCCACCGTCCCACTCCCTAAAAACCCACTACTTAAAGATGTCAAGACGATTGTGCTAAGTATCAATTTTGCTTTTTTCATTTTCTACTTCCTCCTTTTTTATCAAAGATTGAGAAAACCTTTGATTTCTCTTTTAAATGTTTTTTATATTTTCTTAATTGTCAAATTAAGTTAGACAAATCATCAATACTTACGTAACTCAAAAATACTTCCAAAGGTGTTCGATAATTCAGTGATTTTCTAGGAATATTATTTCGTTTCGATGCGACAGATTGAATAAAAGATTCATCTACTGAATTGAAATCCATAGATTTCAATAAACCATCTCTACGTAACAATCCGTTAGAATTCTCGTTTAGGCCTCTTTGAGACGGCGTTCCTGGATCAGCGAAATAAATGGCAATATCATTGGCATTACTGATCTGTTTCCAATTTGAAAATTCCTTTCCACAATCAAAAGTGATGGATTTGAATAGATTTTTCGGTACAGATTCAAACCAATGATTTAATTTGTTTTCAATATCAATCGCTTGTCTACCACACGGTTTCAATGTGATGATAACTTTTGATAATCGCTCAACTAAGGTAATTACAGCACTTTTATGTTTCAAACCTACGATAGTGTCACCTTCAAGGTGACCAAACTCATTTGAGAATTGGCTATAATCTTTTTCACGTTCATGAATAGAGCGACGGAAAGCTTGTTTTCCACGTCTTTCTTGATGTCCATTTGGTTTACGCTTGCCTTTCATCGGTAAGTCAGAAGGATTAAATAGCCCCTTTTTGAACATACGATAAATGGTACGAGCAGAACAACGAATAGGAAACGCTGCACGACCAACAATCACATCGGGTGTCCATCCTTGAACAACCTTTCTTTGAATATATTCTGATTGTTCCTCAGGTAAAACAAGCGGGCGTCTACCACAGTTTGATTTGTTTTTCTTATACTGTTGATAGTACTCTAAGGCTGATTTTCCTTGCTTGAAGAACAGGTATACTTTATGGATCGTTTGTCTTGAACGATTCAAGCAATGCGCAGTTTTCGCAACAGATTGATTTATTTTGAAATAAGACTCTATCATTACAAGTTCATCCGTTGTAAGATGGGTATAGGTCATTTGTACTCACTCCTTATAATTCTTTGGACGGAACTATTTTGAGTGTAGCACAAATGACTTTTTTAGTTGTCTAGCTTAATTTTACAATCGGCGTTTTTTATTAAGTGCTAAATAAGAAGACTCTTTATGTACGTATTCAAACTAACTAGGTATTTCAAATCGAACAAAAAACTTCTGACTTTCCAATTATTCTAGCTGTGAAGTGCTGTTTGTATCAACTATACTTAGTACTATCCCACTTTCGTGATTCTCTATGTAGTGCGCCTGTACATTATGTGTCCAGATTAGCATAAGAAGTTAAACATACTTATGCCCACTAGAAAGGCTCTAGCTTCATAGCATTGGAAAAGCTACGCGCCTACCAGTAAAACCACTTTGTTCTATTACCCTTACATCTGCGAAAGCCCTAAGTAAAATAATCAATGTAGCGCTAAGAATCCATTTTTTTAATTTTTCTCCCTCTTTCATTTTTATTTTTATTTTTTACTTTCCGTTTTAATGAAAATGTTTTTTTATCACCTTCCTTCAATAAAAATTATACCCTTATATCAATAAAAAATGAAGTTTTTTTAATTATAAAATATTTAATTTTCGTTGTTTTAAAATAAAAAAACCTGTATCACAAAGGATACAGGGGTTATTTGTACGTTCCTGACTGGAATTGAACCAGCGACCTATCGCTTAGGAGGCGATTGCTCTATCCTACTGAGCTACAGGAACAATTTCAATAAATCAATTGTAGCTTGTTTGTTTTTTACTTGCAAGCTTATCTGCTAAAAAAATCAGCTTGTAAGTTAGGCAAAACGTTTCCACTAGCTCTTAACAGATGATAAACTAGGAGTAGAATGAAATAATACAGGGAGGTTCTTTCCAATGAATGATAAGCCAAAAGAAAAAGTATATGCCGAACGCTTAGATTCATCTAAAAAAAATCGGGAAAAGATTACGAAAGAAGCAATCCAAGACCACAAAAAAGAAAACCCTAAAACAAAAGAAAACAAAAAATTCAAATTTACGAAAAAAGAGGATTTACTTTAACATTTTCCTTCAAATGCCAAACGAAAAAACAAAAGGGTGGTGACAAAAATATTGTCATCACCCTTTTTTTATCAAAAATAGTCATTAAGGATTGGCTGTTGCTGTGGCAAGATCGAGCTTAACGTTTCTTCATATTCTTTTGCCACCTGTATCCTCTCTTGGAATACCAGCTCTTCAACTTTACGATATCCTAATAATAGCTGTGTGATATGTTGGATATTTCCGCGAACGATCGGTAATGCTGTTTGTTCTACTTTTGAGAGATGGTTTTTTCCATTTTTGATCGTTACTTCCACGATTCCTTCATTCCATTTTGCATACTGATCTTCTTCTATCTGAAGGGCAAAGGCAGCTTGTTTCTTTCTAAATGGATATTTTTCCAAAAACAAAGAAATATCTACGATCCTCGCCATCATATAAGGTGTGATCGTTACAGAAGCAAATGGATTTGCTAATAGATAATTTTGATCATTGCCACCGTAGCCACATGAATATTCAAATGTTTCAAAAGCACCGTTATGGGAACTTACAAAGCGGACAAGGCTGCAAAAGGCATCATGATTCAAAAATCCCCATTCCACAATAATAAAGGAAGACGCTGCAAGCTGGTAAACGACATAGCCCGTTGCTTCCCCAGTCTCATCAAAATACAAAGCAAACTGATAATTACCTTTTTGCTTGAATTTATACGTATACCACCAGTCTTCGCGCTTCAGACCAGCTCGTTGGTTTTCAGGCATCTGTTCATAAATTCGTTTGATAGCAGCTTTTGCATCTTCGAAATTCATACGCTTCATCTTGCCAGATTTTTTTTTGGTAAACGGCACGTCACGACTGTTTAGTTGATACCTGATTTTATCAAACGATTGTTCATAGCCATAGCGCCGATAGAAGGGATAGGAGAATGGCGCCAGATAAGATAAGCTTACTTTACGATCACGGCAATCTTCAAGGATCTTTTCCATGATCTGATTGATTCCGCCTTGTCCCCTTGCTTCAGGATAAGAAGCAACATAGCCAATACTGGCCATTAAATACTCTTGTCCGTAAAAATTCACTGGAAAAGGAGTCGCCATGACTTGACTTGTTAGCCGATCCTCCTCATCAAAAAAACCGTAATTCCAGGAATTCTCCGCAAGTGTACGAAAACGTTCTCTCCTTTCAGGTGTATCTGCCCCATTAAATGCATATGTGGCTAAAGCAAACATTTCCTCAATCGAAGATCCCCCTAGCTCTCTTACTTGTTTTGTCATTTTGCTGCCCCTTCCTACAAAAAAGCTAGTGAGGAATCTCAGGAAAGACCTCGCTTCCTCAGAAAAATCTCTTCTAGCTTACTTCATTTTTCAATAACTAAATAGTACCATTTTTTTACTGGTTTAATACGTTGCTTCGATCATCTCTAGCATTTTTTTGAAACGTCTCCGCTTAAAGTACATCAAGATCGTTCCTAAAAGCATATCATTCAACTTTTGAAGCATGCCATAAGACTCCATTTTTTCTGTGTAATGAACCTCACAGGTCGAATCGTCTACTGGTTTGATTTGATAATGAACAACGAATTCATTCTTCGTTGTCGATGTACGAAACTTATAAGACTGGTTTTCAATGACTTCTTCGATTTTTATACGAGCCCGGTTATTTTGCGAGAATTGTTTGACGTACTCCAAATTTTTCAGCTGTTTTCTGGTCACTGATTTGCCGGTCGCTTTACGTACATCGAAAAGAACAGAATCCATAACTTTATCGTAAAAAAACGACGCTGGAATATTTAATTTTTTTGTGATTTCCATTAGTTATTTTCCTCCTTTGCTTCTTCTCTTTTTTTCCCCTTCATGAAGAAGTAGATTCCTAATCCTGTTAGGAAAAGACCCGTGACCATACTATACAAATCATACCTTTGCGAATGTGGATTCAAACTATACAACACGATCAAAGAACCAATACTACATAAAAATAAACCGTTTTTTATCATATCAACCATCCTATCTTTTTGAACCATTTTCTTAAACAGCTGTTGACTGAAAATAAAGGACTGTTCCCCAAGGCTGTGCTTTGATTAGTTCCTTTGCTTTTTTAGCCGCAGCTTCCGGATCTTCTGCACTTGTTTCAAAGAACATTTTGATTCCTTGTTTTTCTTTAAACGTAAATGTCATTCCTTCTTCATTGTATCCTTCTAACAATTCTTTGATTGCATCTTGTTGCATTGCACTGGCAATTGAAATCATTTCAGTTCCTCCTCGAAAATTCATTATGAGGAACGAAACTTAAAGCGTCCCGCTCCTCAGATTCATCTTATTGTTGTTCGCCTGCGGCAGGGTCCATTTTGTTTGCAGAAATGACAAACGGTGCCCAAATCAAGAAAGTCACGACCATACATACCAACGTTACGATTGGTGCTCGCCAATCCGCTCCTGTTGCTAAGAATGACAATAAGAACGGCGGTACTACCCATGTAACTTGTTGCGAAACTGGCGCTACAAGTCCAAAGTAAGTTGCTAACCAACCGATAGCTGTCGCAACTACTGGAGCAATCAAGAATGGGATGAACATGATTGCATTCAATACGATCGGCAGACCAAACATCACTGGCTCGTTGATATTGAAAATACCAGGTCCAATGGATAATTTAGCTACTGTTAAATAATCCGCTCGTTTAGAGAAAATCAAGATAGCTATCAGTAAGACGATCGTTCCACCTGATCCGCCAAACCATGCAAAAGCATCGAACGATCCACGGACCCACATATAAGCTTTTCCATCTTCGATTGCGTCTAACACGGCTGGTGTACCAGTTTTTCCGTTATAACCTTTTTGGAAAATATCAATATTGATTAGTTGTGCTTGTCCCCAGATTCCCTCTAGCACTGGTGCCAATACATTTGGTCCATGAATACCAAAGAACCAGAATACTTGAACAAACACTGTGACGATCAATACTGCTCCCAACCCTTGGGATAATCCTAGGAATGGTTCTGCAATATATTTTTGTACCAAATCAATGATTAGTTGCCCATCAGCTACACGACCTACGATATAATTGATAATAGCAATGACGTATAAAGCGATCGTCGCTGGTAAAATGGCTGCAAATGCTTTAGATACTGCTGGTGGTACTGAATCAGGCATTTTGATCGTAATGTTAGCAAGCATCAATTTACAAAAAATAATGACTGAAATTGCCCCCATGATCATAACTGTAAAATAAGCGTTTCCATTCAAATGATCTAGTTTCAGCCAACCCCATAATCCAACTGACAGTGTGCCATCTGCAATCGTTGCACCAATCTCAGAACTATTGATTGCATCTGCGACATTTGAAGGGACATTCACATCTAATGCTGCTGATAATGCTGGACCAAAGGAAATACCTTGAATCAAGGTAGCTAGACCAACGATCCCCCCAGCTAGATCATTTACTCCATAAGCTCGGGCAAGATTATACCCCCAAGAAAAGGCAAAAATCAATCCGGCGATTGCTAGTGTACCGTTCCAGACAAAACCATTGATTCCGATGATGACATTCAATACGGCAAAGATTCCTTTGTCTGCTGCTAAACTGTCAGCGTAGGTACTGTTAAACTGTTGCGGTAAATCTCGAATAATTGCATTGATCATTACAGCGACTGATCCCGCCATTGTTGCGGGCAGTGTGCCGATAAAAGCATCACGCAAAGCAACTAAATGTTTTTGCGCTCCGATTTTTGCGGCAACCGGCAGGATGTATTTCTCCATCCAACTTGTTAGTCCGTTCATTTTTTACTTCCTCCTATAAGTTTTTTATATAAAGAGAGTTCTCTTTATAACAAAATAAAAAATCCGTTCAAAAATTTTTCTTCTTCCGTTCAAAAAAGAAGTTGTATTTATTCGCTGTATACGCGACGATAAAGTTCGATGATTTCTTTTGCTAAATCAGTAAACGCAATAGACGTCATTAAATGATCTTGACTATGAACAGTCAATAACGTCACTTGCATATGATTTCCTTGTGCTTCTTGTGTCAACATGTCTGTTTGTGCATGATGCGCTTGTATAAGTGATTCTTCTGAATCAGCGATTTTTCTATCCGCTAACTCGAAATCACCGATTTTAGCAGCCGCAATTGCTTCCATTGCGTCGCTCTTTGCATTACCGCCGAACATGATGAGTCCCATGATGGCTTCTAGATTTTGTTGATCTTCCACGTTGTTATCCCCCAACTGCATACTTGATTTATTTCATTAGATTTTCTGCTTGTGCAAGTACTTTTTCTCCATTCATCATGCCATAGTCCTGCATATTGATGACATCTAACGGAATACCTTTAGGCGCAAGTTTTTGTTCGAATTGAGCTTTCATGAAACGTACTTGAGGACCTAATAATAAAACATCGACATTCTTAGATTCTAAATTATTATCTGCATCTGAGGCAGAAACAGCAAAAATATCGGCTTCCATTCCTTTTTCTTCTGCTGCTTTTTGCATTTTTGTGACCAATAAACTCGTACTCATCCCTGCTGAACAAACTAACATAATTGTTTTTTTTGCCATTTTTAACACTCCTTTTATTTTTTTTACACTTTTATATAATGCAAGAAGCATGCCAAGAAAAAAAGAGCTAAAATAGCGTTTTCATGCTTTTTAGCTCTTTTATATAGTGCGCACACTGATATCCAGTGTGTAAACAGTATGATTAGTGTGTTTATTTTTTTATTTTGTTTTCAAGAAACATTTGTGTAAGAAACGCGATGTCATCTTCTGAAATTTTTACCTGATATTTTCGTTCCAGTGCCATCAAGTTTGCTCGAATGATATCCATTTCCAAGCGATAAATTTTTGAGAAAATAGATAGTTTCTCAAATTGCCGATGTGTTTCTTTTTTGATCAAACCGTCTAGCATGAAGGCTAAATGGATGACGATTCCAGTATCTACTCCTGGTTCTACGATAATCGACAAATCTGTCTGAATCTGCTGAACTGTTTTTTGCAATGAGCGGATCAATTCATCAATAGAAAAGACATCACTTAATGATCCTGAAAGCGAATCAACAATTTTAGCTGTTGGAATCTCATCATCAGCTATACGCTTTAAAACATTCAATTTTTCATCATCAAAAACGTCATAGGCGGAAAAAAATGGGATATTTTGATAATCAACGTCAACCGTTCCTGCAATTGCTTTGATCTCGTATTCTTCCAATAAGGCATCAATGTGTTTTTTGAATGATTCGCGTTCTAAAAACTGCATCTGGATCAGTTCTACTTTGTCTTGATTAATCACCGGCATAATCCGTTGATACAATTTGGCAGCTACTCCCTCACCAGTAAAGCATGTCACAATCACAGCTTTTTTACGCTGTAAAGTTTCAGATTTTTCCGCTTTGAACTGATCACGTACGATTGATTCAAAGGAGAGCTGAATATTTTGATAGATGTCTTCTAAGCTTCTTCCAACACTTGCCATCCGTATCGCTTCTATCACAATCATTGTACTTGTCATTGTGATAGCTTTCGTCCGAATGCCAGTCTCTTCATAAATCAAATCACTGAAGGTGTTTAATGATCCCATATCTGTTAACAAAAGCAAGCCATTCGTCAAATGCCCCTGATAATTTTTGACATATTGTAGGACCTCTTCATACATTGTTTGAACTTCCATAACCAGTGGCATATTAAAAGCTTTCCCTACTTTTGTTCCTAATAGTTCTTGCGCCATCTCCAACATACTTGAAGCGGTCTGTCTGCCGTGCATCAGTACAAGAACATCTACTTTGTTTTCTTTAACGGGCTCACTTTCTCCTAAATTGATAGAAAGAAACATACTGATAAAGCCAATTTCATCAAAAGGAATCTCGACTTGTTCTTCTTCTTCGATGATTGTCGAAAGATCGATTGCTACCTGGAATTCCCTCTTAAAATTTTTTCGTACATTATTCAAATCTGGATGGACAATCATATGTCCTTCTCTCACACGATCCAATGTACTTTGCAAATGCAAAGCAAAAGCAAAACGAGCTTTTTCATTATAAATACGGTCTAACCGTTTTTCAGCCACATCATACAATTGATTGGTTAACCGCCAGATTTCATCTGGCAAAAGATCTTTTGGGATTGAACTTTTAGTCAATCCTTTGACATATGTCTGAAAATAAGCATCCACATCTTTTGAAATGAGCGTCTCCAAATCGATGTTCTCCACACCGGTTTCAGAAAGAGAAGTAACTTTTTCCTCAATATCGTTGTAGACTTGCATGTTTCTTTCTGGATCTTGTGACCAGACGACATCAGCAAACCCTGGTTCAAATGTCAAATACTGGCTCTTACTGTCCATGAATCGGTCGAGGCGTTCTGGTATTTCCTTGATTTTCAGTAGTCCTTTTTGTACTTGAAGGGAAAGTTCTTCTTTTCGAATGATCAGCTTTTTCTCATGATGCGTTCGGTAATGTAAAAAAGATTTTGCACAGACTAATTTCAGGTCTCGTTTCACTTGACCGATATTCCCTTCCGCATCATAAAGCATGAAGGCAAGAATCGCTTCTTTTTCGATATCGATACGTTGATTCAAACGGTTCGCTTCTTGTTTGATAAAAAGAGAGATGATCTCATAACGCTCATCCAATGAACGCGAAGCAAGGTTTGGCAAGGTGATAGCCATAGGGATCCGTCGGTTGAAGGTAGTCAAGAAGCTTTCTGAAGATTCAGTCGTTGCCCCAATGATCTGAACTGATGCTTCATGTACTTGTGCACTTTCTCCAAGTGGACGATAGATACCTTTATCGATGAAAGTAAACAGCATTTCCTGCCCTTCCGGTGGTAAACGGTGGATCTCATCTAAAAACAATATACCGCCGTCTGCTTTGGCGATTAGACCAGGACTGTCTTGCGCTGCTCCTGTGTAAGCCCCTTTTTTGATCCCAAAGATGTGTCCAAAGAGCAGTTGGGGATTTTGAGCATAATCCGCACAATTGAAAGAAACAAATGGCGCATCGGCTGAAAGCATTTCAGATTCGATTGCAAAATGATACATACATTCCGCAAACATCGACTTCCCTGTACCAGTTTCTCCAAAAATAATGGTATGTAGCCCCCGCGGCGGATAAAGAATCGCTGCTTTTGCCTGCTGTATGCTGACTTTTAAAGAATCATTTTCTCCAACGAGCGTTTCAAAAGTCACTTGCGTAGAAGAGTCGACATGTACTTCATCAGATTTTGATTTTTCCGTTGGCAAGGAGTAAACGACTGGTCGGCCAGCGGTTTTTACAATATGATGAGCCTTATACAGTTCGCTTAAATATCGGCTTGCATTGCTTCGATCAATATTCAAGCGCTCAGCTACATCACTTGCTGTCAATCCTTGTTGGTTTTCTGTCAATAGATGCAAGATCTCTTCTTGACGTTCTTTCACATAATCCCTCCTCTGGCAACCAATTTTGTTCCCGTTTTCATAATCATAGCATAAAAAGGCGCTTATTTGCGCCTTGCTCCTTTATTTCTCTCTTTTTTTGATTTATTTTTAACTTTTTTTCTTGATTTGTTTTTGTTATGCTCTGGATTTTGTTCTTTCCCAGGAAAAGATTTCTTATACTTGTTATTCGCTGCGGTAGCTACATCTTCTTTGATTGGTTGATCCGTTTGTAACTTTCCTCCGTGCAGAAAAATCTCTTCAAGTGTTATGTTTGTCGGACGTAAAAGTCGTTTCAAATCTCTTAAATTGTTATCTTGTACGAGTGTGATCACTGTTCCTTCATTGCCCATTCGTCCAGTTCTTCCAGAACGATGCAAGTAAGCTTCTTCACTTAACGGCACTTCTGCATTCACGACATAAGGAAGTCCTGTAATATCTAAACCTCTAGCCGCCACATCTGTGGTCAAAAGTGCGCTGATCTTTTTCTTTTTGAATTGTTCCAACGCCGCTTTTCGGAGCAGCTTGTTTTGATCAGAGGCCAGGCTTCCTACAGGTACCCCTCTATACAGCAATTTTTCTTCCATCACACCTAATTCAGTCAGTTGATTAAAGAAAATCAGACCTTGAAAATCTTCTATGTGAGTGAGACGTCTTAGATATTCATCTTTCTTTCGTATTGGCACTCGTAAAAAGTAATGTCTCAAGCCTTTTCGAGAATCATCTTCTGCTGTCACGTCGATCGTCTCAAACGTTTTCCCAGTGATTTTTTCAATGCTTTCAAGGGAACGATCTGCTGTTGCTGAAAAAAAGGCTAGCTGATATTCTGTCGGAGCTTGATGAAGAATCTGATCAATGATTTGGCTGTTCCCCGCATCAAATAGCTGGTCTGCTTCATCAAATACCATTGTTTTCACTTGATGTGCTTTTATTTTTTTAGCTTTCATCAATTCCAATATTCTTCCTGGTGTACCAATCAAGATTTCTGGTTTTTTCTTCAAACCTTCAATTTGTCGTTTAACGTTTGCTCCGCCCACCAAAGATTGGACTTTCAATTCTTTGTCTTTTCCCCATTCACGTGCAACATCTGCTACTTGAATAGCTAGTTCTTGAGAAGATGCAAAGATAACCAACGCACTTGCTTCACCTGGTTCTACGTTTAGTAGTAACGGCCAAAGATAAGCCAGTGTTTTACCTGAACCTGTTGGAGAGATGGCTACTATGCTTTGTTTATTGCTTAATGGCTGAAAAACTGCCTGTTGAATAAGAGAAGGTGTAATAAATCCTTTATTCTCATAATTTTTCTGCCAATTTTCGGGAAATACTTGTACAAATTCGTTCATTAAAAATCTTCCTCATTATCTGCATCGAATTTGATGCCACCATTTTTTCTTAAATCATAAATCACTTGGTTCACATTTCTAGCTAGCTCGATCCACTCTTCATACAATAATCCCCAAGCTGGATCTTTCGGATGAGTCATGACATTGGCAAAATCCTCTGCTTCATCTGCCATTGGATTTTCTGCAGCTGTTACTGCTAAGTCAATGATTTCTTCGTGTACCCGATCATGAAACTCTGCTTGTTCGATTGCATTGACGCCATTCATCACTAGCGTTCCTGAGTCAAAATAGATCTCTGATGGCAGATAAGAATCACCGATTTTACCTGGTTGGATCGATACATCGAAAGTATCATAACGCAAGATTCCCCATCCAAGACCATCCACACCAGTAGAAATCTTTCTTGGGAAATAATGGACTTCTTTTGGCATTCCAAACCAAGCGACAGTTGCATACACAAGGTAAACACCTAAATCCATCAATGCACCACCTGAGAAATGAGTCGAGAAGATATTTGGTTCTTCTCCATCTAATACTTGGTCATAACGCGAAGAATATTTCATATAGCTGAAATTTGCACCGATTATCTCGTCTTTTAATGGTAAGTAATCGGCAATCTTTTTAAAACCTGATTCATGGATATTTCTTGCTGCTTCAAAAAAATACACATTGTGTTCATTTGCCAAATGGATGATTTCATCCATTTCTTTTGGCGTCGAAAAAGCTGGCTTTTCCACTATTACATTTTTACCTGCCAAAATTGCTTGCTTAGTCTGACTAAAATGAAGACTATTTGGAGAAGCTATATAAACAGTGTCCATATGAGCAATATTGAAAAAAGTCTTCAAATCTGTTGCAAATTCGATATCCCCTTCATAATGAGAACCAAATTCCTGTGCTTTTTCCAAATGTCTAGAATATACCGCTGTCAATTCATATTTTTTTGTGCTCAAAGCTGCTTGGACAAATTGATGAGTGATCCAATTTGTTCCAATAATACCTAAGTTGATCATTTTTTTACCTTCTTTCTATTGTATAGGATCTTCAAACGGGATAGCTACATCAAATGGGATAGCCTGCTTGACAGTTACCTCATCTGCCGTTACTTGACAATTATAGGCGAGGATTTGCACTCCACTTTGCTGCGCATGTCGAACCATATCAGCTAGTGCTGGTTGCATTTCTTCATGGATCGTTGCGAAATGAAGATGTTCGAATTGAGCAATAAACAAGACATAAGCGGCATAACCATCTTGTGCGGCATACGCTAATTCTCCAACATGTTTCAATCCTCTGAGTGTAGGCGCATCAGGAAAAGCACCAATTGCTTTATTTTCAAGCGTCATACCTTTGACTTCAACAAATGCTTTTTGTCCGGCCGCCGTCTCCAAATAAATATCAAATTTGGAGTGAAGATAAGTTACTTCCCGCTTGCATGCTGTAAATGGACCAGTTAATCCTGGTAAAAGGATCGTGCCGTCTAAAATAGCGTCAGTTGCCAACTGATTAGGCAATTGACTATCGATATTGAACCAATCACCCTTCTTTTTTACAGCAATCAGATCATAGTCGGTTTTCCTTTTAGGTCCAGGAGCAAATACAATAGCCACTTCAGCGCCCGTTATCAGGACCTCTTTTCCTCTGCCTGTATTTTTGACATGCGCGATAATCATTTCTCCGTCTTTTTTCATGCAATGTGCAATAAACCGATTCGGGCGGTCAATAAAAAAAGCTGTTTCAACTTGCTGATACTTCAAATTATGTCACCTGTCTTCCTACTATGTATCCTATCATAATTTGTGGAAAAACAGTAAAAAAACCAGTCGAAAGTCTTAGAGAAATTTTAGTTTTTATTCGGTACAATGAAATGAAGAAGGAAGAATGTTTCTATACGATGATTTTCTCATAAAGGAGTGATTTGGTGATAAAAAAATGATCTATTTTCTTGGTTCACTCGTTGCCGTTCTCTCAAGTTGGATTTACTTGAAAAAGAAAAAACAAGCAGAAAAATCTGAAAGACTCTCGAGGTATCAAGGTACATGGTTCTTCAGTGATAGCCAGCAAAAACAACAATTACAGATTACATCTGATTACACGTTTTTGATCAACGGTCAGTCACTTGGCACATCTGTGGTAGAAATAGATGAACAGCGTTTAGTCGTACGTGATCAATACGGTTTTTATCTTGTCTTTTCTTATCCCGAACAAACTCTTTATGATGAATCTGCAGATGTCTCGTATAAGTTGACATCTGAAAAATAGACACCTCCCAATATATATCTATAAACGAAAGTATGAGTCTTCTTTCTCGTCTTTCGTTTTTTGTTGTAAAAACGTCCAAAAATCCTTTGTTTTTTATTTAGAAAAATAGTCAATTAACGTTTTTTTTGTTACACTTACTAATGATGGTTTTTACCATGAAAGGATGATCGAATATGACACCAAATCGAGAAGATTATTTGAAAATCATTTTAGAACTAGGCGGAGATACAACGAAAGTCAACAATAAACAAATCGTATCTAGCCTAGATGTCTCGGCTGCATCTGTCAGTGAAATGATTTCTAAACTTGTGAAAGAAGAGCTTGTAGAACATTCCCCTTATCAAGGTGTACAATTGACTGCAAGCGGACTGCAAAAAGCTAGCAGTTTGATTCGCAAACATCGTTTATGGGAAGTTTTTTTAGTTGAACATTTAGACTATAGCTGGAATGAAGTCCACGATGATGCTGAAGTATTGGAACATGTGACTTCGGAACATCTTGCAGATCATTTAGAAAACTATTTGAATCATCCTAAACATTGTCCTCATGGAGGATCGATTCCTAAAAAAGAGGAAGTCGTCCATGAAGAACGCCGACAAACACTCGAATCCTATCCTGTCGGTACAAAAGTGCGTATCGCACGAGTGCTTGATGAAAAAGAATTGTTGGATTACTTAGTCACAATTGACCTGAATATCAACGAAGAGTATGAGATCGTTGATATCGCAGCTTATGAAGGACCAATCACTATCCAAAATGATAGAAAGAAAATACCCGTCAGCTTCAAGGCGGCCAGCACGATTTTTGTCGATAAAATATAAAGGAGTGTATCTACATGTCTAATGAAAAAAATGTATTGTTTACGATATTCGGCGGCACAGGTGACCTAGCCCAACGTAAATTGTACCCGTCTTTGTTCCGCCTTTACAGAAAAGGAAATTTAGGCGAACATTTTGCCGTGATCGGGACCGCTCGCCGTCCTTGGAGCGATGAACACTATCGTGAAGTTGTCAAAGAAACGATCCGTGCATTGAATCCTTCTGATGAAGAAGCAATTACTTTTGCTAGTCATTTTTACTACCAATCCCATGATGTAAATGATTCAACACATTATCAAACATTAAAAGAATTGTCTGACCGATTAGATGGACACTATCAGTTAAACGGCAATCGCGTCTATTATTTGGCCATGGCACCTCAATTTTTCGGAACGATCGTTTCTCATTTAAAATCACAAAACATTATGACAAAAAATGGCTTCAATCGTTTGATTATAGAAAAACCGTTTGGATCGGATTACCAATCTGCTTTCGAATTGAATCAGCAAATCAGAGAAGTATTCCCAGAGCAAGATATTTTCAGGATCGATCATTATTTAGGGAAAGAAATGATCCAAAACATCTCAGCTATCCGTTTTGCCAATAATATTTTTGAGGCTCAATGGAATAATCGTTATATCGATAATATCCAAATCACTTTTGGTGAAAACCTTGGCGTAGAAGATCGCGGGGGCTACTACGATCATAGTGGCGCACTGAAAGACATGGTGCAAAATCATATTCTGCAAGTTGTAGCATTACTTGCAATGGAACCACCAGTAGCATTTTCCGAAAAAGAAATCCGTACAGAAAAGATCAAAGCATTGAAAGCAATCCGCATCTACAACGAAGAAGAAGTGTTAGAAAACTTCGTTCGTGGACAATATGCTCAAGGTGAATTAGATGGCGTACAATTCAAAGGTTATCGAGAAGAAGACAAAGTGGATGCTCAATCAGAGACCGAAACCTTCGTCGCAGGAAAATTCACTATCGACAACTTCCGTTGGTCTGGTGTTCCCTTCTATGTGCGTACAGGCAAACGTTTGACTGAAAAAGGTACTCGGATCAATATCGTGTTCAAACAGGTTCCTGTTAATGTATTCAAAACATCTGTCGATGAACCATGTGATGATACGACACTCCCACCGAATGTTCTAACGATCTATATCCAGCCAACTGAAGGATTTTCTTTATCCCTGAATGGAAAAGAAGTAGGTCAAGGGTTTGAAACGGAACCAATCAAATTAGAATTTCGAAATAGTGCAGAAATGGTTGAAAATAGCCCAGAAGCTTACGAAAAATTACTGCTAGATGCGTTGAATGGTGATGGAACGAATTTCTCTCATTGGGAAGAAGTCGCTCAATCTTGGCATATCGTGGATGTCATTCGCAAAGCTTGGGACCAAACACAACCGGACTTTCCAAACTACAAAGCCGGATCAATGGGGCCTAAAGCAGCTTTCGAACTACTTGAAAAAGACGGATTCGAATGGATCTGGCAACCAGATAACTGGTATCGCGAACGTGGAAAATTAATCGATTGATAACAAAAAAGGGGTTGTGACAAAAAACATGTCACAACCCCTTTTCCATTTTACTTTTCTTCGAATCCTTCAGCTACAGCTTCAGGATAGAAGTCTTCAACGATTTTTGCACAACGACCGCATAGATGAGGAAGTTTTTCATCTACTCCTACATCTTTACGAACTTGGCGACAGCGATCGCATGTTTCTCCGTCTGCTTTTTCCACTGTAATAGCAACATCATCAAATACCACAGCATTATCTGGCACTTGTACATCTGCTTTCATTACTTCAAAGTAGTCTGGGGAAACGATCAGCAATTGTGCAATATCTGCATCCAAAGCTTTTAACATTTCACGAACTTGTTGTTTTGGATAAACAGTTAGTTTTGCTTCCAATGATTTACCAATCAATTTGCTATTTCTTGCTTCTTCCAATGATTTTAAGACCTTGTCACGGAAATCCATGAAAGCAGACCAAGTGTCCATCAATTCCTCTTGGTTCGCAAACTCTTCATAGCCAGGAAACTCGCTTAACTGAACGTATGCTTCTTCTTCTTTCAGGAATGACCAGATTTCTTCCGCCGTATGTGGAATGATAGGCGTCAATAGTTTCGTCAAAGCTACAGCTGTTTGATAGAAAACAGTTTGCATACAACGACGTTGATAATCATCTTCTGCTTCGATATAAACCACATCTTTAGCAAAATCCAGGTAGAAGGACGATAGATCAACCGTCAAGAAGTTCATAACTGTACGGTAAATATGCATGAAATTATATTTGTCATATCCTTCTTCTCTGATTTCTTTGATTACTTGGTTCAATCGTACGGTCATGTATTTGTCTACAGAGCGTAAATCATTGTACGAAACAGTATCTTTTTTAGGATCGAAATCTTCTGTATTCGCTAATAAGAAACGCATCGTATTTCTGATCTTACGATATACCTCTGCCACTTGACTTAAGATATCCATCGATACACGGACATCTGCTTCATAATCGACACTAGATACCCACAAGCGAAGGATATCTGCACCAAATTGTTTGATCACTTTTTCTGGTGCAATGATATTTCCTAAAGATTTACTCATCTTACGGCCTTCGCCATCTAAAGCAAATCCTTGCGAAATAACTGATTTATATGGTGCTACGCCATTGATAGCCACACTTGTCGTGATACTTGAGTTGAACCAGCCACGATATTGGTCTGATCCTTCTAAGTACATATCTGCTGGGAATGATAATTCTGGTCGTTGACGTAAAACAGCTTCATGAGAAGAACCAGAATCAAACCAGACATCCATGATATCTTTTTCTTTTGTAAATTCGCCATTAGGAGAACCTGGGTGAGTAAATCCTTCAGGAAGAAGTTCTTTTGCTTCTTTTTCAAACCAGATGATTGATCCATGCTCAGCGAATAATTTTGCTACATGTTCGATTGTTTCTGGCGTGATGATTGCTTCACCATTTTCAGCATAGAAAATCGGAAGCGGCACTCCCCATGCACGTTGACGAGAAATGACCCAGTCGCCGCGATCACGGATCATATTATATAAACGTGTTTTTCCCCATGGAATAACCCAATCTACTTTTTCTACTTCATCCAAAATATTCTGACGGAATTTATCGATAGATGCAAACCATTGTGGAGTTGCACGATAAATCACAGGTTTTTTCGTCCGCCAATCATGAGGATAACTATGGGTAAAGAAATCTAGTTTCAGCAAAGCTCCTTTTTCCTTTAATAAATCAGTAATCATAGGATTTGCTTTATCATAAAAGATTCCTTCAAATCCAGGAGCTTCTTCTGTAAACAACCCTTTTGAGTCTACAGGTGACACTACAGATAGTTTATATTTGCTACCGGCGATATAGTCATCTTCCCCGTGTCCTGGAGCAGTATGGACTAATCCAGTACCAGCGTCTAAAGTAACATGGTCACCTAAAATTACGAGCGATTCACGGTCATAGAATGGATGACTTGCAGTCATATATTCCATTTCTTGTCCAGCAAATTCTTTTAGAACCGTTACATTTTCCCAACCGATTTCTGTTTGAACTGTTTCTAGCAAATCTTTTGCTACAACAAACTTACGGCCATCAGCTTCGACCAGTACATACGTAAATTTGGGATTTACAGCAATACCTTGGTTTGCTGGCAATGTCCATGGTGTTGTCGTCCAAATGACGAAAGCTGTATCTTCATCAAGGATGCCTTTGCCGTCTTTGACATTGAAAGCTACAAAAATAGATGGGGATTTTACATCTTTATATTCAATTTCAGCTTCCGCTAAAGAAGACTCACTTGACGGAGACCAGTAAATGGGTTTCAATCCTTTGTAAATATAGCCTTTTTCAGCCATTTTACCAAATACGCGTACTTGTGCAGCTTCATACGAAGGGTCTAATGTAACATAGGGATGTTCCCAATCTCCTGCAACCCCTAGGCGTTTGAAATCTTCTCGTTGCTTATCTACTTGGGAAAGTGCATATTCACGACATTTTTCCAAATATTCTGCCATGGACATTTCTTTACGTTTCACGCCTTTATTAGCCAACACTTGTTCGATTGGCAATCCATGTGTATCCCAGCCTGGAACATATGGTGCGCGATAGCCAGACATTGATTTTGAACGAATGATAATGTCTTTACTGATTTTATTCAATGAGTGCCCTAAATGGATATTCCCATTGGCATAAGGAGGTCCATCATGAAGAACAAAGCTAGGTTTTCCTTCGTTCAATTCTTGTCTTTTTTGGTAGATTTGATTTTCTTCCCATTCTTTTTGCCATTCGCCTTCTCGGTTTGGCAAATTACCACGCATAGGGAATTTTGTTTTTCCTAATTGCAAGGTTTCTTTCATTTTCATTCAACCATTCACTCCTTCGTTTATTTTTCGGACACAAAAAGGCATGTTCAGCCGCAAGGGACGAACATGCCGTGGTACCACCCAAATTTAGTTGCATCTATCTAATGCAAACTCTCTGTGACCAATAACGAGGTCAGCCGCTGCTTCTTACTCTAGTTTCAGAAAAGCAGTCTCAAGTAGAGGATCTTTCACGATGCAGTGTCTTACCGATCTTCCACTCTCATCGGCTCGCTTTAAGAATAACAAAGTGCTTTTCTGTTCTACTCGTTTTCATGTTCACCAGGTACGATTGAGATATCGATAGCCTGTGTATCAAATGCCGTCATAGGTGCTTCTATGACTCCTGTGTCTGAGTTTACATCAGTATCATTTTCGTTGTCAAGCTGTTTTGCTAAAACTTCTTTGATCACTTCATGGCTGTCAGTCACATAGCTAGAGAATGGTTGTAAAATTTCGTCCCATTCTGGACTTTTCACTTGTTCTAATTGAGACTCAAGCATCAAGCTGATACGTTGATGGAATACTCGTGTTTTTTTCTTAAGATCTTCAGTTTCTGTCGCAAGTTGTCTTGCTTTTTCTGTTGCATCTGTCAAGATTTTTCTTGCTTTTTCTTCTGCATCAGTTGTTAATTGATGTGCACGTTTTTCAGCGTTCGCAACTAACTCATCTGCTTTGTTTTGTGCAGAAGTAACGATCACTTCGGACTCCTTGCTTGCACTTGTTTTTACTTTATCAGCCGTATCTTGAGCTACGATGATTGATTGGTTCAAAGCATCTTTTAATTCATTGAAGTACTCAAGTTTTTCTTCAGAATGTTTGACTGCTTTTTCTAATTCTCGATTTCTTTGAGTCAATTCCTCATAGTCACGAACAACTAAATCTAAGAAATCATCTACTTCGTCTTGATTATATCCCCGCATTTTTGTCGGGAATGTCTTATTTTGGATATCTAATGGAGTTAAAGCCATGAGTAAACCACCTTTTTATTTTATTTACGTAATACACCGAACAGTACCCTGTACTTTTCTTTTTTCGTCTTCCCCTCAAGTTCTTGGATCTGGACTCTGCCATAACCTCTGACTGAAATAATATCTAATAGTTCAAGTACAAAATCAGGTCTTGTATTTTCTGTCCAGTTCACTTTTACTTTACCAGCTTCGATCAGCTGCTTGGACCGCTGTCTGGAAATATTATAAATCTCAGAGATCACACTGTCTAGTCGCATGGAACTAACTGTTCCTCTTTCTTGTGTCCAGCTATCTTTCGGCATAATCATTTCTGTGTATTTGATTGGTTCCAAGCGTACAGCAACCTTTCCAATCTTTGTTACTTGTGCAGCAACAAAATGATCCACCTCATTTGCAATAAATACTTGCCAGCGATCACCGTCCGAGATGATATCGCCAAAGTAAGAGCGTTTGATCCCCGTTCCCACTAAAGTTCCAAGGATTTTCCCATGACTTAGGCTGGCAAATTTGCTAGGATAATGGATTTCATACAATGCTGTTTCAAAATCTTCCTCTACAGGTTCGTAATAATCGGGGAAAATCAAACATCTTTTTCTTTCTGCCTGTTCATATCCGCCATAAAACATGAAACGCAAATCACTGCTTTGTCGAATCAGTGTTTCTAAAATATAGGATTGTCTTGGGTCAAGAAATTCGGTCAGATAGGGTGCATATTGTCCTTGAACTTGTTCAATCCAATCGCCTACCGAATCGATAAATGTACGTTCATCTGCCCGAAAGTGCTGGTATACATTTGCATCCAAAATTTTCCCCTCCTATCTATTCTGAGAATAAAGATTTTGTTGCTTCAATCAATAAACTAAATGGACAGTTATCCATATAACGATCTGTGCTAAACCTTGTACGGCTAAGTTCAAGATCAGGATTGCCCCTAAAATTGTGAAATCCAAGGGTCCAATCCTCAAAGGCAGGCGATCGAACAAACTGATATACGGTTCGCAGATCTTAGCTAATAATCGTCCTAGCCCTGATTGATACCCGCCTGGAAACCAAGAGAGCAATGCATATACCATCAAGATAATGCTATAGAAATAGGCTGCCCGTTGAAGTAAATGAAGTAATAGTGCAATAGTATAAATCGTAGTTCCTCCTCTTACAGATCAAACAAATTCGCATCTGCAAAAGATTGAGCGGTTGAACTGTCAATCTCCATCCCAGTCGGTGTACAAAGAAAAATCTCATCTCCAACACGTTTGATATCTCCATCTAGTGCATAAACTGTTCCTGTTAGAAAATCAACGATTCTTCTCGCTTGTTTTTCTTCTACTAAATGAAAATTCACTAAGGTTGCTTCTCCAGCAATGATTCGTTTAGCAATCGCCATAGCTTCAGAATAAGCTCTTGGTTCCATTACAGTGATTTTTCCAGCAAGATTTGCTTTAGGTTGTGTAGAGGTTCTTGAAGCTGTTCTTTCTTTCGCTACAGTTTTTGTAGGTGATTGATGTAGTTCAATTACTTTTTTCTTTTCAGCCGGCTGAATACTTTCATGCGTTACAGGACGTGAAGTCGCCGTTTTTTGTTTTTCATGAGTATTCGCAGCAGATACAGAATGAGTTGATTGATTCTGTGTTGTATTTTTTTTAGTTGGCTGTACAGCCTTTTTTGTTGTTTCAGGATAATCTTGGTATTCGTACTCTTCCTCATCAGCTAATCCGAAAAAATTAGCAATTGCTCCTCTGTTTAAAAGCGGCATTTTTGTTCCTCCTTTATTCGTCTTTGAATAGCGCTGTTCCTACACGGATAAATGTTGCACCTTCTTCAATCGCAATTTGAAAGTCTTGACTCATCCCCATACTTAATTCACTACATGGTGCATGGGCATAACCTTTTGCTTGAACAAGATCACGCAATTCTTTCAGCGTACCAAACACTTTATGGATTTGCTCATCAGAAGCTTCTTTAGGCGCCATAGTCATTAACCCAACAACCTTGATTTTTGTGCAGGCAGCTAAAGATTCCACAAACGGTAAAAGCTCATCTGGTGAAATTCCATGTTTTGATTCCTCACCAGAAACATTTACTTCAATAAAACAGGATAATTCTTTCTCTAACCGCTTCTGGATTTCTTCTGCTAATCTTAAACTGTCCAACGCATGAAAGTAATCAATTTCATTTACAATCAATTTTACCTTTCTGCGCTGTAAATTACCAATTAAATGCCACTTTATTTCAGGAAAATCAAATAAATCTTGTTTCTTTTCTAATAATTTATCTACTCGGTTTTCTGCACAATTCATAACGCCAGCTCTAACCAATTCTTCAGCTTGAGCGGATTCAACAGATTTTGTTACAGCTACTAATGTAACTTCTTTCGGATCACGATGAACAAGAGCACACGAATCCTGAATTTCTTGCTTGATTTTCTGCAAGTTGTCAGCAATCATGTGCTCTTCCTCTCCTTTATTTTTTACGACGGAAAAACGGTGGCGTATTTAATTCATCATCGCCATGAGATTTTGTTTCTTCGCGGTTGAATGTATCAAATTCTTTTTTTTCGATATTGTCAAAATTGGAATCATCAACTCTAGGACGAACATTTTGTTCACGTCTGATATCCCAATCGCCAAAACTGTTTTCTTCTTCTGAAGAAGTTGGTTTAGCTTGATCCATATCTAATACAGTCTTTTGAGCAGGTGATTGCATTTGTGCTTGTCTAGCTGGTCGGCTAGACTTGCGTTCCTTTTTTGATTCATCGATACCTGTTGCGATGACCGTCACACGGATTTCATCGCCCATTTCTTCATTGATAGATGTACCTAGAATGATATTTACATCGCCAGTTGCTGCATTTGCTACGATATCTGAAGCATCTTGTGCTTCGAACAATGTCATATCCAAACCGCCTGTGATGTTAAGAAGTACTTGTTCAGCTCCATCAATAGATGTTTCAAGCAATGGAGAGGAGATTGCTTTTTTCGTTGCTTCTACTACGCGATCTTCTCCACTAGCCACACCGATCCCCATCAATGCTGTACCTTGGTTTTCCATCACTGTTTTTACGTCAGCAAAGTCAAGGTTAACGTAACCTGGCGCTGTGATCAAATCAGAGATACCTTGTACACCTTGTCGTAAAACATTATCTGCTTCACGGAAAGCTTCAAGCATCGGTGTCTTTTTATCTACAACTTCTAATAAACGGTTATTTGAGATAATTAATAATGTATCCACATTTTCTTTCAAACGAGCGATACCTTCTGCAGCAAAACGGCCACGTTTCGGTCCTTCAAAAGTGAATGGACGTGTCACGACACCAACAGTCAATGCGCCCAATTCTTTCGCGATACCTGCAACGATTGGTGCAGCACCTGTACCGGTTCCTCCACCCATTCCTGCAGTGATGAAAATCATATCTGCACCGTCTAAAGCTTCGCGTAAGGATTGTTCACTTTCTTCTGCCGCTTTTTGTCCAACTTCTGGCTGAGAACCAGCACCTAAACCACGAGTATATTTGGGGCCTAATTGGATAACTGTTTCAGCTTTTGAATTTTTTAATGCTTGCACGTCTGTGTTGGCTGTAATGAATTCAACACCTTTAACGTTTTCTTCAATCATTCGGTTTACAGCATTTCCACCGCCACCACCGACTCCGATGACTTTGATTACTGCGCCGTCATTGATATTATTATCAATTGAGAATTCCATATCTTATTCCTCCCAGGATGAATTAATCAAAAATATTTGTAAAGAAACCCTTGATTTTATTTTTTACATTTTCTCCGGACTCTTTTGGTTCCGGCTCATCGTAGATTGTTTCTTCAGGTGCTTCATAGCTCTCATATGTGTTTATTGTTTCTTGTTCAACTACCATTTGACGAGCTGCTGAGGTTTCACCCGTAACAGCAATTTTTGCCAATTGATACACTTCACTCAAGTTTGCTGAATAATCCACGATACTTATTACATTTGTAAATACCGGGTTTCTCAGCCCCATGTGATTTGGAACATACAATTTTACATTTACGCCGAAGATTTCTTGTGCCAAGTCCACAACACCAGGAAGACTAGCAGCTCCGCCTGTCAATACGACGCCACCTGGCAACTCTAATGCTTCGATTTGGTCCAATGCATCTTTTGCTTTGTTGAAAATCTGTTCCATTCGAGCTGAAATAATTTCTGACAAGTAGCGTTCATCGACTTTCACTGGTTCTGACTGACCAATCACATCTACTGGAAATTCTTCATCTGGTGATGTCCGTTCTGGGTATGCATCACCGTAGTTTATTTTCAACGCTTCTGCATTGTTAAATGACGTATTTAATACAATAGAGATATCTTTAGTGACAAATTCGCCACCTTCTTGGTCAAGATTGGTAAACTTCAATTGCTTATCATGCATAACAGCCGTTGTTGTTTGGCCGCCACCCATATCAATGACGATCGTACCAAAATCTTTTTCTCCGTCAGAAAGAATTGATTCAGTCAGCGCTAAAGGAGTAATCACCATTTCGTTGACGATTAATCCGGCATTTTCCACGCATTTACGTATGTTATGGATGATCGTTTTAGGTCCTGTAAACAACAGACCGTACATTTCTAATCTTACGCCGATCATTCCACGAGGATCTTTGATTCCCTCGAACCCATCGACAGTAAAATCTTGTGGCAATATTGACACGATTTGACGTTCAGGAGGTATTGAACGAACAAGGGCAGCTGAAGCCACATTTCTGACATCTTCATCGGTGATTTCCTTTGAATCTCCGTTAACTGCAATCATTCCCTGGCAATTTTCTACTTCAAGCATGTTTGCTGGCAAACCGACACTTACGCCTTTGATCTGGATACCTGCTTTTTCTTCTGCTTGTCGTACTGCTCGTTGTATCGCTTGGACAGTTTTATCGATATCAACGATAATACCTCGGTTAATCCCTTCTGATTTTGCGTTTCCTACTCCAATAATATTCATTTGGCTGTCGATATATTCAGCCACGACAACTTTAACAGATGTCGTTCCAATATCAAGGCCTACATACATTCCTGTTTTTGCCATGAATGGGATTCCCTCCTACTTACTATTCCATATACAAGCGAACAACTAGCGTCCGTTTTAAAATATACTTATTAATAGATATATTCACTGCTTCCAATTCTACCATAAATTACTGGTTTTTAGAAAGTACATTCTTACTTTTTAAAGTTGTTTTATCAATTTTCATTTAAACTTGACGGAGTTGTACTTGGATTATCTTCTATTTGACTTGTTTCACTTGAATCATTTGAATCAGATGATCCGTTTGTGCTAGACGATCCAGGTGTTTGTGCTTCTTGCGTTTCTGCCTCTTCACTTGATTCGTTTGTTTGATCCGCATTTTCTTCACTTTCAGTTGTTTCTTCCGATTGGCCCGATTCTTCCGTTTCTTGAGTGCTACCGTAAGGATGCGAGAAGATACCAACTTCCATGTCGATCACACCTTTTTCATCCATATCTTTGGCTACTTGCGAATAATATTTCATTTGGTTCGCAAGATTATTGATATTTACAATAACTTGATTGCCGTCATTCATATTCAATTGGATCAGATTTTTATTGCTTGCTCTTGGCGTGTACTTGATTTCAGAAATTGCTTTTTGTAATTCTGATGATAACTGATTGTATTGCTTTGTTAATTCTTTGATTTTTGCAGAGTCTTTGAACTCTTCCAAGATAGGGAGATTTTTTGTAGGATTTGCTACTTTTTCATCTAATACTATTCCATTTTCAATCACTGGGTAGTATTGATTGTTTTTTGCGATTAAAGCAATCTCTTTATATTCTGTTACATCCAAATCGAATTCATTCATCCCTTTGAAATGTATATTTGCTGTTTCGATTCTTGGCTGTGCTTTTTTAAGGCGATCGATATAAGTAGATCGATGAAAATACTGTCCCCAGACATTTTCTCCTAATGACAATTTTGTATCAGAGATGATTTCTTGGCTGTTGACTGTCTTATTGCCTGATACTGCAACTGCTTGTAATTTGCTATAAGGAGAAACATAATAGATCAAAAAAATCAGCGGTATACCCAATACAGTGATGATCAAAGCTAACCGACGAAATAGTACTTTGTGCCGTTGACTTTTTAAATTGGGCAGCCGGTTCAAAAAAGAACCGTTATATGGTCCACCGTTTTTCTTTTGCTTGATCTCTTCAAAAAATTCGATTTTTTTCTTGGACTGGCTTTCTTCTTGCTGTTCCTCTTGAACCGTTTTTTCTTCTTCAGAATCTGAAAGGGGTGTATCTAATGTTATGTCTTCTTTTTTTGGCTCTTGGTTTTTCATCTCTTGTTCTGCCAGATATTTTCGGTTAGCCTTTTGCCAAGGAGTCAAATTGTTTTCATCAGAAGACGGATGAGACAATTTTTTTGGTTCTTTTTTCTTACTCACTGAGACCACCGCCTTTATTTTTTGATTATTTGTTTTACTAAGTCATAGAGACGTTTTGAAGCATCAGGGATTCCTTGTTCTTTAGAAGCTCGGCACATTTGCTTTTGCAATTCTTCATCACCCATGATTTCGTTGATTGTCTGACTTAGTGATTCACCTGTTAGTTCATTATCTGCAATCATTTTTGCTGCTCCTGCGTGAACAAGACTCATTGCATTTTTAGTCTGATGATCATTCGTAACATATGGGCTGGGAACCAACACTGCCGGTAACCCCAGAGCTGTGAATTCTGCGATCGAAGTTGCACCAGCACGCCCCACCAGCAAATCACTGGAAGCCATGACCTCTGCCATATTTTTGATATAAGGCTGGATACTAATATTTTGTATTTTAGGATTTATTTTATTTAGGATCTCTTCATAATATCTATCTCCTGAAGCATACAAAACTTGGTAAGAAGAAGGAATATATTCACTTAAAAAAACTGATACTGCTTGATTGATTTTAAGTGCTCCTTGACTACCGCCAAAAATCAAGACTGTTTTCTTTTCTGGATCCAAACCAAATGTTTTCAAAATATCTGATTTTTTAGTATCTGCTACTTCTTGTGCTCGAGGATTACCTACAAGAACTGCTTTGTTTTCAGGAAAAAAGGAAGCCGCATCTTTAAATGAAAGAGCGATCCGATCCACATATCGGCTTAAAAATTTATTGGTAACACCTGGTACACTGTTTTGTTCATGGATAATTGTTGGAATACCCATTTTGGCTGCAGCGTACACTACCGCTCCGGAAACATATCCTCCAGTACCGATAACGATATCTGGTTGAAAATCACTGAGGATTTTTTTTGCTTGACGGATACTCTTAAGAAACAATCGGACCGTCTTGATGTTATGCATGGAAATTTTTCGTTTAAATCCTTGAATCTCCAAGGTATGGAAAGGCATTCCTGTATCAGGGACGATTTTGTTTTCTAGACCTCGTTTTGCTCCCACATACATGAATTCAGCATTCGGTTCTTGAGTCTTTACATAATTGACAAAGGCAAGAGCTGGATAAATATGTCCCCCTGTTCCTCCGCCTGTAACCAAAATTTTCATTTTTTATCGCTCGCTTCTACTTTTTCTATTTTAATCGGTTCACAGCTTCCATGAATCTGTTTCCTCTAGTTTCAAAATTTGGGTATTGATCCCAGCTGGCATTCGCTGGTGATAATAAAACTACATCACCATCTGTACTGTTTTCTAATGCTAAAGGAACTGCTTGTTCTACAGAATCGGCTGTTACTATTGTCTCGATGCCTGCTTTTTTTCCAGCATCCATCAACTTTTCTTTTGTTTGGCCAAATACGACCATTGCTTTGATTCCTTTTAATGAAGGAATTAATTCATCAAATGTATTTCCTCTGTCTAATCCGCCAGCCAATAACACGACCTTAGTCGTTTCAAATCCACTTAGAGCCATTTTAGTCGCTAAAATATTGGTTGCTTTTGAATCATTATAAAATTTTCTGCCTTGGATTTCTCCTACATATTGCGTACGATGTGGTACGCCATGGAAAAAATGCAACGTTTCTCGTATAGCTTCATTTGATATACCATACAATTTTGCTACAGAAATAGCAGCTAGTGCATTTTCTACATTATGCTTACCTGGTACGCCAAGTTCAGATATTTCCATTATTTTTTCTTTTTTATAGTATATTGAGTAATCGTCAGCATACACACCGTCTTCCAACACTTCTTTTGTCGAGAAAGGCAGTACGCGTGCTTTTGTTCTTTGCGCTAATTCTTGTAGTTCTGACTGATTCCAGTTAAGGATCAGATAATCTTTTTCTGTCATGTTTTTTTGAAGGTTCCATTTAGCTTTGACATATTCTTTTCTTGTACCATGATAATCAATATGTGCTTCATAGATATTGGTAATCACCGCTATATGAGGGCGGAAATCTGTGATTCCCATGAGTTGGAAGCTAGACAATTCCATCACAATTTTATCTTCTGATTTTGCTTCTTGCGCTACACCACTTGCTGGATACCCAATATTACCCGCTAAACGTGCAATTCCTTGATCTGCTCCTGCATTCAGTAGTAGTCCTGTCATCGTTGTTGTCGTTGTTTTTCCGTTCGTTCCTGTAATCCCAATAATTGGGCATTCCGCTACTTCGTAAGCTAGCTCAACTTCCGTAATTACCGGAATACCCATTTCTTGGGCTTTTGCTACTAAAGGATGACTGTAGGGAATCCCTGGATTTTTGACCATCAATGAAAATTCTTCATCCAACAATTCGATTGGATGACTACCTGTTATTACTTTTATCCCTAAAGAAAGCAGCTCTTGTGCTTCCGGATTTTCGTCAAAAGGTTTTCCATCATTAACGGTGACAAGTGCGCCCAATTCATGTAATAATTTGGCCGCACTTACTCCGCTTTTTGCGAGTCCTAAGACAAGCACTTTCTTATTTTCATATGTTGATATTTTTTTCATTTCCCGTCATCTCCTACCAAACGATCCATAATGTGATCAACGAAGTCACAATGCTGATCAACCAAAAAACTGTATCAATCTTCCACTCCGACCATCCGCACATTTCAAAGTGATGATGAATTGGAGACATTTTAAAAATTCGTTTTCCTGTAAGCTTAAAGGAAGTAACTTGAAGCATCACACTTGCTGTTTCCATAACATAGATCAAACCAATCAAAAGCAATGTCCATTCTTGGTTTAGCATTATAGAAATTGCCGCTAAAAGTCCGCCCAACGCTAATGAACCGACATCTCCCATAAAAATCTTGGCAGGTTTTCTGTTGTAGACGAAGAAACCCAGTAAACCTCCTAAAACACTTAAGCAAATGATTAATACATCATACTGATGCTGATGCCAAGCAATTAGACCGTAAGCTGCAAAAGAGATACTTCCTAAGCCAGCAACTAATCCATCGATGCCATCTGTCAGATTTACTGCATTTGAAAATCCAACAAGCCAGAAGAGAGCGAAAATACCATAAATGATTCCTAAAGGTAGATCTAGTCCGAAGAAATTCAATACACCTGGATAACCTTCAGAACGGTAAACAAGATAAAAGATGATTCCCCCTAGAGTCTGTCCAATCAATTTCTGCTTCGAGTTCAGTCCCATGTTTCTTTTCTTGAATATTTTTATAAAATCATCAAGAAAGCCGATTACTCCGTATAACGCTAATACAAAAAGCAAGATGAAAAGAGTAGGAGTTAGCTGTTTTTGCCAAGCTCCAACCCAAATTCCTGTCAAAATAGAGCCGATCAGAAACACTAAGCCGCCCATTGTAGGAGTTCCGGCTTTGCTATTGTGCCACTTTGGTCCCTCCTCACGAATCGCCTGACCTTGCTTTTTCATTTGAAAGTAACCAATAAATAGCGGCATTGCGGCAATTGTCATTGCACAACTGCTGACAATGGGAATCAATGCTTGTGTCCATTCCATGCTCTTTTCTCTCCTATTTCTCTTCTTATTCTTCTAAAGTAAAACTAAGTTTGTCTTCAGTGATTTTTTCATATGGAGCAAGTTCTTGTTTGACACAATAACCATCTCCATCAAAACTAACTTCAATACCGAGGATTTTCCCCAGCTTCATGATATCTGCTTTTGACCATCCTGTTACGTCAGGCATCAGCTTATCACCACCAGTGTATAGGATCAGTTTTTCTCCAGAGATCAACTGATCACCGTTGGCAGTAGATTGTTTTTGTACTTTTTTACCATTACCGATCACTACAGGTTGCAGTCCACTTTTTTGAGCATCAGCTGCTGCAACGTCCGCTTCAAGATTACGATAATCGGCTACGGATACTTTTTCTGTTTTTGTTTCTGTATCTGAATCTTCTTCAGTTTCTTTAAAATCCATTGCCCGTTTCATCAATGGATTTGCGATTTTAGCCAAGGCCATTCGATCATATGTCTTAGGGTGTTTCATTGTTAGATACAAGACATAGTCTGGATCTTCAGAAGGAACCATCTCCACAATAGAATACAGGTAGGCTGTATCTCCTGTTTGATATCCCCCTGTATCAGAAGCGATTTGGGCTGTTCCGGTTTTTGCCGATACATTGTATCCAGGTACACTATATACACCATAAGCACTACCGTAGTTTTCGCTTTCGACAACATCTCTCATATATTCACGGACTTTTTCTGTTGTTTCTTTTGAAAAAGGTTGCCCTAGAACTTCTGTTTGAGTTGTTCGCTCTTCTCCAGTTTGGGGATCCACCACTTTGCTGATATATCGAGGTTGAATCATTGTACCGTTATTCGCAATAGAAGTGAAAGCTTTCATCATTTGGAAATTCGTCACACCTACCGCTTGTCCATAAGCACTCATTGCTCGGTCGACAATATTTGATGTAGGTAAAGCACCGTTTACTTCATCATCTAATCCAGAATGAGTACTTTGTCCAAATCCCAGTTTTTGTAAATAGTTATACCATCGTCCGCCTAATCGCTGTTCCAGTATGACCATCCCGACGTTACTTGACCATGAAAGAGCTTGACGCATGGTCAGCATACCTTTTTCACCAAAGTCATGGTCATTGATCGTAGCATCTTCTACTTGGATTTTTCCAGATTGGAAGGTTTCATTCTCGTTGAATTCTCCTTCTTCGATAGCAGCTGCAGTAGTGAAAACTTTCATGGTTGATCCTGGTTCATAACTATCTTGTACCAAGAAATTACGCCAGATAGCATCTTTTCCAGTCAATCCTTCCATTGTTTCAGGATTGAAAGTAGGTCGTTGTCCCATTGCCAAGATTTCTCCGGTTTTTGCTTTCATCAGGACTGCTGTCAATTCTTCTGGCTGATATTCTTCATTTACTTGATCCATCAGTGTTTCTAAATAACTTTGTAGTCTGCTGTCTAAAGTCGTGTAGATATCTTGTCCGTCGACAGCTTTTTCTTCTTCTGCCACTGTACCTGGCAGAGGATTTTGAAAATTATCTTTTTGATAAATAATCTTACCATCTTTACCGCTCAAGATATCATTGTAAGCAGACTCCAAACCTAGTTTACCAACTAAGCCATTCTCATCTTTGTCTGGAACTGCGTATCCAATAAAATGAGAAGAAAAGACGCCATTTGGATACATCCGAGCCTGATGGTCGACAAAGTAAAGACCAGCGACACCTTCTTTTTTCATGTCCGCTTCGATGTTTTGCTTGGTTTCTTGGGAGATATTTTTCCCATAGCTACCAAATTCAACTTGATACAGCTCTTTTTTTGCGCCGTCTTCTAAAATATTCAGTGCATCTTTTTTGTCTATAGAAAGATTCTTATGCAGGATTTCTGCTATTTTATCAAAATTCTTTTCTTCAACATACAGTTTTTTATCCCCAGAGGTATATGTTTTTGAGAGTATCGCTTTAATTGAATAAGAGGAGGCATCTTCTGCGAGCACCACACCGTTACGATCATAAATCGTTCCTCTTTTTGCTTTTACTACTTCACTTCCTTGGTACAACTGTTTTGTTTTTTCAGCTAATGAGGTACCAGCAACATGACCTCCAATAACGATATACGAGAAACGGACGGCAAATAAAAAGAACAATCCAATACTCGTAGCAAATAAAATGATACCTACTTTTTTGCGATTGTTCATCGGATTTAGATTTTTCTTTTCCATAAACCGCCGAATTTTATTTTTAAGACTCATTTACTTCACTTTCCTTAAATTGTCGTCATTAATAGACAATCCTTTTTCTTCTGCGATTTGTTTAATCCGTTCAGTACGAGAAAGTTCGTTTTTTTCTTGTTCTAAACTCGTTTTTTCTTGCTTTTTATCATTGATTTCTGTTTGTATTGACGTGATTTCTTTTTCAGCTCCGCTGATATTTGTGCGCAGCATAACTGTTAAAACACATAAAGCAACAATAGCAATCGCCACGCTTGCCACAGCAATTTTTTCCAAAGCAGAAATCTGCTTCAATCGTTTTGCCGGTGATTGTGGAAGAATGATTTCTTGATTCGAAGAAGAATCAGGCATTTGTTGTTCTGGCTGATCCACCAATTCAGGTAAATCATATTCGTAATCTTGCATTTTCTTTAATTCTGCCATCATTCTACTCCTCTTTCATTCTTATTTTTTCTGCAATACGTAACTTTGCACTGCGTGATCGATTGTTTTCTGCTAGCTCTTCCTCTGAAGGAAGGATTGGTTTACGAGTAATGACTTTCAGTTCTGGTTGGAATTCGTCAGGTATGACAGGAAGTCCCGGTGGTAGATCTTGTACCGTACTATATTCTTTAAACATACTTTTGACAATTCTGTCTTCCAATGAATGGAATGTGATTACGCTGATTCTTCCATTGACTTTCAATAACCGGATTGCCTGTTCTAAAGAGGCCTCTTCGGCACCGAGTTCGTCATTTACTGCAATCCGCACAGCTTGAAAAATTCTTTTTGCAGGATGCCCGCCTTTTCTTCTTGCGGGAGCTGGGATGACTTGTTTAATGATTTCGACAAGCTCACCAGTTGTTTGGATTGGTTTTGTTTTTCGTACTCGTTCGATTTCACGAGCAATTTGTTTGGAAAATTTCTCCTCGCCATAGCGGAAGAAAATCTTTACTAATTCATGGTAGGAATATTCATTAATTACGTGATAAGCGGATAAAGGAGCTGACTGATCCATGCGCATATCCAACGGTGCATCTTGATGATAACTAAATCCACGTTCTGCTTCATCTAGCTGAGGAGAGGAAACCCCTAGATCATACAAAATGCCGTCTACCTTATCTACATGTTCACTCAAGCGTTCTTCTAATTCTCTGAAATTCGCTTTGATAAATGTGACCATACCTTGTTCGACATAAGAAGCTAAACGCAGCTTGGCGTGATCGATTGCTTTTTGATCTTGGTCAAACGCATACAGATGCCCTTTAGAACTTAGTTGGCTTAATAAATATTCACTATGTCCGGCACCGCCGAGTGTACAGTCTACATAAACGCCATCCGGTTTGATGTTCAATCCATCTACCGTTTCTTTCAACATGACTGTATAGTGTTGAAATGTTTCAGTCATTAGTCAGCCTCTTCCTATTCTTATAGTCCGAAATCAATCATACTTTCAGCAATTTCGTCAAAGTTCTCTTCTGCTCCTGCAGAAAAATCTTGCCATCGTGTCTCATCCCAAATTTCAATTCGGTTAGATACACCGATGACTACGCAACCTTTTGTCAAAGCTGCATAATTTCTTAACGTGCTGGGTATATTGATTCGTCCTTGTTTATCAAGTTCGCATTCAGTGGCAGCCGAATAGAAGAATCGCACAAAAGTACGTGCGTCTTTTTTAGCCAACGGCATTTCGTTCAGTTTAGCTTCCAGATTTTTCCATTCGCTCATCGGATAGCCGAAAAGACAGCCATCCAATCCGCGTGTCAGAACAAACTTTTCGCCAAGTTCTTCACGAAGTTTTGAGGGCACGATTAAACGTCCTTTTGCATCAATATTATGTTGGAATTCACCCATCAACATTGAAAGCCCCCCATTCCTCCACTAACTAAAATTAGTCTACCACAATCCCCCACTTTCTACCACCTTTTCTGGGAAATCCGGGAACAACTTTTTTTATTCATAAACATTTTTTTAAAAATCAAGCTGCAAAAAGCCTTTTAAAAGACTTTTTACAGCTTTTCTATTTTTTTCATAGGTAAGAAAATATGTTCACAATGATCAAGACCGCGTACAAGACGATTGTCAACAGAAAAACCAAACGCCAAGTCATCTTGAAATAACGCGGATAAATAATTTCTTCATAATAATATGCTTGAAAAACAGCAATACAAATTCCCATTAGCAAAACAGAAATAAAGAAAAACGGCAAGATAGAAATTGTCCCTGTATTTCTAGACAATGCATGCATACCGCCCCACAAAAAAGGAATCGCCAAATCAGGGGCTTTTATTTTAAAACGACGATTTAACGAAAATAATTTTACAAGAAATTGGCAACCAAACAAAACGATTACCGGGTAAATATACCAAAACAAGATAAGTGGTGTGAATGTGCCCATGAACGTAAACTCCTTTTTTATCGTTGCTTCAAGTATACTGTATATACTTTACACAACTGTTTCATTTTATTTAAATTTATGCAGTTATATTCTATATCTTACAAACACATTCCATGTATTCCAATTCCCTATCCGTTATAATAAAAGAAACAGGCAACAGGAGGAAAATCATGATCAAATATTTTACATTAGATAATGAGAAACTGCGTAATACCGGAAAGGAAACTGACCAAACGATCTGGTATTGTGTAGAACGTCCTAATCAAGAAGAGATTCATCAGCTGACACATCAATTTGAAATTCCGTCAGATTACATCACTTCCATATTGGACGATGCAGAAAATTCCCGTACAGAAGAATTCAATCAATCAAAGTTGACAAAGCCAGCGTTATTATTGTTACAATATCCTTTTGCTAAAACAAGTCCTAGCGGTTATTTTCAAGTGGATACATACCCGCTCTCTATCATTTTGACGCCCAAAAAGAAGCTTATCACAATTACGAATCATGAACCACTGTTTTTAAAGAAAGTCTTTAGCCAGACCTTTCCAAAAAGTGATATTTCGCCTAATCTCAATATCTTCTTTCAATTCATTTGGCAGGTCACACTCTCTTACAACAGTTATTTAGCTACGCTTCAATCTCAATGCGATACTTTGGAAGCCAAACTTCAAGTATCCACTGAAAACAAACAACTTTATCAAATCATGGATATCCAAAAAAGCCTCGTTTATTTCAGAGAAGCGACTTCTGCTAATTTAGATGCATTGAAAGAACTAGCGCAAAATAAACTTTTCCAAGAAAATCATGCTTTGAAAAATCATTTACGTGATGTATTGGTGGAAACAGAGCAGGCAAAGACTACTTCTCGCATTCAATTAAAACTAGTAGAACAAATGAATCAGACTTTTTCAGCAATCGTATCGAATAATCTGAATAATATTATGAAAATCTTAACTTCTTTAACGATTATTTTAACTATACCGACAATCGTCGGCAGTATCTATGGAATGAACATTAAGTTACCTATTGCTGAAAGGGATGATGCCTTTATATGGCTAGTTCTATTAACATTATTTATTTGTATCGTAACTACCTATTATTTAAAAAAAGGGAAGTTTTTATAAAAAAGCCCTCTTGTGGAAATGGCAAAAAGATTGTACACTTGAATCAACTAATTAATGACGAGGTTGAAAACAATGCGTGAAAAAAAACAAACAAGTACTTTTGCTAAAGTAACAAAATTTGTCATTTGGACAATGCTGATTTTAACGATTGGATCTGTTGTATTGACTGCTGTAATGAGTGTCATGTAAAAATAAAATATAGCTATCAGCTGCTGAAAAGGACCTGAACCACTGCGAGGTGGCTCAGGTCCTTTTTGCGAGTTTCAATAGTTCTTTTGCATGTTCGAGTGTGAGTTTTGTAATCTCACTTCCAGCCAGCATACGTGCAATTTCTTCTTCTCTTTCTTTTGTTTTCAACTCTGAAACAGAAGTTTGCGTACGTCCATCAATCACTGCTTTCACAATATAATATTGATAGTCGGCGACTGCAGCAACTTGAGGCAGATGAGTGATGCACAAAACTTGAGAGTATTTCGATATTTGAGAAATTTTATCTGCGATGGCTTGTGCAACTCTTCCGCTCACACCTGTATCCACTTCATCAAAAATAATACTTGTCACACCTTGCTCAGAAGAAAAAATAGTTTTCAAAGCAAGCAACATCCGAGACAGTTCGCCACCAGAAGCGACTTTCACCAAAGGCTTCAGTGGCTCTCCTGGATTGGTCGTAATGTAAAATTCGATTTGGTCAAATCCATCATGATTCAATTGTCTATTTTCTTCTTTTAAGAAACGTACCTCAAACTCAGTGTTTTCCATATACAGACTTTTCAATTCATGCAGAATGGATTTTTCCAATTCTTTTGCGATTTTTTTACGCGCTTCATGAAGATCTGCGGCTTGTTGCTGAAGTAGAAGCTCTTTTTGCTCTAGTTCCTCTTTCATTTTGTCCAATTGACCTTCTGAAAAATCAGAAGAAGCTAGCTCTTCGGTGATTTCGTCATAGTAAGCCAATATTGACTCAATGGATTCGCCGTATTTACGTTTCAACTGTCGGATTAATTCTAAACGTTGCGTCACTTCTTCTAAACGACTCTCATCTAACTCCAATAAATCAATCTGACGACTCATATCGCCGATTGCATCTTGCAGCAAATAGTAAGCACTTTGGATATTTTCATAAATTGCTTCATACTCCACATCTAGATGGGCGATCCCTTGCAGTTCTGAAACGGCCAAGCCAACACCATCTACACTGTTTTGTTCATTATTCGTCAGTGCTCCGTAACCTGCAGCTAATCCATCAGCAATTTTTTGATAATTGCTAAGTTTTTCTCTTTCTTCTTTTAATTTCTCTTCTTCTCCGACTTGCAAATCAGCAGCAGCTATTTCTTCTTGCTGGAAATGGAGCATATCTATTCTCTGAACATAGGATTTTTCATTTTGCTGCACTTTTCGTACCCTTTTTTCCAGCTCACGATAAGAGATATATTCTTGCTGATAACTCTTTTTCTTCTGTTGGAAAGCTACATCTCCAAAACGATCCAATAAAGCAAGATGTGATTCAGGCTGGAGCAGTTCCTGATGTTCGTTTTGTCCTTGGATATCTACTAAATAACTGCCGATTCTTCTCAGATTAGCTAATGTGATAATATGACCATTCACTCGACAAACATTTTTTCCAGTTAAGGACATATCCCGTCGAACAATCAGATTGTCCTCATCTGTTTCGATCCCTAATTCAACCATCAGTTCAGAGAATCCTTCTTGTTTTGGTAGTTCAAACAACCCTTCAAGCACACATTTTTCTGCTCCTTGACGTATATAATCGCTTGAACCTCTTCCTCCTGCTAACAGACCTAAAGCATCGATAATAATGGATTTACCCGCACCAGTCTCTCCGGTCAGCGCGGTCATTCCTTCGTGAAAAGAAAGCCGCAATTCCGGAATAATCGCAAAGTTAGTAATACTGATTTCTTGTAGCATCACATTCGCTCCTCAACTTAAAGGTAATGCAGGAAGTCTTTCTTCAATAAAACTGCCTGGTCTTCAGTTCGTGTAATCATCAAAACATTATCGTCATCATTGATAATCGAAAATAATTCTTTCTTGTAACGTTTATCAATCAAATTTGCTGCTGCCGAAGCATTTCCCGGCAATGTTTTCAAAATAACAAATTTTTCCATTTGGTCAACTGCCACGAAAGCGTCTTCTAATAGCTTTTCCAATTTAGTATTTACATCTTCGTTTGTTTCAGCTGGTATGCTATAACGGTAGCCGCCATCTGAGGCCGGTACCTTGATCAGTTTCAGTTCCTTTATATCTCTGGAAATCGTAGCTTGAGTAACAGATATTCCTTTGCTTTTCAGGATTTCAACAAATTCTTCCTGCTTTCGGATATCTTGCTCACTCAACAATCGAGTAATCAAACGATGCCGATCTTTTTTTCTCATTACGTCTTCGCTCCTTAGCATATTCTTCTTAATCAATGATAGCTTATTTCCTTGGTATAATAAAGAAGAATCCGCATACTTCTCACTTGATTTTCACAGTTACAATTTATTTATGGTCAAACTGTTCGTGTGCATTTGAAACCACTTCTGCCATATTAATAGCTGAATTGATTGTTCCGCTTTCGGGTACTTTCCTCAAGTGAGCCAAGAACTCGATATTTCCTTCTCCCCCCGTGATCGGAGAATAACTTAATTCCAGCACATCATATCCACCTTGTGCCGCAAATGACAAAATGTCTTCTAAAACTTTTTGATGGGTCTGAGGGTCACGAACAATTCCGTTTTTCCCTACAGCTTCTCTGCCTGCTTCGAATTGGGGTTTGATTAAAGCAATCACTTCTCCCTCTTCTTTTAAAATAGCATGTAATGGAGGCAGCATCAGTTTTAGTGAAATAAAAGAAACATCGATAACAGCAACTTCTGGAATTCCTAAGGTAAAGTCTTCGGGTTTTGCATAACGAAAATTCACTCTTTCCATTACGACGACTCTAGGATCTTGTCTTATTTTCCAAGCTAGCTGATTGTAGCCAACGTCTAAAGCATAACTCATTTTTGCGCCATTTTGCAAAGCTGCATCAGTAAATCCGCCAGTGGAAGCACCAATATCTAACAATGTTTTTCCTTCAACAGATAGATCAAATGCTTTGAGTGCTTTTTCTAATTTTAATCCCCCCCGAGAAACATAAGGAAGTTTTTTACCTTTGACTCTTAATTCACTACTCACTGGAATTTTTTCTCCCGGTTTATCAAACCGCTCGTTTTTTTCGTTGTAAATCAAACCAGCCATCACTGAACGTTTGGCTTGTTCTCTTGTTTCAAATAATCCTTGTTTGACCGCTAATACATCTACGCGTTCTTTTTCCATTCTTTCCCTCATTTCTCCACATCAAATTGCTTGATCATCTGGCGCATCAGCCCGCCATCAAAAGAAAAAACGTCCTCTTCTAATTTGTCTATGATCTTGTTGGCGGATAACAGCTCAATCTCCAACGCCTCACGTGTCTTTTCTAGGCCTAATAAACGCGGGTAAGTATTTTTTTCCATACGTTCATCTTTACCAGCTGTTTTCCCCAATGTTTTCGTTGTACCAATCACATCGAGTAGATCATCTTTTATCTGAAAAGCTAAACCTAAATGTTCGGCTAATCGTTGAAGTAGCAATAAGATTTCTTCAGGTTGCTTCGCTAATATGCCACCAGCCAGCAAGGCATAACGAATCAAATGCCCTGTCTTTCTTTCATGAATAAATGCTAATTCTTCTAAAGAAAGCTTTTTCGATTCGCCCTCGATATCTGCAGCTTGCCCAGCAACCATACCTTGTGATCCCGCACAAACAGCTAATTGCTGAAGCAGCAGAAGCTTAAGAGAATTACCTAAGTGTGCCATACTGATTAGCTGGAATGCTCCTGTAAGCAAACCATCTCCGGCCAATATAGCTAATGCTTCGCCGAATACTTTATGATTGGTAGGTTTTCCTCTACGAAGATCATCATTGTCCATCGCAGGCAAATCATCGTGGATCAAGGAATACGTATGCACCATTTCTAAAGCAGCTGCTACTTGATAGACGGGAACATCGATAGGCTCATCAAAGGAAGCAACGGCCGTTAAAAGTAATAAGGGACGTATTCTTTTCCCGCCTGCTTTCACTGAATAACTCATCGCATCATAGAGTCCTCTATCCGTTGTATGCTCATCTAAAAAAGACAAGATTTCTTTTTCTACAGCAGGTAGATGAATAGCTGAAAAGTCAGTTAATCTCATCTCAGCTTTCCTCGTTTCCGTCAAAATCAACTTCTTCATTTGATTCTGTCATCATTTTCGTCAAGGTCTCTTCTGCTTTAGCTAATGTATCTTGGCAATGTTTGCTTAATTCCATTCCTCGTTTAAACGAATCTAGAGCTGATTCTAATGGAACGTCTCCTTGTTCTAACTGCATGACAATTTTTTCTAATTCTTGCAGTGACTCTTCAAAAGTTGGATTTTCCATATTTTTATTCTCCTTTGTCTATCTCTTGTACTTGTCCTTTAACGATTCCATCTTGATAATGGATCGTCAGCAAATCCCCTTGATGAATCTCGGAGACACTTTTTACTACTTGATCATTTAACGTCGTATAGTTGTAGCCTCTTCCCATGATTTTCAATGGACTCAACAAATCAAGAGATTGAACAGCTTGAGCAAAACGCTGCTGCTGTTGTTTCATATATTGTTGGATTTTCTCTTCTAAGCGTTTTTCTAGATAAGCAGTTTCTTGGCGAGCTGCTTTAACTCGATAAAGCGGAGCCACTTGTTCCAATTGGTGGCTTAATGCGATCGTTTGTTTTTCTTTCGCATGATAAATTTGCTGTGTAGCTTGATATAGTCGCTGTTTCAACTGGTCTAATTTGATGGTCTGACCTTCATACAATCTTTCAGGCTGCCGAAATACATAGGAACGTCGAGCACGCTCGAACCGTTCTTGTTTGCGCTGGATCTGGCGTACAAACGCCTGCTGCAATCTAGCTTGCCGTTCTTGAATGCGCATCAACTCTTCTGACAAAACAGGAACAGCTAATTCTGCAGCTGCTGTTGGAGTAGCAGCCCGAACATCTGCTACTAAATCAGCGATCGTGGTATCTGTTTCATGTCCTACAGATGAAATCACCGGCGTATTAGCTTGATAAATCGCCCGAGCAACCCGCTCTTCATTAAACGGCCATAAATCCTCAATCGAACCACCCCCACGACCGATGATCATTGTATCGAAATTGCCCATCTCTTCTACTCTCTGGATATTCCTGACAACATTGTCCGCTGCTTGGTTTCCTTGTACAACTGTTGGGAACAAAACCAATTGGACAATTGGATATCTTCTTTTCACCGTCGTGATGATATCGCGGATAACCGCTCCGCTTGGACTGGTAAGGACCGCGATTCGCTTTGGGAAACGTGGCAGCATTTTTTTAGGCCCTTGAAAAAGGCCTTCCTTCATCAGCTTTTCTTTTCGTTCTTCCAATTTTTGATATAAAGCACCTATTCCATCAGGCTCCATGTGCTCTACATAGATTTGATAAGAACCTCCCGCTTCATATAATGAAATACGCCCAACAACAAGGACTTTCATTCCCTCTTTTGGCTGGAAGCGTAATTTTTGGAATGCTCCTTTGAACATAATAGCAGATATTTTTGCATGGTCATCTTTTAAGCTGAAATATTGATGGGCATTGGCGCGTAAACGGAAATTCGAGATTTCGCCTGTTAAATATACGCGTTCTAAATAAGGATCGGCATCAAATTTTCTTTTCAAATACTTCGTTAATGTAGTGACAGTTAAATATTCTTGTGCCATCTATTCACCTGCTCCAAAAGCTTCGGCAGATTTTATGGTTTGATACATCAGCATCGTGATGGTCATTGGCCCTACGCCCTTTGGCACAGGGGTGATCCAGCCTGCAACAGGCTCCACTTCATCAAATTTCACATCACCGATCAGCTTACCGTTAGTATCACGGTTCATCCCTACATCGATCACTACAGCACCTGGTTTTACGAATTCTTTTGTGACAAAATGTCCACGTCCTATCGCTACGACTAAGATATCTGCTTCTTGTGCCAGTTCAGCCAGATTTTCGGTTTTAGAGTGAGCCACAGTAACAGTTGCATCTGCCATCAAGAGTAGCTGGGCCATCGGCTTACCGACGATATTGCTTCGTCCGATAACTACTGCTCGTTTGCCCGCAGGATCGATAGAATAAGCTTCAAACATTTTCATGATGCCGTATGGCGTACAAGGGATCTTGTCCGGTTTACCCGCAAGGAGTCTGCCTAAATTCATCGGATGAAAGCCGTCTACGTCTTTTTCAGGGCGGATAGCTAACAGGATCTTTTCTTCATCTATATGCTTTGGCAATGGTAATTGGACCAATATACCATGAAAACTAGGATCTTGATTGTATTTTTCAATTTCTGCAAGTAGTTCGTCTTCAGAAATCGTCTCAGGATAACGCTCTACCAATGAATGGATTCCGATTTCTTTTGCTACACGTTCTTTATTTCTTACATAGATTTGGCTGGCTGGATTTTCCCCTACCAATAAAACGACTAATCCGGGATGGATACCATTATCTTTCAATTTTTGGATTTTTTCAGCAATCTCTGCCTGCATTTTTTCAGCTAATTCTTTTCCGTTAATCAATTCTGCCATCTAACCACTCCCAGATATTTTTTGTGTTTTCATTCTACCATAGAATTTTCCCGATTTATAACAGGTTTATGATGATTCATAGAAAAAAGCTAGGACTTACGCCCCAGCTTCTAATTCTTTCAATACATTGGATAAAACACCGTTGACGAATTTACGTGAACGGTCATCACTAAATGTTTTTGCCAACTCGATTGCTTCATTTAAAGCAACAGCCGCTGGTACATCTGCCACATAAGTCATTTCAAAAATCGCGATACGCAAGATCACCAAATCCATTTTTGAGATCCGATTGATGTGCCAATTGTTTTTCAAATGTTTTTCAATCACTTTATCCAATTCATCTTTTTTTGCACAGACACCGCCAACTAGCGTATCAAGATAAACAGGAACAAACTCTGATTCATCTTCGTTGATCATGTCGCGGTGGTCTAATTCGATTGCGTTGAAAATCGCATCTTCTTTTGTTAGGTCTGCATTGAAGTCTAATGGAAATAAAGCCTGCAATGCCATTTCCCGAATCTCGTGTCTTGATAATTCTTTATTCATTCTCTTCCTCTTCGTCTTCAAAAAGTTCTTCGATTGTTGGTTGTTCTAATTTTTCAGGAACAACAGCTACTACATGGATATTGACTTCAGATAAATCGATATCCGTCATGAAAAGGACTTGCTGGCTGACCCGTTCCTGCATTTCCATTGCTACTTTAGGAACTGAAACACCATATTCTAGATAACAGTAAAGATCTACTTTCAAGCCATTTTCCTCGTTTGCTAAGTAAACACCTTTTCCGTGAGCTGCACGTCCTAATAATTCAGTGACATTGCTGGCAAAAGTTCCGCGCATTCCGTATACGCCTTCTACTTTAGAAGCTGCAATCCCGATAATTACTTCGATGACTTCAGGAGCGATCACGATCTCTCCTAAATCTTGGTTTGCGTTTAAAATCAAATTTTTTTCATCTGCCATTTATTTATTCCTCCCTTTGCCTAAGCACGAGATACATCCGAATTCTCTATGATGCGGCTATAGTGATCACGTGGTAAGAAAACTGCCGCCGATCAGCTGCAAACTGCTATGAATTGGAGAAAACACCCAACTTTATTATCTCTTACAGCTTAAAAGTTCTTCTATAGTGTATCATTAAATCGAGTGATTTTCTATAACAAAGTCTGTGAACACTGATTTTTACGCTTACTTCTTCTATTGATGAAACTATAAGATGATCAATTCTTTTGGTGAACGAGTCAACACACGATTTCCATCTTCTGTGATCAACAAGTCATCCTCAATACGTACTCCACCGATTCCTGGTAAGTAGATCCCTGGTTCATCAGTGATCACATTTCCTGGTACAAATTGCTTTTCTGCACGAGAAGAAACGTTTGGTCCTTCGTGGATCTCTAGACCGATCCCATGTCCTGTAGAATGTCCAAATGCTTCCCCGTAACCATGTTTTGAAATATAATCTCTAGCAACTGCGTCTAATTGGACACCAGTCATTCCTGGTTTTGCAGCATCAATAACTGCTAATTGAGCATCTAAGACTATTTGATAAATTTCTTTTAATTTTTCCCCAGGATCACCAATAGCGAATGTACGTGTCATATCGGAAACGTACCCTTCGTAATAGCAACCAAAGTCCAATGTGATCAAGTCGCCTTGTTCGATGATTTTTTTGCTTGCTACACCATGCGGCATAGCCGAACGCAATCCGCTAGCAACGATCGTATCAAAAGAAACACCTGAAGCGCCAAGAGAACGCATATAAAAGTCTAGTTGATTTGCGACTTCAATCTCAGTCATGCCCGGTTGGATCATTTTCAGGATGTGATCATATGCCATATCCGCAATATGACATGCTTTTTCGATAATAGCGATTTCTTCTTCATCTTTCACTTCTCTGAGTTCTTCGATCATCTGTGAAACAGGTACTAATTCCGCATCGATGATTTCTTCTAAAACCGAATATTCTAAAAATGAGACTGTTGTTTCCTCAAAGGCTAATGAGTGCAGTTCTTCTTTGCGTACTAAGTTTGCTACCTCATCAAAAATAGGTCCGACATTTTTAATAATTTCAAACCCTTGAGCCTGCGCTGCCGCCTGCTCGGTATAACGAAAATCAGTAATAAAAAATGCTTTTTCCAAAGTAATAACAGCTAATCCTGTCGTACCTGTAAAGTTCGTTAAGTAACGAAGATTGTACGGACTGGTGACCAAAAATGAATCCAAATTTTCTTCTTGCATTTTTTTGCGCAATTTTTCTACACGTAGCATCATAATGAAACTCCCTCTTTCTTTGCACGCTTTTTTCTATTATAGCAAACTTTTCTTCGTACACGACAGTTAAATAAAAATTTCCGGAAAACTTCTTTTTCTTTTAAATAAATAAAGCCAAAAAGGAGTCACAGTCTCGCTGCAACTCCTTTTAGTTTACTATTTTGTAAAAACTTATGATCGTTTTCCAAAGAAAAATGAGACAACTGCTACCAAAATCACTGCGCCTAAAATAGATGGAATAAGTGCCATACCTGCAGCTTTTGGTCCCCATTCGCCGAAAATCGCTTGTCCAATACTTGAACCGACTAGTCCAGCAATGATATTCGTTACACAGCCCATCGAATTTCCTTTACTGGTGATTGCACCTGCAATTGCTCCGATCACGGCTCCAACAATCAATGTCCATAACCAACTCATAATATAACCTCCTTCTTTGCTAATCAATTTTAGCATATGGGATTTAAAGGGGACAAATAATTGGTTTTGCTATTTCATATTTTCTTCTGCAAAGTAAAAAAATAAAGAAAACCTCCTCTTAGAAGTTTTCTTTATTTTTTACTTGCGTTTAAACATACTACGAATACCACGTTTCACTACATCAAAGAAACTCAATGATTGGACCATTCTATCTTCATCTACATATTCTCTGATCGCACGAAGTACTTTTTTAGGTTCTTTGGAAGAAAATGTATATGTACCATTTTTTTTCGTTTGAATGGCATATCGAGGAATCCATTTTCCCTTTAGCATGACTGATGCTAGTACATAATCCACTTCTTCCCATGGAATTTGGATATATTTGCGTCTATCTCGCGCATGGTAAAACTCAAAACCATTATCACCTATCATGATTTGCCCGTAATCTGTCAGACCCGTAAACGAAGTAGCATCAATTACCAAGTCTACTTTTGTATTGATTGATTGAACCATTTTCTCCCTCCAGATATTTGTTTATGAACAGTATACTATATAAAAAAAGCTCGGGACAACGCCCGAGCTATATTTTTATGGATTATAAAAGTCCGATGACGTGTCCAACAACACCGACTACGAATAAACCAAGGATGATAACGATTGGAGAAACCTTTTTCTTAAGCAACCACATACATAACAATGTTAACCCTAATGCAGCTAAACCAGGAATCAATTGGTCTAAGTTGTCTTGTAATGTTGTTACCTTTTCAGGAGAAAGGGCTAAGCCATTATTAACTTGTTCAAATGCACTCTTGATTCCTTCACCACCTGAAGGCAATTTATCCCATTCGATGTAAGCACCTTTATCTAATTTTACAGTTGATACAACTGGTAAGAATTTGATTGATACCCATCTTTGTACCAGGGCAGCTAATACGAACATCCCTAAAATTGAAGCACCTTTTGTTACGTCTTGTAACAATCCGCCAGAAAGGTCATCAGTAATTTTAGAACCAGCTTTGTAGCCAAATTCTTGTGTATACCACATGAATGCCCAACGAATAATGTTCCAACCTAAGAAGAAGATGATTGGTCCAAGGATATTTCCTCCCATAGCTAATGAAGCACCTAGTGCACCTAGCATTGGACGTACTGTAAACCAGAACACTGGGTCACCAACGCCAGCTAAAGGACCCATCATACCTACTTTAACCCCTTGAATCGCTACATCATCAACAGGCGCGCCATTCGCACGTTCTTCTTCCAGTGCCAATGTAACCCCTAAAATTGGAGAAGCAATGTATGGGTGTGTATTAAAGAATTCCAAGTGACGTTTTAATGCTGCAGAACGTTCTTCTTTTGTTTTGTATAATTTTTTGATTGCTGGAATCATAGAAAATGCCCAGCCACCGTTTTGCATACGTTCGTAGTTCCATGAACCTTGAATGAAGGTAGAGCGCCACGCAACAGCTAAACGATCTTTTTTTGATAATTTGATTTTTTCTTCTGCCATTTTATTTTCCTCCTTCAAGATTAATAGTCATTCAAAATGTCGCCTAAAGGGTCACCAGAGTTGCTTCCGCCTCCATTATTTGATGAACCACCCATTTTAGAAAGGTTCAAGTAAATAAGAGCTAATGCAACACCTAAAGCACCTAGAGCAATCAATGTTAATTGAGAAATTGCAGCTACAACGAAACCAATAACGAAGAATGGCCATACTTCTTTTGTAGCCATCATGTTGATTACCAAAGCGTAACCCACAGCTACGACCATTCCCCCACCGATAGCCATACCATCTGTTAACCATGCTGGCATTGATTCAAGGAATGATTGCACAGTTTGTGCTGGGATAAATAGCAACGCTGCTGCTGGGACCGCGATACGAACCCCTTGTAAACATACAGCAATGATGTGCCACATTTCAACCTTACGGATGTTTCCTTCTTCAGCAGCCGCATCCATCAAATGAACGATTGGAACAGCGATTGTACGTACGATCATTGTTAAGAACAACCCTGCAACAGCCAAAGGAACGGCAATCGCGATCGCAGAAGGAACACCTTTAACACCTTGTCCACCTAAAACTAAAATAATTGCTGATGCTACTGATGCTAATGCAGCATCTGGTGCTACAGCGGCACCGATATTTGCCCAACCTAAAGCGATCATTTGAAGCGTACCGCCAAGTACGATACCAGCTTCGAGGTTACCGGTAACTAAACCGATCAATGTACACGCCACTAGTGGTTGATGAAATTGAAATTCATCAAGAATACCTTCCATACCAGCTAGAAAGGCAACTAATACGACTAAAATTATTGAAATAATAGACATGATAAGCCTCCTATAAATTTTAATATTATTTATTACGCTTTTGCTAATTCAGCTTTTGCTAATTCAGCTTTTGCTTTTTTCAAAATATCATCCATGTTATCGCGTGAATCATTAGGTACTTTACGTACATCGAATTTCACACCTTTTTGTTTAAGCTTCTCAAACGCTTCAACATCTTCTTGTCCCATAGACAATACTTTACTTACAACGACTTTACCAACCGAATGCGCCATTGATCCAACATTTAATTCTTTGATGTCCACGCCACCTTCAACAGCTGTCAATACGTCTTCAGGATTTTCAAATAAAAGCAATGCTTTGGTATTTCCAAAACGAGGGTCTTTTGCCACTTCGATCATTTTGCTAATAGGAATAACATTTGCTTTTACACCTGGAGGAGCAGCTTGTTCGATTAGTCTCTTACGCAGATCATCCTTTGATACTGCATCTGAAACAACGATAATACGGTTTGGTTGCACTGCTTTTGTCCAAGCTGTCGCAACTTGTCCATGTAACAGACGTGAGTCAACACGTGCTAATACAATATCGATTTTCCCGTCTCCGACCACAGTTCCTTCTGGAAGTGCTCCTTTAGGTTGTGCGTCTTCAACTGCTGCTTTCGGTGCTTCTGCCGGTTCTAATTCTTCCGGTTTTACTTTTACACCGTCTTTTGCTGTTTCAATAATGTGTGCTGCAATTTTATGAGCAGATTCCATTGAAAAGCGTGATGCGTAGGCTTCAATCAACATTGGTAAATTCAAACCGCTGACGATTGCCCATTTATCTTTGTGCTCTTCGAATAATGTGTTTGATTGATTGAACGGTGTTCCGCCCCATAAATCAACTAAGAATAACACTTCGTCTTGATTATCAAAAGAAGCAACCGCTTCTTCCAATTTGGCTCTCAAGTCATCTGGACCTTCACTTGGTTTCAAAATCACGGCTTTGACGTTTTCTTGTTCGCCAAAGATCATTGAACCGGATTGTAAGATTCCTTCAGCAAATTGCCCATGACTTGCTAGGATAATCCCTACCATATTTATACCTCCTATTTACTTTTGTTGTAACAAATTCAAAAATATTAATAATTGCTAACCATTACAACAGAATTATTTGACCTTTTCCAACAACCATTCTTGCTACACCTTTTTGATTTTCGCTAGTAGTTCCATCAAAAGGATTTTCCTGTCAGCAGGTACTTTTCGAATCTCTAACTCCACTTCTTGACTGTTCAAGTAACGAAAGGAATCAATATCTTGTTGATTTACTGAAACAAAATTGGTAATCATTGATTTGCCTTCAGTAAAACTCATGCCGCCGATATTCAACGACTTCAACTGTACACCGCAGCGGACAACCGCTTCAACATCTTGGGGATTGGTGAATAAAAGCATCACTTTTGCTCGTGATAATAATCCACTATGATAGATTTGAATCATTTTCTGCACGGTTATTACATTTGCTGTGATCCCCGGCGGTGCAGCTTCTTTTAGTAGAAACTTTCTCAATTTATCTTGAGCGACTACATCGCTGATCACAATGATACGTTCAACACCTGTTTGCTTCGACCAAACTGTTGCGACTTGCCCGTGGATTAAACGATCATCTATACGTGCCAATCGAATATCCATCTGCAAAACTCCTTCTTCCTCACTACTTCACAGAAACCCCTATCATTTCTGTGTGAACAAACCACCTCCTAGCACACACTACTATAAGCAAAAAGCGTGCCAACTTTTTTACGATACACTAATTGAATTTAAAGGATTCTTAACCAATACACAAAACCGATACACTATAAAAGTGTATCGGTTTTGTGTATTCATGGCACAGTGTATTCTTTTTTATCTAACTGATTATGGACTAGACGTAGCAGATAATACATTTCTTCTATCGGCACTTTTACTTTTATCTGATCTTCCAACAGAACAACTGAGGCTGCCAATTGGCTATAAAGAGGATCATTCGTTGTATTTGTCAATTCGTTTTCTTCCACAGTCAATGGTTCATTCCGAATAATACGTTCGATCATTCCTGCTGTGTGCATCACTAGGTTGATTTTGAATCCATATTCTTCATCGCCGATTCCCGTCGTCTGAGAGATTTGTGTAGAAAATTGCCACATTGGATCGATTAACTTACTACCATTAATAAAGATGAAGTTATCAGAGATAAACTCAACACACGTATTTTTAGCTGACTCTTCATCTAGGGAGATGAATTCAGTTTCCTCCAATTCTGATTCCATCAGCAACTGATCCAAAATGACTTCGATATTTTGATCAATAAAACGTTCTAAAGGAATAAATGGGGCTTGGATATTCAAATCAGTAATCCCAGTAGTAGCTATGATCTGATATTCTTTTTGGATAACTGGCAGTTCTTCTTTCACTTCCACAATCGACAAAGCTAGAACTTCTAATTCTGTTTCTTGACGCTTGTTTACCGCTCGTTCGATCAATTCTTTGATTCTTTGTGCTGTACCTTCGCCAGATGCGCAGATAGCCAAAACAGCTTTTTTCTTATGAATAGGTTTTGCTTCCTGAACAGATTCTACAGAAGATATTTCTGCGTAACCTCGAAAATTTTTCAATGATTCATGCAACATATCTAGATCTGTCCCTAATACTGAGACCTTTCGTACAGTTTCCAAAACTAGAGAAGTTGTTACCATATCAACAGTACGTACTGGAATCCCAGTGTCTCTTTGAATTTGCGAATTAAACGACGCAAGGGACCCCATATCTACTAAGAGTATGACCCCGCTTCCTTCATCTACTTCTTGTACATTGCGTTCAATTCGATCCAATGCTGTTTTTGGATCCATATCCAAAGGCATGTCTACTGCTCGTACGTTCTCTGCATCTAACAACTGTTGGACAACTTGGACCATACTGCTTGCTGTGCTGTTTCCGTGAGCCGCAACGACTACACCGATTCTGCCGCTTGCTTGGTTCGCCCGTAACGAGACGAGTAGAACAGTCAAATAGTAGTCTTCACTTTCTGGAATCTCCACTTGAAAATACGTTTCGATATAACTACGCACTTCTTCCGCAACAGCATATTCATCTGGAAAATCAAAAGCCATCTCACGGATGTTATCATTCGTATGCCGTTCTTCTCCTAAGTTGATTTTTTTCAAAAAAGAACTGATATGCAAGCTCATAGCATAAATAAAGTTTTGCTGAAACTCATATGGTAAAGATCTTTTGACCATTACATAAATCTGATTGGTCACTTCTATGATTTTCGGATCTACAAATTCTGCTAATTTGCTGTCTGCATTAAAAGAAAAACCATGGTCTTTATAGAAAGACTTCAGATGGATGTTGATATCTGTAGAAATGAAATGATTGATTGCTTCTTGATCCAAACCATCCGACTTCAGTAAAGCTGCTTTATCTCCGATGATATCATATAGATTATAAGGTAACTCATAGGAGTCCGATTGGATTTTCATGATCGTATCATTTGGTGCTACAGTTATCTTTGGCTCCAATATTTTAGAAAGCTCTGCCATTGCACTGCGGTTGCTTGCTAATTGAATCAATCCGCTACGAATCCCTTCTGTCAAATCATCGATTGTGATCGAGATTTCGGGTGATTGCATATGATTTAGAAATCCTCGTGCACATACTAACTGGATATTTGACTTCAATTGTCCTATATTTCCATAGGTCACACTGCCGATCAATGCTTTTGCTACATCTTCTGTCAAAGAAATCTTTCGCTGCGTGCGGTTTGCTTCGTGGGCAATCATGATTTTTACTAAATCGACTTTCTCATTTGCAGGACGTTTTTCAAAAGCCGGAAGTTTGATATTGATCGGGATACGCCGAACAAAAGTTTCTAATAGAGAAGAACCTGGGTCTTCTGTGGTCGCACCTACGATCCGTACATTTGCTTCATGGGATTTCGTTGTTTCCCCAAGACGACTGTAAGTTCCATGATCCATAAAGTAAAAGATCATTTCTTGACCTTCAGGCGGCAACCGGTGAATCTCATCCAAAAACAGCATACCGCCATCCGCTTGATCGATAATCCCCATTTTTTCTTCATCTGCGCCTGTAAAAGCACCTTTTGCGTACCCAAATAAATGACTCATCAAAAGCTCAGGGTTATTGGCATAATCAGCACAATTGAAAACAATCAGTTCCGTTTCCTCATCTATTACATGATGTGCTTTTGCAAAATGATACATCGCGTGTGCAAAATAAGTCTTTCCTGATCCAGTAGGTCCTGTAATCAAACAATTTAATCCTCTTGGCGGATACAAGATCGCAGCTTTTGCCTGTTCCACTGAATTTTTCATGCTGCCGTTAGCTCCAATGATTTTTGCAAAGATATCCTTAGTATCTATTTGGAGTGTATTTTTTTCTTCAGAGACCGGCGTTTCTTTGTAACTGACTACATGTTTTGTAACTGGCTTTACGTGCGTAACAAGTGTTTGATATATGTAACGTACTGGTCGTCCGTCTGTCTTTATCAATTTTCCTTCGCGCACTAGCTGATTCAGATCCTTACTGCTATTCGTTCGTTGGATTCCTAACACTTCAGCAATTTCCTGTGTTGTTACTCCTTGATCATATTCTGCCTTTGTTAAATGAGCGGTTTTTTCTTTGACATACATATAAATTCGGTCAATGCGTTTTGCCAATGGTATCGCTCCTTTTCTATAGACTGTTGTACTTAGGCTTCAAAACATAATACTATGTATTTATTTCTGTTTCGTCAACTATTTACCTGATTTTGTTTTGTTGATAACACGCGGATAGATAGAAATGTTCAATTTAAAAGAACGAAAAATCCCGATACGATTTTTATAATGGAAACAAGAAAAAGAACACTGTTTACCATATAATTATTTCACTGATAGCAAACAATATAGCTTCCATCAATTGAAAACGATAGTTATCAAAACATTCTGATTCCAATTTAATCACAAGATTCAATTAAGCTTCTTGAGCTACTGGATAAAGAAAGTTATAAATATCAAAGCTTTTCAAAGTAGCTAAATAGCAACGTTTTTTTTTGTTGCTTTTAAAAAAATCTATCACATATTTTTATTAAATTTCATATGAATAGCATTCAAAATGGCATTCAAAAAAACTAGTTACATGTGGGGCATATACATAATAATAAACCATATATATTAAACCAAGGCGACCTAGCGTTTTGCTACCTCACTTGTTATAAATAAAAAAGCTAAGGGCGTAAACCACGACCCCACTTGTTTAGATAGAAATAAGGACTATAACAAAACGTACACACTGCGAAATAAATCATGCCTATATATCAACCAATGAAAAAAAGAAACGACACTGCCATTTGCAATGCCGTTCTAAGGAGTGAAACAAAAGGGAAAGGAGTGAAAGAATAAAAGAACCGTGTGCCTTAGCTGCCACTTCTATAACTGATATGGTGGCGGCACTTTACAAATTTTCTAAAGGGAATTTTTTACCGAGAAGGGAGGGCATCGATTTTCTTCGTTCTAGCGACATAGGGGGGGGTTAAACTTTTTCCAAACCAATGTCGTACATGTCTTTATCCGTAAAACGTAAGTAATCATTTAACCACCGTTCATTCAAATTAAAGTCTGGATCATAGAGAAAATGGACTTTTTGTTTTTTCACTTCCTCCAATTCTTTTTTCAATTGCTCATCAAACTCTAACCATGCTTTATGATTTTTTTTGTGTTCCTCCTGCGCTTCTATATACGCTTCTCTTAACTCTTTTAAATGATTATTAAGTACATACTCCCTTATAGTCGTTTCATTGGCTCCAGTATCAACCGTTAAACCTTCCATTTGTTTGTTCAATTGAATTAACTGCTCGTCAATCTCTGAAGTTCTCAAAGGCTCCACCGCTTTTATAACGACCAATTCATTTATCTTATTTTTTAGCTCTAGCTTTTTCTTCTCGATTTCATCTTTATCAATTCGTTTAAAAGCTTGATAAGCTTCAGCTTTCATTGTATCGATAATATCTTTAAACTTTTTCGCTTTGCTTTCATCTGTTGGTAAGTTAGAAATATTGATAATTGTATTCATTTTTTTATTCTCCTAACACTAGTTTTATGAAGTCTTTTCTATCACGATCTGTATCAAATTTATTTATCTTGGTAAAGTATTCATCGAAACATTCTAATGCTTTTCGTTTTCCATACTTTCTAACTAATGCCTTCATTAACATTTCTTTGTTTGTCCTTGTCACTTTCAACTCTAATTCTCGTTTGTTCATTGTCTGAATATCCGTTACTCTTCTTCTGTTATAATCGTTTCTAGTTTCTATTAATCGCATATTGTTCTCTCTCCTTGTTTTTTACCTGAGGTAACGATTCGTTAGGTCGTCGTCAATATCTACATGGTCACAAATATCCATTTACTAAAAAAGAGACTACCGCACACATATACATGTATGAAGTAGCCTCTAGCTTTGTCTAGTCAGCTTTATTAAATTTGTTCTCCGCTTTTTTTCGTAATGTAGACTGGAACGCCGTCAGAAAACTTAATAATGATCTCGCCATATTCTACTGGTGTCACTTCTGTTTTTTTGCCATTCTTTACAATAATCAATTTATTCATTCTTTACACTCCTATTATAACATATTTTTTCACTTTTTTCACTGCTTGTATAGTTATTATGTTGTTGTTTTCCGTAACAAAAAACTGTGTGTATTTTTTTAGTACAACAATTAAAAAAATACCCGAACCACCCAGAACCGCCTTTACAAATACCTTTATATCAACGTTTGCGAGCCTTGTTTTATCGAACATACCCGAACCGTTCCCGAACCAGTATCCGAACCGTTTTTTTTCTTTTTTTAGTGGTTCGCTTTTTGGTTCGAGTTTGGTTCGAGTTTTTAGCTTTTTGAAAATGATTAAAAGCTTGTTGTATCAACGTTTCTAACACGTGGTTCGGGTGGTTCGGTTTTTTTTAGTTGTTAGCGTTAAAAAATATTAGGTTTTAAAAATAGGTGGATATATCTCTTCATTCTTTGCCCGTTTATTCTTGGGTTCTTCTTATATATTCCTAACGTTTCAAGTTGTTTAGTAAATCTTGGCTGTGATAATTCTCTTATGCTTTCTCTAAAACAGAAATTTTGATATTCTTCATAAATCATTTTGGAAGAATCGCCCTCGTTTGATTCCATATCTATGTCACACATTTCTTCAAGAAATCGTGCCACATGGTTCGATTCTTTTAACCATTTGTCTTTAGTTTGTTTCATCTTGTCCGATACGGTCATTTCCTTGCGTTCTAACGCTCGATTGAACATTTTCATGCACTCTACTGTAAAAGCCGGTATTTCGCTTTCTATCGCCTTTAAATCGTGTTTTTCTTTGAATGCTTCATCTATCACACAATCAAAAGGCACTACATATAATCTACGCTCGAAGCCTGTTGTGAAGTCACTAAAAGCTGGTAGTTCATTCGCACTAAATATCAGCTTAGCAAAATTAACAAACATAAAAGCGTCTTTTCCTTTTCGTTCGGCTGCCAATCTATCGCCACCAGTCAAAGCCTTTAATAAACCAGTGGATTTTATAAATTCAGAATTAATATCCGCAAAGACATTCGCTAATTTTTGATATAAGTTACTACTAGAAAAACGATTCTGGCTATTTCCTAAATCTTGTAAAGTTACATTGCTCACATTGTTCTTCCCTAGTATCTTAGTTAATAGATTCAAGAAAGTTGACTTCCCATTTTGCCCGTTCCCTTGTAAAATACTAATACATATGAACGATAAAAGCAGTAGCCAATCATTTCCATTAGATACGTAACGCTCTTTTCATCTCCTGTTAGATCATTCAACCATGAGAGAGTTTTTTCTGGTTTCTGATTATTTTGTGGATCAATTGCATATTCTTGGCTTTGTAAAATATAATCTTTTATATCGTGATCTTTCATTTCACCAGTTTTGATATTATAAGTCCCGTTTTTGAAGTTTGCTAAACACGGATTACTAAGATCAAAAGGATTTTCTGTTAACGTGATATCTCGTATTCTTATAAAAATAAATGTTTTCGTTTCATTTAAAGTTCTAATGTTCCACATGCCTATGGGTTCAAGTTTATCCGTGATATATACGTCTAAAAAATCTCTAAGGCTGTCTAATCGCCATGCACCAATGTTTTTGTCGAACCTAGCTCCAAACGACACGTCGGGCGCTATTATCATTGGTATTTCTTTTATAACTTCATAGGCTAATTGTTGAGTATTAACTTTTAAAGCTCCCTTTTCATTATAGTAAACCCATTTGGGGAGATTTTTTTTCGCTCGTTCTAAATTTTCTTTTTGTATGTTTTGTAATTCGATTAATTCACTCAATCAACGCCCAACTCCTTTTTTGCAATCGAAAGAAATGTTTGTTCTACTTCTTTTTCCGATAACGGTTCTTGAAAATAGCTGTTTGCCACCTTAACCAATTCAAAAGCTAGTGTGACGTCAACCGCGCGAGCTAAAAGCCCCCCAGTAAGCTGCGCTATTCGATTGTTTCTATTTCCTTCCTCACAGCCTATTACAAGGCTCTCAAGCAATTCTGTAGTGGTATTTCGGTAGCGTAAACAGCCTTTCTTAAAACGGGTTACATCTTTGTATAACGGTGTGGAACGAACGCAACTAGTTAGTAAAGAGTATTCTTTTCCCCACCGTTTAGCTCCTAATAATGCTTCTTCTACCGGCAATGATTTTTCTCCCTTAGAAATGATTATCTGTTCTCTTGTGACGTGCTGAGTCGTCACTGGTAGTAACTGTATTTGCGACCATGTTAGATTAGATAAATCTGGCATACGGATAATATCGCTCAAAACTTTTTCAGAAAAGAAAGACACTAACAATTTATATTCTTGTTCCCTCACTGGTTTATCTAAAGGGATAACCAAGCGATAACGTACGCCTTTGAAACCGTGGCTTACAGTGGGGTAAAGCACATAATCAAACTTTTTGAATTTCTTACTAATCTTTTCGACTAGTTCGCTTTCCGATATAACTACGTCATCTAAATCTAAAATTAGACAATCGCGACTGATTAAATTTTCGTTTTTTCGTATTAATGCTTTCATTTCTCCCACAATAAAACCGTCTAGTCTAATCGTTTTTAACTCCTTCTGTTTTTCTGGATCATCAGGAACAACAACCTCAATCGGGTTATATTCTGAAAAGAATTGAATAATACTTTGCTCTACTGGCGGCTCCATAATACTCGGTCTAACTTTTCCTATATAAATCATTTTGTAACCCTCCTGATAAGTACCGTTATGGTAGTTTTGTTTGAAGTTCGTCAATTTTTTCCGCTATCGCATAATTTAAAGCCAACAATGGCGGTAACAAGCGAGCTGTTTCGTGAGCTAAGAGGGAAGTAGAGTTTTCTTTCAAATTGTCATAGTTAAGTTTTAAGCCTCTCAAACGTTCTAAGCTTTCTCGTGTAAAGAAAGATAGATCCTTAATTTCTTCTAGTTTTGCATTAACTTCTGATAAATCGTACATTTTTTGTATTCCCTCCATTTGGTTTTATATCCGATGAATTGTCGGGTATAAACATGAATTTAACTTTAATATTTTTGCAGCTAATGATATAATTAAGGAAAAAGATATGGGTTTTATACCAATCTCGTTGCCTTTCCACTGTCCGCCAAGACTGTTGTGGATAAGGCTTTTTCTTTTTCCTTCAATCATGATTATTCCTTTACTTCTGTTAAACTAGAAAACTGACGTTACCAATTTAAACATGTTACTCCCTCCAAAATTTTTCTACGCCCCACACGTATTTGTGATTATTTTTGGTGATCTAATAAAAATTTGACTGCTTCTTCTTTTGAGTACAATCTTAAACCATCGATCGCTACTGTTTTAAGCCCGTAACTCTCTAATTTCTTAAGGCTGTTTACTGAAATACCTAAGTACTTCGCCATTTCATTTTGTTTTAAAAACGGTTTATCCAAACTTGCTACTTTTTTAGCTTCCGCAATAGATTCTTTGGTCAATTCAAAAACGTATTGCTTTAAAGAAGCTGATTGCTCATCTGATAGCATTACTTGAAAACTCATATTTTCGCCCTCTTTACATTTTTATAGTATTTATTTTACATTCATATAGTAACATCATTTAACATCATTTGCAATGATATATGTAAAAAAATACAAATATATAGTATTTTTAATTGAAAAATAAATCATATATCGTTATACTGTCACTATGAAAGGAGGAGAATTATGTATAAAATTAATTTGAAAAATATCCTTAAAAAAAAAGGAAAAACAATGACTTGGCTACATGAACAAACTAAAATATCAAAAAATACGCTTAGTTTAATCTCTAACAATTCAAGCAAAGGGATTCAATTCGATACATTAGAAAAAATCTGTCTTTCCCTAGATATAACTCCTAATGATCTGATAATTATCAAGGAAGATTCCTATGATATGTCTATTTTGTCTGAAACATTTGAAGAATCGACACAAACTCATTATATTTTGGGGGAGTATATTCCCATGAGTAAAATGAAGGAAATGATTCAGAATGGAGGGATGACTAATGCAAACGATCCTTGGTTTATTGTCAAATACCCAGAGAATTTGAAGAATAATAAATTAATATATATAGAAGTAAGTATGCCTTCTCAAGAAGAATTAAGTAAAATTGATCTGGCTTTTATTACAGGTCTTACCGATCAAAGAAATAAAGAATTCTTTCAATCACTAGATGAAACAGAGATTTATTATTTCATTGAACAAATTTTTAATTTCATTATCTTAAAAAGAATCGGGTTAACTAATGATCAGATTATAGTTGGCTTAAAAAATAAGTCGGAATCCGACAGCCGCACCGCTTTCGTTTTTGAAAAAAACGACAATGGAAATTATGTTTTAAACTAACCCCTCTACATACCTACGCCCCACATGTAGCACGGAGGGAAAACATGGCAACATTTGAACAATATGAAAAAAAAGACAAAACAAAAGCTTGGAAATTCCAAGCGTATCTAGGTATCAATGAAGTTACTGGAAAACCAGTAAAAACAACCAGAAGGAACTTCAAGACAAAAAAAGAAGCTCAACTTGCTTTATCTCGTTTAAAATTAGAGTTTGAAAATAAAGAAACTAAAAAAATAGTCACAGAAACATACCAAGAAATATATGACTTATGGTTTTCTAGTTACAAAAAAACGGTAAAAGAAACAACCAGTTTAGCTACAGAACGCTATATGAAGCTTCATGTACTTCCTATATTAGGTACAAGCAAAATAGACCTTATAACCCCTAAAACGTGCCAAAACGCCGTAAATCAGTGGTCTGACAAACTTCAAGTTTATAAAGTCGTTTTACAATATGCTTCAAAAGTTATGGATTACGCTATTACTTTAGAGCTAATAGAGAAAAATCCATTTGATCGTGTCGTTAGACCAAAAATTAAACGGACAAGAAAAGAAAAAGAAATAAAATTCTACACTACTAACCAAGTCCGCCAAGTACTTCTATACCTAGAAAAAAAGGCTCAAAGTGTAAAGGACGAAAATTTACTTTATAAGTATTTTGCTGAATGGGATTTATGTATGTATCGAATTCTAGCATTCACTGGCTTGCGTGCCGGTGAGGCGTTAGCTCTAACGTTTGACGATATAGACTTCTTCAAAAAAAAGTTAACTGTAAATAAAAATCTTTCTAAAGTTAAAAACGGCTATACAGTTTCTAGTCCAAAAACAAAAACGTCAAAGCGAACGATCTCACTTGACAATAAGACTTGTAAGGTTTTAAAACACTGGCAACTACGGCAAAAAGAATTTTATTTTCAAAATAATATAAAAAATAAAGGCATTGTTTTTGCGGATTATGAAGGCAACTATTCAAATAGACAAGCCTTATATATGCGATCAAATCGGATAGCGGATTTTACCAATCTACCAAGGATAGGTACTCATGGTTGGCGACATACACACGCCTCAATGCTCTATGAAGCTGGTGTGCCTATGAAAGAAACACAAATAAGGCTAGGTCATGCAAACTTAGAAATTACTAATTCTATTTACACTCACTTAAGCGAAAAGCAAAAAAATGAAACTGCTAAAAAATTGGCTTCCTTTGCAAACTTCTAACAAGTCAAAATTATAAATGGCATTCAATATGGCATTCAAGTGTTTGTTTATCCAAATAAAAAAAGCCCTAACCCTTTAATATCAAGGGATAGAGCATTTATCAATTAAGCTTCTTGAGCTACTGGATAAACAGACACTTGTTTTTTGTTACGGCCTTTACGTTCGAAACGTACTACGCCATCAACTTTTGCAAATAAAGTGTCGTCTCCACCGATACCCACGTTTACACCTGGATAGATTTTTGTACCGCGTTGACGGTAAAGAATTGATCCACCTGTAACTGTTTGTCCATCAGCACGTTTAGCACCTAGACGTTTTGATTCTGAGTCACGGCCGTTAGATGTAGAACCGCCACCTTTTTTGTGGGCAAATAATTGTAGATTCATAGATAACAACATGGTCTGCACCTCCTATTTATCATTAATTGTTTTAATTTGGATATATTCTGAGTTTTCAGCTTCTATCGATTGTAATCCTAATAAAAGATTTTCTAATAGAATCTCAGCAATATTGTTTTGTTCTTGTGTCATTCCTGAAGTGACTTCGGTATAAAGATAACCGCCTTCTTCTTCATTCATTTCAACAATCGGCTCAAAACCGGCTAATGAGGCAATCCCGTTGACAGTGCTGATCGCTAACGCAGAAACACCTGCACAAACGATATCACTTCCATAAGGACCAGCATCAGCATGCCCGGTCAAAGTGAATGAAACGATCTGACCTGCGTCATTTCGCTTAAATGTTCCTTTGATCATATATAGGCCTTCTTTCTCAAACGCTATTAAGCGTTGATCGCGTCGATAACCACTTTTGTATATGGTTGACGATGACCTTGTTTACGGTGTGAATGTTTTTTAGGTTTGTATTTGAAAGTAACGACTTTCTTTTGTTTGCCGTGTTTTTCAACAGTACCTTCAACAGTTGCACCTGCAACAGTTGGAGCGCCTACCTTTGTAGATTCGCCGCCTACTAAGATAACTTCGTCAAAAACAACTTTTTCTCCTGCTTCAACGTCAAGTTTTTCAACATAGATTGCTTGTCCCACTTCAACTTTTACTTGTTTACCACCAGTTTTAATAATTGCGTACATGCTATAAAGCACCTCCTTCTGATATACTTAGACTCGCCATCCGAAGTGACAGCATATGCTGTGCTTATTACTTGTTCTGAGCGGTTGTAGCTGTGGAGTCCACAATTACAACAGATTAACTTTATCAAAATGTATCCATAAAGTCAATGACTAAATGAGGAAAGGCTGAATTCTTTTTACTTATTAGCCTTTTCTTTTTTGTTGTATTTACTTTTATGATATTAGTAATAGCCAATAAATCATTTCAATATATTCCTCTTCTTAACAGATATTAGAAGAGCAAGCAGGATATTAATACATATTTAGCAGATTCCTGTTCTGAAAAATATTTTTTCCCTTGAAATTTGTATGTAAAACAGGTGAAGCCACAGCTCATAGAATAACAAGAGTATTATCTCATTTCCCGATAATACTCTATATGTTATCACCCGTGGTGCTAGTTAATTTTAATATCCTAAAGAATATCTCAAAGTTCCTTCAAAACGCCGTTGTGCTCGACTTAATAGAGAACACTGTAAGCCAGTAATATGCTTTCAAATCTACTCTCTAGCCCTTTAACAGAACGTGAGTTGAAATTTTGACAACCTAATTTTTCTAAGGAAGAAAAAACAGTCTCAACTGTTTTTCTTTGTTTTCCAAGTAAGCTGTGGTCTAGTTTTTCTGATTTATCCATGTTTTTACGTGGCGGAACGGATATAGTAATGCCCTTAAGGGCAAGCTTTTCATGGATTTTATGGCTAATATATCCTTTGTCCCCTAGGATATTGGGAAGATTCGCTTCTTCCGATAAAGTCTCTAACACTTTCACGTCATGGACACCTGGATTCGTGATTGAGTAAGTAATCGGAAAGCCAGTCTTAGTAACGATCATATGAATTTTAAGACCATAAAAATAAGATTTTTTTGTTGAGTTATAGCCAACTTTGGCTATTTGATTCAATAGTTTTGCTTGTCTATTTCTAACTGGTTTACATAATGGACTAGGAAAACTATCTATAATTCCGACTAGTTCACCTTTGGTGAGCTTCTTGATGAAAAAGTATCGAATAATCTTGATAGTGTAAGCTAAGTTTGAACTTAAGCGAGTGAATCGACTCCTACTAGGAAAGTCACCATTAGGAAATAAGACGGAACAAACCGCTCTATACGTGGCTCTTTGGCTAGTATAGCCATTAATTATGCCCCATATAACACAAGCAATAATCACTGTATCGCGTTGCTTCAGTTGATCAGTATTTCTTCGGTTTTTAATCTTATCTGGTACACAATTGTGGTATATGTTAGAAACAGTTCTCATAATTTCCTTGAATGTTATAAAAGTATCTGTATAATGTTCAGTATATTTTGATGAACGCATATGTAGTCCTCATTTCTTGGGAGTTTTGAGACTACTATATGCGTTTTTTTGTTGATTTACCAACATGTTTAGACATTTTCCTCTAGGAAAAAATTAACTAGCACCACGGGTATGTTATCTTCATTTTTAACTCTTCACACAAACTGTGAATTAATAAGCATGGATATTAATTTTTCTTTCACCTAATCTACCTGAGATACCCCTCATATTATAAATGGGGATTTAATTTATCTTAGAAGAAATAGAAGAAAAGAAACCATAGAGTTCCTGGCGTATAGCTAATGCTTGATTCATTGATCCTTGCTTTTCAAGCGTTGTAGTTACTCCGACAAGTGATGAGTTTTGGATTATTGGAGCGCCTATGGATCCTTCTGAAATTGTAATATCGTGAAATAGTAATTCAGGTGTATTGATGACGAGTGTTTCATTTCCCCACATTGTCTGTTCAAAAAGATTTCCAGTATAGCTTACAATATTTGATAAAACAGCGCCTTCTCTCGGCACAGAGTAATTCAATCGCCCAGATATTTCCTCTAGTGAACTATTCATAGTTATATATCCCATGTCATAACGTGAATCTGCTCGATTAACCCACCCACTCATTGTACTAAATCTATGCCCTCCATTTTGCCCAGATGTTGGATTATTTGTAAGCGTACCTCTTCCATCTTGACTTGCAATCCATATCAAGCTTGAACTCGCCCAGCCAGTAAAGTGGTCCTGAGAATATAACATACTTCCTGCCGTAACAAATCTATCACCGTCTATTAATGCTCCTGTACCTTGTTTAGTATAGATTGAGATGCCATCAAAAAAGTAAGTTTCAAGGTAACCACATTGCTTATATGGCGATAGAGTTGGGTCAGCTTTAACTCTATTATCTGCATTAAAGATTATAGTTGGAGTTTTTGAAATAGGTTTTGTTTCATCATCTGTAAGAAAACCCTCAAATGTTATATCAGAATTGCCAGTGACTCCTTGCATGTATTCCGCAAAATCCTCTCCCCTTTCAATAGGCGTATTCCCACTAGGTATATAGGCGATATTACTTTCAAATGATATTTTTTTATTTAATTCATTCTCATAAGATTCAGCATAGGGAGCGTCAATAATTTTGTGTAAATGATTCTTCCCTACTGCAGATTGTTTCTAATTCTCAATCAGTTGGCTTAGCATTTGTTCAAGTTCGCCTTCGGCCTGTTGAAAGCCTTTATGACTGCGACCTAGGAATTTTTGGTTGTAAGTATCAAAAGACGAGACTAAGAAACGTTCCATCGACTCTTCGTTTTGGAACTGTTCCTTGCGGTGGCTGTATTTCTTGATTTGCTTATTAAAGGATTCAATCAAGTTCGTAGAATAAATACTCTTGCGTATGGCCAAGGGGAAATCATAGAAAGTGAGCAAGTGATCGTTCGAAAGAATCGATTCAACCACTTTTGGATAGCTGGTTTTCCATTTTTTCGCAAAAGCACCACGTGCTTCCAACGCCACCTCTTTAGATGAGGCTTGATACACCATTTTAAAATCATCACAGACTTCCTTACGATTATTGACACGCACTTTGTGACTGATATTACGGGAAACGTGTACACAACAATGTTGAAAACGAGCTTTGGGATAGAACCGACTAATCGCTCCTACCATCCCCTTTAAGCCATCCGTGATGAACAGGAGGACATTTTTCAAACCGCGCTCTTGAAGGTCCAATAAAATTTCCTCCCAAATCGTGATGGATTCAGTCGGTGCAATCGCATAGCTCAATACTTCCTTTGATCCGTCCGGGCGAATGCAAACTGCGATATGAATAGCTTCCTTGGCGACGGTTTTCCGCTTTAACGGAATATACGTTGCGTCCATATAAATAGCAGCATAACGGTCATGAAGCTCTCGCCCTTTAAACGCCGTTACCTCTTCTGTAAATGATTTTGTTATATTGGACATGGTTTGGGGCGTGTAGTGATGCCCATACATTTTCTCAATCAAGTCTGCGATTTCCGACATGGTAATACCTTTTCGGAAGAGGTGAATGACGGTCTCCTCTAACGTGTCATTCGTCCGTCTATAAGCAGGAACAGTCTGTTGCTTGAACTCGCCATTGCGGTCGCGCGGAATCTGGAGATGAAGTTCCCCATACTCGGTCTTGACCGTACGGTCATAGGAGCCGTTACGAGAATTACCCGTGTTAAAACCCCAATGCGATCATACTTTTCGTAATCTAGGAAAGCCGTTAACTCCGTTTTGAGAAGCGTATTGACTGCTTTCTCCAAATGGACACGGAATAATTCATTCAAATCGCCTTTGTTCGCTAGAGTCTTTAGAATTTCTGTAGTAAAATCGTTCATAGGGAAGTCCTCTCTTCTGTGAATGTGTTGTGGTAACTCTATTCTACAGAAGGGATTTCCTTTTTTCTATTTACACAAAATATTTTACACTCTCTCAGCATATATAGTTTTTGAATAACCAAATAATATTCATGTAACAGTAAATACACTCAACACAATTTTGATATTTTTCATTTTTATCTCCTTATCCATAATTTTCGAGACTATAATACCTATTTAAATTTTTTCATAGCACCTCGTTTTAACAATTTAATAATATATGCATTGTTTATGATGTTAGCTGATAAACAGTATTTACTCGATAAACCCATTCATATAAAAAAAGAATACATTCTCCTAATTTGATTGTTCTCACATTCCATTTAAAATCACTTGTTTTATTCATATTTAACTAGCTCAATCCCCATCGTTCCAGAATTTCCTTTTCTCGCTTCTGTTGGATTTCCTCATATCATAAATAAATGTTTTTCATCAGTTTTCTTTAGTCCATACGAAACTGTGTGCTCTTCATTTACAGAATTGATAAAAAATTCTTCATCAATTTGGAAGTTTGAAATATAACCAATAAAAACAGAGTCATCATCCTCAATTGATATTGAGTCGTTATTAATAGTGATAATATATTTTACATTCTCCTCAGGGTAGATCCATGTACCATTAAAAAAGGTTAAATTTTTCAGCTCTACGTCTGATAGCGTTAAATAGTTAGATCTTTTATTTTGGTAAGACCAAGTAGTGTAAGATATTCCTAGGATCAATAGCAAGATATATAGCAAATAAATTTTTTTGTTTTTCATTTATGATCACCTTTGCAAATACATACAATCTTAAATATCAAAAAACGCAATAGAAAACTATGTCTCTTAACTCCTCAAATTTCAATTCTTTTTCCAGTACAATTAAGATGTAGAGGAAAGAATCACAATAAATAGAGTGATAAACATAACCTGAGAATAACTTTATTCTTTACTCTGATCTCTCAAATCCCTTTATCGATAATGCCAAGAAAAGAGACCTGAATCTTGTTTCCATACTGATCCATGGGTGGTAATCAAGTTACTGGAAGGATCCAAAAGATCGTATCCATAACTTGCAGTACTCCATGGATTCCAAACGGAAATAGTTCTGTAAAAGTCAAAGTTCGCATAGCCTCTAACGACAAATGCATGTCTTTTTTTGTCATAGTTTCCGCTTTGTCCCAGAGCAGATACCCAATATGGACGATTTGCATTAATTTCTGTTGCTGTTTCAGTTACTGTGGCGACTCCCCATCTATTTGAAATATTGTGGAATCCATAGCCATTTGCATATTGGATACACTGAGCATTTGAAGCCGATTCCTTCGGTAAATTAGACGAATTCGGATGTAACGATCTTATCATTTGCTGTGCAGTAGGAGTCTGGTTCTTGGTGTGATAACGAATGATTGACGTAGTAGCATAAGCCGCACACCATGAAGTGCTGCCTTGATTCTCAAGAAAATCTAAATTTAGATATTTTTGACCTTGCGATCTAAATAGTCTATCTAAAGCTTTATTTTCGGAAGATATACTAATAAGAAGAGTATTTGTATATTCTTCTGTCAAGTCACGGTAGTCAAATTCATCCCATTCTAGCTCATCAGGGTTTATAAATCCTTCTGAGAGTGGAGAATCGTTAAAAAGAGAAGCTGTTAGATTTTCATCGACCAAATATATATCAGCATTTTTCTGTAGAAAACCAACTTTTTCACTATCTTCTTTTTTTTCAAAGAATTCCGTTAGTACATCAATTAAGTGTCCAGACATATTCGTTTGCCACTGCCCAATATCAGAGTCATAGTAACAGAAAATAGTTTTAATAAGTTCATTTTGATGATATAAAGGAAAATAATAATAAGTGTCCTTTGCGTCATCATCATAAACTGAAAATGGCATCCCGATAGATTTATCTCCTGATGACACCCCTTCGTCATTCAACAAGATACTGTCAAAATAGGTCAACCTTCCTTTGACTAAACTTATTAAATTTTCAGGAACCTCTTCTGATAAAAGCGTAACTCCCACATTAATGTCATTTTTTCCCGAACTTGCAGCATAGACAGTACCCGAACTAAAAATGACAAGACCTAGACAAAACAATGAAAAAATTATTCTTTTAAAATATTTTTTATCCAAAGTTAGCCTCTCCTATCTAATTGATAAACTTATTCTTTTTACATTATTATGTAAATATCGCGGTTAACAGTTACCTTCCTTAATCGTATTATCCATTTATTCTCCTTCCATTTGCCGTATATTTTGAACTTTAATACATATTAATTGTATAATTAATCACAACACTTTGAAAACGTTTTTAAAAAATGACTTTGCAAATTTTAAACTACTTCACTCAAAAATTATTTGTAAAAATAAAGTCCATAGGTATTATTTCCATTTTTACCGAAGCGCGAGAACAACTTGATAATCAAATGCTCTCTTTTTCCTGTAAAAAATTTGATTTCGATAAACATTAATATTGATATTTTTCTCTTGATTTAATAAAAATATCCGTCATTATAGAAGAAAGAAACAAAACAGAAGCGGAGGAATTTCTATGGATTATCCAAAAGAATTAGCAGCTGCTGTGCAACATGTCTCTCGCAGCTATCCTTTAGAAGGATTCATTGCTGGTCAAGGTCCTCTTCACCCTAAACTAATGTTAGTTGGCGAGGCACCTGGTAAAACCGAAGTCGAAAATCATATCCCGTTTAGCGGACAAGCCGGTAAAGAATTGCTGAATTACCTTTCTAAAGCTGGTTTAACACGTGAAAATGTTTATATTACTAGTGCGGTTCGAAGCCGACCTTATCGTGTCGTTCAACGAATAAATAAACGAACAAAACAGCAAGAAATTGTTTATCCTAATCGAACGCCAACCAAAGCAGAAGTTTTAGCCCACGCGCCGATTCTTGACTATGAGATCAAGCAGGTTCAACCTCAATTGATTGCAACATTAGGAAATATCGGACTGCAGCGTTTACTTGGCAAAGAATATACGGTTACCAAAAATCATGGTCAACTCTATACAGGGCCTGTCTTACAATTAACAGAACAAAAGGATGCCTACGAATGGTCAGAAAAAAACTATCGAATTCTTCCACTTTTTCATCCAGCAGCTATTTTCTACAATCGCTCCCTTGTACCTGTTATCCATCAAGACTGGCAAGTACTAGCTTCACTTTTACAGCAAGATTAAAAAGAACAGACAAGACCATAAAATCTTCAGTTTACAGTCTTGTCTGTTCTTTTTCATTGTTTTAATGGCTAATTGCAGTATATTTCGCATGTAAAGCTGTCAACGCATGAGCAACTGTTTGATGTTGATGCGTGAATGTATGTTCCCACAAGTGAGAAAGTTGTTTTTCTACTTCTGGCTGCAAGGAAGTATAGATAATCGTTTGTCCTCTTTGCTCTGCTTTTTCTTGAAATTCATCAAAAACTGCACGTGCCGTCAAATCAATACTTGGTACGCCTCGCATGGAGAAAATGACACCATCGTGATGATTTAGTTCTTCCAATTTATTTTTGAGTTTTTCTGAAGACATAAAAAACAGTGGACCACTAATATACACTACTGTCCAGTTATTCAGCTTTTCCGTTTCTGGCAGCCTCATTCTTTGCCAATCGATCGTTTCTAATGAAATCGTGATAGCAGCGCTTTTGACAACAAAAAATACACAGCCGCCGATCACCCCGATCACGATAGCAATACTTAAATCAAAGATAACTGTACAAATCATCGTAAGGATAAACAATAGAACTGCTGACCAATATTTATTAGTAAATAGCTCCTTGATCGTTTCCCATTCATTCATACGCCAAGCCGTCACGATCAAAACACCTGCAAGTGCAGGCATTGGAATCTGTGACATCACTGGCGCAAAAACAAGCATGGAGAGCAGTAAGACAACTGCATGTATCATACCAGCTAATCTAGTTTGTGCACCAGATTTGATGGCCACGCTTGTACGGGCGATGGCCGCAGTAGCAGGAATCCCGCCAAAGAAAGGAAGCAACAGATTTCCAATTCCTTGCGCCATTAATTCTTGATTGCTATCTAAGGGCTTATTTGCCATTCGGCCAGCCGAAGCACCACATAGCAAGCTTTCAATCATTCCTAATAAAGCAATGCTAATAGCTGGAACTGCCACTTGTTGCAAGGCAGAAAAGCTAAAATCTCCCATATTCAAACGATTACTACTGATCAATGTTTGTGGAATCTTACCCACAGTTGCTACTGGTAAATGGAACAATAGCATAACTGCTGTTGCCAAAATGATAGCCAGCAGCGAACTAGGCATTCGTTTCGCCCATTTTTTTGGATAGGTAAACATCCCTAAAATGACTAGCCCTCCCATGATCAAAGAGGCTGTGTTTATCGGAAATCCTATCGTTTGATAACTACTTAGTTTTTCAATAACGTTTGTACCTTCCGAGTGAACACCAAATAAATTATCGATCTGACCTAATGCAATAATGATAGCAATACCTGAAGTAAACCCCGTAATTACGGGTGCTGGGATAAAAGAAGTCAGTGTTCCTAATCGGAAAAGTCCTGCTGCAAGTAAAAATAGACCCGCTAAAAAAGTAGCAAGCAATACACCTTGCATTCCCTTTGTTGCCGCAATAGACATCAAGATAGCTGCCATCGCACCTGTCGGACCTGATATTTGATAAAAACCGCCTGATAAACCGCCAATAACGATACCGGCAATGATAGCCGTAATCAAACCTGCGGCCGCATCAGCTCCGCTTGACACCCCAAAAGCCAAGGCTAAAGGCAATGCTACAGCAGCTACTGTGATCCCAGCCAAAAGATCTTTCTGAAATCTTGAAAGATCATAACCTGAAAATTCTTTTTTTAGTGAGGAAACATAATTTTTGAACACCTATCTAACTCCTTTTTCATGAAATTTTCTAAAATACCATTCATTAGAATATCATATTTCATGAGATAAAGTAATATTTTTCACAAAGTTTCCTGTTAGATAAATTATTATTTTTTCTATATTTATAAGAAAATAGAAAGCAATGCCAACAGAGCTAGCCCACCTTGTTTGAGTAAAATCCAACGATCGCTAGTCAAACTGCCATATAATGCAACAAAAAAAATAGATATTAATAGCATACTTGTGATTTCTTTAGATGCGGAAGAAAGATAAGCTCCATAAAGTAGTCCCACTCCTAATAGTCCATTGTACACTCCTTGGTTCTTAAACAATGTTTGAACAGATTTTCTGCTTAACTCTTCTTTACTCATTTTAAAAACCCTACTTGTCGTGTCAGAATCAGTTCTCACCGTTTCGATATACATGATATAAAAAAATTCAATTGCAACTAGAGTCACTAAAATTTTCGATAGTATCGTCATATCTTCTTCCTCTTTTCTGATGAATTTTATTTTTTTGCTCCTTATAATTGTACTCGATAAGGATGTTTTTTTATTTTATTTGCCTTTGAAAACAAACAATATTGGCACAAAAAACAAAGAAAAACCGTTAGAAGCCTCAGTTTCTAACGGTTTTTTAGCGTCACAGGAGGGATTCGAACCCCCGACCGTCCGCTTAGAAGGCGGATGCTCTATCCAGCTGAGCTACTATGACAAGAATCAGCGGAACATCAATAATTATAGATAATTAAATTGCTTCTGTCAATACGAAATAGTTATTTAATTAGCAAATAATGAATTATTTTGGCCCAACTACTAAATCAATCTTTTAAAACGAGACATTCTCCTTCAGCTGTTCTAAGGTTATCAATTGAAAACAGGAGCTACATTGACTTCATGCTACTCCTGTTTATTTAGATTTCCTGTATCCTTTAATTGACTTACAAATATAGAAACTTTTACATCAAGTTCGAATTGAGCCCTCGATTCAATCGATTATCTACAGGCTGCCATAATCATGTATCACAACTCGATTGTTTCTGATTCCTTTGTCATTAAGATCACACCATCACCTAATGGCAAGATTGTCGATGTCAAATCGGGATGATCCATCACAACACGAAGAAATTCATTTAATTTACGATGGATAGCTCGTTTGCCACGGGGAATCTCTTCATCTGGGAGCAAGATCGTTCCTCCTTGGAAGATGTCATCTACCATCAAAACGCCACCTTTTCTTAACAAACGTAAGCATTCAGGTAAAAATTCAATATATTTTGATTTTGCACTATCCATAAAAATAAAGTCATACGGACCAGACAACTCCGGCAAGATATCTGCTGCTTGACCTTCAAGCAAAGTCACTTTATCTGTCAGTCCTAGACGTTCATAGTTTTTTTTAGCTTTCTCGATCATAACATCGAAACGATCAATTGTCGTAACATGAGCGTTTTCTCCGATTGTCGTGGCCATGACACTTGATGAAAAACCGATAGCTGCTCCGATCTCCAAGATTCGTTCAGGCTGAAGCTGTCCAAGTAAAAATTTCAAAAATACAACTGTTTCATGGGGAATAACTGGTACTTCTGCTACATGAGCTTCTTCTTCCAGTTTGCCTAGCTCACCCGGTAATTTTTTTTGCTGGGTACGCATAAAATCCAATAGTTCTTCTTTGACTACAGGACGATGCATCATTTCATTGCGCATACTACTCCTCCTCTTCACACATTATACGAACAACTGACTAAATCTACAAGCTGCATGATTGTTTTCTCGTGTTTCATGTTCAGAAGAGTCGTTGGATCTCTGGAATACATTTATGTTTTTAACATTCTTACAAAAATTTCTGTGTTCGTCTCCGCTTCTTTTTCAACTCTACAAAAGTATTCCATGCTGTGATTCCTGTTAGGCAAAAAGCAATCGTAAAGAATAACCCCTGAATCCATGCAAATGCCGTTTTTGAAAGGACTAGTCCAATATATGGAATCTGAAAGATGGGACTACCGATAATATTTCTCTTTTTTACTACTCCAGGCTCAATATAAGTCTTTGTATCAGCTTTTGTATAAAAATCTTCGTGGTTGTTTTCAACGGCTATTACGCGACGCGTCGAGATTTTTTTCCTGAATTTTCATAATATGTAATAATATCTCCGACTAAAATCTCATTTGTATTTTTCGGTCGTACATATATCAGATTTCCTTGTGCATAATATGGACTCATTTCTTTGTCCTCAATAATATAAGGAGTCAAACCAATAATTCGGGGAACCAAGACGACGAGAAGAATAAGAATTAAAAATATAATCAACGTTATAGAACTTATAAAAGTTATTTTTTTGTAATCAGGCATCGTTTTCAACTTCTTTCTTTATTTAATCCTTCTTAATCATATAATAACGATAAATTTTTTTCAAATTATAGCTGTAAAAATATTTCCCTTTAATAATTACATGTTTCTAATTCTATTTCCTCATCTTTATCTCATTTTTTATTATAAATAATTGACGTTATTTTAAAAAACGTTTACCCTAACATTACAAGTTTTAGAAAGGAATACCTTTATGGCTTTTTTTAATAACATATATAATAAAAAATAATCTTTTTATTTACGTATAAAGTGGAGCATAATTATTATATTATCATTGTTATTTTTAACAGGAATTACTTATTTCTTTTATTTTATTTTTTCTCCTGCGGACAGCAATCAAATGAAAGAAATAAAAGATTCGTGGGTTTTCTATACAAAAGATGATCCTGATTTTAAGTTTGACAGCAAGTACACTCGTACGATTCCTACCGTGGATAAAGACGAAACATTCATTATGGAAACGACACTTGAAAAACCGTTGGACGAAGCAAATTTACTAATCAAAGGAAACCATCAATGGATTACTGTATATCTAGGCGAAAAGATTTTATACCAACGGAAAGATTATCAGGAAGAAAGCAATCCCGGACTCTCATTGGCTGTGATAGATTTACCAGCAAATTATATCGGAAAAAAATTGACCCTTACAGTCTCATCTCCTTATCAGAACTATGCTGGACTGCCACCGAAAGTTTATCTAGGAACAACTGGACCATTGATTAGTTTTATTTATTCACAATCAGTGCCGCAAGTATTGACGATGATAATCGCTGTTTTTATCGCTATAGGGACCTTTTTCTATACGATCTACTTGATGTATAAACAAAAACGTCTTGAATACTCACTTATTCTCTTAAGTTGCTTTGCTTTGGCATTAGGATTTGAAGCTGTATCAGAAGATATTTTAAGTGGTATTCTTTTTGAACCATTCGTTCATTCTTTTTTATCTCATTTATTTATTATCTTAACGTCAGCTTTCATCATCTGCTACTATTGGAGCCGAATGTTTTACTATAAAAAATGGTACGGAATTTTTTGTACGTTCCAACTTTTGATTTTTATCGGCGTTCTGCTTTATGCAACTTTTACTCCTGCAGAACTTCCTGAATTAATGCCGATTGCTAATATTGCTAGTGTTATAAGCACTTTAGTCACTTCACTTGCATGCATTGGCGAAGCATATAAGAATAACCGTTTTTATGTAGCTTGTACACCTTGGATCGTCTTGGTAGCCATTATCCATTGCTTGATTTACATCCAAACGGCATTAGGTATCTATCAAACAACGATCAATTGGTCTACGATTTTATATATTATCATTCTAATCGTTATTATCAGCTTACAATCTAATCGATCACATCTTAAATACCGACAAAGATCGGAGACAAGTAGATTTCTTAAAAATCAAAAATGATTTGTTGGAGCAACATTATGAGCAGCTTCGACAGCATATCCAAGAAGTAAATACACTTCGCCTGGAATTTGTCCAAGAGATGGAGAATCTGCAAGATTTAATGCATACGGACCAAACAAAAGCTAAAAACTATGTGGAAAAGATATTAGAAGAAGCAAAAAATTTCGAAATGCTGTGTTCTTTTTGCAACCACCAGGTGACAAATCTTATCTTAGCGCGTTACCAGAAGTTAGCTGCCAAACGGAATATTCAGATAACCTTCCAAGCAGATCTTCCCGAAGAACTTCCTATCAACGATGACGATCTGGCTCAACTTTTGATCCACGCTTTAGAGCATTCCTTTAGAGAAACTCATGCCATCGAAAATCCACTGTATCGAAAAATTTATTTGTCGATACACGAACAAGAGGAACATTTCGTCATTTGTTGCGAACATAGTGCACATTACGATACAAACCTATTTAGTCGAGGCATCACAGAAGAATTAGATGATCAGGAACGTTTTGACTTAATGATGATGAAAGACGTAGCGGATCGTTACACAGGAACACTAACGCAGGAAAAAGATACTTTCATTGATCGGATCACTGTTCAACTCTCTCGAAATTACCCGAATCCTGTATAAAAAATAGCGGAATCCATATATGTGGATTCCGCTATTTTTTATTTTCAATAAAGTAAGGTAAGTAATTCTTCTGGTTCTATCGCACCAAAATATTTCTTCACATCAATTTGGCTGACTATTTTTGATAGAGATGCTTTATCATATTTCTGTCCAACCAATTTTTTTTCCACGTCAGAGATATCTCCTAGTCCGAAGAAATCGCCAAAGATTTTTGCTTCTTTGATCATTCCTTCTGAGACATTCAAATGGACTTCAATCGAACCGATAGAAAAACGTTTTTGGCGAGAGAAATTGAAATCTGGAGACTTCCCGTAATTCCAATCCCAATTTCGATAATATTCCTCAGAGATTCGATTGATTTTTTTCCAATCTTCATCAGTCAATTCGTACGTTTTTACTTCTTCTACTGACTCTACGCCGAAAATTTTCAACAAGATTTCTTGACGAAATTCTTCTGTTGTCATTTTTTGCTTTTCTTCTGGAAGAAATGGTTTGATATTCGTTACACGAGAACGGATCGATTTGATTCCTTTTGATTCGATTTTGTCTTTTTTTACTTTTAATGCATTGACTACTTCATTGATATCAGAGTCGAACATAATTGTTCCATGAGCAAACATCCGACCGTTGGTAGCATACATCGCGTTGCCAGAAAATTTCATGTCATCAATGACTAGATCATTTCGGCCTTTCAATTCCGCCCCAGCAACACCCGATTCATGAAGTGCTTGGATGATTGGCTGTGTTACTTTCGCAAAGTCACGGAATGAATCCCCATCATCAGGCATGATAAAACTAAAGTTCAGGTTTCCAAAATCATGGTAGACAGCTCCGCCTCCACTTAAGCGACGGACAACATGAATGCCATTTTCTTCCACATAATCTCGATTGATTTCTTCAAGCGTATTTTGGTTTCTGCCGATGATGATTGAAGGTTCATTGATATAAAAGAGCAAAATAGGTTCATCTAAAGGCATTTCTTGCAGCAAATATTGTTCAATTGCTAAATTGATTCTTGGGTCGTGGTTTTCATTTGGTACAAAAATCATGTTCTTCCTCCTAAATGTTAAACACTTTATCAACTGCAGCAAGTTCTACATCAATCCCTTTGCCTGCTGCCTTTTGCGCTTCATTTTTCAATTGTTCTAAATCACCAAACTGAGGTAGGTGTGTAAGTACAAGTTTCTTTACGTTAGCTGATTTCGCAAGTTCTCCAGCTTCTTTTGAAGTGAAATGGGCATGATGATGTTCATTTCCTTCAAAAAGATAGGTATCTGCTAGAAACAAATCAGCATCTTTCGCAAAATCAGCGAAACTTTCCAAATAACCTGAATCACCTGTAAATACGAATACTTTCCCCGTTGTTTCTTCTACGATACGCATGGCGTAACATACTACTGGATGGATTGTTTCCATAAAAGTAATCAGAAAAGGACCAATTTTTAATTCTTCAGCTTCAAAATAAGGATATCCTTTTGAGACATTTTCCATCGTCAATTCTTCAAAGTGAATGGAATCTTTTGTGTGTCCATAAATTGAAAGCAATGTCTCCGGATTTCTCTTAGGATGAAGTTGCCAGTAATACTGTAATACGCCAAGGTCAGCAATATGATCATGATGATAATGGCTAAGGATCACAGCATCTAGATCAAGTGGATCAAGGTGTTCTTGTAATTTGATCAGTGTAGCACTACCTGCATCGATCAACAAATTGAACCCGTCAGATTGAAGCAAATAACCTGTTGTCCCTTGATTTTTATAAGGATACGCTCCTAAGCATCCTAAAACAGTTAATTTCATCGTACATTCCCCCTCAAAGATTTATCCTGCCACAAAAGTTATTTTTTTGATGAATAAACTGCTTACATCCTAAGTAAAATAGGCGTCTGGACCTCCTTTTTCAATCCGTGCTTGTTCATAAAATTCTGCAACTGACACATTCACATAAACAATGACCCACAAAAGACCGATGAACAAAGCGATTGCTCCTAGCAAATACCAGCCGATAAAAGACAGCTGCAACAAAATATACGTACCAATTCTATCTTTCAATAAAAACCAGCCATATTTCAAACATTGAATAACCGACAAATCAGGATAGTCGAACTTTGTCCATGCAGCAAATTGGAATAAACCGCCAACAATACTCATGATGAGTGCTGAAACAAAAATCATCCCTATCATCGATAAAACAAAGCTGATATCAAGAAAATCTTCTGGCATGACACCCGTAGGTACCGCATTTGAACTGAAAAGCAGCTGCATATAAGTACTCACTCCGCTGATTAAAAACATGGGCAGAAAGATTAAACTGTTGAGTAGCCAGTTGATGACTGAATTGATCAAATTGATGCCAAGTATCGAACCAAAATACTTTCTTTGGAAAACTGAAAATAAAAGGTTACTTTTTGGTCTGCCACCCCGTACAACTACTAGCGCAATGTAAAACAATGCATAGTTGAATGCGAATAAAAGTAAATTATCGACTAGAAAACTCAATAAGTGCTGCTGCATGCTTTCTTCCGGAAAAGGACTGAAACCGTCAAAAAAGTTCTGGATGACGCTCGTAAATATTATAGATAAGAAAACAAGCCAAGTATTGATTCCCCATTGATTTTCCAAAGAAACTCGTGCTTTTTTCCGATATTCAGAAATAGGTATTCTATTATTCATTATTCATAACTCCGAATTTTTTCAACTGTTTCACTATCAAGCCGTTTCACTAATTCTGTGACTAGTTTCACTGTATTCAAATAATCATCTTCATGAATCACTGATGTATGGGAATGCAGATAACGAACAGGAACGGTAATGGCTACAGACGGAACACCATCTCTTGTCAAATGCATTTGTCCTGCATCAGTTCCTCCGCCAGAAATCACTGTATATTGGAATGGAATATCCATTTCCTCTGCTACATCAATAACAAAATTCAATAATTTTTTATGCGGGATCATAGATGCATCAAAAATCAAAATCTGTGGGCCTTTTCCTAAAATCGAATCTGCTTCTTTTGGTGTCATTCCTGGAGTGTCTCCTGCTGTACCAGTATCTAAAGCAAAAGCAATATCGGGATTTACAAGGTGTGTACTTGTTCGAGCACCTCGCAAGCCTACTTCTTCTTGCACATCGCTTCCTGCGAATAAAACATTTGGGTGTGCTTCTTTAGATAGATTCTCTAATACTCGCAGAGAAACAGCTGTCCCGATACGATTATCCCATGCTTTTGCCAGTAAATATTTACTGCCATTCATTCGTTTGTATTCAATATATGGAGTGACCATATCTCCAGGACGTATGCCCCACTCTTTGGCTTCTTCTTGGCTTGATGCGCCAATATCAATGAACATATCCTTTATTTCATAAGGTTTATTTCTTACTTGAGGTGTTAAAACATGTGGTGGTTTGGAACCAATCACACCGTGGACGATTTTCCCTTCACGTGTTTTGATTTCAACTTGCTGAGCAAGCATGACTTGCCCCCACCAACCTCCAAGAGTTTGGAATTCCAAGAATCCTTTTTCGGTTATTTTTGTTACCATAAAACCAACTTCGTCCATATGTCCAGAAATAAAGACCTTGGGGCCTCCGCCAGCACCATGTTTGGCAATCACACTGCCTAAACCGTCATAAAAAATATCATCAGCGAATGGTTTGGCATATTCTCTGAATACTTCTCTTACCTCTTCTTCATTTCCAGGTACTCCTTTTGCAGAAGTTAAATCAATAAGTAGCTGTTCTTCTTTTGTATTCAAATGTTTTCCCCCATTTCTATATTCATATTGTGATTATACCATTGCTTATGATTTTTGTTCAGGCAAACTTGGTATTTTTATCTTTTATTCAGAATATTCAAAAATAAAGAAAACAAGCGAGCAACACTCGCCTGTTTTCTTTATTTTAATTGTAGTTTATCTGGTATTTGATGTTGCCAAGATTTGCTAAAAAAAGCATCGTCAAGATGATACTTACTAGCAGTAATATGATTTTCTTCTAAAAACGGTCTGATCTGTTGATTTGCAGCCAACCAGCCTTTCCAGCCTAGATGGATCGTGTCTTCCATAAAATAGTTGGTACCCGCTTGATTGACAAAATCAGCTATTCGATTGAATCCTTGGCTATTTAATTGAAATTTGATCTTTTTGGCAAATCCTTGTAACATTTCTTGAGATAGTCCGGTATAATCGCTCCATTTCTCGTTAACCGGTGGGATGATGAACAATACTTCGTTATGGTTTTTTGCTAATTGATCCAAGACCAGCTGAAAATCAGAAAATTCTGGCGAAAAACGATAATCCCAATTTTTTTGTGACTGTTTGAGCTCTGGCTCGTGGGCTCGGATACGATGCGTATAAAAATCGTTTTTCAACCCGAATGGATTATTCGTCGTTTCTCGTTCTCCAATTTGATTTGCTAAAATGGATAATTCTGTTTCTTGGTATTGTTTTGGTAATCGTTTTGACTCATGATCGATTTTTTGCTGTCGATCTTTCAACCCAATATTGCTGAATACTTCATCCTCTCTCTTCAGCATGTTCCATTGGCTGCGCAGCTGATTCAAAGATTCAGGTAAAGGTAGCTTCCCTTTTTTGATCGTTTGCAGAATCGCCGTCAACGTATCATTCTCTTTTACTTTTGAGAAAGTTAATAATCTTCTAGCTAAATAGCGATCAGCAGGCGTTACTTTCTTCATTGAAAACAACCAGTCGTATGTTTGAAGTTCAGAATAATACGTATTAAAGTAATCAGTTTTTACACCATTTTTAACGAACCACTGAGGAGAAATAATAAAGACGACTTTCTTGTTTTTCATAGCATCTCCTGCAGAACGCATCATCATATATTGGCTTAACGATTGTGTCCCGGGTGCTCCCAGCAAAAATGGACGATAGTTTCGCTGGTATTTTTCTGCCAGAACAGACGGATGAAATGGACTGATTCTGCTTAATTCACTTGAGCCAAAAAAAGGAATATATTGTTTTTCAGATAATGCATAATTTTTTATCGCATCTCCTTTCAACACGTTCACTGATATGGAAGAAGAGGCACGTCTAATCGTTTCTGGATTAGAGATATCTACTTGATAGGAGGAGGTAAAAAACACAAACAGTAAGCCAACAGCTAAAACAACCGGGCCGAAAATAGCAAAAAGTTTCTTTTTCATACTCAACCCTTCAATGCAGTTGCTTGTTGAATGATTTTATTCGGTGTGCTCCAATCCTCTCGCTCGAATTCAGATACAGGGACTTGGATATCCAGCTCTCCGTCTAGCTCGACTAATAATTGAACAGATGCTAAAGAATCAAGCAACCCTTCATCAAATAGATCAATATCACGATTTTTTCTTACTTCATCTGTTCCTGTTATTTCTTCTAAGATTGATAAAATTTGTTCTTCCATTTTCCTTTTCTCCTTTGTTATATAAATTAATATGTCACTATTCGTTAGCTAAAAAAAAGTTTATCTAAAAATCCTGAAAAAATCAGGAAGCCAAAACATACTGCTTGAAATGTCAAAAATACGGCTAAGCCATGCGTAAATTTGTTAGAAGGCAACTGCTCTTTATGCTTCTTCTTAAATCGGATCCATGCATCTGTCAGACAGATCAGACAAGCATGATACAGTCCATATACGATGTAGTACCACGTCAATCCATGCCATATACCCATTAGAAGAAACAAAGCAAAATAACCGATATTTGACATTACGATCTTGCTTTTAAAAAATTTTTTCTTCATCATGAAGAACATCAATCGCATATATACATAATCACGGAACCAAAAGGACAGCGTCATATGCCAACGATTCCAGAATTCTTTGATATTCCATGATAAAAAAGGTTTATTGAAATTGATTGGTGTCTGATACCCCATCATGTAGCTTGTACCGACTGCAAATAAGCTATAGCCAGCAAAATCAAAAAACAAATACATACTGTACACGTACATATAACCTACTAATGCCCATGAAATACCACCATGCTGTAAGGCAATGCGTCCCACTACAGGAAGCAGTACTTGACCAAAATAATAACCGATAATGAATTTATATAAAAAACCGACAAAAATATTTTGGACGCCTTTTCCCAAAAGATCAACATATTTATCACGAACAGGCGGATGGAGCTGATCTTTTTCAAATCTCCTATAGCGATCGATTGGTCCAGAAGAGATTGTTGGAAAGAACAGCAGAAACTGGATATAACGAAATGGCTTATATGTTTTGATCATGCCATCTCTTATTTCCATGATCATTTGTACAGATTTAAAGGTTAAATAAGAGATTCCTAAAAAACCAAGTAACGATGCTTTTCCATGTTCAAAAAAAGGAGTCACTTTCGTTAAAAACAGTGGAATTATCGCTAAAATAACGGCGGCAAAAAAACATCCTGTCTGATTTTTCCTTTGCCGATAAACAAAATAGCCCCATACAAGTATCGTCTGCCACAAAACATACCCAATCAGCGCCGCTCCCTGTTGCCAATAATTACCTCCAAAGCTGACAAATAAAAAGAAAAGTGTCACTGCTGATTGATAAACTGGTAATCTTTTTTCCCATATCAATAAAGATAGAACGATCGGTACAAGCGCAATGGCTAAAAGAAAAAAATAAAACGGCTCTGCATAAGGGATCATATGAGGTAACATCATTCAGGATTCACCTCAGCTGTTAATTTTTTTCGATCGATTTTTCCATTAACTGTCTGAGGCAGCAGATCGACATAATGGAACTTCTGAGGAATCATATAATCCATCACAACTTCTAGTAATTGTTCTTTGATAGATTTAGTCAACTGAAAATCCGGCTGTTTCGTTTTGTTTTCTAATACGACAAAAGCAACCAGCTGCTGTACTTTTGTTCCTTGGTATTTTGGTACGACGACAGCTTGTTTGATTCGGTTGTCTTGGAGCAGATAATGTTCGATATCCCCGAGTTCAATCCGGTATCCATGTAATTTGACCTGCTGATCCATACGTCCTTCATAAAATAAAAGCCCATCTTCATCTAGTCTACCTGCATCCCCTGTATGGTAACTTGCTAAGTCATTTTGACAAAAGAACGCAACAGCTGTCTTTTCGGGATTGTTCAGGTAACCTTTTGATACGCTTGGTCCTGCAATAATGATTTCACCCGTTTCTCCTTTTGAAACAGGTTTGCCTTCTTGGACAATAGAAACTTTCGTGTCTTTTTTTACGTAGCCAATCGGTAGTCGGTCATAACTATCTAGTACATGCTGGTCAATCTGAATACTTGAAATAGCTACAGTTGCTTCTGTTGGACCGTAAGTATTATATATCCGTGCATTTGGGAATCGATCAAGTAGACTTTCTGCAGTTTTTTTCGTCAATTCTTCTCCGCAAAATAAAAACATGTCCAATTCCGGCACATTTTCTCCATTGAATGTAGGTTCCATCAAGCAAATATCCATAAATGATGGAGTAGAAACCCACACATTCAACTTCAAGGCTGGCAATGTCGCGAATAATTGACGAAAGTCTTGAACAACTGCTTTATTTAACGGCTTCAGCATTCCGCCAGAAACTAATGCAGGATAAATAGAAAATACCGATAAATCAAAAGAAAATGGCGCTTGGGCTAAGAAATGCATACCAGGCTTGATCCCAAAGTCTTCCATCGTCCATTGAACAAAGCTGACTAGATTATCATGACTGATTTGTACGCCTTTTGGTTCTCCAGTAGTACCAGAAGTAAAAATAATATAAAAATTTTCTGTACCTTTTACGCTATTTCTGGGATAAAATCCTACTGGTATCTTCTTGATTTCTTGAAATTCTTTTTTTGTTATGACAGGAACCGAAGGAATATCTTCTATCCAGTCCCCGATACTGATGACCATAGATGGTTTAGCCACCCGAAAGATCGACAGGATACGCTCCTTGGGTGTATGCTCTTCAATCGGCAAATAGGCATGGCCAGATTTGACAACCCCTAGAAATGAGACAATCATTTCAAACTCCAAATTGCCAAAAACGACAATTGGTCCATCGCCTTCTACCTTTTTTTCTAAATAATAAGCAAGTGCGTCTGATGCTTGTTTCAATTCACCAAAAGTATGCGTCTCATCTGCCTGATAAGCAACTCGATCAGGTTCATTTATTCCCCAATCATCGATTGCTTCAATAATCGTTTTGATTTCCATACTCTTCCTCCTAAAATTCGTTATAGATAAAAGTTCCTCCTTGAATATTTTTATAGTGATACAGATAAATCAGGAACAGCAGTACTGCACTATAAAAAATTGTTCGAATGATGAATTTTCCCCAATAATTCAATTTTGGATTAGAACGCCATTTGTTCATTGGATTCCCTCCTCATATAACCTCACACAAAGTGTAACTAATTTTGACAAAAAGAAACATGTGTCTAGCTTACAGAAACCGTTTTTTTACTAACAGTTTTGTCACATAGCTTTTATAAAAATAGCACATCAAATCACTGCTTTTTTCTTTATAATTTCTCGTACTTTTAAAAAATCGCGAATTGTAAAATTAAGTTAGAAAAATAAAAAGGCATTTATGGTACACTCAAATTGTATTTCCGACGAAAGAAAACAAAGGAGTGTAACCATAAATGACCTACAAACATCTTACCATAGACGAACTGACAATGATAGAATCATATTATCTTCAACATAATAAGCCGGTTGAAATCGCTAACCGAATGGGACGTGCTATACAAACTATTTATAATGTAGTCAATAAGTTCAAGCAAGGTAAGACTGCTCTTGATTATTGGCACCAGTATAAAGAAAAAATGTGGTAGAAAAGTCATTCAATTACCTGCTCATGAAGTAGATTACATTAAAGAGAAAGTCACTCTTGGTTGGACGCCTGACGTCATTATCGGGCGAAAAGAAAGACCTGTTTCATGCGGTATGAGAACACTTTATCGTTTATTTTCTAAAGGAATATTTGATATTGACACACTACCGATGAAAGGTAAAAGAAAACCCAATGGCCATCAGGAAAAACGGGGAAAACAACAGTATCAGCGCTCAATCCATGATCGACCTGATAATTATCCTGATTTCAATTTAGTTGAAAGATTATCTAAAGTCATTATCACGATTAAACCCAACGGCCGTAAGGCATTAGATATTGAAACTGCCCTTAATCAATGGTTTTCTCGCTTCCCTAAAAACTTCTTTAAATCTATTACGTTTGACTGTGGAAAAGAATTTTCTAACTGGAAAGCCATTAGTAACCAACATGATATTGATATATATTTTGCGGACCCTGGAACACCTTCTCAACGCCCATTAAACGAGAATTCTAACGGGATTCTGCGTCGTAATGGACTGCCGAAATCAATGGATTTTAGAGAAGTGAATCAGACATTTATTTCCAGTGTCAGCAATCAACGTAATCATATTCCAAGAAAATCATTGAATTACAGAACACCAATCGAAATATTTTTGAGCTATGTACAAGAAGCATTTTATTCTAGCTTAATTTGACAAATCATAAATATAAAAAATAAAGAGGTTGTGACAAAAATCGTGTCACAACCTCTTATTCCAAATAAATGGTATTCAAAATTTAGTTCTATTTATTATCTTGTCTTATTCCGTATATCATTCCTCGATAATCCGATAATATAACTGACTCGTAATGACATAAAGCAAAAGATAGATAAGGATCAATAAGCCACTCACAAGATAAGCCAACCAGTAATCGGCAGTTTTTATATACTGAGTGAAGACATTGATTGCAAATACTGCGTGAGTGATCCCTAATATCATGGGTGGAAAGAAGGTAAGTGCGTTTTGCTCGAAGATCATCCGTCTGATCCTTCTTTGTGGAATCCCCAGCTTAGTCAATAGGTGATAATTTTCTTTTTCTTCCTCTGCTTCTGCTAATTGCCGGACTGTCAAAATACTACCAGTAGCAATAATCACGATCATCCCGACAAGTAGTGTGACAAAAATATTGATACCGATTCGCCGATTGACTGCACGCAATTTCGAATAGCTGGAAGAGAAATTCAAATGAGAGCTTTCTTGGCTAAATTGTGCTTCCTTCATTTGGTCATCCGGAAGTTTCTTTGTGCTAATTTCTCCTTGTAGACTTCCATTTACGATATCATAAGAATAATAAACAACATTGAGCCACTTTATCGACAGGTCATTGCTCAGTCGTTCATCTATTTTTTCATTATTTCCACCTGATACATCTACATTGACTACTTGATAATCCACACCTTTTGCTTTTTCAAAAACGGTATCATCTACAATCAGTACAGGACTTAGATATACCATTGTTTCGTCACCTAATACACTTGGAAGCATTTGTTGAATCTTCAATTCTTGATTATCTGGCAGTCCAATACTAGATCCATATAATGAAATATTCCGAAAAAGAGTTTGCATTTGATCAAGCAAAACAGTATGACCAGGTGATTTCAAAGAAATGTTCGGCAAATCTGGATTAACTTTTCTGAAGGCTTGATATTGTGTTTCCGTGATCAGATTAGCAGTTTGAAACATAGGTTCTTCGAGATTTTGACTATAGATACTCCCAATGACTTTATAATGCAAGGTGATTTCTTTAGTTATCTTCTGCCCTTCCTCTGCTAGAATCGGCTTGATTTTTTTCTCTGTCTCAACATCAAACTGATAGTCCATCGGGGAGGAAACTTTCTCCTGGTAGGATAAAATAGTAGAGATACTAGCCATGCCGCCAATTGTCATTAAAGAAATTCCGAGAATGACTGTAATCAGAGAATTTGTACGCCAACTTTTGAGCAAATGAACTTGCGTGTTACCCATTATCAAAAAATTGATACCATAGTAATAAATCTTCCATTTACTCAATATGATCAAAAATAACCGAAATGTATAACAGAAAAACAAATAAGTACCGACCACACAAACGAAAAAAATTAAAAAAGGAAAAAAGAAAACTAATGTATCAAGATAATGATAACTGATCATCCATGAAGTGATTTCCCTAAAATGACTAGCTCCAAAATATCCGCTCGTTAAAAGCAGTAACCCGATGACTGCGAGTAATCGGTGCCTTGTCCTGAAGCGCATTGTTGAACTACCTGCTTGTTCTTTTTCTCCAAAACTTCGAATCATTGGATAGCGCCATATTTTCCATATCGAATATACAGATACTGCTAAAAGGATGATGAAAAAAGCAAATAAAGTATCTACTACTGATGGAATGGAGATAAAAAATGGACTAGTAAGATCCATATCCATCATTCGAACCAAAATCATTGAAAAGAGTTTGGAAAAAATAATACCGAGTAATATCCCAGAAATGCAGGCGAACAATCCAATTATCATGATTTCTAACACATATATACCTGATATCTGCAGTTTATTCATACCAAAAAGCTGATAGATGCCTATTTCCTTTTGCCTTCTATTCAAGAAAAATCGGTTGGCACTGAATACGAAAAAAAGCAAAACAACAGTAATGATAAATCCGCCAAAACTCAATCCACCATCTATCGAAGTATCTTGACTTGCTCTTCTGACTAAAGATTGATCGTAGGTCATTGCGCTGAAGGAATAATAGATCATTACGGATAAAGTCAAACTGAAAAAATAAACAAGATAGCCTCGTGACTGCCGAAAAAAACTTTTAACGGCTAGTTTATACAGCATTCATTTTTCCTCCTCCGCCAATCGTCGCCTGCATGTCTATTACTTTCTCAAAGAACTCTCTTCTTGTCCCTCTTCTGACAACTTCAGAAAAAATCACACCATCTTTAATAAATAAAATTCTATCGCAGTAGCTTGCTGTATATGGATCATGGGTGACTAACAGTATCGTTGCTTTTTCTTTTTGATTCATGGTCTTCAAGTAGTTCAACAATTCTGTAGCCGACTTCGAGTCCAAAGAGCCAGTTGGTTCATCTGCAAAAATCACTTGTGGCTGAACAACAAGTGCTCTAGCAGCTGCAATTCGTTGTCTCTGTCCGACAGAAAGTTCATCGGGATACCGTTTGAGCAGTTCTTCTATATTCAACAATTGAGCTACATGTCTTACTCTCTTTTCCATTTCCTCTTTAGTCATCCGTTCAACTGCTAGGGGCAATAGGATATTGTCTTTTGCATTTAGGGTATCGATCAAATTGAACTCTTGAAAAATGAATCCTAGTTTTTTTCGACGAAAGTCACTGAGCTCACTGTTTTTCATTTTTGTGATTTCTTTTCCTTGGATCGAGACACTGCCCATCGTAGGCAAATTGATTGTGGACAAGATATTCATCAGCGTTGTCTTTCCTGCACCACTTGGGCCCATAATCCCAACAAACTCGCCTTCTTCTACTGTGAATGAGATATTATCTAAGGCTTTGACGGGAGAAAGTTTGCTGCCGTAGCTTTTACTTAGATGTTTCACTTCGATCATCTTTTCCAATTCTTCTCCTCCTCTTTCATTTTTCATTTCTATTTATTTGCATAGTAGCATATCTACGGATAATTTGCTCTTATGTTTTTGTCACTTTTACTTGGACTGAATAAAAAATTTTATTCAATTATTTTATTCAGCAAAATTAAATATGCAAAAAACAAATCCACCAGCTACAAGTTTTCACCTTTTTTCACAATAAAATATACACTACATATAGTATAGAAATCCAATTATACAGCACATTGAATACTATATATAGCAGATATTTAGTTGCTCCTTCCCAGATTTTGTTTTATGATAGACAAGAACAATTTAGCAGGAGTTGAAGATAATGAAAGTAAATTATGAAGAAAAAACTGTCGTTACTCAGCAGCCAGAGACATCCCAGATGAAAGTCATCAAACGCGATGGCCGCCATGTTGATTTCGATGAACAAAAGATCAATGAAGCACTGATCAAAGCAGAAAAGAAAATTCACGGCTCATTATCACCACTTACTTACGAAAAAATTCAAATGATTGCAGACTTGGTTGTCCAAGAAATCAAAAGCCGGTTTGCTGAAAATGTCAAAATCTATGAGATTCAAAACATCGTGGAATATATATTACTAGAAAAAAACGAATATGAATTAGCAGAAGAGTACATCAATTATCGTACCAAACGAGATTTTGCTCGCAGTAAAGCAACAGATATCAACTTTTCGATTGAAAAGCTAATCAACAAGGACCAAACTGTCGTGAACGAAAACGCAAATAAAGACAGTAATGTTTTCAATACACAGCGAGATCTGACAGCCGGGATCGTTGGAAAATCAATCGGACTGAAAATGTTGCCACCACATATAGCAAATGCGCATCAAAAAGGTGATATCCATTACCATGATTTGGATTATCATCCTTATACACCGATGACGAATTGCTGCTTGATTGATTTCAAAGGCATGCTGAACAATGGGTTCAAAATCGGCAATGCCGAAGTCGAATCGCCAAAATCTATCCAGACCGCCACAGCACAAATCTCACAGATTATTGCCAATGTAGCGTCAAGTCAATATGGTGGCTGTTCTGCCGACCGAACAGATGAATTGCTTGCTCCTTTTGCAGAATTGAACTATAAAAAACATCTAAAAGACGCGGAAGAATGGATCGATTCGCTAGAACGCCAAAAAGAATATGCAAAAGCAAAAACCAAAAAAGATATCTTCGATGCTATGCAAAGTTTGGAATATGAAATCAATACCTTATTTACTTCAAATGGACAAACTCCTTTCACTTCATTAGGATTTGGACTAGGAGAAAACTGGTTTGAAAGAGAAATTCAAAAAGCAATTTTACAGATTCGAATCAATGGATTAGGGAGTGAAAAGCGGACAGCTATCTTCCCTAAACTGATCTTCACTTTGAAAAAAGGTGTGAACTTAAACCCTGAAGATCCTAATTACGACATCAAACAACTAGCATTGGAATGTGCAACGAAAAGAATGTATCCTGATATTCTGAATTACGATAAAATCGTTGAATTAACTGGAAGTTTCAAAGTACCTATGGGCTGTCGTTCATTCTTGCAAGGGTGGAAAGACGAAAATGGTCAAGAAGTAAATGTCGGACGAATGAATTTAGGTGTTGTTACATTGAATTTGCCAAGAATCGCGATCGAATCAAAAGGAGATCAGAATAAATTCTGGCAGTTACTGTCTGACCGCTTAGAAATCATGAAAGATGCTCTTCTCTATCGTGTAGAACGTTGTAAAGAAGCCATTCCTGCAAATGCACCAATTTTATATATGTATGGTGCTTTCGGGAAACGTCTTTCACGTACCGATTCTGTCAATGAATTATTCAAAAACCGTCGAGCTACTGTATCGTTAGGCTACATTGGATTATATGAAGTTGCTTCAGCTTTCTTCGGTGGCGAATGGGAAACAAACCCAGAAGCAAAAGCTTTCACACTTGATATCGTCAAAGAATTAAAAGCTAATGCAGATGCATGGGGGGATGAATATGGTTATCATTTCAGTGTCTATTCAACTCCAAGTGAAAGTCTAACTGACCGTTTCTGCCGTTTGGATACAGAAAAATTCGGCATCATCGAAAATATCACAGATAAAGAATATTATACAAACAGTTTCCACTATGATGTGCGTAAAAACCCAACGCCATTTGAAAAATTGGAATTTGAGAAGGATTATCCAAAATATTGTTCAGGTGGATTCATCCACTACTGTGAATACCCTATGCTCCAACAAAATCCGAAAGCTTTAGAAGCTGTATGGGATTTTGCATATGACAAAATCGGGTATCTTGGTACGAATACGCCAATCGATCATTGCTATCAATGTGGTTTCGAAGGTGATTTCAAACCGACAGAACGAGGATTCGAATGTCCAGAATGTGGAAATCATGATCCAAAAACATGTGATGTAGTCAAACGTACTTGTGGCTATTTAGGAAATCCGCAAGCTCGTCCGATGGTACATGGCCGCCATAAAGAAATTTCCTCACGTGTGAAACACATGAAATGAGGTTGTGAAAAAGCTGTCCTGCATCAAGTAATAAGAACAGCTAAACAAAAATAGCTCCTCATATTTTTCGTTTAGTTGGGCTTATTACCGCAGATGCAAGCTTTTGAACACCGTTTAGTGGAGAGTTTGTGAAAAAGCTGTTCTGCATCAAGTAATAAGAACAGCTAAACAAAAATAGCTCCCCATATTTTTCGTTTAGTTGGGCTTATTACCGCAGATGCAAGCTTTTGAACACCGTTTATTCAGAATAAGAGGCTATGACAAGTCTTTTTTCACCACCCTCTTTCGATGGCTTTGTATCTTTGAACGCCCTCTATCAAAATAAGAACAAGCTTTCTTGAACAATGGATTTAGGTCAGTTTGTTCTTATTTATGTGGTCGAGTAGATTTTATCTTCAATAGCTATATCTTTGAACCTTAAATGAAAGAAGTTTTTTTATGAGAAATCCAAAACCAAAAGAATGGTTAGCAAAAGACTACAGCCAAAACTATATTGCTGACTACAAACCGTTTAATTTTGTCGATGGTGAAGGTGTCCGCAACAGTCTTTACGTTAGTGGCTGCTTATTTGCCTGCGAAGGCTGCTTCAACAAAGCTGCACAAAATTTCCGATATGGCAAACCATTCACACCTGAATTAGAAGAACAAATCATCGCTGACTTGCGCAACGATTACGTGCAAGGATTAACTTTACTTGGTGGCGAACCTTTTTTGAATACAGATGTTTGTCTGCAAGTCGTACGACGTATCCGAAAAGAGTTCGGTACGACAAAAGATATCTGGTCATGGACAGGCTATACCTTTGATGAATTGCTACAAGATTCAGAAGATAAATTAGAACTCCTTTCGCAAATCGATATCCTTGTTGACGGACGCTTTGAATTAAGCAAACGTGACCTAAAACTACAATTTCGCGGAAGTAGCAACCAGCGGATCATTGACGTCCAAAAATCTTTAGAATCCAATCAAGTTGTGATTTGGGAAAAATGTACGGATGCAACAGAAACCTATGAACAAATCAAAAAGCAAGACTTGATATAAAAACAGCTTTGGGAGAGAAAACGGATTTCCGGTTTCAACTCTCAAAGTTGTTTTTATATTTCTTGATTTTCCCATAATGGAAGGACGATGTTTTCATAAGTCATCGGGTCCAGATTCGTCAAAGTAATCCCTAACAATCGGATCCCTTTTTCTACTCCCAAGATTTCCTCCCATATAAGGCTTGCTTGATAAAAGAGTGCTTCTTTTTTATAGATATATTCTGGCAATGTCACTCTTTTGGTCACAGTAGAATAGTCCGTGTACCTGACCTTCAAAACTACTGTTTTCCCATGTTTTTGGACTCTTCTCAGTGCTTCTTCTACTTTTTCAGCTAGTTGGCGCAACTGAGTCAGCACTGCTTCTTCCGTTTGCAACGGCTGCCCATAAGTATGCTCTTTTCCCACAGATTTTCGCTCTCTTGTAACGTTTACTGGAGAATCATGGATTCCTCTGACTTTACGATAAAGAGAATAGCCCATTTTTCCAAAATTTCGAATCAACATCATTTCTGTGCATTCATATAGGTCTTTTCCTGTATAAATCCCTAGCTCATGCATTCTAGGTACAGTTTTCTTCCCTACCCCATGAAATTTTTCAATTGGCAAAGCTTTTAAAAATGGCACAGCGTCTTGAGGGGCAACTACCGTGATTCCTCTAGGTTTTTGATAGTCTGATGCTAATTTGGCCAAAAACTTATTGTAACTTACTCCCGCAGAACATGTTAGCTGGACACTCTCCCAAATATCTGCTTGGATCATTCGGGCGATTTTGATGGCTGACTTGCAATTGATTTTATTTTCGATCACATCAAGATACGCTTCATCGATACTAACTGGTTCCACAATATCTGTATAACGATAGAATACTTCCCGTACTTGTTTGGAAATATCGCTGTATTTATGATGGTCGCCAGGCTTAAAGATGGCTTGCGGACAAAGCTCATACGCTTTTTGTGCACTCATTGCTGAATGAATTCCGAATTTTCTTGCTTCATAATTTGCTGTAGTCACTACTCCACGCCCACCAGTGTCACTGGGGTGTCTGGCAATTACTAATGGATGTCCGCGAAACTCAGGATGATCTCGTTCTTCAACCGAAGCGAAAAAAGCATCCATATCAATATGAATGATTTTTCTTGATGTATCATTATGTAAAGGAAATTGCAGCTCCATCATCCTCACCTCTTATTTATTATACAAGAACATTAGTTCGCATTCAAGGGATTTGAAAAGTTAGTAGCTGATTTCCTCATTAGTCTTTCATTATAGACAACTTATACTATCTCAGTCTAATTCATGGTACTGACGGTAGACTTCTTGTTTTTTCAGCCCATTTTTCAGCGCTACTGCTTTGATAGCAGCATTTGGTTTTTCGCCTGAAGCGATCTTTGCTTCTACTTGTTCCTTTAACGTTCCCAACTCTTCATCAACTTCCGTCACTGGCGTTTCAAACAAATTCCCTTCTACAAGCAGACAACATTCACCCTTTACTGGATGTTCTTCGATATAAGCGAGTAGCTCTTGCGTACTTCCTCTAAGGTATTCTTCATGGACCTTTGTCAATTCTCGACACAAAACGACTTGGCGATTTCCAAAAATTTCTAAGAAATTCGTCAATGTAGCAATGATCCGATAAGGTGACTCATAAAAAATTAGCGTAGCTGTCTGTTCTTTTAGCTTTTTCAATGTTTCTTTCTGTTCTTTTTTCTTACGTGGAAGGAAGCCATAAAATAAAAATGGTTGAGGCACTAGCCCTGAAGCAATCAAAGCCGTCATCCCAGCTGTAGGTCCTGGGATAGAGATCACAGAAATCCCTTCTTTTATGCAGGCTAAAACTAGCTCATGTCCAGGATCGCTGATGGAAGGCATTCCTGCGTCACTGACTTGAGCAATCGTTTTTCCTTCTTTTAACAAAGCAATCAATTGAGGGACACGTTCTTTATAATTATGTTCATGTAAACTTTTTTGGGGTGTATGGATTTCAAAATGATTCAATAACTTTTGTGTATTACGCGTATCCTCACTTGCGATAAGATCGGATTCTTGCAGCATACGAACACTTCTGTAGCTCATATCTTCTAAATTTCCAATTGGCGTCGGTACAAGATATAAATCCCCATATACCGGATTTCCCTTGAAACTTTTTTGATTATACATCTGTCACAATCTCCTTAATAAAAAGACTGGAGCAGTATTTCTCCGCTCCAGTCTCCTCTTGTTATTGGTCATCGACCGCTTTCGCGATAGATCACTTCTAGACAAAACGCACAAGGCTCGTCATTGTCCCTTCTTGATCCATATAAATCGTAGCAGACATGGAATCCTTCTTCATAAATTTTTTCAAGATTCATACGAGACTTAGAAAGTTCCTGCTTCACATTTTCAGCTGGAGCTTGTGCAACTTGGTTCAATTCCCGCAGGTGTTCCCGCAGACGTTGATTTTCCATCTCCAAAGTTGTATTTTTTTCTACGATCTCATGCAAAGCATGCTTCATTTCAACAAGTTCTGTTAATGTATTTCTCAACTCTGATTCTAATTGATTCAATCCGTCGTATAATGATCTCTTATCCATTCATCTCACCTACTTGGACAAATTCTTTCAATTCATCCCATTCATATTCGACAGGATTTTCCCGTCCAGTCAGCCGAATACTAACGATACGGCTAAGCAGATTCAACCCTACGACTTTCCCTTTACCATCAGGTGTAGCAATTACTTTTCCAAAGTCAGGGAGTTCTTTTTTCGCTGTCTCGTATTCTTCGCTCTCATATTGCAGACAGCACATCAAGCGTCCGCATAAACCGGAAATTTTTGTTGGATTCAAAGATAAACTTTGATCTTTTGCCATTTTGATTGATACAGGCACGAAATCGCCTAAAAAAGAAGAACAGCATAATGGACGCCCACATGGACCAATTCCGCCTATTATCTTTGCTTCATCGCGGACACCAATTTGTCGAAGCTCAATACGAGTACGAAATACAGCGGCCAGATCTTTTACCAATTCTCTAAAGTCAATTCGCCCGTCCGCCGTGAAAGAAAAAATCAATTTATTTCGATCAAATGTGTATTCAGCTTTGACCATTTTCATTTCCAACTCACGCAACTGCACTTTTTCTTTTGCGATTTTCAATGCATCATGAGCATCTTTTTTGTTTTTTTTATCTTTTTCTAATTCAGCTTGTGACGCTTTATGCAAGATCGGACGGATAGCTTCAGGAAGGTCATTGGGATCAATCTCTTTTTTAGGAAGGACAACAGTAGCAATATGTAAGGATTGCTGAGATTCGACTAATACCTTGTCATTATAAACATATTCAGAGTCTCCTGGTGCAAAATAATAGATATGACCTGCATCTCTATATCGGACACCTACTACTTCTACCATTTCCATCCTCCTTGATCATCATCCTTTGCGGCAAGCTAAAAAATCGTATGCAAAACGAACTGTTCCGCAACAGCCTGAAAACTGACATTACTGCGCAGTTTCTGCTCTGCGATCAATATCCGTTCAATTATCTGGTTTATCTGTTTCACTTTGCCATATTCGCCGTTTGCTACTGCTTGACGCTGTGCTTCCTGATAATAAAACATCAAGACAGATAATCCTGTAAACTGTTGTGTTTTTTCTTTAAATGATTTTACCAATTTTTTTTGGACATAGATAAAGGCTTGAGTATCTTGCTTTTGCAAGTAAACGAACCATTGATAAATCAAGTCCTTAGCATCATTAAACCATTCATCTTGAGAGATTTCAACTGCTTTTCCTAAACTGTTTGTTAAGAAAGCCAAAAGTTTTGCTTTTTCCAATGGAATCTGCTCTTCTTGCAATCGATGGATCAGTGCTTCTTTCGAAAGTTCTTGAAAATGCAGAACTTGACAACGAGATTGAATAGTAGGGAGAATTCTTCCTACTGCATCTGTTTCTAACACCGCCAAAAAATCTCCAGGGGGCTCTTCCAAGAATTTCAACAAACTGTTTGCCGCACTGCTATTCATTTTTTCAGCTTCTTTGATCAAAAAAACTTTTTTTCTTGATTCGTAACCGCTGCGACTGAATTCCGTCTGCAAACGTCTGATCTGATCGACTTTGATGGTTTGTCCTTCCGGTTCAATAACCAAAACATCTGGATGTTCTTTCTTTTCGATCCGCTGACAATTGTTGCATTTTCCACAAGGCAGATTGTCTTTCATTTGGGTACAGAACAGGTGCTGTGCAAGCCATACACCTACTTCATGTTTTCCTGTTCCTTTCTCCCCTTCAAAAAGATAAGCATGAGCGATACGCCCATGCTCAAAACTCCGTTGAAGCTGCTGATACACGATCGGTTGCATTTGAGCCAAGTTTATTTCTTGATTCATAGCTCAGCTCCTCCTAAAATTGATGGAATCCTTCAACAGGTAAGACGAAGACTATGGCACCGCCTACTTCTACTTCTACTGGATAAGGGACGCCCCCATCCATCGAAATATCCAGTGTAACAGGTGTAGATACAAATTGCTTTCTTGATTCACACGTTTTTTTGATGATTTCCAATGCTTCTTCTACACGGTCATCTTCAATACCCACGATAATCGTGCTGTTTCCAGCCTTAAGGAAGCCGCCTGTCGATGATAGTTTTGTGGCACGGATATTTGCATCAATCAATTCATTTGATAAACGGTTGCTGTCTTTGTCTTGGATAATCGCTAAAATAATTTTCATAAACGTTCACCTTCCTAGTTTTCAAAAAATTGCGGATACTGTTCAATAATTGTATGATAACTTGTTTGCAGCACTTCTTCAAAGCCTTTTCTTGCATCAACTTTGTGGATTCTTTCCGGATTCTCTTCTGCCAGCTTCAAATAGGCATGACGTACACGCTGGTGGAATTCCAAACCTTCCGAATCTAAACGGTCGATTTGATTTTGTCTATTTTTCTTGATTCTTCTTAATCCGGTGTCTGAATCTACGTCAAGATAAAGGGTAAAATCCGGCGTAGTACCTTCTGTAGCAAACTCATTCAACCGAGCAATCTCGGTAACGCCGATGCGTCGGCCTGCACCTTGATAAGCAAGAGAACTGTCGACAAATCTATCGCATAAAACGATTTTCCCTTTTGCCAGAGCAGGCAGAACCTTTTCGACTAGATGTTGTCTTCTTGCCGCTGCATAAAGCAGTGCTTCCGTACGTTCATCCATCCGATCATTTTTTGGATCAAGGATCACTGCTCGGATCTCTTCAGCAATCGGAATGCCTCCTGGTTCTCTTGTTTGAATGATTTCTGTTTTTGCTACTTCTTTCAAAAGAGGGTAAAGTTCATTCAAGATGCTGGTTTTTCCTGCACCATCAGGCCCCTCGATTGTAATAAATAGTCCGTTCACATTGTTGCCCCCATCTCTTGTGCTGCTTTTATATTGTATCTGAAAAAACACTTAATTAGAAATTTATAACTCACGTCTTCCTTCGACAGCTTTCAATAAAGTAACTTCATCTGCATACTCGATATCAGAACCTACAGACAGACCATGTGCTAGACGAGTCACTTTGATACCTGCGGGTTTGATCAGACGTGAGAGATACATAGCTGTTGCTTCTCCCTCTGTTGTTGCATTTGTTGCGATAATCACTTCTTTTACATCTGCATCATGCAGCCGCTGCAACAGAGAAGAAATATTGATGTCTTCTGGACCTGTCCCTTCCATCGGTGATAACACACCATGGAGAACATGATAAAGTCCGTGATATTCTCGCATTTTTTCCATTGCCATTACATCTTTCGGCTCTTCGACCACTAGGATAACGCTTCGATCACGTGAAGGATTTCTACATATTTCGCAGGGATCTTCTTCTGTGATGTTTCCGCAGATACTACAAAAATGCAAATCGCGTTTTACACTTAACAAAGATTTAGCAAATTCATTTACTACTTCATCTTTCATATCGATCGTATAAAAGGCGAGTCTTGTCGCTGTTTTCTGACCGATTCCTGGAAGTTTCATGTAGCTGTCGATCAGTTTCGCAATTGGTTCTGGATATTGCATATTCATTACTCCTTCAGTTTAAAACTAAAATCCTGGCAAACCTTTTGCGTATTTCCCTAATTTTTTCTCAGTTTCCACATCAATTTGTGCGATCGCATCATTGACTGCCATTACGACAAGATCCTGAAGCATCTCGATATCATCAGGATCAACGACTTCTTCATTGATTTGGATATCTTTCATGCGACGATCGCCTGTAAAAACCGCTTTGACCAATTCATTGGTGGCTTTACCTGTAAACTCTGTTTTATTTAGCAGCTCTTGTGCTTCTGCCATTTCTTTTTGCATTTTTTGTACTTGTTTCATCATGCCTTGCATATTGCCCATTCCACGCATCATAATTATCTACTCCTTTTTATTAATCATCTACCACTGTAACAGCTTCGGAGCCAAACAGTTCCTCTGCTTTTACTACAAGTGTTTCTTCTGGTACTTCTTGTTCTTGAGGAAGCAACTCGATTTCTCCTTCTGAGTCTTCAGAAGCAAAAGAGTTTTCTGTTCCCTCTTCTTGTGCCTGCGTCAAATAATTTCTTCGAAGTTCTGGCCAGCTTTCTCTTGTAATATAAACAGGATCAGGCGCATAATCTTTGATCATTCGGCTTAAGTTGTTGTGTACCGAAAGCTGCAATTCTTCGTCATTTGCTGCTCTTTGACAAACAATCTCATAATCAAACGCAATCACTAATCCTGTTGGTCCAGCTGCAACTGGTTCGCTTGCTTTAAGCATTGCTCGCTGAGTGACAGATAGACTCATCAGCAAGTCTTCCCATACTTCTTTTACTTGGTTCAGATGCTGTCTTGTCGCTTCCCGCAGAACTTTATATACTCGTTCCGTCGGTACACGATAGGTACTTGTCTGTTTTTTATGATTTGTTTGCTGTACCGGCTGTACTTTTGTATTCTCAATTCCTGTATTACTGCGTAGTTCCTTGATTTCGTTTCTTAGTTCCATAATCTCTTGTTGTAGCTGTTTTACTATCTGATCATCTGCAAATGCTACATCTGCTGAAGGAACAGAAGCAGACGGTAGCTGTGCAAGTTTGACTGTAGCGACTTCCAAATAAATAGCGGCACTATTGGTAAAACGAATTTCATTTTGAGTATCGCTCAAAATCTTTATCATTGAAAACAGCTGATCCGCTGAAACAGTTTGTGCCAATTCTGTAAATGTACTTCTGATCGTACTCGATTGTTCCTCAACTAGGTTAGGTGCTTGCTGATACATCAGCAAGTCACGGCAGTATTGTAACATATCCTCTAGAAAGCGACGTGATTCTTTGCCGGCTGCGAGAATTTGTTTCAATGTTTCCAATGCTTCTGGTACTTCTTTTTTCACGCAAGCGCTCAAGTAACTGTCCATCATTTCGTCAGTTAAGCTACCTGTCACTTGCATGGCATCATCTAAAGTAATTGTTCCTTCACTAAACGAGATTGCCTGATCAAGAATACTCAATGCATCCCGCATCCCGCCTTCTGCAGAACGGGCAATCACATTCAATGCAGCTGGTTCATAGCTGATAGTCGATTCTTTCAAGATAAATTCAAGATGTTCGACAATATCTGCCGTATTGATCCGTTTAAAATCAAATCGCTGAGTCCGTGAAATGATCGTAGCTGGTATTTTGTGAGGTTCGGTCGTTGCTAAGATGAATATGACACTTTCTTTTGGCTCTTCCAATGTTTTCAACAAGGCATTGAAAGCTCCTGTTGAAAGCATATGTACCTCATCAATAATGTACACTTTGTACGCTGCCTTTGTAGGCGCATAATTTGCCCGATCACGGATAAATCGGATTTCTTCGACTCCGTTGTTGCTGGCAGCATCGATTTCGATCACATCTTCTTGCGTACCAGCAGTAATTGATCGACACATTTCGCATTCGTTGCATGGCTCGCCGTCTTTACTGTTCGGACAGTTGATTGCTTTTGCGAAAATCTTTGCTGCACTCGTCTTTCCGGTTCCTCTGGGTCCTGTAAACAAGTAGGCATGTGAGGTTTTGTGGGAAACAATAGCATTTTTTAGTGTCTGTGTCACAGCTTTTTGTCCAACGATGTCTTCGAAACGCTGCGAACGCCAGACTCGATAAAGTGCTTGATATGCCATAAGGATCCCCCTTTTTTAAAAAATTCACTATCTCTTATTATACGTGATATTAGGTAAAAAAACTACTATCCTTCTCGGCTTTTTCAGGTATTTAAACAATACGCAATTTTCCATTTCAATTCCGTCTCTAGTCCGAGAAGTTTCACATCTTCCTATGGTATAATAAATAAACAATAATTGTTTGGCATTAGCTGAATCAGAGGAGGAATTTTTTATGGGTCTTATCAAAGCAGCAACAAGTATGGTTGGCGGCGGTCTGGCAGATCAATGGCTAGAAGTCATCGAACCAGACAATATGAGTGATACAACGGTCATGACAAAAGGTGTCAAAGTCCGCAAAGATGACAAACGTGGCTCCAATCGTAAAGGAACAGAAGATGTTTTAACAGACGGAACAGTCGTCCATGTCTATCCAAACATGATGATGCTTTTGGTCGATGGTGGAAAAATCATCGATTATACCGCTGAGGAAGGTTATTACACCATTAAAAATGACGCAGCTCCTTCCATGTTCAACGGAACACTGAAAGAAGCAATTGCTGAAACTTTTGACCGATTTAAATTTGGCGGCGTCACACCGCAGAAACAACAAGTTTTTTATATCAATCTCCAAGAAATAAAGGGAATCAAATTCGGTACAAGCGCGCCGTTGAACTACTTTGACAATTTCTATAACGCAGAATTATTCTTACGGGCACATGGCACTTATTCTATTCATGTCGTTGACCCGATTTTATTTTATACAAACGCAATCCCTAAAAACAAAACACAAGTGGAAATCAATGATATCAATGAGCAGTATTTAGCTGAATTCCTAACAGCGCTGCAATCAGCAATCAATCAGATGTCTGCAGATGGTCAACGGATTTCTTATGTACCATCTAAGAGTTTGGAATTAAGCAAATACATGGATACTGCATTGGATGATTCTTGGCGTGAATTACGTGGGATGGAGATTGTTTCTGTGGCTGTAGCCAGCATTTCTTACACCGATGATTCTGTGAAACTGATCAATATGCGTAACGAAGGGGCGATGCTAGGTGATCCTAGCGTACGTGAAGGATACGTGCAAGGTTCCATTGCACGTGGTATGGAAGCAGCCGGAAAAAATGAAGCAGGAGCAATGACCGGCTTTATGGGTGTAGGTATGGGAATGAATGCAAATGGTTCTTATCTTTCTCAAGCAGCTCAAAATAACCAAGAACAAATCAAACAACAAGCAGAAAAACAAAATCAACAAACTGCACAAGGAAACGCGGATACTTGGACATGTCCAGTTTGCGGGACAGAAAATTCCGGAAAATTCTGTTCCAACTGCGGAGCTGCCAAACCTGTAGAAAACGTTCAGCCTAAGCTACAAATGCGATGCAGTGAATGCAATGAGATCGTGGATCTTTCCAACGGCATCCCTAAATTCTGTCCAAACTGTGGTAAACCGTTTAAAGGAATCCCCGTTGATTAATTTATTTAGAAAGGTGTGCAGCTGATGGATGTTCTTACACATAAATGTCCTAATTGCGGCGGTCCGTTGACTTTTGATCCCAAAGACCAAAAATTTCATTGCGAATACTGCCTGAATATCTATACAGAAGAAGAAGTCAGCCAATATGAGCAAAAGCAAAAAGAAGCGCGTATGGCTGGCGAAGAAAGCAAAGAAGAACCTTCACCTACCGAAGATTTTACTTTTACAGCCCAAGAACAGCTTACCGATATGAATGAAGCCGAGCGCAAAGCGGTTGACGAGGCAGGCGGTTTTTCAGATACAGCGGACGAATCTGCAGATAATACCGCAGCGATGGATCTTTTTCTTTGTCCCAACTGTGGTGCAGAGATCGTGACTGATGCGACAACTGCTGCGACTTATTGTTACTACTGCCATAATCCCGTCGTACTATCTGGACGTTTAAGCGGAGAATTCTTGCCAAATAAAGTACTTCCTTTTGCTGTCGAGAAAGAAGAAGCAATCAACAGATTTCTCGCTTGGACCAAGAAAAAATGGTTTGTTCCCAAAGCTTTTTTCAATAAGGATCAAATCGATAAGTTGACAGGTGTATATTTCCCTTATTGGGCTACAGATGCTGAAGTAGATGGTGCCATGCAGGCGAATGGTACAGTTATCCGCATATGGCGGATAGGTGACATCGAATACACAGAAACGAAGCAATTTGCTGTTTCAAGAGCAGGCAAGCTTTCTTTTAAAGAACTAGTAAAAAATGCCTTATCAAAAAATACGCAACAAAAGATGGTCGAAGGCGTGCAACCTTTCCCGTTAGATAAAGCAATTGATTTTAAAAGCCAGTATTTAGCCGGTTTCCAAGCAGAAAAAAGAGATATCGAATATGAGGCAATCAAATCACAGATTCAATCTGAATTAAAAGACTATTCAGAGAAGCTGTTAAAAGATACCGCAAATGGATATACAACATTGACCGGTGTGCGAACTTCTGCTTCAATCACAAACGAAGTAAATAATTACGTATTACTGCCGGTATGGCTTGTTACTTATCGAAGCAATGACTCAAGTAAAAAAGTCTACTACTATGCAATGAATGGACAAACAGGAAAGGTCAGCGGTGTCCTGCCGATCAGCCAGAAAAAATTGGGACTGACCGCTCTTGGGATTTTCGCTGGGCTAGCGATCCTCTTTCTGATCGGAGGTTACTTGATATGATGAAAAAATTTTTTTTATTCTTTCTTTTGCTAGTAAGTGTTGGCTGGCCGGTGGCTACTCATGCAGATACAGCTACGGTAAATGATGAGGCTGGGTTATTTACAACAGATCAAATCCAATCTTTGGAACAACAGGCAGAAAAGCTGAATGAAAAAATCAAAGGACGAGTCTTGATCGTAACGACTACATCTAATTCAGAAGAACCAAGAGACTTTGCTGATAATTACTTAAGAGACGCAGTCGGAAATGATCAAAATGGCTCAGTATTGCTATTAGATATGGGACAGCGTGAAATCTACATTTCGACTTCTGGTAATATGATCGATTATTTGACTGACAGCAGAATCGATTCGATCTTAGATGATGTTTATGATCAGATGACAAATGCTGCCTATTACAATGCTGCAAAAGCTTACCTGTCTAAATCAGCAACATATGTGGAAGACGGAGTTCCAGGAGGACATTATCGTGTAGACGAAGAAACTGGCAAAATTACACGCTATAAGGTTTTGACGACAGTAGAAATCATCATTGCTGTTGTTTTGGCTCTTATCCTTAGTCTTGTCTTTTATTTTGTGACTGTTTCGCGTTATCAATTGAAATCAGGCATCTACAAATATCCATTCCGAGAAAAATCCAGTATCAAATTAACTGAAAAAACCGATCGTCTGACAAATTCTTTTGTCACGACAAGAAGAATCCCCAAAAGCCCACCTCCTGGAAGCGGCGGTGGCGGAAGTACTACCCATTCTAGCGGTGGCGGGACTTTTGGCGGTGGCGGCAGAAGTTTCTAAAAATTGCTAAATGAATGTTCGCAAAAAAAGGGCTGTGACAAAAATCGTGTCACAGCCCCTTTTGTTGCAAATAAACGGCGTTCAAAAGCTTACATCTACGGTGATAAGTCCAGCCAAGTTAAAAACATAAGAAACTGTTTTTACTTGGCTCTTCTTATTACTTGATGCAGAACAGCTTTTTCACAACCTCTTCCTTAAACGGTGTTCTCCTACCAACTCCTCGGTCACAAGTCACAATATTCATCAAACATGAAAAGCTGTTTTTTGAAATTGTTCCTTGTGACTCAGAGTTAAACGGTAGGCTCACAACCTCTTGGTAAACGGTGTTCAATCAGCTGACCCTCAGTATTAGCTCAAAAAACGGCAAAATATGAGTAACTATTTTTCCGTTTGTTTCTCTAATACTCAGGTTAAAACGCTGATTTCACAACCTCTTTGTTCATCAAAAGATAATATTGTCTTCTAACAAGTCCATATTCAAAATAACGATATGATGATCTTTCACTGTGATAATACCATCTTTTTTCAACTGCTTTAAAATTCTGTTCACACTGCTAGCAGTTGAGATGCCACAAAATTTGGCGATTTCTTCATTCGTGATTGAAAAATCGATCAGCATCCCTTCTTCTGTCCGCACACCGAATAAATCATATAATTCGTAAAGTTGCGTACAAACAGCTCCCAGCTTTCCATTTAATAGCATTTGCTGCATTTTTTTCATCGAATAAAGCAGACGATAGCGGTAATACTCTTTTACATAGTGTTGTAGCTTTGGGTCTTGGTTGATATTTTGCCAAAAGCGCACACGATTGATTCGATAAAACTCTGCATATTCTGATTCAACTCGAATATTATACGGCGAATCGATGAATTGTGAATATTCGTCTTTTAAAAGAGAGACGATTTCAAGATCTTTGATATAGCGAAGGTTAAATTCTCTCCCATCATTTGAAATAACACTTGCTTTTACCGTTCCCTCTTTCAAGATATACGTATGGGAATCTTCCATCCCTTCGAATGTCAAATATTTATGATATCCTTTGCGTATAATCGGAAAATCATTTTTATCCAAATATTCCTTTAAGACTCTACTATCCAATGATGCTCCCCCATCCAAACTTTCATCTAAAAAGATCATACAGTACTTTAAAACTTTTTAAAGTCCAAAGGTATTTTACTAATGATATTAACATTTGTTAAGTACCTTTTTCCATCACTTATGCGATTTTTTTCCTTTTTTTTATTCGTTATACTGCAGAAGTAAAATTTTTTAAGAATAGAGGGAAAAAACATGAATTACTGGATGAACACAATCATTAATCGATTAGAAACAGCATATCAAACAAGATTTGATATGAAAGCTTCTTTAGTCTTTTTAAATGATGCGTATCAAAACTCGATCGAATTGATCAAAGCAGTGGATGAGAATCCAACAAACGAATGCGAAGAATTTTTAAATCTGTTTATGTCTACAAGAGATTTATTTATTCGCCAACTTGTTGATCGCTATCCATCCAATTATCACGATGTAGAAGTTCAAATACAAAAATTAAAAGCATATTCAGCTTAAGGGGAATGTATAACATACATGGAAAAGAAATTATTTAATAAATATTTTATCGGAATCACATTGATCAATTTTATTGTCTACCTGATTTATTATCTGTTGATGGTCATCATGGCAGTCATTGCGCAAGACACCTTACACGCCAGCTTGAGCCAAGCAGGTTTTGCTTCTGGGATCTATATCATCGGAACATTGCTGGCACGCTTATTCATGGGGAAACAGTTAGAACTATTTGGTCGGAAGTTTACCTTAAGAGGCGGCGCGATCTTCTATCTCCTTTCAACATTAGCATATCTTTATACGCCAACTATCGGGGCATTGTATTTAGTTCGATTCTTGAATGGATTCGGCTACGGTACAGTTTCTACAGCTACAAATGCTATCGTTACTGCATATATCCCTGCATCTAAAAAAGGGGAAGGCATCAATTATTATGGATTAAGTACTAGTTTAGCTGCCGCTGTTGGGCCATTTTTAGGAATGATTTTGCTGAATATGACTGATTTTCGTTTCATTATCTGGTTTTCAATTGTACTGGTCTTCTTTGTTACGATTGCCTGCCTTGTCTTTCCTGTAAAAAATATTCCATTATCTGAAGAACAAAAAATATCTCTTCGCTCATGGAATATCAATAGTTTTATTGAAAAGAAAGCACTTTTCATTACAGGAATTGCCTTTTTGATGGGTCTTTCTTATTCAAGTGTTTTATCATTTTTATCTTCTTATACAAAAGTAATCCACTTAGTTGCTGCTGGGTCATTTTTCTTCGTCGTATATGCTTTGGTCATCACATTTACACGTCCATTGACTGGAAGGATTTTCGATGTCAAAGGAGAACAATACGTGATGTATCCTAGCTATTTATTCTTAACAGCAGGATTATTTTTACTGAGTGTAACGACGAATAGTGTGACATTGCTTATCTCTGGAGCATTAGTCGGCCTAGGTTATGGTACGTTTATGTCAAATGGACAGGCTGTTTGTTTAAAAATCGTCCGCGAACATCGAATCAGTATTGCTTTATCTACCTACTTTATTGGTTTAGACCTAGGCTTAGGCGTTGGTCCTTATTTGATGGGGATGCTAAAATCTCTTACTTCATTTAGAGGATTGTATGTGATTGCCGGAGTCATTCCATTGATATGTACAGCACTCTATCTTGTTAATGGCCGAAAACATAGTCATGAAGCAGAGGGCGAATTGATTGAATCATTGAAAAATGAAATTTGATCTTGATGAATAGATAAAAAAAACCGTTCAGATCTGAAAATGATCTGAGCGGTTTTTTGAGTATGATTTGTCAAATTAAGCTAGAATAAAATGCTTCTTGTACATAGCTCAAAAATATTTCGATTGGTGTTCTGTAATTCAATGATTTTCTTGGAATATGATTACGTTGATTGCTGACACTGGAAATAAATGTCTGATTCACTTCTCTAAAATCCATTGATTTCGGCAGTCCATTACGACGCAGAATCCCGTTAGAATTCTCGTTTAATGGGCGTTGAGAAGGTGTTCCAGGGTCCGCAAAATATATATCAATATCATGTTGGTTACTAATGGCTTTCCAGTTAGAAAATTCTTTTCCACAGTCAAACGTAATAGATTTAAAGAAGTTTTTAGGGAAGCGAGAAAACCATTGATTAAGGGCAGTTTCAATATCTAATGCCTTACGGCCGTTGGGTTTAATCGTGATAATGACTTTAGATAATCTTTCAACTAAAGTAATGACGGCACTTTTATGATGAATGCCAACGATCGTATCACCTTCAAGGTGACCAAACTCAGAATTGAAATCAGGATAATTATCAGGTCGATCATGGATTGAGCGCTGATACTGTTGTTTTCCCCGTTTTTCCTGATGGCCATTGGGTTTTCTTTTACCTTTCATCGGTAGTGTGTCAATATCAAATATTCCTTTAGAAAATAAACGATAAAGGGTTCTCATACCGCATGAAACAGGTCTTTCTTTTCGCCCGATAATGACGTCAGGCGTCCAACCAAGAGTGACTTTCTCTTTAATGTAATCTACTTCATGAGCAGGTAATTGAATGACTTTTCTACCACATTTTTTCTTATTTTCTTTATACTGGTGCCAATAATCAAGAGCAGTCTTACCTTGCTTGAACTTATTGACTACATTATATATTGACTACATTATAAATAGTTTGTATAGCACGTCCCATTCGGTTAGCGATTTCAACCGGCTTATTATGTTGAAGATAATATGATTCTATCATTGTCAGTTCGTCTATGGTAAGATGTTTGTAGGTCATTTATGGTTACACTCCTTTGTTTTCTTTCGTCGGAAATACAATTTGAGTGTACCATAAATGCCTTTTTATTTTTCTAACTTAATTTTACAATTCGCGCTTTTAAAAAAAAATGACACAATAATTGTGACTAAATTGGATCGATTTGCTAGAAATACGAGAGAAGCTTTAGATATTATTGAGCCGCTTTTGGATAGTGAAGTAACAATAAAGGTTTTAAATTTAGGTACTATTGAAAATACGCCAATGGGAAAAATGATTGTGCGAACGCTACTGAGTGTTGCTGAAATGGAAAGAGATATGATTTTAGAGCGTACACAAGAAGGAAAGGTTTTTGCAAAGAAAAATAATCCTAATTATCGGGAAGGAAGACCAAAGTCGACATTAAATAAACAGAAACTACATGCATTTGACTTGTTACAATCGGGGAAAAGCTACAGAGAAGTCTCCTCGATGACTGGTTTTAGTAAAAGCACATTGCAACGTATAAAAAAACTTGCATTAAATAAGGATTAATGAAAATCTATATTAATTTATACGTATGGTAATCTTGGGTTATTTTTACGTTTTTTCAAAACAATTTGTACCATTATTTTATATCCTAAAAAAATGTAAGAAACTAAGGAGAATTAATTATATGCTCAATCTATTTGAATTAACAATGTTTTCAAATAGGTATGATATCGATCATAATGGTTTTAAAAATTCAAATTTAATTTTATCAATATTTTATTTCCAAAATTCTATTGCTGAACAATATATGATTCTTAAAAAAGAAAATGGAGATCATTATTTAATTTGTGCTTTTGATTTCGTAAATGAAAGTATTATTCCAGTACAAATTGAAAATGTTCATAGAATTCTAAAAGACTTACGAGACTTTTTAAATAGTGACTTTAATATTACTGATGTCAATATAGATTCGATAGATGAAATTGTTGGGAATTTTGCAAATCGAAAAATAAATAAAGATATTGACACTTATAAAAATGTTTCTATTATTACTACAAATCAACGTAGAGTAATAACTGGTAACAGCGAGGTTTACAGTGGGGGGGGGAAGTAATTTCCTTTTCTAAAGAATTATGGATAATGAGTAAAATGGGATTCGTTTTCGGAAAAGTAAATTTCGAGAACACTCATAAATATATATCAGATATTAAGAAAATACATTTGTTTGATGATGTAGTTGCTAAGTATAATATTAAAAACAATGAATTGAAAATCGGAGGTTCTGTATACAATTCGCCGATTGTAAAATTAAGCTAGACAACTAAAAAAGCCATTTGTGCTACACTCAAAATAGTTCTGACCAAAGAATTATAAGGAGTGAGTACAAATGACCTATACCCATCTTACAACGGATGAACTTGTAATGATAGAGTCTTATTTCAAAATAAATCAATCTGTTGCGAAAACTGCGCATTGCTTGAATCGTTCAAGACAAACGATCCATAAAGTATACCTATTCTTCAAGCAAGGAAAATCAGCCTTAGAATACTATCAACAGTATAAGAAAAACAAATCAAACTGTGGTAGACGCCCGCTTGTTTTACCCGAGGAACAATCAGAATATATTCAAAGAAAGGTTGTTCAAGGATGGACACCCGATGTGATTGTTGGTCGTGCAGCGTTTCCTATTCGTTGTTCTGCTCGTACCATTTATCGTATGTTCAAAAAGGGGCTATTTAATCCTTCTGACTTACCGATGAAAGGCAAGCGTAAACCGAATGGACATCAAGAAAGGCGTGGAAAACAAGCTTTCCGCCGCTCTATTCATGAACGTGAAAAAGATTATAGCCAATTCTCAAATGAGTTTGGTCACCTTGAAGGTGACACTATCGTAGGTCTGAAACATAAAAGTGCTGTAATTACCTTAGTTGAACGATTATCAAAAGTTATCATTACATTGAAACCGTGTGGTAGACAAGCGATTGATATTGAAAAAAAATTAAATCATTGGTTTGAATCTGTACCGAAAAATCTATTCAAATCCATCACTTTTGATTGTGGAAAGGAATTTTCAAATTGGAAACAAATCAGTAATGCCAATGATATTGCCATTTATTTCGCTGATCCAGGAACACCGTCTCAAAGAGGCCTAAACGAGAATTCTAACGGATTGTTACGTAGAGATGGTTTATTGAAATCTATGGATTTCAATTCAGTAGATGAATCTTTTATTCAATCTGTCACATCTAAACGAAATAATATTCCTAGAAAATCACTGGATTATCGAACACCTTTGGAAGTATTTTTGAGTTACGTAAGTATTGATGATTTGTCTAACTTAATTTGACAATTAAGAATTTAAAAAAAGGCTCAAATGAGATTGCATTTTTCTTGAGTTCATTTGCTTATGAATTAAGTAAAAAAATGGGTTTTCTTTCATTTCAATCCTCAAATCCATCGGTGCCTGTTAAGGAAGTATCCCGTAGGTAATCAGTTAATTATCGAAAGAGCTTGCGACTGATAATTAACTGATTACAGAGGGGCAGTTGAGCTTGCGAAATATTTTTTGAAAGGAATATTGGTTGGTTTTTATCAACTCCATTCTTTTTTATAAAAGCCTAATTCTGGTAAAGAGATTGCTTTTAATTGTTTCCACCCACTGATTACTAGAGGTATATACAAGAGGATAAACAAGAAATTAATCAAAATTGTAGACATAGCTTGTTTGGGATCAGAACTGACATAAGAAATGGCGTTTGAACCTGTAAATAGTAGTGAACCTACCATTAGTAATAAATCTGATAGACCATGAACTAGTGAGATTCCCCAGATATTTCGTGTTTTTAGATAAACTGCACCAAAGAAAAATCCTGCCATTCCAGCACTAAGGGTTTTAAGGATAGCCTGCAATAATCCTAAGGTACTTAAATCGACACCACTTAAGAACCAACCTAAGAGAATATGGACAAACCCGAAGATCAAACCGTTAATAGCAACTGCCCAAATCAATCCATCACGAGTCTTTCCCATTTTTGCTAAGAATGCTTGCATGATAATTCCACGGAATAAACCTTCTTCGAAAATTCCAAGTAAGAAATAAAAAATTATTGCTTGGCTAACTAATGCTAACCAATTTGGTTGTATACTGCTATGAGATGACATAGCACCGGTTATGCTTGAAATACTGATTAAGACACCTGGTAGGAGATAAAGAATGCTTTTCTTAAAGGTGAATCCTATTCCCTTCGTTTTAAATTTAATCAGAGAAATTCCGCCAATCCCAATCAGTAAAAGAACGGTCAGAAGTGCTAAGGGTATCTCTTGTTGTAAGTTTTTTGTAATTGTCTCATCTGTTGGGATCATTAAGATAATGACAAACGCAACAGTCAATGCAATTAATGCTGTTAACAGAGGGTATTTTCTTAAAATATTTTGGTTCTTTTTCATAAAGTTCTCTCCTTTTTAACGCCAGATTCAATTGTTCTGGTGGTGTTTGACTTTATGTTAAACTATGATGTAACGTTATAGTCAAGAAAAAATATTTATTATTATGAGCCGATGGTAAAACATCGTAATTCTGTGTGAAAATTCACTTATTTGGTTGTGATTTAGCAGTACAATGAGGAGGAGTTATTATGAATAAAAATATAACCATCGGAGCTTTTGCCAAGCTTTGTGATACAACTAAAGCGACCCTTCGCTGGTATCGTCAGTTCGGTTTATTTGAGCCTGCTGTGATTGGAAGTAATGGCTATACCTATTATTCAGTCGAACAAGTTTTCGAATTTAAGATGATCAAGACACTCCAAAATATCGGCTTTTCTTTAGACCAAATCAAGACATTCAAAAGCGAACCAAAATTAGCCTGTACAAATTCTTTTTTAGAAGAGCAAATTAGTCAACTTGATCAACGAATGAGCGAATTACAAAAACAGCGTGATTTCTTAATAGGACTACAAAATACAGAACGGCTTATTCTTTCTGATTGGGGAAATACTCCAACTAAGGGGGATTGGCAAATTAAGCGTCTCGAGGAAGAATCTTATTTAGTTATGAATGCTCCAGTCGTAAATCCAATTGTTTATAAACAACACTTAACGACTTTTCAAAAATTGTGTGGGGAATTAGGCTTAGGAATTGACGCTCCCATCGCCATGTTTTTTGAGGAACAAAGTTTACTTCATCGTCAATTCTCTGAGGGGTTTTGTTTGGCAACAAAGGTTACTACATCATCTGACATCCAAGAAAAACTTTTAATGCGAGAGGATACTCTAATTGAAAAACCGAGGTTGGTTGTTCGAGCCGCTGGAGAATATCTTGTTTATCTAACTGCCTTTCCTTTAGAACCCCAAACTCAAGATACTGAGGAAAATGACATTGTCATGAATCTCATGATAGCTGGTCAAAACGCTGCTTTTACTTTGGCTTTACGTGAAGGTTTTTCCTCTAAAATGGGTCTACTACAAGTCCCACTTGTTGCACTGGCTCAAGAAGACGGTCGCACTTATTTGTTTTCTGAGTTATCTTTTTTTAAATTGCAAGGCTAAACTTACTTATTTAAAAATAGCAATAAGTGACTAAATAATTTCCATAAAGGAATGTTCACTCGTTGATTGAAACAATACCAAGAAATTGTCTTAGCTGATAAAATAAATTAGTTTAGCTATCAAATAGGATTGTTTTTTGGTACGCCATATATTGCACCTTGGTTTACCACAGATGCTGAGGCAATAAAGCAAATTGTTATTGCGCTAAGAATTGACGCTTTTAATCAACCAGGACTAGCTATCAGTCTAATATTAGCTGGCGTACTCCAAGGAATGGGAGATACTAAAACCCCATTATACAGTACTGCATTTGGAATGTGGGTCACACGCATATTAGGTGTAATACTTTTAGGGAATATATTGGATTTAGGGATTGCTGGAGTGTGGTTAGCAATTGGCATGGATCTATATATACGTTCACTTTTTTTAATCTATCGTTTCAGACGAAATATCCAAATTTTAAATAACAATAACGAAACACCTTCCTAAACCAATGATTTTTTATCGCTGGTTTTTGCCATTTAGCGATTAAAAAAATTGCCATATAAATAGAAAAGTAACAGCTGGTTTTGTCACATATTTGCTTTTTGCATGGGGAATCCCAAATCCATCTTCTATTCCTGTGGAGATCTCCTCCTCTCGTTTGAATAGTGCCTTAACGACTTTTTGAACATTTCTTACCTTATTTGTTTTTTTCAACACATCCCCTATTCGCTCAAATAATGATCCTTTTGAATCTATCGATGGATCGAAAACAATCAGTTCTTCTGCGATCAATTGATCAAACTTCATAAAAAACCTCTCTCCCACAAAAAAATGTTAACGTTTTTCTTGGAACTGAGGTCAGTATAGCATCGCTAGCTGTACCGTTCAATATTATGAATGAACAGAGGAAAAAGACCCATCATCCGCGTGTATAAGTCATTAAAATGAACGATCTAGCTCACAAGCAATCGCAAGTCTATAACAAAACAAAAAGCCTTCCTTGAAAGGAAAGCTTAGCTTCTAATTTTAGGTAAATGGTTTTTTACTTCGAAATAACCTTCTTTCATTTCGTTAATAAAAGGTGTCTTTATCATGTTGATAGTCAAAGCTATATACTATTTTTTTCATTGTTTTGTGCATTATGATCCTACGACTTTTTCAGCATCAAACGAAGTTTTAAATTGGCAAAAAAACATAAAAAAACAGACTATCCCTATCAGATAGTCTGCTAAACGTTGAGTTATCAGCGTTTTTATTATTCCGCAGCGTTTGCGTCTTTGAGACCGTATTTTTTGTTGAAACGGTCCACACGTCCGTCTGCTTGTGTGAATTTTTGACGTCCAGTGTAGAATGGATGTGAGTCAGAAGTTACTTCGACACGGATGACTGGGTATGTATTACCGTCTTCCCATTCAACTGTTTCTTGTGAAGTTTTTGTTGAACCTGACAAGAATTTGAAACCAGTTGTTGAATCCATGAATACTACTGGGTGGTAATCTGGATGGATGTTTTCTTTCATGATTTTTTCGCTCCTTTGCCCTGCTCCATTTGCTGAACCAGAGTTGATTTGTCGATTTACAACATTAACATCTTAACATGTTTCAGTCAAGGTTGCAATTATCTTTTCAGATTTCTGGTCGGATTTTTTTTACCAAAGGAGACATCTTGAAATTCTTTGAAAAATTGCTTATTGTTTTTTGTTTTACGCAAAAAGCGGATCAGTTGTTCCGTATATTCTAATGAATCTCCAGTCATATTTTTTCGAAGTTTCCAGATTTCTTCTAATTCTTCACTTGGCATCAATAATTCTTCTTTTCGGGTACCTGATTTTTTGATATCGATGGCTGGGAAGATCCGACGTTCAGATAATTCACGTGAAAGTTGTAATTCTAGATTTCCAGTTCCTTTGAATTCTTCATAGATCACGTCATCCATACGGCTTCCTGTATCGACTAAAGCGGTCGCTAAAATCGTCAAACTGCCACCTTCTTCGATGTTTCTTGCTGCCCCGAAAAATTTCTTAGGTTTATACAATGCGGCTGGGTCAATCCCGCCACTCAATGTACGCCCGCTAGGTGGAACGACTAAGTTATAGGCCCGAGCAAGTCTAGTAATACTATCCATCAAGATAACGACATCTCGTTTATCTTCGACTAAACGCATTGCGCGTTCCAATACTAATTCAGAAACTCGAGTATGGTTTTGCGGTTGTAGATCAAATGTAGAAGATACCACGTCGCCTTTCACGCTTCGTTCTAGATCCGTTACTTCTTCCGGTCGTTCATCAATCAGTAGAACGATTAATTCTACTTCCGGATAGTTTTCGGTGATACCATTTGCGATTTCTTTTAATACAGAAGTTTTCCCTGCTTTTGGCGGTGCGACGATCAATCCACGCTGACCAAAACCGATTGGAGAAAAGATATCGATCATTCGGGTAGATAGTCTTTGCGGTGTTGTTTCCAGTTGAAGCTGTCTTTGCGGATAAAGAGGTGTTAAGGCTGGAAAATGCGGACGTTCTTTTGCTTCTTCCGGATCTTTTCCATTAACGCTTTCCACGTGCATCAAACCATAATAACGTTCCGATTCTTTAGGTGGACGGGCTTTTCCTGCCACTTTGTCCCCATTTCTCAAACTGAATCGTCTGATTTGTGAGGCAGAAATATAGATATCTTCTGCACTTGGTCCATAATTGATTGGCCGTAAAAAACCGTAACCATCTTGACCAACGATATCCAATATTCCTTCCATATAATAAAATCCTTGTTTCTCTGCTTGTGCACGAATCACAGCTAGAGATAATTCCTTTTTGTTCATCTTACTGTAATAAGGAATTTTAAATTCTTTGGCATAACTATAAACTTCTTTTAACGTTTTGTTCTCTAGTTCTGCCATTGTCAAATAATCGCTCATTCAGCTCCCACTTCCTCTATCATTTCAATTGATGCCCCTAAGGCTGTTAGTTTCTCGATAATATGATCATAACCGCGTAAGATATAATCTACATTGTAAATCGTCGTTGTCCCTTCTGCCAATAGTCCAGCAATCACTAAACAAGCACCTGCCCGAAGATCAGAAGCCACGACTTCTGTGCCGTGAAGTTTATTTGGACCATTCACGATGATCATATTTCCTTCCACGGTAATATCAGCGCCCATTCGTGCTAGTTCCGGCACATGTTTCACACGTTTCGCATAGATCGTATCGATGATTTCTGAAGTGCCTGTAGTCATCAATAGTAACGCAGTAAGTGGCTGCTGCAGATCTGTGGCAAATCCTGGATAAGGATAGGTCATGATGTTTGCGGGTTTTAATTCTTTCGAGGGGTAAACTTCGATTTCATCTTCGCTGATTTTCATATGGACACCAATTTCCTGCAATTTTGCTATAAAGCTTTCCAAATGTTCAAAGATCACATTTTTCACTTTGATACCATTTCCTACTGCAGCTGCTAATGCTAGATAGGTTCCTGCTTCGATGCGGTCAGGAATCATGAAATGCCGACAGCCATGTAATGTTTCGACTCCTTCGATACGGATCACATCTGTACCCGCTCCTCGAACTTTTGCCCCCATATTATTCAGTAAAGTTGCCACATCTATGATTTCCGGTTCTCGTGCAGCGTTTTCAATTACTGTCTGTCCTTTTGCTTTTACAGCAGCTAACATCACATTGATCGTTGCTCCGACTGAAACCACGTCCATGAAAATCCGATTGCCACGCAATCCTTTATTTTCTGCCCGTAAATACATGGCACCATGTTCATTTGTCACTTCAGCACCTAGAGCTTCAAATCCTTTGACGTGTAGATCAATCGGTCTAGGGCCTAAATAACAGCCACCTGGCAGGCCTACTACCGCTTCGCCAAATTTACCAAGCAGTGTTCCCATAAAATAATAAGAAGCACGCAAACTATTGATTTTTCCGTGCGGCATCGGAATCGATATGATTTCTCGAGGATCGATTTCTAGTATGTTGTTGGAAAAATGGACAGTTGCGCCCATGATCTCTAAAATTTCAATTAATGAATGAACATCTTGTATGTCCGGCACACCTTCCAAGATCACTGGGGAATCAGCTAAGATTGCAGCTGGAATCAATGCGACTGCACTATTTTTTGCACCGCTGATCGTTACTTCACCAGCTAAAGGTCGGTTTCCTTTGATTACGATTTTTTTCATCTGTTTCCACCTTGTTTATTAATCTTTTTTCATGGATATGCTTGTATTTTATCATAGATAAAAAAAAGAAACGAGCATGGTCTGCCGTTTTAAGTAAAAAAGAATGGAGAACGACTTCAAAAGTCGTTCTCCATTCCTATATATCGTATCTGTTATGTGGATGCTTACGCTTTGTTAGCTGAACCGAACCAGTCGATATGAGATTTAGCATCTTCAACGATTGCTGCTTTACCTGGAGCTAATAATTTACGAGGGTCGAATCCTTTACCTTCTTTATCTTTACCAGCTTCGATATATTTACGAGTAGCTGCAGCAAATGATAATTGGAATTCAGTGTTAACATTTACTTTTGAGATACCCATTGAGATAGCTTTTTCGATTTGATCTTGAGGAATACCTGATCCGCCATGTAATACTAAAGGCATGTCTGGACCTACAGCATCAGCAATTGCTTGTAAGTGGTCAAAAGCTAATCCTTTCCAGTTTTCTGGATATTGACCATGGATGTTACCGATACCGCAAGCTAAGTAGTCGATACCTGTAGCAACCATTTGTTTGCATTCTTCAATATCAGCTAATTCGCCGTTACCGATGATTCCGTCTTCTTCTCCGCCGATTGAACCAACTTCACATTCAACTGAGATACCTTTTGCATGTGCTTTTTCAACAACGTCTTTAGCTAATTTCAAGTTTTCTTCAAATGGTAGATGTGAACCATCGAACATTACTGAAGTATAGCCTAATTCGATACATTCCAAAGCAGCTTCGTAGTCACCATGGTCTAAGTGGATAGCAACTGGAACAGTGATGTTCATTGCTTCAACTAAATCAGTGATTAAATCTTTACAGATTTTGTAACCACCCATGTATTTAGCTGCACCCATTGATGTTTGGATAAGTACTGGTGCTTGTTTTGCTTCAGCCGCTTCAAGGATTGCTTGAGTCCATTCCAAGTTGTTTGTGTTGAATCCGCCGACAGCGTAACCGCCTTTACGAGCAGCTTTTAAAAATTCAGCTCCTGATACTACTGGCATAATAAAATTCCTCCTAAGTTTTGTAAAACTAAATTTGTTAAGACAATTCTTAACCAACGACCCTATTTTACCAAACATTTCGGTAGTTTTCTACTAAAATCAATGAAAATGAAAATTTTCAAGAAGTTTTTTGCAAAAAATAAAATATCCAATAGCGCTTTAATCGAAAAAAGTCTTTTGCTTTCTATCTTTTTTCCTACAAATAATAACAAATCAGAAAAAGAGAAAAGTGACAAGAAAATTGCTTATCCCCTTCTCTTGCTACTTTTCTCTTTCTATCAAGTTCAAAAATTATTTTGTTTCGTGATCTGCTAATGATGCTCCGACAAATGCTTTGATTAATTTTTGCGGGCGATTTGGACGAGAAATCAATTCTGGGTGGAATTGGCATCCCACAAAGAATTTTTTCTCTGGCAGCTCTACGATTTCTACTAAACGGTTATCTGGTGAGACACCTGAAAAGACTAGCCCTTGTTCTTCAAACAATTGACGATATTTGTTGTTGAACTCATAGCGGTGACGGTGACGTTCTTGCACAACATCGGCTCCATCATATGCTTCAGCCGTCTTCGTTCCTTTTTTGATTTTACATGGGTATAATCCAAGGCGTAAAGTTCCACCCAAATTCTCGATGTTTTCCTGATCAGCCATTAAATCAATAATATTGTTTGCTGTATCTGGATTCGTTTCAGCTGATGACGCATCTTCTAATCCAACGACGTTACGTGCAAATTCGACACAAGCCATCTGCATACCAAGACAAATACCTAAAAACGGAACGTCATTTTCGCGAGCATAACGAATCGCTTCGATTTTCCCTTCTACTCCGCGATCACCAAATCCACCAGGAACCAAGATTCCATCTGCGTCTTTCAAACGTTCTTCTACATTTTCTCTCGTTAATTCTTGTGCTTTGATCCAATCGATCTCGATGTCTGAATTATAGGCGAAACCAGAATGTTTCAATGCTTCAACTACTGAGATATATGCATCTGGTAACTCGACATATTTACCGATAAGCGCAATCCGTACTTTTTTCTTCAAGTTCAAGACACGTTCTTCTAATTCTTTCCATTCTGTCATGTCTGCTTCTGGTGTATCTAGTTTCAAATGGTCGCAAACAATTTGATCCATTCCTTGTGCTTGTAAAACTAATGGGATGGAGTAAAGTGTATCTACATCTGGCGACTCGATAACTGCTTCTGGTTCGACATCACAAAATTGTGCCAATTTATTTTTCACGCTTTGAGAAACAGGTTGCTCTGTACGTACCACCAAAATATTCGGTTGGATACCTAAACCACGTAGCTCTTTTACACTGTGCTGCGTTGGTTTAGTTTTCATTTCTCCAGCAGCTTTCAAGTAAGGAATCAATGTTGTATGGATATACATAACATTATCTGTACCGACATCTGCTTTCATTTGACGAAGTGCTTCAAGGAATGGCAAAGATTCTATATCCCCTACTGTTCCCCCTACTTCTGTAATGATCACATCTGAATCAGTCATTTTAGCTGCTCGCATGATTTTTTCTTTGATCTCATTTGTAATATGAGGAATAACTTGAACAGTTGCTCCCAAGTATTCGCCCTTACGTTCTTTACGCAAAACTTCAGAATAGATTTTTCCTGTCGTCACGTTGGAGTATTTGTTCAAATTGATGTCAATAAAACGTTCGTAGTGGCCCAGATCCAAATCTGTTTCAGCACCATCATCTGTTACGAATACTTCTCCGTGCTGATATGGGCTCATCGTCCCCGGATCCACGTTGATGTATGGATCAAATTTTTGGATAGTTACTTTTAAGCCGCGGTTTTTCAATAAGCGTCCTAAAGAAGCTGCAACAATTCCTTTTCCGATTGATGAAACGACACCGCCGGTCACAAAAATATATTTTGTCATAAGTTCAAAAACTCCTTTTTAATTTATGTGCAGGAAAAGTCTCAGAAAATAAACAAAGCTCCCTATTCTTCAATAAGAATAGGGAGCCGAAATTTCTGTAAACTTCTGACCCTCTAAAAGGGTGCCCAAGGTGTATAATACAAGCTGACTAAGGGAAAGTCAAGTACTCAAATGAATACTATCCGCTTACAATTTTTTCTTTTTCGATATCCTTTGAGAAATTATTTCTTAAGTCCTTTATGAGTGCAAAAAAATTTAACCCACATAATAAGCTTGATATAAACATAGCTAACGTTAAACCTAAGCAAATCAGAAAATCGTTACTGAAAAATTTTAAGTGAAACAATAGATAAAAAAATAAAACAAACATTATGATAGATAATATCCCACCTAACAAAGAACTACTTTTTCCTACTTGCAGCAACAGTTTATATAGCTTATCGTAGAAACAATCTTTTTCTTTCACCCTTATTTACCTCCTTTACGTAAAAAACGTAGTCCACAATTCTCGGATTTTTGGCATATCTTTTCTATTAAATAATATCAAAAACAAAACAGTTCCACTAATTTTTTCAAAGATGACCTTTTTTTCAACAAAAGTGCCTTGTAGGGATTCATTGAAGGTAACGAATCACATAAGTAAAAAATAAGGAGATGCGACAAAAGTCGTGCCTCCTTATTTCTAAATAAACGGTGTTCTCCTGCCAACTCCTCGGTCACAAGTCACAATATCCATCAAACATGAGAAGCTGTTTTTGAAATTGCTCCTTGTGACTCAGAGTTAAACGGCAGGCTTACGACCTCTTGATAAACGGTGTTCAATCAGCTGACCCTCGGTATTAGCTCAAAAAACGGCAAAATATGAGGAACTATTTTTCCGTTAGTTTCTCTAATACTCAGGTCAAAACGCTGATTTCACAACCTCTAATTCACGGTATTCCTGTTTTAATAAAGTTCTAGATATTGTTCTCTTTCCCACTCGGAAACAGTTTGTCTGAATGCCGCCCATTCGAGACGTTTTGCTTCAACAAAATTTGAGAAGATATGTTGTCCTAATGCGTCAATCATTACATTATCCTTACGCAATTCTTTGATAGCATTATGGATAGTTGAAGGTAAGTCCTGGATATGTGCAGCTTCTCTTTCTTCCTCATCCATTACATAAATGTTACGGTCAACAGCTGCTGGCGGTGTGATCTGATTACGGATACCGTCTAGTCCTGCTTGCAACAATACTGCCATTGCCAAGTATGGGTTTGCAGATGGATCAACTGACCGCAATTCCAAACGTGTGGATAAACCGCGAGATTCTGGTACACGTACTAATGGCGAACGATTACGGCCACTCCATGCGACATAAACAGGCGCTTCATAACCTGGAACGAGACGTTTATAAGAATTGACTGTTGGATTGCAAACGGCTGTATAGGCACGAGCATGTTTCAGCAAACCACCTAAGAAATGATAAGCTGTTTCACTTAGTTCCAATTCACCGTCTTTATCATAGAAAACATTTCCTTCATCATTGAACAAAGACATATTGCAATGCATACCAGAACCATTGATCCCAAATAACGGTTTCGGCATGAAAGTCGCGTGAAGTCCATGCTTGCGTGCAATCGTTTTGACAACGAGCTTGAAGGTTTGGATATTATCACAAGCATCTACCACATCTGCATATTTAAAGTCAATTTCATGCTGTCCTGGCGCTACTTCATGATGTGAAGCTTCCACTTCAAAGCCTAGACTTTCTAATTCCAACACGATGTCACGGCGGCAATTTTCACCTAAATCTGTTGGTGCAAAATCAAAATAACCACCTTTATCATTCAAGGTCGTTGTGATCCCACCGTCTTCGTCTAATTTAAATAAGAAGAATTCTGGTTCAGGTCCTAAATTGAAAGAGGTAAAACCAAGGTCGCGCATATCTTTCAATGCTCGTTTCAAATTCCCGCGAGGATCGCCGGCAAATGGTGTCCCATCCGGATTATAGATATCACAAATTAAACGAGCAACTTTTCCATGAGCACTTTCCCATGGGAAGATCATCCAAGTGGAGAGATCTGGATACAAATACATATCGCTTTCTTCAATTCGAACAAATCCTTCAATCGAAGAACCGTCAAACATCATTTTGTTTTCTAATACTTTGTCGATCTGGCTCACTGGAACTTCTACATTTTTGATCGTACCTAAGATGTCTGTGAACATCAATCGTAAAAATCGTACGTTTTCTTCCTCAATGATTCGTTTGATTTCTTCACCTGTTATCTGTTTCTTTACCATGGTATCCCTCTTCCTTTTTTAATTTATTCAGTCAAAGAATTGTCTTTGCAATCCTTGCGACTGATAATGACCTGTTTTGCTTAACCCACCTTGCGCCAAAATCTCATCACGAAAAATTTGTCGAACGTCATGATCTGTCAACGGCTTCTTGTTTTTTGCTTCTTGTTTTTTCGCCTGTGCCATTTCGTATACACGTTTGATCCCAGCCATATTCAATCCATCTGAAAGATAGTCTTTAATCTCAAGCAGCATATCAATATCATTCAGCGAATACATACGTCGGTTTCCTTCGCTTCGTTCCGGATGAACTAAATCTTGTTCTTCATAATAGCGAATTTGCCGAGCAGACAAATCAGTCAGCTTCATAACTGTACCAATTGGAAATACGGACATAGATCGGCGCAATTCCTTTTCTCCCATCAGACGTCCCCTTTCGTTTTATAAGTTGGCTAAAGTGTACCAATTAAAAAAAATATTGTCAACTGCATATGTTAGGTTTTCTAACATGAGATCTCTATTTTTTTATAAAATAACAAAAAAATAAGAAAACAAAAAAGGTATCTAGTTGATTTTCGTACCAGATACCTTTTATCTTTTATTATACTGTACTATCCTTTATTAGTGTTTTTATTGTTAAAAAAACAAAATTTTATTGGTTTTTTCTTAACCATTTTGAATTGGTTTTTGCAAACCCTTTAACTTCATATTCGTTTGTTTCTTCCATGTACGCTTCGTCCAAAACCATTGTTTGTCTTCTCAACTCGCTTAATTTCTGTCCTTCGTTGCTTGGCACAGAAAGTGTATAAGGGGTCATTAGTTCCATCAGCTGACGTTTGATTGCTTCGATCAACGCCATCTTACCTTCTTTCGTCTGAGTAGAAATCAATACATTTGGGAATAGCGTAGGCGTGAACATCGCTGGGTCGATCTGGTCTGCCTTATTGTAAACAGTCAGTATCGGCATTTCTTTCATATTCAGTTCATCCATCAATTTTAGGACAGTCTGCTCCTGTAAAATACGATCTGGAGAACTAGCATCGACTACATGTATCAAAAGATCCATATTTTGACTTTCTTCTAATGTAGAATGGAAAGCATCGATCAGTTGCGTAGGCAGGTCTTGGATGAACCCGACGGTATCCGTTACAGTAATCTCAAATCCTTCAGCAAAACGCCATCTCTTAGTCAATGGATCTAACGTTGCAAACAATTGATCTTTCGAATAAGTATCCGCTTGTGTCAATAGATTCAAGATAGTTGACTTCCCGGCATTCGTGTAGCCAATAAGTCCAATCTGAAAAATCTCGCTATTTTTTCTTTTTTGGCGATTGCGCTCTCGATGAGCTTCTACTTCTTTCAATTCTTTCTTAACAGCAAAAATTTTATTCCGTATATGTCGGCGGTCTGTTTCTAACTTTGTTTCACCTGGCCCTCTTGTTCCGATCCCACCGCCAAGACGAGATAATGTTTTCCCTTGCCCTACTAAACGAGGCAGCAAGTATTCTAACTGAGCAAGTTCAACCTGCAGCTTCCCTTCTTTCGAACGAGCACGCATCGCAAAAATATCTAAGATCAGCTGCACGCGATCAATTACCGGAAGACCAACAGCATCGGTAATCAGTTGGCTCTGTCTCGGAGTTAGCTCATGATTAAAGATGATCAAATCCGCTTCATGCGCATCCGCTTGTTGAACTAATTCTTGTAATTTCCCTTTACCGATAATCGTTTGCCGATCCACTTGTGGTCTCTTTTGTGTAATTGTGAATACGACTTCTCCTGATGCGGTATTCGTCAGCTGAACTAGCTCTTCCATTGACTCTGAAAAGTAACGCTGGTTTGCTTCGGTTTCTACCCCTACGATGATCACTTTTTCTGCCATTTTATTCCGCCTCCAGCCATTTTTTGATTGTTTGCTCAATCTGACTTTTTTGATTTGGCTCACTTATAAGATCAAACCACTGTGCATCCAAACGGTTACGAAACCACGTCAACTGACGTTTCGCGTATCTTCTCGAATGTAGTTTGACTTGTTCTGTTGCTTCTTCCAATGTTTCTTTCCCTTCAAAATAAGGGAAAAATTCTTTATATCCAATACCTTGACTGGCCTGGACTTCTCCAAGCTCATACACCTTACGCGCTTCTGCTACTAAACCTTCTGCTAGCATCAAATCGACTCTTTGATTGATTCGTTCATAAAGAATACTACGCTTCGTATCTAATCCAATCATGAGGTAATCATACAATTGCTTTGGCTCTTCTTTAGGTGCCGTGATACTATGTCCTGTCGTCTCTAAAACTTCCAGAGCTCTTATCACCTTTCGTTGATTGTTCCAGTGGATTTTCTCAGCAGCTGCCGGGTCTTTTTCTTTCAACTGATTCCATAATGCTTGGGAACCAATTGTTTCAGCTAACGTTTCGTATTTTTTTCTAATCTCAGGATTCGCTTCTTCTGTCGCTCCTAACTGATAATCATATAGAAGGGATTGGATATACAGACCCGTACCACCAGCTATGATAGGTAGGTGCCCTCGGTTCGCAATTTCAGTAATCAATTGTCGACCTGAATACTGAAAATCAGCGGCTGAGTAACGTTGAGTAGGTTCAATCACATCAATCAAATGATGCGGAACATCATTCATCTCTTCTTCTTTGATTTTTGCTGTACCGATATCCAGATTTTTATAGATTTGCAGTGAATCACCACTGATGATCTCTCCTCCAAATAGTTGTGCGAGTTCCACACTTAGCGCTGTTTTACCGACTGCTGTCGGACCGACGATCACTAATACTTTTTCCATATTTTACCTACTTTTCGTTGATTGTTTCCACCGAAGAGCTTTCTCCGGAAAATCAGTTATTATTCCATCTATTTTGAGTTCTTGACATTTGGCCATTTCTTCTTCATCGTTGATCGTCCATGCACGAATTGCTTTTGGAAAATCAGCTGCCTGGCCTGGATGTTCGAACAACCAAGTATTTTTTGGATGTACTCCTTCTATATAAGGGGTTTCTGCTGCTAGTTGGACCTTTTTATCAGAAGTACTCATCAATAAGTCCAGCTGTATCTCCGGTTCCAGTAACGCGATTTTTTCCAAAGAATCCAAATGAAAGCTGCAATATGCATGTTGAAAAGGCCAATCTCTACTTTTTAATGTTTCGGCTAATTTTTCTTCGATACCGGGATATTCATACTGATCAGTTTTAATTTCAATCATTAGCATCCCTCGGTAATTTTTTTGGAGAAGCAGTCCTAACACTTCTCTCAATTCAGGAACTTTAGCTGCTGGAAATTCTTTGCTGAATTTTCCTCCTGCATTCAATTTTTTGAGTTCTTCCAATGTTTTTTCTCGAATCAGCCCTTTACCGTTAGTCGTCCGGTCCACTTCTTCGTCGTGCATAACGATCAAATAACCATCTTTGCTTAGATGGACATCTAGTTCGATACCATCTGCACCTACTCGTACAGCTTCTGCAAATGCAGGAAGCGTATTTTCTGGGTGGGTGCCGCTGCTTCCGCGATGGGCATAGATTTGTAACATCTTTCTTCACTCCGTTCAGTTCTATTGTATCATTAAGAAAAAAAGAAAGCATTACCACGCTCTCATGTGCAACGGCAATGCTTCAAAATATCAGCTCCAAACATCATCTTTCGAGAAGAAACCAATCGGCTGGCGCGTCATAGTCTTCAACTGAGCTTTTTTTTCATTGATCATTTCAGTCAGACTATCCGTAAAATTCTCTAAAATCACGCGTCCCCCTTTATAAGCATATCCACCAATCTTCATTGTTTCATCTGGAGATAAAATCACTTTTCGATGGGAGATATTCTTAAATAGCTCGTCTAAAATATAATTTGGCAGATAAAAACTATTTTGCGCTGAAAATGATTGGAGATACGCAAAATCGTCAATCGTGATATAACAATCATCAAATGCATCAAAGCTGACATATTCTTCCATCAGTGTTGTCCGTTTCTGCAAGATCTCGTTGATCTTTTTATTTAATTGATTCAGCGTCTCGATTTCTTTGACTTTCAATTCCAATTCACGTCTACGCTGTTCTTTATTTTCCAAGTGACGCATTTGCAGTATCATGCCGATATAGACAACTACAGCACCTGTCAGCACTCCGATAAGGCCAGTAATACCAACTATCAATCTGTTGTTCCTCCTTGTTTTTTTCTCTGCTTATCATACCATAAAGCGGGTTTATGCGACTAATTTGCCTAAGTTTTTTATTTGACCTTTTTTGACCAAAAATGTATACTACATTTTAGGTATTAGAAACTAAATTATGGTACACTATTTCTAAACGAAATCAAGGAGGAACTCTATTATGAATTTAATTCCTACAGTCATTGAACAATCTTCACGAGGTGAAAGAGCTTACGATATCTACTCACGTTTATTGAAAGACCGTATCATCATGTTAAGCGGCCAAGTAACAGATGATCTTGCTAATTCGATCATCGCCCAATTGCTTTTCTTAGACGCTCAAGATTCTGAAAAAGATATCTATCTTTATATCAATTCTCCTGGTGGTTCAGTTACAGCAGGTATGGCTATTTACGATACAATGAACTTTGTCAAAGCAGATGTCCAAACAATTGTTATGGGTATGGCTGCTTCAATGGGAAGCTTCTTGCTGACAGCTGGTACAAAAGGTAAACGATTTGCTTTACCAAATGCTGAGATCATGATCCATCAACCTCTTGGCGGCGCTCAAGGGCAAGCAACTGAAATCGAAATTGCGGCACGCCATATTTTGCAAACACGCGAACGCTTAAACAAAATTTTAGCTGAACGCACTGGACAACCGCTTGAAGTGATTGAAAAAGATACAGATCGTGACAACTATATGACAGCTGAACAAGCAAAAGCATATGGATTGATCGATGAAGTCATGGAAAACAGTTCTTCATTAAATTAATCTGTTTCAAAGGAAGCTTTTTTAAGCTCTCTTATCTAAACCAAATAAAAAAGGATGGTCAACTCAAACTGACCATCCTTTTTTATTTTATGTATGCTACTGCCTATCTTTGCTCCTTGAATTTTCCTTGCGCATGCATCCGACCTATCTCGACATAATGCTGGATGTTTTCTTTGTTTTTTTGTATTTCTTCTTTTGACAAAGGACGGATCACTTTAGCTGGGCGACCAAAAGCCAAGACATTAGGAGGAATAACTTTTCCTTCTGTTACTAATGATCCAGCACCAATCAAACTATTCTCACCAATAACCGCATGATTCAATATCGTGGTCCCCATCCCGATCAGCGCCCCTTTTTCGATTGTACAGCCATGTAGCATGCACTGATGTCCTACCGTCACATTCTCCGCAATATCTACAGGTGCATCATGATCGACATGGATGATTGTACCATCTTGGATATTCGTTCTTTGTCCTACTTTTATCCAATTACTGTCCCCGCGTAAAACAGCTTGATACCAGATCGTCACATCTTCTGACAATGTCACGTCACCAATCACTGTGGCATTTGATGCTATAAACCGTTCCATGTTTATTTTTCTCCTTTCATTTTTTGTAGAAACTAATCCTATTGAATAAAGGTATCATAGCATATATTTATTTCATAAGAAAAAAAACAGGTAAAACCTGCTCAGGCCAGATGTCTATTTACAGTATCTGGTAACTGACGTTTTACCTGTTTTTATTGTACATCTATATTTTCTTCTATTACTTTTTTTAAAATTAATTCGTACACTTCTATTTGTGCTGCCAAGCGTTCGATTTGAAACTCATTTTCAAAAAAATCAGCTGAATCAAAAGGCTTCGTCTGACAGACGTGCGTTAAACGATCAACTTCTCTTTTGGCTTCAGTAATTTTTTCATTTAAAAACTGTTCCATCTCCGTGTCCTCACTTTTCTTGATAACTTTACTTTACCATTATCAAGAATAGAGAACAAAAAATAAGTTTTAAACTGTTTTATTCTTATATGACTTATTCTGCTTCCTCAGCAAATTGGCTGTTATACAGTTTTTCATAAAATCCACCTTGTGCCAATAAACTCTCATGCGTTCCTTTTTCAATGATCTGACCTTGATCCATCACTAGAATCAGATCTGCATCACGGATTGTCGATAAACGGTGAGCGATGACGAAACTTGTCCGTCCCTCCATCACGCGATCCATTGCTTTTTGAATCAACGCTTCTAAACGGGTGTCTACTGAACTTGTTGCTTCATCTAAAATCAAGATTTTAGGATCGGAGACCACTGCTCGGGCAATCGTCAGCAACTGTTTTTGTCCTAAAGACACATTGTCTCCCTCAGAATTGATGGCCATATCATATCCATCTGGCATCGTTCGGATAAAATGATCTACGTTTGCTGTTTTCGCAGCATCAACTACTTCATAATCTGTCGCATCAAGCTTTCCGAAGCGGATATTATCTGCAATCGTTCCTTGATAAAGCCATGCATCTTGCAAGACCATACCAAATAGTGAACGCACATCACTGCGACTCATTGATTTGGTGTCGATTCCATCAATCCTTATTGCTCCTTTGTCTACGTCATAAAAACGCATCAATAGATTGATCAATGTCGTCTTGCCGGCACCGGTCGGACCGACCACAGCTACGGTTTGACCAGCTTTCACTTCAAAATTCAAATCTTGGATTAATGGTTTCTTCGGATCATATGCAAAATCGACATGATCGAATGTCACATCTCCTAAAATCGTTTCTGGCAGTGAAGCATCTACTTTGTTTTCTTTTTCTTCTGGCTCATCTAAAATCTCGAATACACGTTTCGTTGCTGCTGATGCACTTTGCAAAACTGAAGACAATTGTGTCACGTTCCCCATTGGCTGACTGATTTGCCAAATATATTGGATGAATGCTTGTAGTTGACCGACAACGATCGCCCCAGTAATAACATAAAAGCTTCCTAGAACAGCCATACTAATATAAGTAGCATAGGCAGTTAATTGAACTAGAGGCATCATCAAGCCAGAAATGAATGCTGCACGAAACCCAAAGTATTTCAAGCTGTGATTAACTTTTTTGAATCCTTCCAATGTTTCTTTTTCGCGTCCATATACTTTCAATACACTAAAACCTGTCATATTTTCTTGGACGTAGCCGTTTAGCTCACCAAGAGAATTCTGCATGCTTTGAAAATATTTCTGCGAAGCATTGATCACTCGTTTTGAGATCCAGATCGATGTTGGAATCATGATCATAGAGATCAACGCCATCATCGGCTGGATATAAAACATCATTGCTGCAGCCAACGTAATTCCCAATATCGCATTTACGATACCAATAAAAGCTTGTTGTAAAGCACCGCTGACTGCATCTACATCATTCGTCACACGAGACAAAATATTTCCTTGCTGGTTTTTATCGAAATATGAAACCGGAAGACGATTGATTTTTTCTTCTATGTCTCTTCTCAAATCATGCATGGCACTTTGAACGACATTTGTCATCAAAACGCCAGAAAGTAATTGCGAAATACAATACCCTATTCCAACAACTGTGATCCAAATGAGACATTTGAATATATAAGAAAAATTGATTGATTCGCCATTGGCAATATTACGGCTGATTTCTGTAGTAGGAAGTCCTGTAACATATGGCAAAGCCACGTTGAAAGCCACTGTCAGAACTGTAAATAGGATCACTAAAAGAAAAGTCCCACGATACGGTCTGATATATCGAGCTAAACGTTTTAAGGAAGAAAAGGTTTTTTTCATGCTAATTCCTCCTTTGATAATTGTGAAGCGGCAATATCATAATAAATCGGGCATTTTTCCAACAACTCCCGATGCGTCCCCATACCGACGACTTCTCCTTCATTTAATACGATGATCTTATCTGCATGCATGATCGTTCCCACACGTTGTGCTACGATCAATACAGTAGATTCTGTCGTTTCTTTTTTCAGACGAGCACGTAACTTCGCATCCGTTTGATAATCTAATGCAGAAAAGCTGTCATCAAAAATATAGATTTCCGGACGGCGTATGATGGCTCTGGCTATTGCCAATCGTTGTTTTTGCCCACCTGAAAAATTGGAACCACCTTCTGATAAATGTTCATTAAATCCATCTGGTTTTCGAGAAATGAATTCTGAAGCTTGAGCAATCTCAGCTGCACGTTCCATTTCTTCTTGCGTAGCATCTTCTTTCCCGTATCGCAAATTATCTGCAATCGTTCCAGTAAATAACAACGCTTTTTGCGGAATAAACCCAATCTTATCTCGCAACTTGCTTAGCCGATAATCTCTCACGTCTACTCCATCGATCAAGATCTTTCCTTCACTCACATCATAAAAGCGAGGAATCAATTGGATCAACGTAGATTTTCCGCTACCGGTACTTCCAATAAAAGCAACGGTTTCTCCTGGAGAGGCTGTAAAACTGACATTTCGAATCACTGGTTCTTGCGAATGGCCTGGATAAGCAAATGTTACATTTTGAAATTCGATATACCCTTTAGTTTTTGTATCAGATATACCCTTTGGATCTTCTACAATCGAAGGTTTGGCATCTAGGGCTTCTTGGATACGTCCAGCTGAAACAGCTGCTCTTGGATACATCATGAACACACTGGCAAATAACATGAATGAGAACAAGGCATGGAATATATACTCGATAAACGCAATCAAATCTCCTACACGAAGCTCGCCTGCATCGATTTGCACTGCCCCGCTCCAGATGATCAATACCATTACGATATTAAATAAGAAATAAAAACCCGGTTGTGCAACAGCCATCAAACGGAATAAGCTTTTTGAACTAGAAGCATAATTCTCATTGACTACAGCAAAACGTTTTTCTTCAAACTTTTCATTGACGAATGCACGAATCACACGCAATCCTGAAAGATTTTCCCGCAAGATACTGTTGATTTTATCTAAGTTTTTTTGTTGCTTTTTAGATAACGGTTCAGATACCTTAGCAATCGCTACGACTGCCAATAATAGTAAAGGTAATGCACCTACTACATACAAACTGAGTGTCACACTTGTACGCATGACCATGTACAAACTGACAATGAACATCATTGGTGCCATAAAACCGATACGTAAAATATTTTGCAGGAACAACATGATCTGATAAGCATCGTTTGTTGTACGAGTGATCAATGAAGATACGCCTAGATTTTCGTATTCCTGATGCGAATAACTTTGGATCTTTTCGAACAAATCATCTCGAATATCTGCTACGATATTAGTCGTAATCCTCGAACCAAAATAACCTAACAAGATATTCAAAATAATACCGATTACAGTAATAACGATCATAAATATCCCTTGTTGCTTCACATAATCAAAATCATCATTGCGGATTCCTACATCGATCATACGTGCTAAAATCGTAGGAAGTCCTAATTCAATCAAAATAAAACCAAATACGCATATGAAATTGAAAAACAAGAATTTCTTATAACGCATGGTATAATGCCACATTAGTTTCACTTTCTCATCTCCTTTTAATCTTTTGTTACATTTTCATTACTAAAAATGATAGCACAACGAGCCTATTAATAGAACACTTCTCTCATAAAAAAGTCATTATGATTATAGCGGGATGATAAACATTGATTTTTTCTTTCAATCTAGTTGATTTCTATACTTATTTGCTGTTTTATGCTAGAATAACAATTAATTGTTGTATATTTTTTATACAGAAGGTACGGTTGAAAAAATATCCGAACAGATAAGCAAAAACGAGGCTTGTCTCTTTGACTCGAATCCAGTATTCTAGTCAAAGCATATGAAAAACCAGGTGGCTTGTCCCCTCGTTTTGTGTTGTCTAAAAAAATCAACTAGCTAAATCACTGCTTTACGCAGATAAAGGAGACAAAACAATGATCTATAAAGTTTATTATCAAGAAACAAAAGTACGCAACCCTAAACGGGAAGAAACAAAATCTCTTTACATTGAGGCAAAAAGCGATGTAGACGCTCGCCAACGTGTGGAAGAAAATACCCCATACAATATTGAATTCGTTCAACTTCTAGAAGGAAGTCATCTAGAGTACGAAAAAGAAAATGCTGATTTCTCATTAGTGGAGTTTTAATATGAAACTTTCCATCAAAAATAACGAGACAGGCGTCTTTGCTATTGGTGGATTAGGTGAAATCGGGAAAAATACGTATGGGGTACAATTCCAAGATGAAATCATTTTGATTGATGCCGGGATCAAATTCCCGGAAGACGATTTACTTGGAATTGACTATGTCATTCCCGACTACAGCTACATCATACAAAACTTACACAAAGTAAAAGCCTTGGTGATTACTCACGGGCACGAAGACCACATCGGCGGAATACCCTACTTGCTGAAACGAGCAAATATTCCTATCTATGCTGGACCTCTCGCATTAGCGTTGATCACAAACAAATTAGATGAGCATGGCTTGCTTCGAGATGCAGAGCTCCATGAGATCAATGAAGATACGATCATCCGTTTTAGAAAGACTTCTGTCAGCTTTTTCAGAACGACCCATAGTATCCCAGATGCATTAGGGATCGTGGTGAAAACACCTTCTGGAAATATCGTAGCGACTGGAGACTTCAAATTCGATTTCACTCCTGTTGGCGAACCAGCAAACTTGCATAAAATGGCTCGTATCGGGGAAGAAGGAGTCTTGTGCCTTTTATCTGATAGTACAAATGCTGAGATTCCAACATTTACTAAATCAGAAAAAACGATTGGGCATTCTATTTTAAAGATCTTTTCAAAAATCGAAGGACGTATCATCTTTGCCAGCTTTGCTTCTAACATCTTCCGTTTGCAGCAAGCAGCAGATGCCGCTGTGGCAACTGGTCGTAAAATCGCTGTTTTCGGACGAAGCATGGAAAATGCCATCGTCAACGGTCAACGTTTAGGATATATCAAAGTTCCAGACGGCACATTTGTAGATGCACACGAAATCAATCGCTTGCCTGCCAATGAAACGATGATCCTATGTACAGGTTCTCAAGGAGAAGCGATGGCCGCGTTGAGCCGCATCGCGAATGGTACTCACCGTCAAATCCAAATCCAGCCAGACGATACAGTGATCTTTTCAAGTTCACCTATTCCTGGTAATACAACAAGTGTCAATCATTTGATCAATTTGCTGTCTGAAGCTGGTGCAGAAGTGATTCACGGAAAAATCAATAACATCCATACTTCCGGTCACGGTGGACAAGAAGAACAAAAATTAATGCTTCGTTTGATGAAGCCAAAATATTTTATTCCTGTCCACGGAGAATTCCGCATGTTGAAAGTACATGCTTCTCTAGCACAAGATGTAGGTGTTCCTGCAGAAAACTGCTTCATCATGGAAAATGGCGATGTTTTAGCGTTAACTAGCGATTCTGCGCGTCCTGCTGGGCATTTTGTGGCTGGAGATGTGTATATCGATGGTAGCGGGATCGGTGATATTGGTAATGTCGTTTTACGTGACCGTCACCTGCTTTCAGAAGAAGGTCTTGTATTAGCTGTCGCGACAGTGGATATCAAGAAAAAAGAAATCTTGGCTGGTCCAGATATTCTCTCTCGTGGATTTGTCTACATGCGAGAATCAGGAGAAATGATCAATGAAGCTCAGCGAATCTTATTCCACGCTTTAAGAGAATGTTTGAATGGACCTGACTGTTCAGAATATAAATTGAAAGAAGCGATGACTGGCGCGCTTCAGCCTTTCTTATTCGAACGTACAGAAAGACATCCAATGATTTTGCCAATGGTAATGACACTAGATGAAGAATAAATAAGAGGTTATGAAATCAGCACCTTGTCCTGAATATAAGAGAAAACAAATGAAAAACATGAGAAGCCATTTTTGTTTGTTCTTATTCCTTGATACAAGGTGGCTCTTTCATAGCCTCTTAAATTTATTTACTTTTTCATACAAAAAAATACCTGCCACAAGAGAAATTGTCTCTTGTGGCAGGTATTTTTGTTACTCGCTTTGTTCTCTCGTAAAAATTGATGTCTACCATCAATTTGATTTACAGATAAAATTAAGCTTTTACAACGTTTGCAGCTTGTGGGCCGCGGTCTGATTCTTCAACGTCGAAAGTCACTGCTTGACCTTCTTCTAATGTTTTGAATCCGTCACCTTGGATAGCTGAGAAGTGAACGAATACGTCGCTTCCATCTTCACGTGAGATAAATCCAAATCCTTTTTCAGCGTTGAACCATTTTACTGTTCCGTTTTCCATAATAATATCCTCCTCGTGCCAAAAGCACTAATTTAAATTGTAACATTGCTCGTGTACGATAGAGGTGCAACAGATGTTTCAACTTCTATTCCCAAACAAAATTACAATATAATTGTACACTTGCTTCATTTTTTTTGCAAGAAAGCAACTTACTTCTCTTCCATCATTCCTTCTTCTCTCAAACTAAAATATCGTTTGCGTCCGATGATCAAGTGGTCCAGTACAGTGATCCCCATCATTTCTCCACACTTTTGTATCCTTTTGTTAAAATTCATATCCTGCTGCGATGGAATAACATTACCAGAAGGATGATTATGCGCTAAAACGATCCTTGCTGCACAATAACGTACAGCATAATGGAAAATTTCTCTAGGATGAGCGACTGACTGATTCAGCGAACCGATGAACACTGTTTTTTTAAGATCACTTGATTCTTCGTGTCCAAATAAATACAAACCAAATGTTCTTGTTTGTGATCTTTCATTTCCAGAATCAATTGCTGGGCCAATTCGTAGCTGGTACGAACCGGTGGAGCCGCTCTTTCATGATCCGTCTGAATTCGTCGACCTAATTCGATCAAGGCTTTGATTTCGATTGCTTTCACGCGTCCTATCCCTCGAATCTCTTCTAACTCATGCAAAGTAGCCTGTCGTAAAGAGGCCAGTCCTCCAAACGTTTTTAACAGATTTCCAGCAATCGACATCACACTATAAGGGTGTTGACCGGTACGCAGTAAGATTGCCAAAAGCTCCTGATCCGATAAAGCTTCAGCGCCATAAATTTCCATACGTTCCCTTGGTAAAGAGCTAGTAGGTACTTCTTTGATCAATCGTTTTCCCAAAAAAACATCTCCTTTCTATCTTATCTAAAATAAGATACGAAAAGAGATGGATTTTTATTTTAACAATGCAGGGATTTCATGTAAAGAAGAAACAACCCCAGCTGTTTTTTTGATCAATTCTTGGGATGGTGGAAGCAGATCTGGTACCATGACTACCGGGATCTCAGCCGCAGAAGCTGCTAAAATACCATTTTGTGAATCTTCTAAAATCAATGTTTCTTTCTTCGCTGTACCTAGCTTCTGATTAGCTAACAAGAAAATTTCTGGGTCTGGTTTTGCTCGTTGAACATTTTCTGCAGAAACAATCGTCTCAAATCGTTCAAACAGATTGTTCTTCTTCAATAAAAGTTCAATGACTGCTCGTTGGTTACTGGAAGCGACAACTTTGGGAATCTGATGTTCTTCTAAAAAAGAGAGGAGTTCCAACACACCGGGCTTCATTTGTACCGCTCCTTGCGAAAAACGTTCAAGCGTTTCCTGGTATGAATCATCTATGAATCTTTGTACACTTGTTTTGCCAAATTCCGAGAAAATCATATGATAATTCGCCCATACTTCTTCATCTGAAACACCTAAGAATTTTAAATACAGGTCTTTATCATAAGGAAAACCCATCTTGTCTGCTACTACTTGTATGGCTTCGTAATACACTAACTCTGTGTCGAACAGCAAACCATCCATGTCAAAAATCACTGCATTATACTTCATGATCTCCTCCTAATTGTATTAATAAATGGCGAACTTCTGAAATGAAATAAAGTGAACCGGTCACAACTAATACGTCTTCATTTGTCATCTTTTCCAATATATCTGCTAATCCGAATTGCCACAATGAAACGATTGATACTCTCTCACTTGCTAAATCTGATACTTCACTTAATTCGATGGCTTTTGGATGTTCAAAGGTCGTCAAATAAATATGGACATTTGGTACTTGCTGCAATCGTTCTAGCATTTCTCTAACATTTTTAGTTCGTAAGGCGGAAAACAAAATGTTGATTTGATATCCTTTGAATTCTTTTTTCAAATTCTCAACAAGCCGGTTCATTGCATGCGTATTATGGGCACCATCTAAAACAACTAATGGCTCGTTACTCAAACGCTCCATTCTTCCTGGCCATCGAGATTTCTTCAATCCCTTCAAAACATCTTTTTCTCGGAAAGGCAGCTTTTCCAATTGACAGTAAACAAAATACAATTCGATGGCTACTCCTGCATTTTCAGCTTGATGTTGCCCTAAAAGCGGAGTGGTTAATTGAGGGATCTTTCCTATTTCATTAAAAAATTCAAATACTTCTCCCCACATCTCATCAGGATGCAGATAGTTTATTTTATAATTTTCCCCGTATACATAAAGCGGTGCATTTTTTGCTTTAGCTGTTTGTTGGATGACAGTAAAAGCTTCTGGGGCAATATTTCCTGTTACTACTGGAACGCCTTGTTTGATGATTCCAGCTTTTTGTGCAGCGATTTCTTCAATTGTATCTCCAAGTATTTCGGTATGATCAAGTCCAATCGTTGTTATTCCCGTCAGCATTGGTACAGCTACATTGGTAGAATCCAATAAGCCGCCTAAGCCAACTTCGATAATCGCTACGTCCACTTTCTTCATCAAAAAATAATCAAATGCCATTGCTGTTAATGTCTCGAATTCAGTAATACCAGCTACTGCTTCAAATTGATCAAGTTGTTTGATCAGTGGCTGATATTTTTTTACAAGCTGGATCAAATCATTGTCTGGGATGCTTTTGCCATTGATTGCGATCCGTTCATTGAACGTTTCGATATAAGGTGAAGTAAATGTACCTACTGTCAGCCCAGCCTCTTCTAATAGGCTTCTCAAATAAGCTACAGTAGAACCTTTTCCGTTTGTTCCAGCGATATGGATCGTTTTTACTTTTCTCTCTGGATGCCCTACCACTTCTAATAAAGCTTCGACTCGGTCAAGGCCAGGACGTGAACCAAATGGTAATCGACTATGGATCCATTCTATTGCTTCTTCAATCGTCATCAACAATTCCCCCATTTCTCTTTTATTATAACAAATAGAACACATAAGAAAAATAAAAGTATGACAAAGAGAAAAGAAACAGAGAGAGGAACGATTTTATCAACTACTTTATTGACTCTTGATACATGATCCACCTCCCTCCTTCTCCTACATAATAAGAGTAGACTAAAAAAGAGATGTGACAAAATTTATGTCACATCTCCTTATGAATCGAAGCTAAGAGTGAGGCTCAAACTCTTTCCTGTAACGATGTTCAATCAGCTAGCTTTTAGTAATAGCTAGCTGATTTCACACTCTCTTTTTCTATTCTTATTGAATAGTACGCAAACTTTCGATTCGTTCTTTGACAGCCGTTTGCTTCTCTAAATAATCTTTTTCTTTTGCACGCTCTGCCTCTACTACTTCTTCCGGCGCGTTAGAAACAAAACGTTCATTAGAAAGTTTTCCTTGGACACGTTTTACTTCGCTTGTCCACTTTTCCAGTTCTTTTTCTAATCGTTTGATTTCTTCTTCAATATTGATCAATCCTGCTAACGGCAAGAAGATTTCTGCACCTGTCAGAACAGCTGACATCGCTAGATCTGGCGCAGTGATCTCACTTGATATCGTCAACTCTTCGGGATTACAGAAGCGTTCGATATAGCTTGTATTTTCAACTAAAAATTGATCGATTTTAGCATCGTTTGTTTTAATTAGCAACGTAATTGGTTTAGACAATGGTGTATTCACTTCTGAACGAATATTTCGAACGGCTCGAATCAATTCTTTCAATACTTCCATCCCTTTAGAAGCTGTTTCATCATCAAACTCTGGACGTACAACAGGATATTCTGCCACTACTAGAGAATTTCCCTGATGAGGAATATGTTCCCATATTTCTTCTGTAACGAATGGCATGATTGGATGCAATAAACGTAGGATCTGATCAAGTGTATGGACTAAGATGCTACGGGTGGTTTGTTTTGAAACAGCATCATCTCCATAAAGTACTTCTTTACTCATTTCGATGTACCAGTCACAAAAATCATCCCAGATAAAGTTATACAGTTGTCGACCTGCTTCACCAAATTCAAAACGATCAAATAGCTCAGTTACTCGTTCGATCGTTTCATTCAAACGAGTAAGGATCCACCGGTCAGCCACTGATTTTTCTCCAGATAAATCGATCTCTTCTACGGTCATTCCTTCGATATTCATGATAACGAAACGTGAAGCATTCCAGATTTTGTTGATAAAGTTCCAAGAAGCATCCATTTTTTCATAGCTGAAGCGGACATCTTGTCCTGGTGCAGAACCATTCGATAAGAACCAGCGGAGAGCATCTGCTCCATACTTTTCGATTACTTCCATCGGATCGATTCCATTACCTAATGATTTACTCATCTTCCGCCCTTGTTCGTCACGAATCAATCCATGAATCAAGACATTCTCAAATGGACGTTCGCCAGTAAATTCCAAGCTTTGGAAAATCATTCTGCTTACCCAGAAGAAAATGATGTCATAACCGGTTACTAAAGTGCTAGTAGGGAAGTATCGCTTATAATCTTCGCTTTCCGTATCTGGCCAGCCCATTGTTGAGAAAGGCCACAAAGCTGAACTAAACCAAGTGTCTAAAACATCAGGATCTTGTACCCAGTTTTCACTATCCGCTGGTGCTTCCATCCCTACATACATTTCACCTGTTTCTTTGTGATACCATGCAGGAATTTGATGTCCCCACCATAATTGTCGTGAGATTACCCAATCATGGACATTTTCCATCCAACGTAAAAACGTTTGATTGAATCTTGGAGGGAAGAATTCCACTGCTTGATCTGTTTCTTGGTTATCAATGGCTTTTTTCGCTAACGGCGCCATTTTTACAAACCATTGAGTAGACAGCCGAGGTTCAACAACGACACCTGTCCGCTCGGAATGACCCACACTGTGGATCATCGTATCGATTTTAATCAATCGACCGATTTCTTTCAGATCTTGCACGATTGCTTTACGAGCAGCAAAACGATCCATTCCAGCATATTTTCCTGCTAGTTCATTCATCGTACCATCATCATCCATAACATTTACGCGTGGAAGATCATGACGATTACCTACCTCAAAGTCGTTTGGATCATGTGCTGGAGTGATTTTTACTACACCTGTCCCGAATTCCATATCTACATATTCATCTGCAATGATTGGGATTTCTTTATTGACTAAAGGTAGAATCACTTTTTTGCCGATGAGCGCTTGATAACGCTCGTCTTCTGGATGAACAGCAATCGCCGTATCTCCCAACATCGTTTCTGGACGGGTTGTCGCAATTTCTACTACGCCTGATCCATCTGCTAGTTCATAGCTCATATGATAAAAGGCGCCTTCGATATCTTTATGAATAACTTCGATATCAGATAGAGCTGTTCGTGCTTGAGGATCCCAGTTGATGATATATTCACCACGATAAATCAAACCTTTTTCGTATAAGGTAACAAAAACTTTACGTACTGCTTCAGATAATCCATCATCTAATGTAAAACGTTCCCTACTGTAATCTAAAGATAAGCCCATTTTAGCCCACTGTTCGCGGATGTGGCTCGCATACTCTTCTTTCCATTCCCACACTTGATCGATGAACTTTTCACGACCTAGATCATAACGAGAAATCCCTTGCTCTCTAAGCTTCGCTTCTACTTTTGCTTGTGTCGCGATTCCTGCATGGTCCATACCAGGCAGCCATAAAGTATCATATCCTTGCATTCTCTTTTGACGAATCAGCATATCTTGCAAGGTCGTATCCCAAGCATGCCCTAAATGAAGTTTTCCAGTAACATTTGGGGGCGGGATTACGATTGAATAAGGTTTTGCTTTTTTATCTCCGCTCGGTTTAAACAAATCTTGTTCTAACCAATGCTGATAACGTCCAGCTTCAACTTCTTGCGGATTATATTTTGTTGATAGGTTATTTTCTTCCGTCATGCTGTTTTCCTCCTTTAAACTAAAAAACGTCCTAAAATACTTTCGTATTCTAGGACGTATGATTTACGCGGTACCACCTAAATTGCAATAATCAATCATTATTGCCTCTCAAGTGAGTTAACGATCACGACTCGTCTATCTCTACTCCATTCAAGACAGAAACTCCCAAGCTACCTTCACTGGTTGTCATTGAGAACCTTTCAGCAGATAGTTCTCTCTCTAAGAATGAATGTGCCAGTTACTCCTCTTGTTCAGCGTTATGCTTCATTCTACAATGGTTTTTTTTTTTAGTCAACAAGTGGTCGTGAAAAAACCACTTCATTTAGTACTAAAAAATTTTTGAAAGAATTACGACGAGTTCTCGCAAGATCAATAAGCCTACTCAAATTTTCCTAAGAAAAAACTTCTGAGTAATTCTCATCAAAGTAAATAAGCGTCTGCAACTCGGTTGTCAAATCAATGTATTGAACATTGACATAAGCTGGGACAGTTACTCTGTCAGGCGCAAAATTAAGTATAGCGGTTACATTTCCTTTAACAATTTCATCAATAGCAGATTGTGAATATTTACTTGGTACCGTAGAGATTGCTACTGTCACATTTTTTGCTTTGGCTATCTCCGAGAAACGATCAATCGGATAGATCATTTCTCCATCAATTACTCGATTGATTAGTGCTGGATCATTATCAAAGACGCACACGATATTTAGATTTTCATTTCTTCTAAAATTGTTGTGTTTCAATGCTTTGCCAAGATTTCCATATCCTACTAATGCGATTCGTTTTTCTTCTTTAGTATTAAGGATATTATTGAATACATCAATAAGGAAAGGGACATCATAGCCATATCCGCTTCTGTGGATAGGCTACAATTAACTAGACAGAAAAATTAAGGTGTGTAGACTAGAAGAAAACATACCAGGAGGAATTTTTATGTCTAAGAGAACACGAAGAACTTTTTCACAAGAATTCAAGCAACAAATCGTCAATCTTTACTTAGCTGGAAAGCCACGTGTAGAAATCATTCGAGAATATGAACTAACGGCTTCAGCATTTGACAAATGGGTAAAGCAATCTAAAACGAGTGGTTCATTCAAAGAAAAAGATAATCTTACGCCTGAACAAAAAGAATTGTTAGAACTACGTAAAAGAAACCAGCAATTAGAAATGGAAAATGATATTTTAAAGCAAGCAGCGCTGATATTCGGACGAAGAGACAAGTAATCGATGCGAATAAGCATCTTTACCCTATATCAGCGATGTGCAGAATATTAGGTCTATCACGTCAGTCCTATTATTATCAATCAAAACCAAAGAAAGACGAATCAGAACTTGAAGAAGTAGTCGCTGAAGAATTTATCCGCAGCCGAAAGGCCTACGGCTCAAGAAAAATAAAAAAAGCCTTATCAAAACGAGGCATTCAGATCAGCCGACGAAAAATTAGTAGAATCATGAAAAATAGAGGATTAAAATCGAGCTATACTGTTGCTTATTTTAAAGTACATCATTCTACTTGCAATGAAGCCAAAACGACAAACGTATTGAATCGTAAATTCTTAAGAGACAACCCATTAGAAGCGATCGTAACAGACTTGACTTATGTACGAGTCGGGAAAAAATGGAATTATGTCTGTTTCATTTTGGATCTGTTCAATCGAGAAATTCTCGGCTATTCTTGTGGAGAACATAAAGATGCCGTTCTAGTAAAAAAAGCATTTAGCCGTATCAAACAACCTCTGACAGAGGTTGAGATTTTTCATACTGATCGTGGAAAAGAGTTTGATAACCAAGCTATTGATGAATTATTAACAACTTTTGACATCAATCGATCATTGAGTCATAAAGGCTGTCCTTTTGATAATGCCGTAGCTGAATCAACTTATAAGTCGTTGAAAGTAGAATTTGTCTATCAATACACATTTGAAACCTTACAACAATTGGATTTGGAGTTATTTGACTATGTCAATTGGTGGAACCACCTTCGGTTGCACGGTACACTTGGCTACGAGACACCGGTTGGTTACCGTAACCAGAGATTGGCGCAGCGAATCCTTGATAATGAGCTCGGATGTGCTAACGCTAGCGAGGCAGTCTAACTTTAACTGTTAGCTCCTGCCGAAGATCGTCACATCCGAGGAGGCTCATTGTCAAGGACAATCGGAATAGCATACGGAAAGAAGTTCTGCACCTTATAAAATTTGTCAAAAAAACTGTTGCCATTCCAGGACAATGGGTACAGAATTGCTGAAATAATATCATTAGAGGGAAAAACTTGGTCTCTTAAGAATCCAGCAAACGGCTTAGATAATATTTTAAGTTCTTGGAATGAAAATAGCAATGCTGCTAAGAATTTTTTTAAATGGGTTAATGATTTGGACAACATGATTAACAATCAGGGGTCAATGGAAATGAGTGACAGTTTAAAAAGAGAAATGCTTTATAATTCTTTTAATTTAAGGGACACCAATGTTACAGAGGCTGTTTATAAAGTTAACCCTCTAAAAATAAGTCCTTGGGGCAGATAATGAAGTTAACTAAGGAATATATATACGAACAAATCCAAAAAATGCCTGGAATTGAATTGATAAATTTTGAGGAAGAAAAAAAACATATTGAATTTATTTTATCTATATGTTGCACTAGTCAAATAAACGATGCGAAGTTTCTATTAAACTATAAAATTGCAGTTTTAATCCCAAATGATTATCCTCATACCTTGCCTAAATGCTATGAATATGGTGAAAAAAATAATTTCATACCACCATTTATTCTCCGACTCTAACAATTCATTTTGTTTAGGAACAGAAATGGATTTAAGGTTAAGACTAATTCCTGATTATAGTTTAAGTATATATTTTGCTATGATTTTAGATTTTTTAACTATTTATGAATATTTTACTATATAAATTGAGTTAAATTGTATTCGTTTTTCCTCCTATAGGCGTATACTAAAGAAAACACTTGAGGAGTGGGGAACATGGAAACAGAACGCCAAATCCGTGAATTGGAAAAAGCGATGAATACGACAGACAACCGCCGGTTGTACGAGCGTTTCCTGGCAGTCAAGTTGGTTCTTGAAGGCCACACCCGGAAAGAAGCCGGGCACACCATCGGCCCCGACGAGCATACTGTCAGCCACTATGTGAAAAACTACTGCCATAATGGAATCCAAGGTTTAGTCTCCAAAAAACAAAGCGGACGACCTTCACGGCTGACAGATGAACAGGAAGCGGAACTGGTCCAAATCGTCGCCTACCACACTCCGGAGGAAGTAGGTTTCAAATCCCGTGCCAATTGGACATTGGCGATTGTGTGTGACCTGATTCTCCGGGAATGGAGTTATGGATATACGCAAAAAGGCGTGGCGGACCTCCTTCACCGGCTAGGACTAAGCTGGACCCGTCCGACGTATACCCTCAAAAAAGCGGATTCCAAGAAACAACAGGTATTTTTGGAAGAAACCTTCCCGAGCCTAAAAAAAATTGCTGAATAGCGATATTGACCACCTCCTATTCGAGGACGAAACCATGATCCGGGATTACCAAGCCATTGGCTGCACCTGGTTTCTCCGCGGCCACCAGCGAAAAATCCCCACTTATGGACAACACAAAGGGGTAAAATTGATAGGCACCTTGGATTATGAAACCGGTCGGATCATTTGTACAGAAGAAGGGGCATACGACGCAGCGGCCTTCCTCCGTTTTCTGGAGCGGACGTTGCGGGAATACCCCACCGGAAAAATCGTGATGGTATTGGATAATGCCCTTATCCACCACGCCAAGCTGATCCAGTCTTTTCTTGAAGAAAACGCTAGGCGCCTGGCACTCATCTTCCTCCCTCCCTACAGCCCTCAGTTGAACCTAATGGAAGGCGTTTGGAAGTGGCTCAAGGAATCGGTCATCAACAATGTTTTTTTTGACCACGTCCAGAAAATCAAACAGTCGGTCCGCGGTTTCTTAGCCGATGTAAACGAGCGTCCCCTTGTGGTGATTGACCGACTGTGCGTGCGGATGTAAAGTATTTAATTCAACCTATATAGGTATGATATTATGCCTTTGGTGGAAAGAAGCCATGGTGATATTGGGATCTTAGAAAGCTATCGGAATATATTTTCCGTCCATAATTTACCTGTCATTGTAGGTTTATTAGCTTTAATCCCAGTAAAAACTAAGGACAAAAACTTAAAATGTCCTTGCGGATCAAATAAAAAGTTTAAGTATTGTCATTATAATATACTAAAGAAGCTGTCAGCTTCTCGCTTATTATTTGAACAGTCAAAGAAAGATTTAGAGCTGTTAATGAAGGTAAGGGGACAGATATGAATTCAATCTATTTTAGACAAAATAGTGATGCCGCATTGCGATGCCAAGTAGCAGCAAGAATCTGTTATAACAAAGCAGAAACATTAGATAATTTATATTGGATAGGGTTAATTGTTACAATAGGCATCAAATTTCTATGGCCTGACTCGTTCTTTACAGATTTATTATTGATCATATGGTTCTTATTAACTTTCCTATTAGATAATTATATTGCTAAGTATACTGCTGCAGGGGCAACATTCAAACAAGTTTTTGATGAATATGTATTTGGATGGACTGATGAGATCACAGAAAAAACATTCACGGACACTGAAAAAATAAGAATAAGAAATAAAGAAAAATTTGAAATACAAATGAAAAATACTGGTAATGAAAATCCAAGAGGAGTTAAGAATTGGTATGAAGTTGTTAATGAGGAAACTGAAGAACAAGAAGCAATAAAAAATGCAATGTTAGAAAGTATTACTTATGACGAACACATAAACTCAAAATTAGTCGGTATATTTGTGGTTATTTTTATTATTTCGCTATTTGTTTTTAAAGACTTGTCGATAAGCGAATACATGAAGACGTTATTCCTTCTGATGTCTAGCTTAACAAAAAAAATAATCATAACCATACAAAAACTATTTAGAAATAATGAGTTAAACAAGGCCTTGAATATCAGGATTAGTTCGTCTAAGAGTGAAGAGGATTTGAAAGAGTCGCAAAATCTAATGTATATGAAAAGACAAATTTCCGGAGTGAACCCCATCGTGGATTTATTTTCTAACTAAATCAAACGTAACCAAAATTATAAATGAACGATTTACGTTTAAATAATTGAAAAATCCATTAAATTTAGCTATCACTTTCTAAGGAGTGATAGCTAAATTTTTAACAACTAAGTTATCGCTTACATTTTAAGGTTTTTAATATTTATGATTTGTCAAATTAAGCTAGAATAAAATGCTTCTTGTACATAGCTCAAAAATATTTCGATTGGTGTTCTGTAATTCAATGATTTTCTTGGAATATGATTACGTTGATTGCTGACACTGGAAATAAATGTCTGATTCACTTCTCTAAAATCCATTGATTTCGGCAGTCCATTACGACGCAGAATCCCGTTAGAATTCTCGTTTAATGGGCGTTGAGAAGGTGTTCCAGGGTCCGCAAAATATATATCAATATCATGTTGGTTACTAATGGCTTTCCAGTTAGAAAATTCTTTTCCACAGTCAAACGTAATAGATTTAAAGAAGTTTTTAGGGAAGCGAGAAAACCATTGATTAAGGGCAGTTTCAATATCTAATGCCTTACGGCCGTTGGGTTTAATCGTGATAATGACTTTAGATAATCTTTCAACTAAATTGAAATCAGGATAATTATCAGGTCGATCATGGATTGAGCGCTGATACTGTTGTTTTCCCCGTTTTTCCTGATGGCCATTGGGTTTTCTTTTACCTTTCATCGGTAGTGTGTCAATATCAAATATTCCTTTAGAAAATAAACGATAAAGTGTTCTCATACCGCATGAAACAGGTCTTTCTTTTCGCCCGATAATGACGTCAGGCGTCCAACCAAGAGTGACTTTCTCTTTAATGTAATCTACTTCATGAGCAGGTAATTGAATGACTTTTCTACCACATTTTTTCTTTATACTGGTGCCAATAATCAAGAGCAGTCTTACCTTGCTTGAACTTATTGACTACATTATAAATAGTTTGTATAGCACGTCCCATTCGGTTAGCGATTTCAACCGGCTTATTATGTTGAAGATAATATGATTCTATCATTGTCAGTTCGTCTATGGTAAGATGTTTGTAGGTCATTTATGGTTACACTCCTTTGTTTTCTTTCGTCGGAAATACAATTTGAGTGTACCATAAATGCCTTTTTATTTTTCTAACTTAATTTTACAATTCGCGATTGTCAAAATTGTGGTATAGCACTTACATTATTTTCAACTTGTATATAAAGGTGATTTTATCTACAACCTCTTTTTTCACAAGTGATAGAAGCTGTTGTAGACTGCCAATCTTGTGGATTATCATCAATTTTCGCTCCACAGCCGGTTTGATTTCCGTCCTTCCTATGAATTTTACCTTTTTCTAACGTCTTTGTATCATTTCCAATATACTTGATATTTGCCATTATATTACCTCCATTTTTTTTACTAGGGACAATACTATTAAGCCTCAAGTATATTTTAATCTGAAAAGCTTTAAAATACTAATGTTTTCTTAAAATAATTTAAATATAAATATTAGTTTACATAAGATATATACTATACTACCAAGTACCACTTATACCAACAGTTTTCAGTTGATACTTTGTGAAAATAAATTGGTTTAGTTAACTACCTCTTGTGTTCCTTTGTTTTTTGAATTTTTAAGATTGTGAAATTTATTAGCATTAACTTGATTCAGATAACAAAAATATTACTTTGCCTTACTCTTTTTAGCTTGCTTTATCGTCTTATCCTCTAAAACTTGATACTGAACGTTAAATTTTCTTCGTTCATCTTCTGTCATAGAATCCAGCACATTCTGAATCAACAACGCTACAGTCTCTTTTTGAGTATTCCCACAACCAATCAAACTAAGTGCATTAATTTGATCTCTAAGTCTAATGTCAATTTTTAAAGTTGTTTCTGTCGGACTGTAATTATTTGCAGCAATAACTACAGAATGTTTAGTAGTATCTTTTTCTATATCTCGTTCCTCGTTTAATTGATTAAAAATTTCATATAAATCTAAACTCAACTTTTTGGCTTGCGCTATCAATGTAGCTTCTTTATCCATCAGCCCGTTCCTCCTTTTAAATCTTTTTTGCACGTTGTTGTTTGTTATAATCTTTTAGCTCTAAAGAATCTAAAATAAAATCAAGTCTTTTTCGTTCGTCGTCAGATAAGCTATCTAGCGTTGAAAAGCACATTTTTTCAACAGCATCTTTTTGAGAATCAAACATTCCGATATTTACTAGAGATGTCAGCATATTTCGAACGTGATTATCTACTTTTATAGTAGCGCGTTCAGTCGTGCTTCTTATTCCTAATTTAGAAGGTTCGGATTCCGAATTGGAAAGTATCCTGCCAATATTTAATTCATTCCGATCTATTTGTTGATTTATAACAGGATTAGGCTTCCGTTCCAATTTCTTTTTATTACTCTGATTCAGCATTCCCATTAGCCATCAATCCTCTCTAATATTTCTTCCCCTACCAAAGTAAAATACTATGCACCTTTTTATCGTGCGGATCTTTAGGATTATCTGTGATGCCAGTCATGTCCATACGCTTAACTCGCTCCATTAAAGAAATTTTATGATCAAATATATATTCTTCACCAAATTCTTCTGTAGCCAATTCTAGTATTTCTTCGTCTACACGTGCATTCCGTTTGCTTAACACTGGAAGTATACCTAAAACATCACAACTGGCATTGAATTCGTCAATTAAAGTGTTTTGCAAATATTGAATAAATACCTCTGCACCAGTCAAACTTCTTTCTTGCGTTTGAAGGACAACAATAATCTGATCGCAAGCATAGAAAGCAGTGTCATTAAGAAGTGACAAAGTTGGCGGTACATCTAAAAATATATAATCAAATTTTGAAATCAAAGGCTTTATATATTCTTTTAAGTACTTCACTCGATCAATCTCAGCATTAAAGTTCTTTTCTAAATATCTTGGATAAACTGAAAAATCTACAGCGTTGGGTATTAAGTAGAGATTTTCTTTGATTACTAATGCTAATTTATCAGGTTCAATATTTTCTGTAATACCTCTCATAAGAGATTTGTCGATTGTTGTAATTTCATTGTCATTAGAACTTGTTTTAAACATTAAAGAAGTCAAATTTGCTTGAGCATCCAAATCAATCATTAATACTCTTTTGCCGACTTTAGCCAAATTATATCCGACAAGAGCAGTCGTGCTGGTTTTACCGACTCCGCCTTTAAAGTTTGCAGATGAAAGAACCTTTCCCACAGTTGTCTACTCCGTTGGTGTACTATTTTTTTACAGTATGCCACAGATGAGTAACATTCAAAAAATGGTGTACAAGTGTACAAGCAGACACCTTTAAAACTCTATATAAAACTAATATAAAGCTTGGTACGATACTGTTTGTAAGACATACGAATAGTATCAGAGGTAGGAGCCAAGCTGCCTGATATTAAATTATCGATAAAGTAGAAAGGTTAAGCATTAGCCGCTGCAATAACTAATGCTAGGAGACAGCAACGTGTAACCATTACCGCACGTGCTTCTGAATGGTGGTAGCGACCGATTTGAACGGCTAGGGCGGAAATACGGTGCAAATGCACGGTGGTTTCATGCAATGCTTACAGGGCGTATTTTGTAAGGGCATGTAACGGAGATAATCCCGACGGTAATGGATGTGAGAGGCCAAGCCGACGCTGACGGTAGCGCAAACAAACATAGTTGCACTCTAGCGATCGTTATTTATTTTTAACGGTCAAACTAGGGTACAACTATGCTTAAAACACTTCGCCTCAACTTCTGGTAGCAAAAGTGATTTTGAAAGTCAAAATATTTTTTATGAGTTATTTATAATTCTAAAAAACAAGTGTATTAATCTACTAATTTGAGACTTGTACTATTTTATTGCTTTCGTGTTTAATGTATTGATAAACTTTGTTTGTAACTAAACAGTCTTCTAAAGCATCGTGTGAATTATTATCTAAATTGAGATAATCTTTTAAAGTTATTAGTTTGTGATTCGGAGTTTCGAAATGTCTTCGTGCTAAAGGTAAAGTATCAATTACACGGATTCGTTGATTTAATTCAATATTATTTTCATTTAATTGATGCAGCAAAAACTTTAAATCAAAAGGTGCGTTATGAGCGACAAGAGTATAACAACTAATGAACGACATTAGCTGAGGTGAAAAGTCTTCAAATTTGGGCATATTTACGACATCTTCTAATTCTAATCCAATTATCTTAGTTATTCTTTTAGAGATGTTTGATCTAAATGGTTTAATATTTTGATATATGCGATCAATTTCTTCGTTTGATTCATATTTTATAGCACCAATTTGGATAATTTCGCTATCCAACGGACTTAATCCAGTGGTTTCGAAATCTATTACGACGTAATCATCAACCAGTTTACGAGCTTTAATGTAAGTTGGACTCTTTTTATCTGCTTTTTTTGATTTCGAGGGAGGGGTAGGACCGGTTATATTTACTGATTTTTTAATCAAATCATCAATATCTATTTTGTTTTCGATAACGTTTTCTTTATCAGGGTTTTGAATAGTAGCATCTTCATTTTTTTCTATCGTTTGTTCTTTGATGATTTCTTTCATTTTATGAGAAAAACTCAAGAAAAGAATTCCTACCACGACAGAAAATCCACCTGATAAAAAATCTCCACTTGCTATGATTCCACCAAATAAACCTATAAATACAAGAAAAGCGCCTATTGAAAGTAATAATATTCGTACAATATTTTCATTTTTCATCCCCATCTCTGATATAATAATATACACAGTCTCTGAAATGAGAACCCTAGCCGCAGCTCCAACTGCGAATGGGGTATTTTTTATAGGTCAAAACTTACTTTTACCGCTTTACCTAAAATTCTTGCTGGATTATTTTCATCAATGATATAAGGATGATAATCATTATTATCGGGCATTAGCATTACAACATCATTAACATGTTTAACTCTTTTGAGAGTCGCTTCAGAGTCGCCGTTTACTATAACTGCTGCAATTTCTCCATCTTCCACAACTGGTTGTCTTCGAATCAACACGTAACTATCAGAAGGGATTGTAGGAACCATGCTATTACCTTTGATTTTTAAATAAAAGACTTCACCAGTGGGCAAGTTTTCGTCTATCTCTTCTCTATATTCTTCAATATTTTCTTCAGCTAAAATAGGATCTCCACAAGCAATTTCTCCCAAAACAGGAATCTGTCTATATTTTTTAACAGGTATTAAATTTTTCGGTATCTCGCCATACCGCGGATCAATCGTAGACTTCAATACGCCAAAATAATCTGCTATGTCGTTAAAGGCAGCGCGCGTTAATGCTGGATTCACTAGTAAAAAAGCCGCTAAAGCTGCTGATGTGCATTTTCAAACGTTGTCCAAATATGAAAAAGATAGTTCTGATATTCCATTTTCTCTTTTAAATGAGCTGTCTAATCTGTATCAAGTTCCTATTAACAATATTTTTTTGGGCAAAGAGTACGCTTTAATCCGTATCATAAATAATAAAAGAAATGAGGTAATGAATTGAACGAAGTTTCAAAGGACGTTCTGGCAATCGAAGCCCACGAAAAAGCAAAGTCTTAGTCTGATACGCTTAACACTTCTTTACTATTGTTTAAACAAAATTATCCTAATTATTTCTAATTGATTCTATAAGCACTTTACTTAGCGATACATAAAAATTGTGATACAATTCAGTTATAGTTTTAAAGGATATTATGGTCACTAAGTTACACATATAAATTTTTATGGAGGTGTGGTAATATGGCAAATTTCTACGGAAATGATCCTTTTTTCAACAATGATATGGATGATGTTTTCAATCAATTATTTCGGCGCATGGATAATCAAAATTCGAAGCGTGCACGGTATTTAGTTAATGGACAATCGTTGACACCGGATGAGTTTGCTCAATACCGAGCAACTGGTAAGCTACCCCAAAATAATAAAACAATAGAAGTATCTAAAGATGGTCAACAGGCTGTTAAAAAAGGAGGGATTTTAGAAAAATTAGGGACTAATTTGACGGAACAGGCTCGTGATGGATTACTAGATCCAGTGATTGGACGTGAGAATGAGATTCAAGAAACTGCAGAAATTTTGAGTCGTAGAACGAAAAATAATGCAATCTTAGTTGGTGATGCCGGTGTAGGTAAAACTGCAGTCGTCGAAGGTCTGGCACAAGCAATTGTGGCTGGTAAAGTTCCAGAAACGATTCAAGATAAAGAAATCTATTCGATTGATTTATCGTCTTTGGAAGCGGGAACTCAATATCGCGGTTCTTTTGAAGAAAATATTAAACAGCTGGTAGAGGAAGTTAAAGCAGCTGGTAATATTATTCTATTCTTCGATGAAATTCATCAGATTCTCGGCACGGGTGCCACTGGTGGTGAAGATGGTGGCAAAGGATTGGCTGATATCATTAAACCTGCTTTGTCACGTGGCGAGCTGAGTGTAATCGGGGCTACGACTCAAGATGAATATCGCAATACTATTTTGAAAAATGCGGCTTTGGCACGGCGATTCAATGATGTTGTGATTAATGAACCGACGGCCGCTGACACTTTACGTATATTACAAGGTGTTAAAGAGCTGTACGAAAAACATCATCATGTTGTATTACCAGATGATGTTTTGAAGGCGGCTGTGGATTATTCAATCCAATATATACCACAACGCACTTTGCCAGATAAAGCTATCGATTTGATCGACATGACTGCGGCTCATTTAGCGGCTAAAAATTCGCAAACTGATGTTGAGACATTGGATCAACGCCTTAAAAAATTAGAGGCAGCTAAGGAGGCCGCCATTAAAGCGGAGGACTTTACAAAAGCCGCTGATATCAAGAAGTCGATCGAGGAAACCAAGCAAAAGATTAAAGAAACGGATCAAAAAGAAAAAATCACTGCCACGATTGATGATGTGGCACAATCGGTTGAACGTTTAACTGGTATACCAGTTTCTGATATGGGCGCTAATGATATTGAGCGCTTGAAAAATCTTGATAAGCGTCTGAAAAGTAAGGTAATCGGTCAAGATGAAGCGGTTGAAATGGTAGCAAGAGCAATTCGGCGTAACCGTGCGGGCTTTTCAGAGGGTGATCAGCCGATTGGAAGTTTTCTGTTTGTGGGCCCAACTGGCGTAGGAAAGACTGAATTAGCTAAGCAATTAGCCTTAGATATGTTTGGAAATGAAAATGCGATTATTCGGCTAGATATGAGTGAATATGCTGATCGTACAGCTGTGTCGAAATTAATTGGTACCTCGGCTGGATACGTAGGCTATGAAGATAATGCTAATACTCTAACTGAACGGGTTCGGCGTAATCCATATTCCATTGTATTATTAGATGAAATTGAAAAGGCTCATCCACAAGTATTAACGTTACTGTTACAAGTGATGGATGATGGGCGCTTAACGGATGGACAAGGCAATGTCATTAATTTCAAAAATACGATTATTATTGCTACTTCTAATGCTGGCTTTGGTAATGAAGCATTAAGTGGTGACAAGCAACGAGATCAGTCATTAATGGATAAGTTAGCACCATTTTTCCGCCCAGAATTTCTGAACCGTTTTAATGGAATCGTGGAATTTTCACATCTGACTAAGCAAGACTTAAGTCAAATTGTCGATTTGATGTTGGCGGATGTACAAAAAACTTTAGCCAAAAAATCCATCAAACTTGAGGTAACTAAAGCGGCTAAAGATTGGCTGATGGAACAAGGCTATGATGAAGCAATGGGTGCGCGGCCATTACGGCGAGTAATTGAACGACAAATTCGTGATAAGGTAACGGATTTCTACCTTGACCACTTAGATGTCAAAAACTTGAAGGCTGATTTAGTGGATGATGAGATTGTGATATCGGCAGCTTAGCTTAAATCAGTGTTCATAAATAACTTTATATAAGAGGAGATTTATATTGGGGCTCTTTGTAAAATGATGTTGGTAAAGAGAAATCTTAGAATAATTGGAGATCAAGTGGATCAGTTCCTCTTGATCTTTTTTAGTTGAAAATCAATGCGTTGCCATGACGAATCATGATGCGCAATTTGAAATTATAAAAGCTACGAAAGCCATATGCATTTCGTTTTAACACTTTGATATGGTTGTTCAGACATTCAAGTGGGCCATTTGAATAACTTTGTTGTAAAGCATTTTTGATTTGTGGCAGAAATTTCTGGAACGTTCTCAAGGTCGTCTGATAGCCTTCGGGAAGCATGATATTATTGGTAAGTAGTTCTTCAAACGATACGTAGTCTCGTTCCTTTACAGCGTAAAGAAAGTCTTGATATAACTGATAGCCTACACGCAAAGCAGGGCTCCCTTTCAGTAAGCGATCCACAATATCGGTCTCTGTTAAATGAGCTTTGAAGCCAGGTCGCCAAAGGCGTCGAGTATAATCAAGCTTGCGTTCATCTTTTTGAAGAAGTTTCCAGTATCTTTTTAATTGCTTACCTAATTGATAGTGTTTTTGTTCTTTGCTTTTTAATAGTTGGTTCGTTTCTTTGATTCGATGATTGCGAAAGGTACGACCAATATGTTGGACGATGTGAAACCGGTCAATAATCAGCTGTGCTTTTGGAAACAGCTTTTTAACGAGCGATACATAAGGAGCGTACATATCAATCACGATCCATTCGACCGCTTCACGAATTTCTCGTGAAAAATGACTAAAATAACGTTTTAAAAAAGGCAGTTGTCGGTTCTCGACAATGTCCAATAAGCGCTGTGTTTGTCCATCCATCATGATGAAACTCATAGCACCTGAAACACCCCGAACTGATTTGAATTCATCAAAACAAAGTACCTTAGGTAACGGTGTCCGAAAAGGATTCAACGGACGATAAAATCGCTTCATAATACGGTAAACAGAAGAGACCGATAGATTTTTCTGAGCGGCGATCTCTGTCATTGAGGTATTTTTTTTCAGACGAGTCACGACAGACCAGCGGACTTTCTCACTGATGAAACAGTGTTTTTTCGCAACAGAAGTATCTGCGACAAAGGTCCGCTGACAAGCTTTGCATTTGAAGCGTTGCTTTTTCAATTCGAGGTAGGTACGGTATTCAGAAACATCGTTCATTAACAACCGGACGGTTGTTGTACCCCAACGCACAATATCTGAAGCAATCTGGTGTTTACAGTGGATGCATTCTTGGGCTGTATAAATCAAGTTTCCACGATAAATATGACAGATTTGCCCTTTGTATTTTTCTTTTGTGAGACAATTTTCGTTAAAAGTAACTGATAAGTCTAGAATATCTAATGTTTCTTTGATAAGGTGAGTGTAAGACATCTTGATTCCTCCTTTTGGGTTGGTTCTCCAAATTAATTCTAAAGGATTTCAAGGTGTCTTTTCTATATGTTTTGGAAAATAAAAAAGATGCTGGTGTCATCCACCAACATCAAAAAGTATAGAGCCAAAAAAGTTAGTAAACCAACAAGAGCAAGACGGATTATTGTCTTGTTTTTGTCTTTTTTTGTATATTTGAAAATTGAAACAAGTGAAAATTTCACCTGCTCTTGAAAGCACCTTGGACAACCGTTATAATAGAAAAGAATTTCAAAAAAGAGGGGTTTCTTATGATATATTTTGATAACAGTGCAACAACCCCAATCTTTCCGCAAAGCTTAGATGCATATGTAAAAACCAGTCAGCGGATTATTGGGAATCCATCAAGCTTGCATGATTTAGGCAATCAAGCTAACCGGTTGTTGCAGCAAGCAAGAAAGCAGATCGCTGATTTGATCCATGTAGAACCAGAAGAAATCTATTTTACTTCAGGCGGAACAGAAGGAGATAACTGGGTATTAAAAGGAACGATGATCGAAAAAAGAGAATATGGGAATCATATGATCATTTCAGGAGTCGAACATCCGGCCGTCAGCGAGACAGCAGAACAATTAAAAGAATTAGGAATCGAAGTAAGTATCGCCCCAGTGGATAAACGCGGATTTGTACGTGTCGACGAATTGAAAGAATTAATAAGAAAAGAGACAGTATTAGTCTCTGTTATGGCTGTGAATAATGAAGTAGGATCGATTCAGCCCATCCAGGAAATCAGTGATCTTTTGGATGATTTTCCTAAAATTCATTTCCATGTAGATGCTGTTCAGGCGATTGGAAAAGTACCATTCTCGCAATGGTTGACAGAAAGAGTTGATTTTGCAACATTTTCAGCTCATAAATTCCATGGCCCACGGGGAACTGGTTTCATTTATTGGAAAAAGGGTCGTCGTTTAGCACCATTACTGACAGGTGGAGGGCAAGAAAGAAATCAGCGAAGTGGGACAGAAAATGTTCCAGGTATTGTGGCTATGGCTAAAGCTTTACGTTTATCATTAGAGATAAAGGAACAAAAACCTGAGCAGACACAACGCTTAAAAGTAGCTCTAATCAATGCGTTGAAGACGTATGAGAAAGTGACGATTTTTTCAGAAGGAACTGACTATGCACCGCATATTTTATGTTTTGCTCTAAAAGGAATTCGCGGCGAAGTTCTCGTCCATGCCTTAGAAGAAAAACAAATATTTGTTTCTACTACTAGTGCCTGCTCCTCACGTAAACATATGGCAAGCAGTACATTGCACGCAATGCATGTACCAAATGATCTGGCTACATCTGCTGTTCGAATCAGCTTAGATGAAAACAATTCGCTTGCAGAAGTCGAGCAATTTATGATTATTTTCAAGCAGCTTTATAAGAAATTTTCTGCAATCAATTAAAAGAGGAGTGTTCTTGTGAAATACAGTGAAATTATGGTCCGTTATGGGGAACTTTCGACAAAAGGAAAGAATCGAAAAAGCTTTATCATGCAACTAGCACAAAATGTCAGACAAGCTTTGAAAGACTTTCCAGAAATCAAAATCCATGCTGATCGGGACCGGATGCATCTTTTATTGAATGGCGCAGACGGGCAGCTAGTTATTCCAAAACTAGCAAAAATATTTGGGATCCAAAATTTTTCTCCAAGTATTCGTGTAGAAAAAGATGTCGAAGTTTTGAAACAAGCTGTTCAAGACATCATGAAAGAAATTTATACTGGGAAAGAAACATTTAAAATTATCGCTAAAAGAAGCGATCACCAATTTGAATTGACAAGTAATGAATTGAATCAAACATTAGGTAATGCTGTTTTTGATATTTTCCCGCATATCCAAGTTCAAATGCGTCAACCAGATATTCCATTACGTGTAGAGATTCGGCGTGATGGTGCTTATCTATCGTATGAAACGATCAAGGGAGCTGGAGGATTGCCCGTAGGAACAAGCGGAAAAGGAATGCTTATGCTTTCTGGGGGGATTGATTCTCCTGTAGCAGGGTACTTTGCCATGAAGCGGGGAGTGGAAATTGAAGCTGTTCATTTTGCTAGTCCGCCGTATACAAGTGAACAAGCACTGCAAAAGGCAAAAGATCTAACAGCCAAACTAGCACCTTATGTGGGAACGATCCATTTTATCGAAGTGCCATTTACCGAGATTCAAGAAGAAATCAAAAAGTCAGTGCCACAAGGATATTGGATGACAATTACTCGTCGAATGATGTTGCGTTTGACCGATGAAATTCGCCGTATTCGTCATGGTTTAGTCATTTTGAATGGTGAATCATTAGGTCAAGTGGCTTCGCAAACCTTGCAAAGTATGGTGGCTATCAATGAAGTAACGAATACGCCAATCATTCGGCCTGTAGCGACAATGGATAAACTTGAAATCATTGAAGTAGCAGAACAGATCGATACATTTAATCTTTCTATCCAGCCTTTTGAAGACTGCTGTACGATTTTTGCTCCTCCACAGCCAAAAACACGCCCTCAACTGGAAAAGGTCCATCAATATGAAGAGCGTTTAGCAATAGATGAAATGATCCAACGAGCACTAACTGGCTTGAAGATGGAAGAGATACAAGCAGAATCGTCTAATGAAAAAACTGAAGAATTTTCAGAATTGCTATAAGAGGTTGTGAAAATAGTGTTTTGACCAGAGTATTAGAGAAACAAAACGAAAAATTAGCTCCATGTATTTTACCGTTTTTGAACTAATGTCGAAGATTAGCTGATTGAATACCATTTATCAAGAAGTTATGGAAAAGCCAGTTCTTTTTTACTAACTGAAAAATAAAATTTTATTTAGAGATCAAGCTACAGTTGATAAATGATATAAAAAAGAGAATTTCCCATGAAATAGCGAGGTTGTGACAGAAGTGGGCAGCTTCAAGAAATAAGAAGGAATTTACGAAAATTGCTTTTCAAATTTTTGTGAAATTTCGGCTTATTTCCGAAGAAGTTACTTCTGGAACACCGTTTATTCGGAAAAAGGAACTGCGACAATGTACCGACCCCCAAAAGTTAGACCAAAAAATCTAACTTTTGGAGGTCGGTATTTTTTATGGCTAAGTATACTTTTGAACTTAAATTAAAGATCGTTCATGATTATTTGGATGGCAAAGGCGGAAGTGATTATCTGGCAAAGAAGTATTCCATTAAGGCTCCATCACAAGTGAAGCGCTGGATCAATGCCTATCAAGAATTTGGTGAAGAGGGTCTAGTAAGAAAGCGACAAAAGAAAAAATATTCTGTTCAATTTAAGCTGGATGCGATAGAGTTATATCTAACAAGTGAGCTGTCCTATCGTGAAGTTGCCAACACACTTAACATGAACAACCCTAATTTGATCGCTAGTTGGATGCATCAATTCCGTGAGGGTGGGATCGATGGACTCTCAAAAACGAAAGGATGTCCACCTATCTTGTCTAAGAAAAATGAACCCAAAAATAAGAAAAAATCTACAACTAAAGCAACGTCTGAAGAACGTGAACGCATCGAGGAGTTGGAGAAACGAGTCCGTTCCCTTCAAATTGAAAATGCCTTTTTAAAAGAATTGAGGAAGCTGCGAAAACAGGAAGCCCAACAACGACGAATGAAGCAATCGCACGAATCATCGCAAGCCTCCGAGGACCGTTTAAATTAGTTGAGCTTCTAGAAACTTTAAAGTTCCCTAAGGCAACCTTTATGTACTGGCAAAAACGATTGGACCGTAAAAATCCAGATCAAGAGATTGAAGCGGAAATGCTTAAAATTCGGGAGAAGCACAAGGATTATGGCTGTTTACGGATGACCAATGAACTAAGAAACCGCGGTTTCTCTATCAATAAAAAGAAAGTTCAGCGCCTGATCAAGAAGCTAGGAATAAAAGTAACGGCATACACACGTAAATCACGGCGCTACAATTCTTATCGAGGACAAGTCGGAGCAGTAAGTAGCCAAAAATCGGATCCATCGTCGTTTCTACACCAGTATCTGCCATCAGAAAATCACGACGGATACAACTGAATTTAAATACCATGAAGTGGATGCCAAAGGCATTATCCGTCAAAAGAAATTGTATCTATATAGGTTGAATTAAATACTTTACATCCGCACGCACAGTCGGTCAATCACCACAAGGGGACGCTCGTTTACATCGGCTAAGAAACCGCGGACCGACTGTTTGATTTTCTGGACGTGGTCAAAAAAAACATTGTTGATGACCGATTCCTTGAGCCACTTCCAAACGCCTTCCATTAGGTTCAACTGAGGGCTGTAGGGAGGGAGGAAGATGAGTGCCAGGCGCCTAGCGTTTTCTTCAAGAAAAGACTGGATCAGCTTGGCGTGGTGGATAAGGGCATTATCCAATACCATCACGATTTTTCCGGTGGGGTATTCCCGCAACGTCCGCTCCAGAAAACGGAGGAAGGCCGCTGCGTCGTATGCCCCTTCTTCTGTACAAATGATCCGACCGGTTTCATAATCCAAGGTGCCTATCAATTTTACCCCTTTGTGTTGTCCATAAGTGGGGATTTTTCGCTGGTGGCCGCGGAGAAACCAGGTGCAGCCAATGGCTTGGTAATCCCGGATCATGGTTTCGTCCTCGAATAGGAGGTGGTCAATATCGCTATTCAGCAATTTTTTTTAGGCTCGGGAAGGTTTCTTCCAAAAATACCTGTTGTTTCTTGGAATCCGCTTTTTTGAGGGTATACGTCGGACGGGTCCAGCTTAGTCCTAGCCGGTGAAGGAGGTCCGCCACGCCTTTTTGCGTATATCCATAACTCCATTCCCGGAGAATCAGGTCACACACAATCGCCAATGTCCAATTGGCACGGGATTTGAAACCTACTTCCTCCGGAGTGTGGTAGGCGACGATTTGGACCAGTTCCGCTTCCTGTTCATCTGTCAGCCGTGAAGGTCGTCCGCTTTGTTTTTTGGAGACTAAACCTTGGATTCCATTATGGCAGTAGTTTTTCACATAGTGGCTGACAGTATGCTCGTCGGGGCCGATGGTGTGCCCGGCTTCTTTCCGGGTGTGGCCTTCAAGAACCAACTTGACTGCCAGGAAACGCTCGTACAACCGGCGGTTGTCTGTCGTATTCATCGCTTTTTCCAATTCACGGATTTGGCGTTCTGTTTCCATGTTCCCCACTCCTCAAGTGTTTTCTTTAGTATACGCCTATAGGAGGAAAAACGAATACAATTTAACTCAATTTATATAGATCCTTTTATGGATATGTTCAATAGTGAGATTTTATCCTATCGTATCTCTGAAAAGCCCAATGCATTAGCGGTAATGGAAGGTTTGGAGGAAGCTATCCAGACCACTAACGATTGTCCCTATCGTCGTACGTTTCACTCAGATCAAGGTTGGGCGTATCAAATGAAAGCTTATAGAAACAAATTGAAGGAGTACAAAATCTTTCAAAGCATGTCTCGGAAAGGGAACTGCTTAGATAATTCACTTATGGAGAATTTTTTTGGCTTATTAAAACAAGAGATTTTTCACGGGAAAGTTTATAACTGTTTCGAGGAATTAAAATCAGCCATCGATAGCTATATCTATTACTACAATAATGAACGGATAAAACAGAAATTAAACTGGCAAAGTCCCGTCCAATTTCGTAAAACAACCGTAACGGTTGTGTAAAAATATCATTTTAGAGCATGAAAAAAGGAGTGGATTTCTCCACTCCAAAAAAGTCTAACTTTTGGGGGTCACTACACAAGACTTTTGTCACAGTTCCGTTTTATTTGTCTCACACCCTTTTCCTTCCTACTTGTAACCTTGCTCCCGGGTTAGAAACATGTTACACTAAATATGTGAAATTATTAACAAGGAGCGTCGTTATGCGAGAAAAAACAGATACACTGCCAAAAGCAACTGCGAAAAGATTACCTTTATATTTACGCTACTTGAAGATGCTGGATGACTCAGGCATAAGTAGAATCAAATCAAATGAGTTCAGCGAAATCACCCAAATTCCTTCTGCAACGATCCGCAGAGACTTCTCGCAATTAGGCGAGCTAGGCAGTGGAATGGCAACAGTTTTTTTGACAAATTTTATAAGGTGCAGAACTTCTTTCCGTATGCTATTCCGATTGTCCTTGACAATGAGCCTCCTCGGATGTGACGATCTTCGGCAGGAGCTAACAGTTAAAGTTAGACTGCCTCGCTAGCGTTAGCACATCCGAGCTCATTATCAAGGATTCGCTGCGCCAATCTCTGGTTACGGTAACCAACCGGTGTCTCGTAGCCAAGTGTACCGTGCAACCGAAGGTGGTTCCACCAATTGACATAGTCAAATAACTCCAAATCCAATTGTTGTAAGGTTTCAAATGTGTATTGATAGACAAATTCTACTTTCAACGACTTATAAGTTGATTCAGCTACGGCATTATCAAAAGGACAGCCTTTATGACTCAATGATCGATTGATGTCAAAAGTTGTTAATAATTCATCAATAGCTTGGTTATCAAACTCTTTTCCACGATCAGTATGAAAAATCTCAACCTCTGTCAGAGGTTGTTTGATACGGCTAAATGCTTTTTTTACTAGAACGGCATCTTTATGTTCTCCACAAGAATAGCCGAGAATTTCTCGATTGAACAGATCCAAAATGAAACAGACATAATTCCATTTTTTCCCGACTCGTACATAAGTCAAGTCTGTTACGATCGCTTCTAATGGGTTGTCTCTTAAGAATTTACGATTCAATACGTTTGTCGTTTTGGCTTCATTGCAAGTAGAATGATGTACTTTAAAATAAGCAACAGTATAGCTCGATTTTAATCCTCTATTTTTCATGATTCTACTAATTTTTCGTCGGCTGATCTGAATGCCTCGTTTTGATAAGGCTTTTTTTATTTTTCTTGAGCCGTAGGCCTTTCGGCTGCGGATAAATTCTTCAGCGACTACTTCTTCAAGTTCTGATTCGTCTTTCTTTGGTTTTGATTGATAATAATAGGACTGACGTGATAGACCTAATATTCTGCACATCGCTGATATAGGGTAAAGATGCTTATTCGCATCGATTACTTGTCTCTTCGTCCGAATATCAGCGCTGCTTGCTTTAAAATATCATTTTCCATTTCTAATTGCTGGTTTCTTTTACGTAGTTCTAACAATTCTTTTTGTTCAGGCGTAAGATTATCTTTTTCTTTGAATGAACCACTCGTTTTAGATTGCTTTACCCATTTGTCAAATGCTGAAGCCGTTAGTTCATATTCTCGAATGATTTCTACACGTGGCTTTCCAGCTAAGTAAAGATTGACGATTTGTTGCTTGAATTCTTGTGAAAAAGTTCTTCGTGTTCTCTTAGACATAAAAATTCCTCCTGGTATGTTTTCTTCTAGTCTACACACCTTAATTTTTCTGTCTAGTTAATTGTAGCCTATCCAGTCCAAACTTGATTCTATAGTTTTTCCTTTAGTAAATCCCTCAAGCTGCTTAAGTTCCCCTACTACTTGCTTTAATAAAGTAAATTCATCCGAAGAAAAAGTATACTTGTTTGCTATTCTAGCAACAATAGTAGTTATGACAATCGAAGATGGTTTTCCTTCTGCTCTAGATCTTGAAAAATATACATCTCTCAATCTCTTTAAAATTTTAATGACGTTCCTCATCATATTGGAAGCACTATCCTCCGGTAATTCCTCGATAGAAGCTACCAAACTTCTCCCAGCCACATCAGAATAGTTTCTTTCGTATGTTTCTGTTTGTTCTCGAAACCATTGCTTATATCCATTGGGATTATTTGATATCCAGCCAATTCTTTTTTGGGAAACATCGGGTATTGTCTAGTGGTTCTTTTTCTTCTGCCATGTCCGTTTCCTCCTAAACAAATGGATAATCTTCTGCCGCATCGACGAACGTCTTCGTAGTCAGATTTAACGTTAAAATATCGCCACTTTGATAAGCTTTTGCCGCTTTGTCTGTGACGACAAAAGCTCTGCCCGTTTGAATTTCTGTCACAAAAACGAGATTGTCTCTGCTTTTTTCAACAACAACTCCAATAGTTGAATAATGCTTAATACACAAGATTTTTGTTCATCAATAATTGTAAAAATGTCTTTTGTAGCTTCCTCCATACCAATCGGTTGTAACGTTTCTTCACTTATTGTTTTCGCATTCTTTTGTATTGCTTCATTTCTATTTAACTCATGCAAACATCGAATAAATTCTTCGTGATCCTCTATATCTGTTATTACTTGTTCATACAATTCTGCACATTCTTCTTCATTCTTTGCTGCGATTAACGCATAATAGTATGGTGATTTTACTTTGAAAAATTTCATAATCTATTCCTCCAGTTTTTATTCTTTTTTATCCGCTACAAAATCAATGATTTCAACGCTGACAATATAATCACTCAAATATGACCAAGTATCTTCAACAGATAATTCGTCTCCATTATCATTCGTAAGCGTCATTTTAAACCATTCATTGCCTTTATCATCTTCAGGTAGTAAGCCGAATCCAATTGGATTATCAGTCAATGTTTGATCGTATAAATCATCCTCGTCTAATACTAAAACATCTAATCCTTTACAATTTCCGCCTCCTCTAAACGTCACAAATCCTTTGTAATCCCAACGTTGGAAAGAAACCTTAATAGTATGTGTGCCCCATCGCATATTTGGATCATAATTTTTCATTTGTCATTCCTCCATTACGTAAATTTCATTTTCTCTATGTTTTATATCAATTTTTTCACTTTATTCAGTACTTGTTCATATTTTATCGTTTTTCGTTCACTTAAAAATACATAAAAAATATCGACTCGTTTATGGCGTCCGAAACGAGAAACCCTAGTAGAAATCGGTAAATGCTCGATTAGTCCAATGACCAACGTCCTCGCAAGTATCTACATGTGTTGCAGCACACGACACAATTTCTTGTGCGTCCTCCCCATTACGAGAAGACCTACTCCTTATTCCATGAGTTTGCGTCAAAGCCTAGATCCCTTAGTAGCTGCTCATGATTAATCTAGGCGCTATTCAAACTTGTCTAACTTCTAAATTTCCTCTTGTTTACTCTGTGCATATTATTTACACAAATTCATTTCACCATTATCCAAACAAGGGCATTTACTCGATTGACCAATTTTTTACGTTACCAATCGTTAAAAACCTACCCCGTCACTCCCAGAAGGGAATTGTTGATAGATCAAGTCTACTCCTTATTTTTCTAATGATTCTAAGTTCCTTTAGAAGTATCGACAATATTTTCAAGCAAGCGAAAAACGATAAAATACAAGTTATGAGAATGATCAATTCAGCTGATCAAACGCCCCATCCCTTTTGCGGTACAACGCAAGACTCCATTTTTTCTTCGACCAATCAGTACACCGTTTTGGTCATAAACATGTTTGATTGTTGGATATAGCTCTTTTAAAGGGATAGGATCTTTTAAAATTATTTGCTTTTGTTTCCCAACGTAATAAATCATTTCCTCTGAGACTTTGTCTTTCTGGATTATATATTTCTTACACTGCACAACGGTTTTACTTTGGCCAGTTGATAGTTTCTTCGTGATTTTTTCTGTAGCGGTACACCGTTTACCGTAGTGACAAATATCTTCGAGACTCAAAATTCCTGTATATGACATAAAATAATCCTCCTACTTTCTTTAAAAATCTTTAAACAATTTTTTTGTTATTTTACAAAAATAGAGAATTGATTTTCGTTCTTGACAAACAAAAAAGAGGGAACGCATACAAACATGCGTTCCCTCTAATTTCAGGCTCTATACTTTTTGATGTTGGTGGATGACACCAGCATCTTTTTTATTTTCCAAAACATATAGAAAAGACACCTTGAAATCCTTTAGAATTAATTTGGCGAACCAACCCAAAAGGAGGAATCAAGATGTCTTACACTCACCTTATCAAAGAAACATTAGATATTCTAGACTTATCAGTTACTTTTAACGAAAATTGTCTCACAAAAGAAAAATACAAAGGGCAAATCTGTCATATTTATCGTGGAAACTTGATTTATACAGCCCAAGAATGCATCCACTGTAAACACCAGATTGCTTCAGATATTGTGCGTTGGGGTACAACAACCGTCCGGTTGTTAATGAACGATGTTTCTGAATACCGTACCTACCTCGAATTGAAAAAGCAACGCTTCAAATGCAAAGCTTGTCAGCGGACCTTTGTCGCAGATACTTCTGTTGCGAAAAAACACTGTTTCATCAGTGAGAAAGTCCGCTGGTCTGTCGTGACTCGTCTGAAAAAAAATACCTCAATGACAGAGATCGCCGCTCAGAAAAATCTATCGGTCTCTTCTGTTTACCGTATTATGAAGCGATTTTATCGTCCGTTGAATCCTTTTCGGACACCGTTACCTAAGGTACTTTGTTTTGATGAATTCAAATCAGTTCGGGGTGTTTCAGGTGCTATGAGTTTCATCATGATGGATGGACAAACACAGCGCTTATTGGACATTGTCGAGAACCGACAACTGCCTTTTTTAAAACGTTATTTTAGTCATTTTTCACGAGAAATTCGTGAAGCGGTCGAATGGATCGTGATTGATATGTACGCTCCTTATGTATCGCTCGTTAAAAAGCTGTTTCCAAAAGCACAGCTGATTATTGACCGGTTTCACATCGTCCAACATATTGGTCGTACCTTTCGCAATCATCGAATCAAAGAAACGAACCAACTATTAAAAAGCAAAGAACAAAAACACTATCAATTAGGTAAGCAATTAAAAAGATACTGGAAACTTCTTCAAAAAGATGAACGCAAGCTTGATTATACTCGACGCCTTTGGCGACCTGGCTTCAAAGCTCATTTAACAGAGACCGATATTGTGGATCGCTTACTGAAAGGGAGCCCTGCTTTGCGTGTAGGCTATCAGTTATATCAAGACTTTCTTTACGCTGTAAAGGAACGAGACTACGTATCGTTTGAAGAACTACTTACCAATAATATCATGCTTCCCGAAGGCTATCAGACGACCTTGAGAACGTTCCAGAAATTTCTGCCACAAATCAAAAATGCTTTACAACAAAGTTATTCAAATGGCCCACTTGAATGTCTGAACAACCATATCAAAGTGTTAAAACGAAATGCATATGGCTTTCGTAGCTTTTATAATTTCAAATTGCGCATCATGATTCGTCATGGCAACGCATTGATTTTCAACTAAAAAAGATCAAGAGGAACTGATCCACTTGATCTCCAATTATTCTAAGATTTCTCTTTACCAACATCATTTGACAAAGAGCCACTTTTTTTGCTTTATACTAAGTCTGGATGATTGAAATAAAAATCTTCGATGCGTTTGAAAGCACCTGGTTCTACTCGCTCTAATGCTGTACCGATTTCGTCTAATGCTTCTTGATAGTGATATTCTTTATTGAATAAATAGTAGCTTTTATCAATTGCTTCTCTCACTTCTTCGTGTGTATGACGATAACGATTTGCATATTGGAGCATTTGCTCCGTTAATGCTGCTGCATCTACTAAATCATGTGTCTTCTTATCTAATAATTCTAGATCTTCTTCACATAGAGCAACTAAACGATTGACCTCTTCCATGTTTACTCGAATTTTATTCAAGACAACACTTAGTTCTTCAATACGGTCAGTAGCAACAAAAAAGAATTCTAGGTAATCATTCGGCAAGCCAGGCAAACGTTGTTTTTCTACAAAACGTTTCAAACTGCGCAATTTGAATTCGAATGTATCGATCTTTTCTTGCGCTTCTTTTTCGCCTTTTCTCAATTCATGTAATGAGTCGTCGATCTCTACTTGTTGCTTTTCGATATCTTCTAAGACTTTGAAGACTGTTTTATAGAACGTGCGCACTTCTGAATAAGGAATTTCGTGTTGACGGATCTGTGAAATCATCTGTTCATTTTGACGTTCCATTTCTTCCACTTCGGTTTGGAAACCTCGTACACGGCCAATTTCATTGTGGTTCAATGTATAGCTTTGAGATGTGTGATCCAGCTCAATCAATAATTGACGGTTATTCTTTGTTGTATGTTTGATATACTCTGCAATCGTTGATTGGTTAGTTTTTACATATCTCTGAGCTTCCATTTCCCGTTCTAAGATATCATATAACGAATCAATCAAATCAGCTGTTTCACGGTTTTCAAATTCGACCGTTTCAACTTCTGTTTTTTCAAGATTGGCTAATGAATTTTCAATTCTTCGACTTACTTTTGCGATATCTTCAGCAAGATCTTCTTCTGGGAATACATATTGTTCTTCCATCAATTTCTCGTAAGTATCACTGATTTCTTCAAGTTGTTCAGGGAAAGTGGTATGGAGCTCCTCATACAGCGGTGGAATTTTTTTCATCAGAGCTTCCACTTCATACGTATGTTTTTCTGCTTTATCCAAAACCTCGCGGGCTTCAACAGGGTCTCCAGAAGTGTTTAAAGTCACAAACTGCGTAAATTCTTTTTCAATCACTTTGATCTGTTTTTGCAATTCAAAAAGAGCTGGTCCGTATTCATGCTCGTCTTCTCTGACTTTTTCTTTCAGTTCTTCATAGACGTCAAGTGCCTGCTGAACAGCTAGTGAGTTGCGTTCTTCCGTTTCCCGCAATTCCTTTAGACCTTCACGGATTTCCGTCACTTGTTTCTCCATTTGGTCCATTGTAGCTTCTGCTTCAACAACTGCTTTTTTTCCTTTTAAGAACCGAAAACTTTCATTGAGGTTTTCCACTTCGAAAATTTGACTTTCTAGTTCAGCGAACGAGGAAGTAGATATGTCATTCCATTTTTGACTCCATTCACGAAAGGTATTTTGGCTTTGCCCAACCAGATGCATTTTTTTAACATCATCGACTTCTTCAATCACTGGCAAGTCAAATAATTCTTCCTTGCGTTTTTCTAAGGCATCCAATCGATCTTGGTTTTTTTTCTTCATCAAGTAACTAACCAAAAAGACGACAATGGCGACTATAATGATTGCAATGACGATTCCGATGATAACATTATTTCCCATTTATGGTTCCTCCGTTTTCAGTATGCATCTTTTATGCAACAGATGGCGTTCTGCTTGGCATAAATCCAAATAATACGTCTCTCGTGCAAAAGACATCTATTCTAGATTATAGCATACTATTTTCATGCATTCACTAACTTAAACGAAAATCTTTTGTTTTTCCATTGTATAAAGATAACAAAAATAGTGAAAATCTGATCACTCTTTTTCATTTGTGCACATGCCTATATCAGCGGATTTTTTCTTAGCAATCGCTTCTTGAATCTGACGTTGGATTTCTGCCGCGATTTTAGGTTCTGGAGCATATTCCATCTGCCAGTTTTCAGGTTTCAACACTTTATTTGTTACAGGGTTATAATGAGGTTTTCCATCTGGAAATAATTTCCCCATATTTGCCTGATGGACGATTTCGAATATTCGATCAGGCACTATTCCTAGTAATGAAAAAGAACCATAAGTAAAGTAAAGGATATCTGTCAGTGCATCTACTTGTTCAATCAACGGATCACTTCCCCACTGTGTTTTACCAAGTATTTTTTCTTCTGCTTTATCTAATGCTTCGTGCAGCAGCATAACAGCTTCATGCAGTTGTTCTTTATTAGGTGAAGTAGCTGCAACAAATTCAACAAGTTCTTCTATTTTGAACGCAGCACGTGTATGAGCTTCATTTTCTGTAAAAGCCGTGGGTATCTATGGTCTTCTTGGATCAAAAGTTTTGTGGAATGTTTCTACTTTTTGAAAAGGTGTCTCTGCTTCCATACTGATTTTTTCCTTCTTTCATTGACTAATAAATCAGACCGAAGTGTTTCAGTCCTTCGTATATCCCATCTTCTTCATTTGATTGAGTCACAAAGTCTGCAGCATGTTTTACTTCGATCTGAGCATTCCCCATGGCCACTCCAATTCCTACACCTTTCAGCATCTCGATATCATTGTAATGATCGCCGAATGCCATAATTTCTTCCATTTCAATTCCGACAGCATTTGCGAAAGCTTGGATGCCTAGTAATTTTGAACCACCTTTTGGGATGATATCTACAGTATACGTATTTGAACGCTGAAACGTACACTCGGGAAAGCGATGTTCTAACTTTTTCTGTTCTGACTCCGGACTGAGCAATATACATTGATAAATTGGTTCTTTTAATATCTCTAACGTTTCATAACGATCCTTTTGTCGGTGAGGGCTAAAAACCTGGAGGATTTTTTTCATCAGACGTACCGGGAATTTACGCGGTAAAAAGCTGACTAGTCGCTTGATAAAAATCGATTGTCCTAATAGCATCGTCGTTGATCCATCTAACCGATTTCTCGCACCAAAAACGATTTGTCGATGGTTCTCATCTGCAAATTCAACAATATGTTCCAATACTTTTTGTTCAAAAGGGTGGTCGATAATCGTGCGATCTGCAGTAAAAACCAGTTGACCATTATACACGACATACATATCTAATTCCAATTCATCAATGATTTCTTTGATCTTTACTGGGCTGCGCCCCGTTGCTACACCGCATAAAATGCCGTTTTTCCGAGCATATTCAATTGCTTGTTTTGTTGATTCCAACGCTTTTGAACGATTGGTGACCAATGTTCCGTCAATATCAAAAAAAATAGCTTTGATCATAGACTTCGCCCCTTTCTTGAATAAAATAAGCCCTTAAAACAGATCCATTTGGGTTGGATTGAGTCCATCTGGCTTGATATTTAATATTTTTTGCAGTGCTAATGCATTTTCAGCCGCATCACCACCAGAATTGTTATTAAAAATCACACCTACCTCTTTTGTCTTAGAATCAACTACTTTGACTTCATGTGCTAGTTCTTGCAGTTCTTTTTCTGAATAACGATATAACGTTCTTTTTTTACGCCACTCTTTATCATTTGCTTGCCATCCTTGCGCATTCCTACCATGGAATCGAAAAAGAGCAAAGTTCGGATTGGTGACAAATGGATCAAAAGGAATCGTTGTATTCAGCAACTGCGGCTCATCGATGATGGCTAAAGAAAAAGCGGCTCTAGACATAAAGTTTCTTGTACGTTCAAGAAATTCATCGCTGTACCAAGAATAATCCCGCAATTCTATAGAAACAGGATAACCCTCAAACCACTTTCTAAGTTTGCGCAAGTACTGGACATTTTCTTTCGTACATTTGAATGATGAGGGGAATTGGACTAAAAAGCAAAACATCTTTCCAGCATCTACCATCGGCGACATAACATCTAAAAAATGCGCAATCATCTCTTCTTCGGTCTGATAATAAGGCTTCCAGTCTCCTTGACCGCTGATTCCTTGATAGACTTTGACTACAAAGCGAAATGATTCAGGTACTTCATTTATCCAATTCTCAACTGAGGACTTTCGGGGAATTCCATAATAGGCAGTATCTAATTCCACTAAGGGTAGAAACCCTGCATATTCATAAAGAGCGTTATTCTTTTTACCAGTTAATTTGTCATGTTCTTTAAACGATGTTAATCCGATTCTGATCATTTCCGGCCACCTTCGTGATTGATTTCCTTGGCTGCTTTCTTGTAAAAGAAACTCAACCAGATACTCCATTGTATTAGGAGGTCAAGGTTGAGTCTTTTCCATTTTAATAAGGTCAGCTTTTTTATGATAAGTTAGGCTATTCGTTATTCTTCACTGATAGCAAAACTCTTTTATATAGTATACAATAAGATTTAACGGCTATGCAAAATTATTCGTAAGGAAGTCTGTAAAATGAAAAAAATACTTGTACTACACACCGGCGGAACGATCGCCATGAAAGAAAACATGCTCACGGGCGGTGTTAGTCCAGATGTGGCAAACCCATTATTAGATGCAGAAATCACAATCCCCAAGCATGTAGAATTATTAGTTGAAGATATCTTCAATCTTCCCTCACCACACATCATGCCTTCTCACATGTTGGTATTAAAAGAACGTATCTTGTCCGCTTATGCATCAGGTATATCCGGAGTGGTGATCACACACGGTACAGATACATTAGAAGAAACTGCTTTTTTTCTTGATACAACGATTGGCGACAAATTACCAATTGTTTTGACTGGGGCAATGCGTTCAAGTAATGAACTTGGAAGTGACGGCCTTTATAATTTTGAAAGTGCGATTCGTGTCGCAAGTTGTGAAGAAGCGCTAGATAAGGGGGTTTTGGTGGTCATGAACGATGAGATTCATTCTGCACGCTACGTGACAAAGACCCATACCACAAATGTTGCTACTTTCCGAACACCTACATTGGGTCCCATCGGCTTAGTAACTAAGAATCGAATTTTATTCTTGCAGGAACTTTTAGAAACAAAGCGACTGGACATTTCCGCTGTAGATGGGACTATCCCGATCGTTAAAGCATATGCTGGGATGCAAGGGGACTTATTGGAAGCCATCGCCCATACGAAAGTAGACGGTTTGGTAATCGAAGCTTTAGGTGCGGGGAATCTCCCTCCACAAGCCTTAGCTGCTTTGGAAAAGCTTCTTGTCCAAAAAATCCCTGTAGTACTTGTTTCTCGTTGTTTCAATGGAATCGCAGAGCCTGTTTATGATTATGAAGGCGGGGGAAAAGAACTAGAAAAAATGGGGATTATTTTCTGTAACAGTATTAATAGTCAAAAAGCACGTTTAAAACTATTGATTGCTGTAAACTATGGTTTGTCGGGTGAAGAATTGATTTCGTTTATCCAAAACTAAACATCATTATCTAATAGCTAAACTTAAAAAGAGAGGCTGTGACAAAAATAGCTTTTTCGAAAACTAAGTCGAAAATTTACAAAAATTTGAGAAACAATTTTCGTAAATTTCTTCTTATTTCTTGAAGCTGACCCCTTCTGTCACAACCTCTTTTTATTTATTTTTCCATATAATATTTGCTTCACAATACAGCTGTTCTTGCATTCGGATTTCATGTTTTGTTTTGACACCATTTTCGATAGGGATTTGTTCAAAATGGCTTTCGATCTCATTCCCGTACTCTACTTCTTTATCAAATCGAATAATTACTTTTTCTGGAACATGCGTAGTCAAAAAGTCATATCCTAATACGTCAATGATCCAATTAAAATACATCGCATTATTAACATGCTGATTACTATCGATATCATAAAAACGAACACGATATGGCAACATGAAGCCCGAATCAATCTTTTCAATTTTTTCCTGACGCTTGATTTTCTTGATCTTCTCACTCTCAAAAGGAGCAATGATCTCTTCATTAACACTGCTCATTTTTCGATTCACAAAATCCATCAATACGAAAACAGATTCTATTTTGACTAATTCTTTCCCATCTTCATCATGGATCCAGAAGTTCCGATAACAGAAAAACTTATTGTACTCCATGGCTTGAGTCGTTACTGAGATTACTTCACCGACTCTAGGGAGACGATTAATCTCCATGGAATAATTCGTGATGACCCAAGTAAGTCCAAAGCTATTGACGAATTCACTGCCTCTTCCCAACTGGTCGCTTTGATCTTCAGACGTTTTGATAACTACTCCTAACATCGAAGGAAATGTCATCGTTTGGTTGATGTCACACTCATAATATGAAACTTCATGCTTTTTGGTATATTTTTTTGCCAAAAACACGCCCTCCTCTTAAAAATTTTCTAGTAATTGATCTACTTGGGAACCGTAACTTTCTCCAAACATATTCAAATGTGCCAAAAGATAATATAACTGGTAAATCGGCAGTCGGTCTTTCCATCCCTTTTCTAATGGAAATATAGTTTTATAAGCATCTAAAAATTCCGGTCGGAAACCACCGAATAACTGGCTCATTGCAATATCTTGTTCCCGATTCCCATAAGAAACAGCTGGGTCGACAAAAACTGGATGCCCTTGCTGGTCAAAGAACACATTACCACTCCACAGGTCTCCGTGCAAGAGGCGTGGAGTGATCTTTTTTGGTTCAACCGATTTCAATACACGTTCTTTAAATCGCAGATACTTTTCTTGACGCTGTACATTCCATCGATTCGTTTCTTCTGCCAAAGAAATCTGGGATTCAAGCCGATCTTTAAAGAAAAAAGTCCACCAATCTTCTTCAAAAGAATTTTTCTGAACAAGTGTACCCAAATAGTTATCTTTACGAAAACCAAATTGTGGCGCTGTTTGCTGATGGAGATTAGCTAAAGCTGCAGCAAGATCTCGTTGATCCCCTTTTCCCGGCTCGATCCATTCCATTAACAAATAAGCGCCTTCACTTGTTTCACCTAGCATATACGTATCCGGTACACGTACGAATGCTGACAGTTCTTTTAATCCGTCTACTTCTGCTTCAAAAAATCCTTTTTTTACATTCGGATGGATTTTTAAAAAATAAGCACGATGTTCGGTTTTTATACGATAGGTCTGATTAACATCGCCACCAACAACTGGAATCACTTTACCATTTAATTTCAGATCAGATAAAACAGTTTGGATATCCATGACTTTCCCCCCTACTCCCAATTTTATTCTACTTCGTCATCATATTTTTAATGATAAAAGGATTATTTCCAATCCTTATCCTTTATTTAGAATTATAGCACAGGGACCATAAAAAACAGGGAATGGACTTTAAAGATAAAAAGAGCTGGCTTAATGTAGTGACCCCCAAAAGTTAGACTTTTTTGGAGTGGAGAAATCCACTCCTTTTTTCATGCTCTAAAATGATATTTTTACACAACCGTTACGGTTGTTTTACGAAATTGGACGGGACTTTGCCAGTTTAATTTCTGTTTTATCCGTTCATTATTGTAGTAATAGATATAGCTATCGATGGCTGATTTTAATTCCTCGAAACAGTTATAAACTTTCCCGTGAAAAATCTCTTGTTTTAATAAGCCAAAAAAATTCTCCATAAGTGAATTATCTAAGCAGTTCCCTTTCCGAGACATGCTTTGAAAGATTTTGTACTCCTTCAATTTGTTTCTATAAGCTTTCATTTGATACGCCCAACCTTGATCTGAGTGAAACGTACGACGATAGGGACAATCGTTAGTGGTCTGGATAGCTTCCTCCAAACCTTCCATTACCGCTAATGCATTGGGTTTTTCAGAGATACGATAGGATAAAATCTCACTATTGAACATATCCATAAAAGGATCTAGATACAATTTATTTTGACGGATAATGCCTTTGGCATCCACTTCATGGTATTTAAATTCAGTTGTATCCGTCGTGATTTTCTGATGGCAGATACTGGTGTAGAAACGACGATGGATCCGATTTTTGGCTACTTACTGCTCCGACTTGTCCTCGATAAGAATTGTAGCGCCGTGATTTACGTGTGTATGCCGTTACTTTTATTCCTAGCTTCTTGATCAGGCGCTGAACTTTCTTTTTATTGATAGAGAAACCGCGGTTTCTTAGTTCATTGGTCATCCGTAAACAGCCATAATCCTTGTGCTTCTCCCGAATTTTAAGCATTTCCGCTTCAATCTCTTGATCTGGATTTTTACGGTCCAATCGTTTTTGCCAGTACATAAAGGTTGCCTTAGGGAACTTTAAAGTTTCTAGAAGCTCAACTAATTTAAACGGTCCTCGGAGGCTTGCGATGATTCGTGCGATTGCTTCATTCGTCGTTGTTGGGCTTCCTGTTTTCGCAGCTTCCTCAATTCTTTTAAAAAGGCATTTTCAATTTGAAGGGAACGGACTCGTTTCTCCAACTCCTCGATGCGTTCACGTTCTTCAGACGTTGCTTTAGTTGTAGATTTTTTCTTATTTTTGGGTTCATTTTTCTTAGACAAGATAGGTGGACATCCTTTCGTTTTTGAGAGTCCATCGATCCCACCCTCACGGAATTGATGCATCCAACTAGCGATCAAATTAGGGTTGTTCATGTTAAGTGTGTTGGCAACTTCACGATAGGACAGCTCACTTGTTAGATATAACTCTATCGCATCCAGCTTAAATTGAACAGAATATTTTTTCTTTTGTCGCTTTCTTACTAGACCCTCTTCACCAAATTCTTGATAGGCATTGATCCAGCGCTTCACTTGTGATGGAGCCTTAATGGAATACTTCTTTGCCAGATAATCACTTCCGCCTTTGCCATCCAAATAATCATGAACGATCTTTAATTTAAGTTCAAAAGTATACTTAGCCATAAAAAATACCGACCTCCAAAAGTTAGATTTTTTGGTCTAACTTTTGGGGGTCGGTACATAAGCCAGCTCTTTTTATCTTTACTACATACTCTTCATTGAAATACTCGTCTATGCTAAAGCACCCATTGGATCCCACGGAGATAGAACAATTGGTTCTTCATTGAACGCATTTAATTGCTCTTTCGTCAATAAATCTTTTCTTACAACGATTTGGTACGTATATTCGTCCATCCAGGCATCACTCATAACGAAGAAGCCATTCTTTCCAACTTTTTCGCCCCAGCTATTTTCGACTTTCCATTTTGTTGATTGCCCGTCTACTAAGTCAACACCGGTCAATACCATCGCATGGGTCATCAGACTTTCTCCAAAATCTAAACGTTCAGCTTTAGTCATTGTAAAATCCGTATCAAATAGATCATCCATTGAATAAGCATCTAAGGCCATGATGCCACTAGTTCTAGTAGAAGATTGACCTACATCACAACCAAACCAAACAGATTCTCCTTCTTCAAGCTGAGCAATCGCTAATTTTTTGAAAGTTTCCATATCAACATTCAGATATTTGACTTCTTTCCCGCCAACGACATTTCCTAGCATCTCTACTGTATAAGAACGATTGAATGGTTTGTCTTTTGTTGGTGCATTAATCACGCTAACATAATCATCTAATTTTACACCGATGTATTTATCATAAAAAATTTGTGGTGTCAGTCCTCGGTCAAGATGATAGTTCTTTTCTTCATCGCGGTACTCAAAATCGAATTCTTTTGGAGGTGTTCCTAATGAGATAGATAAGAAGTTATAAATGCTTTCAAGCATTTCTTCTTTCTTTTCTTCAATAGCGTCTAATGTTTCTCCTTGAGCAACCATTTTCCGTAACACTACTGCATCTTTACGCAGTAATTTGTTCAAGTAGTTATTCAAATCTCGAGAATTTGAACTATTCGCACTTTCCGGCATCACCGATTTAGGCACAACGCCATATTTTTGGAATAATGAAACGATCATATCCCATTGGCCGCCATCTTGTTGAGGAGTAGCGAGTAAGAAAGCTACTTTCCGGCTATCGATTGCCTCTTTTCCTGTTGCAATGATGTTTTCATAGAAATAATTTGCCTTTTCATATTTATCCCAGAAAAAAGTGTAATTTTGTGATAATTCAAACTCTTTTAAATGGAATTGATTCAGCATCTTATGACGGAATGTGTTCAGTGCAGCAAACATCCAGCAACGCCCCGATTGCATTTGATTAGCCACTTTCCCCGTAGCCAAATCTATAGAAAATACCGGTGTATTCTCCACATGTGCTGAAACATTTTCAGCAGAAGCGGTAATTCCGTTCTTCACAACTGCCCGCTGCAATGCCTGCTGTTTGATATTTGCTTGAAACTGTTTGTTAAATTTTGTTGTCATATCAGGCGTAATGGCTTTCATCCAATCATCCTTCCAAATCCAAGTTATACTTCGTATTTTACTCTTAAGAATTTAGAAATACAATCTCTTCTATGATGAAAATTTCACTTGAATGAGAATATACTTACAATTTCATGAAGGAAAACTTCATACGGTATCGATAATTTTCAGATAAAAATGGGGATACTTCTATGAGATCATGATAATGGACTGTATAGTAAAGAAAAGGCTTAGAAGAACATAATTCTACAAAATAACGTTCAAGAATGCTGAATGAATAAAATACTATAATGCAAGAAAGGAGGATAAATAAAATGAAAAATCTGATGGCTGGCGGCTTTTTGTTTGTAGGTGGTAGCATACTTATGAATACAGAACATTTTGGAAATATTGTCCCTTTCCTTGGGGTAGCTTGCGCCTTGATTGGTGTAGGGATGCTCATTTATTTCGTATTTAGCGATGACGGGAAATATGGTTAATTGAATTGTGCGTAGAAGACTTTACTCTCTTCCAAGGAAAGCGATATACAGTATAAAAATGGAAGACTTTTTTTAGCTGTGTAAGCTTTTATTTACTCCGGCAGTAGGACTCGAACCTACGACATCATGATTAACAGTCATGCGCTACTACCAACTGAGCTATGCCGGAATCAAGTACATGAATATAATATCAATTTCTTCTAAATAACGCAATACTTTTTTTGAATTTTTTTATTATATTATCAAAGAAACCGTTCGCATTTTTTGTTATTTTTATTTTTTCTAAAATCTGTTTTCCTATTAGAGAAACACATTTTTTCGAAAAAATTCTGTTGACAAATACATTAATATTCGTTATCCTATTATTTGTATTAATGATAATGCCGCTTTAGCTCAGCTGGTAGAGCGCTTCCATGGTAAGGAAGAGGTCGCCGGTTCAAGCCCGGCAAGTGGCTTCCTTAAACAGTGTAGCATATTGGTTTAACAATGTGTCTGCGCTGTTTTTTTATTTTATGACATAAGAAATGAATGTTTATATTTTAATAGTACAAAGAAAGTCTATATGATAACTATAAAAAGGAGAGCAATATGAAAATTGTTTTTTTGCATGGTCTAGGCCAAGACGAACAATCATGGAAAGATGTAATCTCTTATCTACCCAATAGTTATTCTTGCAAAAGTCTTTCATTGTTCAATCATTTAAACAGCACAGACACTACTACTTTAGACGACTTAACCAAATACATCGAAGTACAATTGAATCAGATAAAGGAACCTTTTATTTTATGTGGATTATCTTTAGGCGCTGTTATTGCTTTAAACTATCTTGCAACTCCTTCTCCATATTTAAAAAAGGTTGTTTTAGTCGCTCCACAATTTGAGTCTCCTAATCGCTTATTGCTTACTTTCCAGAATATTTATTTTTACTGCGTACCTTCTAAGATATTTGAAAAATTAGGTCTATCTAAAAAACAAACCCTTACCCTACTTCGTTCACTTGAAACATTAGACTGCAAAAAACAGCTTCGTACATCACGACTTCCTAAATTGATTTTATGCGGTACCAAAGATCATGCGAATAAACCAGCAGCAAAACGTTTATATAAACTTTCAACGAATGGCCGGCTACTCTTTATTAAAAACGGAAAACATGAATTGAATAGAGAAAAGCCAGAAATAATGGCACAAGCTATGCGATCTTTTATCGAAAATAGTTAATTTAAAAAAAGACGACAAAATGTGTCGTCTTTTTTATTTACCATGGTAAGAATGTTGTCTTGTTTTTTCAATACAGCTTGATTGAGACTAGTTTTATGGATCATGGATCAATGAAGAGAAAATTATTGTTTCATGCCAGAGAATTTTTCTGGTCGTAGATCTACTAATTGAACAAGACTGTCTAAAGAACCACTTGGGCTTTCAAGAGTAAATACACCTAGACGTGGATCTAAAGAAAGGGTCATATGTTCATCCATGTACATTTTTGAATAATCTTTTATATAAACATCCCCAATATCACTATCTAATTGGAGTTTATAATCATTTTTTCTCTGTTCTTTATCAAGAAGAAGTAAACGAAAACTAGTATCTAAAGAGCAAACACCCATTTTAGAATATTCCCCAACGCCATCATCTAAATCCAATATAACTGTTGCGCCTTCATCAATATATTTTTGTAATCTTTCTTGTGCTTGTTCCGTAATTTTAAGATACATAACTAATACGCCCTCTTTCTTTTTCTTACAAAAGCATGCTAGCATATATTAATAAAATTATCTAAAGTCCTGCTCAAAACAAAAAGATGTAAGAAATATCTTATGATATTTCTTACATCTACTTTTACTCCGGCAGTAGGACTCGAACCTACGACATCATGATTAACAGTCATGCGCTACTACCAACTGAGCTATGCCGGAATAACATCAGCGTGGCGACGTCCTACTCTCACAAGGGGCAACCCCTCACTACAATCGGCGCTAAGAAGCTTAACTTCTGTGTTCGGCATGGTTACAGGTGTATCCTTCTCGCTATCGCCACCACACTGTGGTGTTATCTTTTATTGAGTAAATTTTGTTCACTCAAAACTGGATTTGAAGTCACATAAGTTTTTTTCCGAGTTCTTTTCTTTTAACCTATTGGTTAAGTCCTCGATCGATTAGTATCAGTCCGCTCCATACATCACTGTACTTCCACTCCTGACCTATCTACCTGATCATCTCTCAGGGATCTTACTTTCTTAAAGAAATGGGAAATCTCATCTT
>NZ_JBBOYG010000001.1:1997500-2270000 GCF_038008005.1 Enterococcus sp. FSL R5-0957
AAGCAAGCTTGCTGGTTTGGGCTTTTCCCGTTTCGCTCGCCGCTACTCAGGGAATCGAATTTTCTTTCTCTTCCTGCAGGTACTTAGATGTTTCAGTTCTCTGCGTCTACCTCGAATGTGCTATGTATTCACACAATCGTAACATCCTATTAAAGATGTTGGGTTCCCCCATTCGGAAATCTCTGGATCATAGCTTACGTACAGCTCCCCAAAGCATATCGGTGTTAGTCCCGTCCTTCATCGGCTCCTAGTGCCAAGGCATCCACCGTGCGCCCTTATTCACTTAACCTTATCAACCTTACGGTTGGGTTTTGATCCTTCTTCTAGCGATAGAAGTTAGATCAAGAAAATAAGCAATTGAACTTATTAAAAAACTCTATCCAGCTCACAAATCAGCCTGTACGGCAAAAAGATCGATCGTCTTATAAAATCAAAGATTTTATAGCCGTCCGCCTATTTTGCTTCAGGCTAAACAATTTGTTCAGCTTTCAAATTCAACGCGGTGTTCTCGGTTTGTATTACTTACATTTACTTCAAATATCCAGTTTTCAATGAACAAATTTAACAACTAATGTTGTTAATGGAGCCTAGCGGGATCGAACCGCTGACCTCCTGCGTGCAAAGCAGGCGCTCTCCCAGCTGAGCTAAGGCCCCGTTTTAAATTGAGAGTAAACCTCTCAAAACTGAACAAAGTAAAAACAAATTGTGTAGTCTCCGTAATATTCCTTAGAAAGGAGGTGATCCAGCCGCACCTTCCGATACGGCTACCTTGTTACGACTTCACCCCAATCATCTATCCCACCTTAGGCGGCTGGCTCCAAAAGGTTACCTCACCGACTTCGGGTGTTACAAACTCTCGTGGTGTGACGGGCGGTGTGTACAAGGCCCGGGAACGTATTCACCGCGGCGTGCTGATCCGCGATTACTAGCGATTCCGGCTTCATGCAGGCGAGTTGCAGCCTGCAATCCGAACTGAGAGAAGCTTTAAGAGATTAGCTTAGCCTCGCGACTTCGCAACTCGTTGTACTTCCCATTGTAGCACGTGTGTAGCCCAGGTCATAAGGGGCATGATGATTTGACGTCATCCCCACCTTCCTCCGGTTTGTCACCGGCAGTCTTGCTAGAGTGCCCAACTGAATGATGGCAACTAACAATAAGGGTTGCGCTCGTTGCGGGACTTAACCCAACATCTCACGACACGAGCTGACGACAACCATGCACCACCTGTCACTTTGCCCCCGAAGGGGAAGCTCTATCTCTAGAGTGGTCAAAGGATGTCAAGACCTGGTAAGGTTCTTCGCGTTGCTTCGAATTAAACCACATGCTCCACCGCTTGTGCGGGCCCCCGTCAATTCCTTTGAGTTTCAACCTTGCGGTCGTACTCCCCAGGCGGAGTGCTTAATGCGTTAGCTGCAGCACTGAAGGGCGGAAACCCTCCAACACTTAGCACTCATCGTTTACGGCGTGGACTACCAGGGTATCTAATCCTGTTTGCTCCCCACGCTTTCGAGCCTCAGCGTCAGTTACAGACCAGAGAGCCGCCTTCGCCACTGGTGTTCCTCCATATATCTACGCATTTCACCGCTACACATGGAATTCCACTCTCCTCTTCTGCACTCAAGTCTCCCAGTTTCCAATGACCCTCCCCGGTTGAGCCGGGGGCTTTCACATCAGACTTAAGAAACCGCCTGCGCTCGCTTTACGCCCAATAAATCCGGACAACGCTTGCCACCTACGTATTACCGCGGCTGCTGGCACGTAGTTAGCCGTGGCTTTCTGGTTAGATACCGTCAAGGGATGAACAGTTACTCTCATCCTTGTTCTTCTCTAACAACAGAGTTTTACGATCCGAAAACCTTCTTCACTCACGCGGCGTTGCTCGGTCAGACTTTCGTCCATTGCCGAAGATTCCCTACTGCTGCCTCCCGTAGGAGTTTGGGCCGTGTCTCAGTCCCAATGTGGCCGATCACCCTCTCAGGTCGGCTATGCATCGTGGCCTTGGTGAGCCGTTACCTCACCAACTAGCTAATGCACCGCGGGTCCATCCATCAGCGACACCCGAAAGCGCCTTTCAAATCAAAACCATGCGGTTTCGATTGTTATACGGTATTAGCACCTGTTTCCAAGTGTTATCCCCTTCTGATGGGCAGGTTACCCACGTGTTACTCACCCGTTCGCCACTCCTCTTTTTCCGGTGGAGCAAGCTCCGGTGGAAAAAGAGGCGTTCGACTTGCATGTATTAGGCACGCCGCCAGCGTTCGTCCTGAGCCAGGATCAAACTCTCATAAAAAGTTCGAACAATCTTGCGATTGTTAAGCTCAATTTGTTTGCTAGCATATTGCTTGCTTGTTAAAAATGTTTGTTGTCTTGAATTGAATCAAGACGCCCTACACATTTGGTTTGTCTTACTTTGTTCAGTTTTCAAAGGTCTACTTCATCGAGAGTGTTTCCCGATTCATTTTTGGCTGCCGCAGCAACTTTTATATCATATCAGAGAGACAAGCGATTGTCAACTCTTTTTTAAAAGTTTTTTTCGATTTCGTTTTTTGAAATCTTTCAGCAACTCATTTATCATAATTTATCGTTTGTTATTTGTCAAGAACTTTTTTGAAGTTTTTTTCGATAGAATCAAGCTTCGCAAGCGGTTCTTTTTTAACGACTCAGTTATCTTATCATGTCATTCCCAACATGTCAATAACTATTTTTTAATTTTTTTTAGAAATGTGATATAATATCCACTTCAGAATCAACGCTGTTAAATTTATCATGTATTTCTTCCTTGGTCAACTATAAATTAAGCGTTACTTTGTGAAATGATTTTTCGATCAATTATTATTATTCGTTATACAACCGTTTTCTACATATTTTGAAAATAAAATGCACTAAAAAACTATCTTTAGCAGAACATTTCATTGTATTTTTTGGACCAAACAATAAAAAAAGAAGTTTGAAAAAAATTCAAACTTCTTTGTTCGCTTAATCTGTATTTTAGAAGAAAGGCACTCCCTCTACTTCGTAAGTTCCAAGAACAGAGCGCATTTGACCTGGTTCTTCCCAAATATATCCTTCGCCTAATTCTTCTCTTTGATTCTTTTGTTCAGTTTCAAAGACAAACAACGGAACATTTTCCTCTTTAATATGTGTATTTGTCAATTCCATCAAACTAATCTTGCTAACATCGATATGAACTATTTCTTTTAAGAAATTAAGTATATTCGCTAAACCAGTCTTTCCTTCAGAAAGTTCCGCTAACGCAAATTCCAACTTGTCATCAATTGAATGGACCAAAAATTTTTTAGTACCATCCTCCAAATGCAACATAATTGTACCAGCAACTCTTTTGCTTGCCAAAATTTCCACCTCGATCAACTTGTTCTATGGCTTACATAAAAATTCTAGCACATTTTCAGAAAAAATACACTTTTTATTTCTTATTTTCTTTCCGTTCTAGTTCAGATAATGCTTCTTCTATCCAAATAGGTAACTGCTCCGCAATAGTGGTAAATCCGATCTTACGATTTTTATTCGTGAAATACCTTTTTCTGCGATATGGAACAGCTGGATTTGTTTTTTCTAACGTTCTTAAAGATAAACTGATTTTTTTGGAATATTCATCAATGTCGATGATCTGAACTGTTACTGGCTGTCCGACTTTTAACAATGAATGGATATTTTTCGTATAACCGGATTGTACTTCCGAAACATGAATAAGTCCTTGCGTCTCGTTATCAAGAGAAACGAATGCGCCATAAGGCTGTATTCCTGTCACTTTTCCTTCAATTATTTGTCCAATTTTATAAGTCATCTACTTCCCTCTCTTCGCATTTATCATTATACTGTAAATAGCTCAAAAAAAGAAGCGACGAAAATGACTGGAGGTCTTAAGATGATCGAATTTGATAAACAGATTTCAAGAAAAGATACAGAAAGTGTAAAATGGGACGCAATTGCTGAGACATATCAAATGGATGACTTACTTCCTTTGTGGGTAGCAGATATGGACTTCTTGTCTCCCGGTGGAGTAGCTAAAGCGTTTAGTGAATACATCAAACATGGAATCTTTGGTTATGCCACTCTGTCTGATAAACTATATCAGGCTATCATTCATTGGGAACGCCAACACCATGCTGTGGAGTTGACGAAAGAAAATATCGTTTTTACAAGTGGTGTGTTAACTAGTTTAGCTGCAGCAGTACAAACTTTTACAAAACCAGGCGATTCTATTTTGATTCATGACCCAGTTTATCCTCCATTTTCCTCTATTATAGAAACAAATCAACGTCACATCGTTCGAAGCTCTTTGCTAGAAAAAAATAATCATTTCATCATGGACTTGTCTGACATGGAGAAAAAAATCGAAGAAAACAATGTAAAAGCAATGATTTTATGTAATCCTCACAATCCTGGAGGGCGTGTTTGGAGCAAAGAAGAATTGAAACAGTTAAGCGAATTGTGTTTAAAACATCAAGTGATTCTGTTTAGTGACGAGATCCATCAAGATTTAACTTTATTCGATCATACATTTACTTCCATGCTAACGATTGATCCTAATTTAGATGATCTACTAGTTGCTTTTACTTCCGCAACCAAGACTTTCAATCTAGCTGCAATCAAAAATTCAATGGTATTTATCAAAAATCCAGAGATGAAAGCTGATTTTGAAAAACATTTAGTGATGAACCAACAGCACGAAATCAACACTTTTGGACTGATTGGAACCCAAGCGGCTTATGAGACGGGTGGAGAATGGTTAAGCCAACTGATTCCTTATCTAGAAAAAAATGTTCAAACAGTTAATCAGTTTTTTGAACAGTATCTTCCGAAAGTGAGAATAATGAACCCTGAAGGAACTTACTTAATGTGGTTAGATTTTACCGCCTATATTTCAGACGACCAAGAATTGGAGAACACTCTTGTTCGGAAAGGAAAAGTCGTATTAAATCCTGGCATCACGTTTGGTCCTTCCGGTCATGGGCATATGCGCTTGAATATTGCTTGTCCAGAAGAAACTTTACTGGAAGGACTTAATCGAATCAAGTATGCTTTAGAGACAATCGATTAAATCATTTATTCAAAATAAAAGGACGAGACCTTACTAGGTTTCGTCCTTTTTCATAATTACTCCGTACCATACCAAACTATTCTGAAATTTCAATTGTTTCAATCACTACATCATGTACAGGTCGGTCTTGTGGACCACGTTGTACATTTGCGATTTCATCTACTGTGTCCATCCCTTCTAGTACATGTCCAAAGACTGTATGTCGGAAATCTAGCCAAGGAGTTCCGCCACCTTTATACGCTTCAATGATTTCTGATGGGAATCCAGCACCTTCTAGTTGTCCAAGCATATTAGCTGGCACATTTGTGTTATTTACAATAAAGAATTGGCTTCCGTTTGTGTTTGGACCTGAATTTGCCATAGATAAAGCTCCGCGAAGGTTGAACAGTTCACGACTGAATTCATCTTCAAAACTTTCGCCATAAATACTTTCGCCACCCATTCCTGTTCCAGTTGGATCGCCGCCTTGGATCATGAAATCAGGAATAACGCGGTGAAAAATCACGCCATCATAATAACCTTTTTTGGAAAGTTCAATGAAATTTTGAACCGTCTTCGGTGCTAGTTCAGGGAATAATTGAACAGTAATGTCACCACGGTTTGTTTTGATAACAGCTTTTGGTCCTTTTTCACTTTTTAAATCTAGTTGTGGGAATGCCATATTGTTTCCTCCTAATATTTGCATACTTCATAATAATAATAACATAATACCTAACCTCTCGTAAAAATACTAGATTTGTTTTCTTTTATTTTTCATCACTAGATACATTCTATAACTTACCGTTTCGATTTCGAATTCAAACATTTTTGAGAAGCATTCTCAATTAAATTCTGCTATAGTGTGAAAAGGGAGGAATTTTTATGGAAATCTATGACATTACAATCATCGGTGCAGGTCCTGTAGGGATGTTTGCCGCTTTTTACGCAGGAATGCGCCAAGCTAAAACAAAAATCATTGACAGTCTACCTCAACTTGGTGGTCAATTAGCAACTTTGTATCCCGAAAAATATATTTACGATATTCCTGGGTATCCAGCAATAAAAGCAAGTGAATTAATCGATCAATTAGAAAAACAATTAACTACTTTTAACCATACATTCCATTTAAAAGAAGAAGTTCTCTCGCTTACTCGTGAAGACGAAGTTATCGAGATTACTACAAATAAAGGCATCCATTATTCCAAAGCAGTCATTTTAGCTTTAGGAAATGGTTCATTCCAGCCAAGAAAATTGAATTTAGATAATGCTGAATCATTTGAAAACCACGGATTGGATTATTTCGTGAATGATTTGATGAAGTATGCTGGAAAAAAAGTCGCTATTGCTGGAGGTGGTGATTCTGCTATCGATTGGGCGTTGATGTTAGAGCCTATTGCAAGCGAAGTTTACTTGATTCATCGTCGCCCGGAATTTCGTGCGCACGAACATAGTGTATCACGCTTGAAATCTTCATCTGTCAACTTGCTTACTCCCTATCTCATCGATGGATTATCAGGCAATAATGGGGAACTGACAGATATCCGGTTAAAAAAAGTGAAAAGTGACGAGACGATTGATTTGATGATTGATTCTCTGATCGTCAATTATGGATTCTCTTCTAATTTAGAACATCTTTCTTCTTGGGGACTTGATAGTACCAGAAATGCCATTACTGTAAAATCAGATATGTCTACTTCTATTCCAGGCGTTTATGCAGCTGGTGACATCTGTACCTATGAAGGAAAAGTGAAACTGATTGCTACTGGGCTCGGTGAAGCACCTACTGCAGTGAACAATGCTTTACACTATATTAATCCAAAGGAACGAACTCAGCCTGGTCACAGCACAAGCTTATACGATAAAAATCTTCGTCCTAGTTGATTTTTTATATCTCTTTGCATTTCAAGTTAAACCCGAAAGCAGTTTCTTGCATTTTTTTCATGTTCCGTTAACATGAAATAGAGAAAGAAAAAATAAAGGGGGAGCAATAATATGGTCGTCAAAACTGAGACTTTAGAAGAAAAGGCAAGAGAACTATTGAAGGAACGTGGCGTAACTGTAGAAGATATCGCACAACTTGTCATGTTTTTACAAAAAGATTATATTTCTGATTTGACTTTGGCGGATTGTACTGAAAGTGTCAACAGCGTGCTAACAAAGCGTGAAGTACATAACGCCATTATCACTGGAATCCAATTAGATATATTAGCAGAAAAGAAAAAATTGATGAGTCCGTTGCAACATATTATCGAAGATGACGAAGGCCTTTACGGTATCGATGAGATCCTAGCCTTGTCAATCGTGAATGTTTACGGTACGATCGGCTTTACAAATTATGGTTATATCGACAAGGTGAAACCTGGTATTTTAAAAGAACTAAACAGCCACGATGGCGTTCATGTCCATACCTTCTTAGATGATATCGTCGGAGCGATCGCCGCTGCTGCTGCCAGTCGATTAGCACACAAAGAACCAGAAAAAAGAAGTCGCCTTACTCAATAATTCAACAAAAAAAGAAAGAAAACGTCTATTTAGACGAGTTCTTTCTTTTTTGTTTGTTTCAAGCTATTTTTTCCTAAGAAAAGAAAAACAGCAAAAAATAATTCTAATAATACAAAAAATAAGATAAAGCTATGCATGAAAAATTCTTCTGGAAGTACATTGATGATTGGATCAATAACGGGATCGAATAACCAGTCATCGTTCTTGAAAAACGTTTCATGAAAAAGGATAAAAAAGCGATCAAATCCTACCATCATGAAAAAACCGAAAACAACTGGCAGTAACATGCCGATTTGAAACGGACGAATCAACCGCCAAAGCCGATCATTCTTTTGCAAATATTTGATAAACAAAATACTCGGGATCAAAGTGATGAAAAACACAGCATAATCCACTAAAAACAAAATTTTCACTTCATAAAAGTGATGGGCTCCGCTAGCAGAAACTGGGAAATCTGGCAAGCTGAGGATGGTTTTGAAGGGATTATTGAGATAATTCATTAGGTGATCAAAATTTTTCAGTAATGTCTCTTGATCTAAAGAAGTATAATCCAAAATTTGCAAATGTCCGATATCAAATACGTATAGTGGTCGAAAGTTGATCGTCACACCAACTGCCAGACTGATCAGTGTCAGAAATAGGCTGAACAATCCAGCATATTCCATCCACTGCCATCTCGAATTTTTCATATTAGAAGCTCCATTCATCCAGTGATTGTTTCACATAGGTAGCTGGGATAGGCAACCCAGGTACATCTTCTTCTTTTGTAAAACCTGATAAAACGAGCAAAGTATCTATATTATTGCGTATCCCAGCTTGGATATCTGTTTCATAGTTATCTCCAACCATGATTACTTCTTCTTTTTGCAGCCCTAATACTTCAACGGCTTTATCCATAATGATTGCTTCTGGTTTTCCGATGTAGATCGGCGGCGTTTGGGTTGCTGTCTCTACAAGAGAGATGACTGACCCTGCTCCAGGAAGAAGGCCGCGTTCAGTAGGTATATTCTTATCTGGGTTCGTTCCAATGAAAGTAGCACCTTTTTGAATAGCAAGTGTTGCTTTAACTACTTTTTCATAGGTCAGATAATTATCTAAGCCTACCACTACATAGTCAGGAGCCTCTTCTTCCCATGTAAATCCGGCAGCTAAAATCAAGTCAATCAATCCTGCTTCTCCGATAACATAGACTTTTTCCCCTTTTCCATCTGCTTTCATAAAATCGATTGTTGCCAAAGTAGCTGTGTAGACTGTCTCTGGAGCTACATGAATGTCAAACTCATCTGCTAGACGATTAGCTACTGTTTCTGGTGACTTAGTCGTGTTATTGGTAACAAACAAGAAAGGTAATTTTCTTTTTTGCAATTCTTCCACAAATCGTTTACCGGCCGGTATGGGTTGTGTCCCACGATAAATCGTTCCGTCTAAATCAATTAAATATCCTTTATAGTCCATTCATCCACTACTCTTCCCTTTTTCTTATCGTAAATGCTGTTTTTGTTTTTTCTACTTGTTTAGGTTGTTCTTGTTTTTTTACTTTTTCAGAGGTTTTTGCTGACTCTGTTTTTCGATTTTTAATAACCGGTTTTTTGCGATTAGATGCGACTGGTCCTTTTTTCTCATCGATATACGCACGATTATGGTTTTTTTTCTTTTTTCGGCGCTGAGTTGTCTTTTCTTTTTTACCGCCGATTCTCTCGATGACAAAATACGCACAACCAAAATTGCAATATTCGTAAAGATAGTCTTCCAAGGAATCGATTCGCTGATCTGGATGCGCCCGTCGATTATCCGCTTGGAAAAATCCTTTTAGGCGTAGTTGTTCATAACCCCAATCTCCTACGATATAATCATATCGGGCTAGTACATCACTGTAACGTTCTCCAAGCTTTTCTGCATTAAATCCTTCACGATAATCGGACACAAGCCGATAATGTCTTTCACCTATCAAAAAATTACTGTCATCTAACAGTGTCACTAGCTCGCCTTTGACTTTTTCTGCTTTAGGCTCCTCAACGATTTCTTCCAAAGCAGCTGTCAGTTCTTCGGTGACTGTTGTTTCCTGTTCAGCTGATGATTTTTTCTTAGCAATTTCTGTTTTATGCTCAACGTTCTGCTGTTCATTTTGTTTTGCAGACATGCGTTCACCACCTATCTTTTTTATTATACCTTGTTTTTATTTGATTGGGTAGTGAGCTTTCAAGTAATCTCCTACCACACTTCGGATAAATTCAGGGAACAAAAATTCATTTTTTCCAGCAATCTCAATCGTTGGAAAAAATGGAACAAACATCAAATGATCTACGGTAGTAAAAGTATAATTTTTATTCAGATCGATTGGCTGGTTCTTCCAAAAGACTTGATGGTTAATAGAATCATATGTGATTCCATTATAGACCATCTGCCCAAAAATCTTACCGCGAAATCCCATTCCCTTCATAGGATAGTCACGTAAAAAGTTACGATTTTTTTCTATTTCTAAAACTAAGCGAATCAGATCATTTCCACCCAATGTGACATTTAACAAGTGCATCGGATGCGGCAACGCAGTGTGAAGCTGATCCTGATTGACCCGCCCTTTTGGAATTTCAGTTAAAAACAGACCACTGTTTAATATTGCTGCTTCCGTCTTTCCTCGTTCTTTCACCGCCTCAAGGGCGACTTGGATAAACGAATGCTCATTGAAGATATCTAGACTCAGAGAAAATGGCAAATCTGCTACTTCTTTTTCTTTTAATAATTCATGCCCACGTTCTAGATAACTATTTATTTCTTGTTCATCTTCTGTAAAAGCTGTCATTGTTTCGGTAGGGATGGCTTTGGCTGAATGCTTAAGGATTTTTTTCTCTTCATCGATGGTTAAATGGACTTCACCGACATACTGCCCGTACTTTCCAGCGGCTGCTATTTGGACATCATTGATTACGTGACCTTCTCTGAATAAATGATGGGTGTGCGATCCTAAAATAACATCAATTGCTGGTATTTCTTTTGCAATTTGGAAATCATCCTGAATCCCGAGATGACTCATCAAAACTAAAACATCCACTTGTGAACGTAAATATTCGACTAATTCTGGCAAAATATCATAAGGATTGCGTATGTCCCAGCCATTCGGATTATAAGTAAGCGGAAATGGAGCAGTAAATGCAATTAGTCCGATTTTCGTCTGGTGTTTCGTTGTAATAATTTTATATGGTTTCGTCCATGCCGGTGGCTGGAGCGTATTTTTATCGAATAAGTTATCCAGGATGATATCAAACTCAGCATGATCGTATAAATGATTCAGCTCTTCTTTGGAATTTCCTACGCCTTCATTGTTTCCTATCGTCGCTGCATCATAACCAACTTCATTCATCAGCAAGATATTTTCCTGTCCATTCGTTGCTTCTGACAATGGATGCCAACGATCCACAAAATCACCTAGATCTACTGCAATCGTTGTCGTTTTTTCTTTCTTTTCGTTTTCTCGTTTACGTTGATCCAAAAACCTTCTGATCCTTGGCCAATTTTCTAAATGAGAATGCAGATCATTCGTATGTAAAATCACTATTTTTTCCATGTACCCTCTCGCCTCTCTTTATCTTTATCATACCATAGGCAGCTTTTTCTTCCATTGAAACAAGCTCTATTTCAGAGTTCTTCCTGCCTTGAAGCAAATTGTATAAGTACAATATTCGATAAATCAGTCTGGCTAAAAAATCAGGAACATTCATTTTTACAGTACTATAAAAATAAAAAAAACAGACCCGAAAGTCTGTTGTCGTTTCATTATAATCAGACACATGGCGGAACCTGCTTAGTGCTGCTTCCTTCCAGACCTGACACGCTTCACAAGCCCACCATTGTCCTAGCCTTTCGGCAAAGAATAGTATACCTTATTTTTCATTCGTTGACCAGTCTTTTTTTAATTTCTTTTTTCGCTGGCGGAGCTTTCGGAAAAAGTCAGTCAAAATCATCCCACATTCGTCTTCTAAAATGCCACCTTCTACATATGCTTGGTGGTTAAACCGCTCGTCCTCCAAAAGATTCATCAAGGTACCGGCTGTTCCGCCTTTTGGATCATACGCACCGAAATAAACTTCTGCTACACGAGACAAAATCATCGCGCCGCTGCACATAGGACAAGGCTCTAAGGTAACAAAAAGTGTGGCATCTTCCAAGCGCCAGCTTCCCACTTTTTCACAGGCTTCCTTGATTGCAAGCATTTCTGCATGTGTAGTAGCATCTTGCGTGGTTTCTCTAAGGTTATATCCTCTTCCAACCACTTTTCCATCCAATACAACCACTGCTCCAATCGGAACTTCATGAAGCATTTCTGCTTTCTTTGCTTCTGCCAATGCAAGGCGCATCCATTTTTCTTTTTCTACTGCATCAAGATTTGTATTTACCAATTACCCTTCCCTGCCTTTGTTTTTTCTTGTTTTACTTTAGCATATGATAAAAAGGCTGTAACTAACTTTTTTTTCTATGGTAAAATAAATACAAGAGGTGAACAAGATGAAAATGGATAAATTACTTGCTCTTTACCCACAAGCACAGAAAAAAAACTCTCCAGCATCAGAAGCGGATATCCTTTCTTTTGCAATTGATGATGCTTTTATCTGGATCAAACAAGATTCATTATCTCAACAAGAAACCAGCCTTTTGAAAGCGTTATTCCCTGTAATCAACGATCAAAAAAAACACCCATGGTATCACTATCTTTTTAAAGATGCTTCTTGTGTTCAAGAAAAAAGCTTTCGTTTGATCCAGCTTCACGTCGAATCAAAAGGAGAATTCTTAAAAAAAGAATGGCAAGATACTATTTTGGAATTATTTCGCTATTCTGCTGATTTCTTTTTTTATACAGACACAGATGCGCTCTTAGTCGAACAAATAAACCGTGATTATCTTGATGCTACTGAAATCAACGGTATTTTTCTATCTTTAGATGCTGATTTTGATACGACAACGTCTGTATTCGTTGGTTCTTTCCATTCACCTGGCACCGACCTCGTCCCTTTGTTTGCTGAAGAAAGAAAAATTTTTTTAACAGAGCAAAACAATCTTTATACTCACAGCCGTACTTTTTCTATGCAAGATGTGGCTTTACATTACTATACAAAAGATACTGTAAAAGATAGTAAGTTGATCAAAAGTTACATAGAACTGATCAAACAAAATGAAATGGAAGTGATCATTCAAGAATTATGGAATGAATTAGGCAATGTCAGCTCTGCTGCAAAAACACTGTTTCTTCATCGTAATACTCTAAAATATCGAATCGAAAAATTTCAAGAACAGACTGGTTTCAATCTAAAAAAAGCCAACGATTTACTGTTTTGCTATCTTTTATTGATTCATGAACATAACTAAAGATAGATTAAAGGGGTTGTGACAATAATTTTGTCACAACCCCTTATTTCGAATGAATAGTGTTCAAAAGCTAGTTTCTCTTACATCATTTTTTCAACAAAATGCATTAGCCGGTCTTTTACATCTTCGGTTGAATCTTTGATCGAATCACCATAAACAGAGATTTTCTTTTTTCCTGATTTGATTTTTGCTAACATTCCCATCAAAGAATCCAAGTCACTATCTGAAAGACCATCTACGATTTCTAGTAATTTTTCATTTCCATCAAATTTGTCATAGACGAATTTTTTTACTTTCGTCCGAGTAGTCATATGATGGATCTTTTCCATTACTTTTCCCGATACAACGACTGCTGTCGCTAAACTGGCAGCGGCTGCTACGCTTAATCCGATTGTTACTTTTGTTGATGTTTTCATAAGTATCAGCTCCTTTTTATCTATCTCCATCATAGCATAGACAAAAAAATAAACGAACTAATCCACTCAGTGAAATCTCAATCCTTTAGGGAAAAAGTTCTTTACTGTTCCTTTTACTTGTTTCCCAAATCCGACAGGTATCTTATCTAATACTAGCAAAACCCATCCTTGATTCCCATCACGTTGAAATGTTTCTCCTGCTGTGTAAGATTGCCATTCCTTTTGAGTGATCGGCAAGCAAGGTATATTCTCTATCTTTTTTGTAGCAAGCGCTAATGCATAGCTAGGTTCAAATCGATTCTTTTTGAAATCTCCTAAATGCAAACCTGTACGTACGACTTTTAAACCATCGAGAGAAGGGGCTAACTCAGGAACTTCCCAAAGATGGTCGTTGAACACTAAAAGTCTTCCAGTAGCTTCATAATGAAAATCATTTGAAAACTCCGTCCAGAGTTTTTCCTGCTCTTTTGTCATTTGCACTTTACTTTTTTTTCGTGTCTTCTTTTCTTTATGCATCTGATTTTGTCCATGAAAAGTCAGCTTTGCAACAAAATGTCCTTCACCCTGATCTTTATGAGGCCATATACGTATTGTTTTTTCCAAACCAGCTACGCTTCCCCATTCAGAACGTCCTGAACTAACGGATTGAGTCAAAGGAATCTCCTCAATCGTTACTGGATAATTTTCTACAAGCCAGCTAATGATCTCTTCATTTTCTTCTGGTGCAAACGTACAAGTCGAATAAATCAGTTGTCCTTTATTTTTTAGCATTTTTATTGCTGAAGACAAAATCTCTTGCTGACGTTTTTGACAGTATAGCGGAGATTCTTCTGTCCACTCTTTTATTGCATTTGGATCTTTTCGGAACATTCCTTCTCCTGAACAAGGAGCATCAACCACGATCCGATCAAAAAAGCCCGAAAAATGAGGGACAAGTTCTGCGGGTGCATGATTTGTCACTATTGCGTTCGAAACTCCCCATCGTTCTATATTTTCTGATAAAATCTTCGCACGTTTCGGAAAGATCTCATTCGTCACTAATAACCCTTTCCCCTTCATTTGAGCAGCTAATTGGGTTGATTTACCACCGGGAGCCGCACACAAATCCAAAACTTTTTCACCGGGTTTTGCTGCAGCAGCTGTTCCAACGATCATTGCACTTGGTTCTTGGCTATATTCATACCCAGCTTGATGGAGGAAAGACTTTCCATTGACAGTGCCAAGAAATCCCTCATTGCTGTAGGGAGCGGGTTGTAATTCTTCGCTATGGTAAGTTTGGACCATGTCCAATCCTGCCGGTTTTAGTGGATTCCACCGAAATCCTTTTTTCACGCTTCCTTGTTCAAGCGCAGAAAAAAAATCGGATGCTTCTTCGCCTAAAAGAAGACGATATTTTTTGATAAATTGCTGTGGTAACGTTGTCGCTTCCTCCTTCATTCCAATGTTTCGTTAGACATTTTACAATCTTTTTTACGAAAAATAAAGGTGGCTGATCTACTTTTTCATGTTGCTGCCTAAGGTGACTGTTCCTTTAAGATATTTTCCAAGTATTCATCCGTCACCTCGTTTTTATCCCAAACAGCGTTCATCATTTCAAGAAAATCTTGAGAAGAATCATCTGAGCGCAAACTTCCCAATGCATTAAGCCATACCAATTCAAGCGACTTTTCTTCTTTGATCTTCGTGTGACCTTTGACATATGATAAAAATGGCCGCTTAAATAGCGAATCCATGTCTAAATCAGATTTTGCAATGATTTCACGAATACTTTCATGGATAGAAAAAAAATCTTTCAATAAGTAGACAATGCTTAAAACATCATCGGAACTGCATTCAGCTAAGTAGTTTTCAAAATAAACAGTGATTTCTTCTAATATCTTCTCTTTTAACCCGCTGATTGATTTGAAATGTGTATAAATCGGGTATGTAGAACAACCGCAGAACTCTGCTAACTCTCTTGCAGTAATTGACTTCATTCCATATTCTTCCACGTATACCATACTTTTGAACAGCAAATATTCTTTACTATAATTTGTTACTCTCCCCATCATTCTTACCTCCGTCTCTTTTCATCTACCCATAAATAAATAACATAAATAATTCTAAAAATATTATTGATAATTATCAAAACATATTTAGTTATATCCATTAAAAATAAATTTTTTCGCCTTAAAAACAAGAATATATTGACAAAATACCCTAGGAAATAAACAATAGAATAAACAAGGTAACAAAAAAATTAAATAACGTTATATAAAAAAGAAGGCGATACTCTGTGAGAATAACACAGACTGAAATGACTTTCCACTCACAGTTTTTGTCTAACTATATACAAAAACAGAATAAAAAGGAGGTATTTATGCTAATTGAAGCAAGAAAAAAAGAGTTACTTGTTCTACAAATGGTCATTCAAAAAAATAATTGTTCTTTACAAGAATTATCCAATGACTTACATATTCCAAAACGGACAATCAAAGAACTGATCCGAAAAATAAATGTATCACTCAAGCAATTTTTATTGATTGATGAATTTATTTATTCTAATCATAAAGGAGAGATCCAAACCAAAGAAACCGATCAAACTAAAAAGTTAGCTGTTTTTTCTAAGTTAAAATTATGCTACCTAAAAGAATCCAATCGTTTTAACTATTTGATGTTACTAATCAATTATCCACAAACTGCTGTACCAAAAAAATATTTACTTGAACAACTTTATATATCGCCCTCCTATCTCGAAAAACTGACAAAACAGCTCAATCATTCCTTAAAAAAATTCCATTTACGGATCCTATCTGTAAAAAATTGCTGTACTCTTGAAGGAAATGAGTTATCTATCCGTCTCTATCTTTACTTTTTTCTTTCAGATACATTTGGAGGTAACGATTGGCCATTTTCCTCACTTGAATTAAATGCACTAAAAATGAACAGTACAGATGAGCAAATAGAAAAAATTTCAAAACAAGAAAAAAATATCTACTTGCTGTTAACTTTATTCATATTACGAAACAAACAACAGGCATATTTTCCAAAAACTTCTTCTGAAATCACTGAATTGATGGACTTATTGCAGCATACACATGATTATTCAGAATACTTTACTTCTTTTTCAGTGAGTCGCCCTTGTGAAGAGACAGAAACAGAGAGAGCCTACTTTAATTATTTTTTCTATTGTTTTTTTCCAAATCAAATCTCTTTTCGACAAAAACAGGAGATTGGTTTCTTATTTTCCACAAGCAAAAACCTTATTTGTCGACAAGTCGGTCAATTGATGACTTACTTAACTCAACAGTTTCCTCTCAACCATTTAGAAAATAAAATACCAATTTATTTTTATTTTCTTGTGTTGGCAGTTGTTTTTTTCGAACTGTTGGGTGAATCCAGCAGTATTTTTTCTACACTTTGCTTTCCAGAAGCCACGTCCAATCATTCTAGTTCTTTTATACAGGAAAAGAAATTAAGAAAAAAAATCGATACACTTTTTTCAAAAAATGGGGAAGAAACCAAATCAGTCAATACCTTAGTCAATTGATCCAACACTTACTACAAACAGAAACGAAAGAGCAGTTACTCATCCATTTACAGATAACCAAACAGTTTACAGGAAATTATCATCTTCAAAGCCATTTGCAGCAGTTATTTCGCAAAGATGCTGTTAAAATTACCGCATATTCAGAACATGCTGATTTGATCATTACAGATCAGCATGAGAAAATTTCAGATGAAACGGAAACTTTCTATCTGGATACAACGCACAATACAGTGTTATTTGGCGAGTTAATAAAAGCGGTTCATGAACTGTATATGAAAAAAGGTTATGAGAACAAAACAAAGAGGATGTGACAAAATTCTTGTCACATCCTCTTATTCCAAATAAACGGTATTCAATCAGCTAACTCTCGGTATTAGCTCAGATCAAAGCACTGATTTCACAACTTCTTTATTTTAATCTCTTCGGTTGCCGCCGAACAATAAGATCAAGCGCAACAGCTGCAGGAATGTCGAAAGTGCTGCTGCAACATAAGTCAGTGCTGCTGCAAATAATACGTGTCTTGCCATCGGTACTTCTTCTTCCGTCAGTAGTCCGCCTTCACTCAAAATTTGGATTGCTCGCCGAGACGCGTTAAATTCGACTGGTAATGTCACCAATTGGAAAAGTAACGCTAAAGAAAAAGCGAAAATCCCGATATTGATTAACGTAGAGTTCCAGCTAAGCAATACACCTACCATAATCAATGGGAACGAAATCATCGAACCAAAGTTAGCTGCTGGAACAAGTGCTGCACGAATCTTCAATGGGACATAACCCGAAGCATCTTGCACCGCATGTCCGCATTCATGAGCTGCTACACCTATCGCAGCAACTGAAGTAGACTGTGCAGTTGCTTGAGACAAACTCAACATCTTATTACCTGAATTGTAGTTATCTGTGAGATCTCCGGCAATTTGTTGAACACCGACATTATTTATCTGTTGACTTTGTAATATATATTGTGCTGCTTGTATACCAGTCACATTGTTTTTGCTTCTCACTTGATCGTATTTTCGGAAAGTACTATTGACGTACGCTGACGCAATTCCGGAAATAACTAATCCAAGAATGACCAAAAGAAATGTCGGATCTAAAAAACCATACATTCCATAACCATACATTGTCGTTTCACTCCTTTTCGTTTACTTTATTTTATCATTAGTAGTAGGAAAAGAATGTGAAAAGACCTTGAATATTCTTTAATTCTTTTTCACAAATTCCGATTTTAGTTTCATCGGTCCAAATCCTTCTACCTTGCAATCGATATTATGATCGCCTTCTACTAAACGGATGTTCTTGACTTTTGTTCCTTGTTTAATGGCACCTGACGCACCTTTTACTTTCAAGTCTTTAATCACTGTCACACTATCGCCCTCTAACAGACGGTTTCCATTTGCATCTAATACCACTAATCCGTCTTCTATGACAGTTTCTTGTTCTTCTTTGTTCCATTCGTTCCCGCATTCTGGGCAAATCAACAAGCCTCGATCTTCATATGTGTACTCTGAGCCACATTCTGGGCAATTTGGTAATGTCATCTTCTTTCTCCTTTAAAATCTTTAGTGAGCACTATTGTAACGGAAAAAGAAGATCTTGAAAAGATACAGTTGTGATTTTTACTACAAAAGGCACGTTTTCGAACGAAGTATCATTCTGTTTTTCTGCTCTTATACGATTGGCATATATCTTGGATCTCTTTATAGATTTCCTCTACTTCTGCTAAATCTTTTGCATTCGCACCACTTGCTAATGGATGGCCTCCTCCATGATGGCGTTTAGCCAATTCATTGATGATCGGCCCCTTAGAACGTAAACGTACGCGGTAATACCCTGAAGGCTGCTGAACAAAAATCCCCCAAGCCAGCACTTCATCAATCACTCCAGGAAGTGAAACGATCGAAGCTGTCTCTGAATCATCGATTCCATATTTATCAAGAATTTCTTGCGGAAGGATTATTCTTCCTGCACCATTTTCATCCACCTGGATATTTTGATAAAGATAACCGGAAAGTTTAGCGACTTTCATCGGCATTTGTTCAATCTCTCTGTTCAAAGCACTTGCATCAAATGGATAATTTCTCAATATCGAAGCAATCTCTAATGTACGGGACGTCGTGGAGGGATACAAAAAGCGCCCTGTGTCTCCGACGATTCCTGCATAAAGTAACCTTGCAGCCTTAACGTTCATCTTTAAAGATTCAGGAAACATCAAAGCAAATTCCGCAATCATCTCACTACAGCTACTTGCTTTTGTATTTACCCACACAAGATCTCCATAAGGGTCATCATTGGGATGATGGTCGATTTTGATCAGTTTTTCTGCCAACTGATATCTTTGATCACTGATTCTGGGTGAATTAGCTGTATCAGTCACGATGACTAGCGCTCCTTGGTAGAAGACATCTTCAACTTCTTGCATTTCTGCTAAAAAGCGAAGCCCTTCAATCGTTTCACCTACTTGACGTATTTCTTTTTCTGGGAAACTTTCCCGTAATAGTTCGGCTAATCCTACTTGTGATCCTAATGCATCAGGATCAGGGCGCAAATGCCTGTGGATAATGATTTTATCGTATTTTTTTATTGTATCTACTATTTCTTGCTGTACTGTCATTTCACTCCTGCTTTCTAAGAACGTTCCATTACTTGACAAACAACGATTGCTTTGGAAACGATGGTGTTTTCAATAAACACTTCGATATCCAGTTTAGCGGAACGTCTGCCGATTTCCAATACACGTGGACGAATGTCTAATTCGCTTTCCAATTGGATCAGCCGCAAATAATGTAGGTTCACTTGTTCAATCAAGATATTTCGTTTTTGGTTCATCACCATTGTTTTTTGTGCGACATCAGAAATGATTTCGCTAAGTACGCCAAAAGAAATGGTTCCAACGCCATTGACCATTTGTGGTGCTACTACGAATTTGAACTTAGGGTTTTCCAAATGATTTCCTTCACGGTCAGTATCAATCGTATGGATATTTCCAGATATCTGATCCGAAATCGTATCTGCAATCTGCGGTTGTCGCTGGACAAGCTGCATCGCTTTCATTACATCTTGCCGGGTAATCAAGCCTTCCAATGTCAAGTCATCGGAAACGACCGGCATGACTTCTAGCCCATCCCAGATCATTTGATGGCTAACAGAGGCAATACTCATTGTTTTCTTTACACTGATTGGTTCTTTCGTCATCACCCGATCGATGATCTGGTTTGGCGATTTCCCTAAAACATCTTTTGCCGTAACAATCCCCATCAAACGATGATGGCGGTTGACGACTGGAAAACGCGAATGCTGCGTTTCTTCTGACAAACGCTGATAATCAGAAATCGTATCTGTCTGCTGCAAATAATGAGTCTTTTCAGCTGGCATATAGATATCACTGACAAGCATGATATCTTTTTTGATCAATTGGTCGCTTAACGCTCGGTTGATCATGGTTGCGACTGTAAATGTATCATAAGAGGTGCGTAAGATCGGCATTTCAAGATCATCAGCTAGCTTTGCAATCTCAGCAGTCGTATTGAATCCTCCTGTGATCAATACTGCGGCGCCATCTTCCAATGCTAATTTTTGGACTTCCGCCCGGTTGCCGACGATCATTAGTGATCCTGGCGTAATATAGCGTTCCATGGCATGTTTAGTCATCGCGCCGATGACGAATTTATTCAAGACCTTGTCTAATCCTGCCGCCCCGCCTAAAACGTCCCCTTCAATGATCCTGACGACCTCGCCAAATGTCAAACGTTCAATATGTTTTTTTAATTTGCGTTCGATACGGATGGTCCCTACTCGTTGAATTGTTGAAACTAGTCCGACATTTTCCGCATCTTTGATTGCACGGTACGCTGTTCCTTCACTGACATTCAATTCTTTTGCGATGCTTCTTACAGAAATTCGATTGCCAACAGGTAAACTTTCAATATATTCTAAAATCAAATCATGTTTTGTCGCCATTTTCTGCCTACACTTCCAGCGTTTCCGAGACGCTCATTATTTTTCCTTCACTATCTTCCAGTAACTCTACAAAAGATTCGGGATCTTGTTCAATGACAGGGAAAGTATTGTAATGGATTGGAACTACTTTCTTGGCACGAATTGTTTGCGTAGCCTTTGCTGCATCTTCTGGCCCCATCGTATAGTTATCGCCAATCGGCAAGAAAGCGACATCAATATCGAATTCTTCTGCAAGCAATCCTAGATCACTGAAATAAGCAGTATCCCCTGCATGATAAATCGTTTTTCCTTCTGCTTGAATAATAATTCCGCTAGGCTCGCCCATATACTGAACGATACCGTCTACTTCATAGCTTGAGCTATGCTGTGCATGTACGAATTTTACCACGCCGAATGGAAACGCATGTTTTCCACCGATATTCATACCGAATGAATCTACTCCTCTGCTGTTCGCATAATCAGCAATCTCAACAATACTGATAATTGTGGCTTGATTTTCTTTTGCAATAGGAATCATATCTCCTATGTGGTCACTATGACCATGAGTAATCAGCAACCAATCTGTCTTTACTTCTTCTGCAGTTAAGTCTGTCAATGGATTTCCTGTAATAAACGGGTCAATCATCACGCGTTGGCCATTTTCCATTTCAATTGTTAAACAGGAATGTCCATGATACGTAATTTTCATATTTTACACCTCGCGTTTTCTCTGTATCTTTTTTATTAAAAACGATTTCATCACTTGCACATCAATGAAAAAATATAGCTGCTAAACATATTTTCATTGGATTGATAGTACAGTATGTACAAAGCAATTGTAACAGATAATACAGGATGCACCAAGTACCAAGCAGATATAATCTCAAGTTTGAGGTCTCTGCTCTGCTTAGCTTCTCTTCTCGTCCCTTAACTAATTAAATCAGCGTAAATAGGATGGACGATCTTTTCTAAATCGGCTACTTTTATCCGAAGGCTTCTCCCGATTTCACCGCTTGACACAATTACTTCTTCTTTTTCTTTTAAAGAACTGTCTGCTAAAAAACAATAATCAGGATGTGCGAGTTTTATTCCAATAGGGGTGTTTGCTCCGTGGGGATATCCTGTATGCATTAATACAAAATCCATTCCAGGAAAACCAACTTTACGATCTTTCGTCACTTGTCTCGTTTTTTTGTAATCTAAGTGATCGTTCAAAGGAATCAATGCGATGATCACCCCAGTTTTGTTTCCTTTCACTACGAGAGTTTTACATATCAAAGCTGGATCAATCCCTCTTTTTTGTAGTTCTTCTGTGAAAGATTCTTCTACCACATGACTAAAATCAAGTGGTTGATAGCTGATCTTTTGTTCTTCTAAATAACGTTCGACTTTTGTTTGACTCATCATTGATTCACTCCCTTTATTCTATCGTTTATTATAAAGCGAGGGATGCTGTATTCAAAAATTATTTGTTTTTCGCAAAAAAAGAGCAAGACGAGCACTCTATAGAGAGGTTCATCTTACTCTTTTTGTTTATTTTTTATTTCGACGTTGAGTAGCTTCCATAATGACTGGCAAGATCACTGGGCGGCGTTTTGTTTGTTCAAATAAGTAACGGCCTAATTGATCTCGGATGTCTTGCTTTAATTTGCTCCACTCAAAATCATTGCTTTCTAAATGTTTCTCAACGATTGTTTCAATCATATCGCTGCTTTCTTTCATCAGATCACGGCTAGCTTTTACGTAAACGAATCCCCGTGAAGTAATTTGAGGTTTTGAAATGATTTTCTTTTCTCGCCGACTGATAGTGACAACCGCTACGAAAATCCCGTCTTCTGACAAGATTTTTCGATCACGTAAAACAATGTTTCCGATATCACCTATACCTAATCCATCAATCATTACATTTTCTGCACTTGTAGTTTCTGCAACACTCATACGCTTGTTCTTATATTCCAGCACGTCTCCGCGTCCAGTAATATAGATATTTTTGTATGGCATCCCTACTGCATGAGCCAAATCTGCATGAGCAGCTAATTCACGATACTCTCCTTGAACTGGCACAAAATATGTTGGTTTCATCAAATTGATCATTAATTGCAAGTCATTAGGATTGGCATGGCCAGAAACGCACATATTCTCAGAGATCAACTTCACTGTTCCACCAGCTCGATAAATGATATCTTCCGTTTTCGCCACGATGGTTTCCATCGCGATGCTTGGCGTAGTAGTGATATAAACCAAATCTCCTTCTTCAATCTTGACATTACGGTGTGTACCGTTTGCCATTTTTTGCAGAGACTTGATGGGTTCACCCATTCGGCCAGTTTCTAAAATGATCAGTTCTTCTGGATCATAGTTTTTCATGTCTTTCAACGTAACAAGCAGATCTTCACTTGGTAATTGAAGTTTTTCTAAACGCATCGCTGTGCGAATAATTCGTTCGAAATCTTGACCAGTCAAGACAACTTTTCGTTGTGCTTTTTCTGCTGCATCCAATACTTGTTGCACTCGTTGCAAATTACTTGCTACACAAGCGACGATGATACGCCCTTCCCAATATTTGATCGTATCAAATACTTCATCTGCTATTTGGGCTTCAGAAGCTACAGGCTGAGGATTTTCTGCATTTGCCGATTCACTTAGTAAGGCTAAGACTCCTTCTTTGCCGATTTCCGCCAATCGTGCATAATCTGTTTGATACATTGGGATAGCCGTTTGGTCAAATTTAAAATCTCCCGTATAAACGATACTGCCTTCTTTTGTTTTTAGATTGATACCTACTGAATCTGGTATCGTATGAGTGGTACGGAAAAAGCTCACTACTGTTTCACCAAAGTCGATTTCTGTATGCTCATCTACCACATGGAAATCCTTAAATCCTTTGGCTGCTTCATTACGACTGACATTCAATTTTGCTAACTCGATCGTCAACTCTGTCCCGAATACTGGTACAGAAATTTTTGACAACAAGTAAGGAAGTGCCCCGATTGCATCTGCATGTCCATGTGTTAAAAAGACACCAGCTACATGATCAATGTTTTCTTCTAAATACGTAAAATCAGGGATTACGACGTCGATCCCCAACAACTCATTTTCAGGATATTTTAGCCCACAATCTAAAATAAAAATATCCTCGCCCACTTCTGCGACATACATGTTTTTTCCATTTTCACGAACGCCGCCTAATGGGATAATTTTAATGGTACTCACAAACTTCACCTCTTCTTATGACATCCAAGTTTAAAGATGTCGATTTTCTTCTTTATCTAAATATATGAGCCATTCCAATGAAGCATATGCAAAATCACTATTTCTCGATTTATAGAGAATCAGCAAAAAAGTTGCCCGCACATCCTCATTTTGATAGTTGGATGGGCATTTTATTTTGGATATACTTCATTAACAAAATGGATCTTTTGCGAAACGCTATAGCCAGAATACTTATATAAGTATTCAGCTGTTCCCCATTATTATACAACAAATAAACTAAATCGCTAGTATCAGCAATTGTTAGAACAACTATGCACGTAAAAATCCCTCTGTAGCATCTAGGATTTCTTTTGCTATTCCTCTTTCATTTCTTCTTCGTCGGTTTGAAACATACTTTTTTCATTTTACCACATTTTTTGCAATAACTATAGTGACTTTTGATATATACAGAACCTCATGTTGATGGTGTGCAAACAGCATAAGATTTAAGCTAGCTTTAAGATAGGTTATCTATTATCAAATGCATCTACTAGGAGGGATGCAAAATATGAATTTTATGAAACGTGCATGGAAAAGTACAAAAGTAAAATGGGGACGTTTATTGTTATTGTTTGCCGTGTTCACAGCCATTCTTATTTTTGTGCTAGCTGGCCTTACGATTCGAAGCGCTGCAGAAGAAGCAGCGAATCAAGCACAAAAAGAAGTTGGAGCAACAGTGACTTTAAGTGCCAATCGAGAAGCTTCATTTAAAAAACAGGAACAAACTTCTTCAAGCGGTTCTACCACTGAAGAACGTCCAGATACAGGCAGTTTTTCTCTTACACCAGTTTCCTTAACGGACGCGAAAAAAATAGCTGAATTAGATAATGTAAAGAGTTATTCCTTTGAAAGTTCCGCCTCAGCTATGGCAAAAGATGGAATAACTGCCATCACTAGTTCTGATTCAAGTGAAGACAGTTCAGAAACTACCGATGTAGGCGGTGAACCTGCCGGAGGAATGGGCGGGAATCCGCAAATGACTCAAGCAGACTTTCAAATCAGTGGTGTGTCAGCAACTGCACAAAATAGTAATTTTTCTGATGGAACAGCAAAAATCACGGATGGTGAAGGAATAGATGACAGCGACAAAGGCACAAACAATGTAGTCATTGATTCTACTCTAGCAGAAACAAATGACCTGGCAGTCGGAGATACTTTCACAATCACGAGTACTGAAGATGAAGATACCACTTATGAAATGACGATCAAAGGAATTTATGAATCCAGCGAAACAAGCAGCAGTATGGGTATGAAATTCAACTTCATGAATCCGTCGAATACACTTTACACTTCTTACACTTTTGCAAATGAACTAAATGGGACATCTGACGATAACACGATAGATTCTGCTATTTACACTCTATCTGATCCAGATAAAATGGATGAGTTTCTCAAAGAAGCTGAGAAGCTGATCGACACAGATACATTTAGCTTACAATCAAATGATTCCATGTATCAGTCAATGTTGGAACCTTTAAACAACGTGGCAAGTTTTTCTAAAAATGTTGTTTTACTAGTGGCTGTAGCCGGTATTATCATACTTACTCTGATCATTATGATTACCATTCGGGAGCGTCGGCATGAGTTAGGCGTCTTGCTATCTTTAGGAGAATCCAGAAGTAAAATCATTCTCCAATTGTTTACCGAAGTGGCTATTTGTATGATTCTTGCATTAGGAGTTGCTTCGATTAGCGGAAACGTCGTCGCGAATGCCGTGGGACAGCAGCTACTTGACCAACAGACAGAAACCACGACACAAAACCAGCAAGCTCCTGGCGGTGGACAAATGCCAGGTAACAGACAAGAACAAGGCGGTCAACGCGGTGGTCAACAAGGAAACACGAATAATCCATTTGCTGTTTCTGATCAAGTCAGCGAATTGGAAATCAATGTCAAACCTGCACAATTGGGACTATTAGCCGGAGTAGCATTTGGAATCAGTCTGTTTTCTGTCTTTTTAGCTTCTATAGGGATATTAAGATTAAACCCAAGAAAAATCCTATTAAACTAAAGGAGGAATTTGATGTTACGGACAGAACAATTGGGATTTTGGTATCAAGATCCGCAAGATGCGCTTTACAAAGATGTAGAACTGAATTTCGAAGCTGGAAAAATGTACGCTATTTTAGGAGCAAGTGGTTCTGGAAAAACGACTTTTCTTTCGCTTATTTCTGGACTAGATACACCAAAAGAAGGAAAGGTATACTATCAAGATCGTTCACTGAACAAAATCGGGTTAAGAAGTTATCGTAAAAATGATGTCTCGATTATTTTCCAAGCTTACAACTTGCTTCCTTATTTATCGGCTCTAGACAACGTCATAGCAGCAATGGAAATCACTAAGACCAAGCAAGAGAATTATCGACAAGTTGCTTTAGATCGACTGGCTCGTGTAGGAATTGATGAAATATTAGCAAAAAAACAGGTGACCAAACTTTCGGGAGGTCAGCAGCAGCGAGTCGCTATCGTTCGTGCTATCTGCTGCGAACATCAACTAATCGTAGCGGATGAGCCTACTGGAAATCTAGATGAAACAACTTCACAAGATATCGTCAAACTTTTCCAAGAAATCGCCCATGAACAAAATCGCTGTATTATCATCGTTACTCATGAGATTGAAGTAGCAAAAAGCTGTGATGAAGTCTTTGAACTAAAAAATAAAAAATTTCAAAAAATCGAAGTTTAAAAAACAGGATAATGAGCAAATAAAAAATCCGAACCATATCTGCGAGACAGATATGGTTCGGATTTTTTATTTGCTTGATTCAATTAGTAATAAGTGGTTTTTATTTTTTTTCGTCTTTTCGAGAAAACTTGTCTTTGACTTCATCGCCTAAATTTCGAGCTTTTTCTTTGATGTCAGCACCTAGTGATTGTGCTTTCCCTTCTGTTTCTTTGCTCTTATCGTCTGTTGCTTTGCCGTATGCTTCTTTTCCTTCACCGACTACTTTATCTTTCATATCTTTAGAACGTCCTTTTAAATCTGCCATTGTGCTTCCTCCTCTTAGTTTGTTTATTGATCTACCTTCAGGGTAACATCAACAACAGATACAGACAAACAGAACGCTCGTTTTCTAAAAAAGATAGTTAGAGCTGTTGATTAAAAACTTTTTTCGAAAGTCCCCCATACTTTGACTTCTTTTTCTTGGACCATTATTTCTCCTTTAGCGATAACTGTATCAATATCAAGCGTTTCTTTATCCAAGATACACAGATCTGCATCAGCACCAATTTCGATTTTTCCTTTTTTATCCAATTTCAATATACGTGCTGGGTTACTGGTTATAGCTCGTAAGGCGATTTCCAAAGGGATACTTTCTTTTTGCACAGCTTCTTTGATCCCTACTAGCAATGCCTTGGCACTTCCTACTCCTAACCCTAGGAAATGATTGTTTTCATCAAAATAAGGCAAGCTTCCTTGTCCATCTGAGGTCATCGTGAAATTATCTAAAGAAACATCTTCCTCGATCAATCGTTTCAGTGCTTTGCTGAAGCGAACTTCACCATCTGTCTTCTCCCAAAAATCAGGATCTTCGCTAGCAGTGAAGTCAATCGTGCCACCACGTTTGGCAAATGCCACGCAAGCTTCAAATAATTCTGGTGTGCGATTTGCATGAGTAGGCAAAAATTGTGTGATCGGAATTTCTGTTTCTTCTACGATTCGTGTCAATAGCTCTAGCTTTCTTTTTCCTCCGCCTAAGTGGACATTGATGATCCCAGCTTTTCCGGATAACATGCCTCCTACACGAGCATCTGCTACTGCACGAGCGAACTCTTCAAAACTTGGCTGAGAAGAACGGTGATCGGATACTGCGATTTCTCCGATTCCGATAATTTTATCAATTGTCAAAAAGTCTTTGATGATAGAATCTGTTACTGTTTTTACCGGCAATCGGTACGAACCTTCGTATACATAAGTGGAGATTCCTTCTGCTTCCAGACCTTTCGCTTTGCTGATCAACGCAGTCATATCTCTACCTTCTCCGTCTGTTCCCAAACAACCGACAACTGTCGTTACACCAGCTGTAGTCAATTGGCTCAATGTGACTTCTGGCGTTCGATTTTGATAACCGCCTTCTCCTCCTCCACCTAAAATATGGAAATGACAGTCAATGAAACCCGGGGTTAGTACTTTTCCCTCACCTGAAAGTTCTTCTACTTCCACTCCTTCGTAGCCGCCTTCTAGCTGTTCTTCTACAGCCAAAATCTTCCCACCGGCAATCAGTACATCCATTTTTCCTAAGTAATCTGGTGCAAACACTTCAATTTGTCGAATGATTTTCATACATTTTTCCTCTTTCTTTAAGTATAACTGATGATAGGATCTTAAAAAATAATCCAAACGATAGAATCTTTACTCCTTTGATTTTACCGTAAAATGACGGTTCTTGGAGTCCTTATCTACTGTTTGGATTACTTTTTTATTTACAGGTCTCCAGTACTACTGCAGACCTATTGCAATGGCAATCATGATGAAAATAGTTCCTAAAACAAACAGGAATCCTTGCATCTTGATTTGGAATCTTGCCCATTTTGCCCATTCGATCCGTGCAACACCTAGCACACCAATCAAGCTGGCTGATACGGGTGTAAAAGCGTCCATAAAACCTGAACCAAGCTGATAAGCAAGAACTGCTACTTGTCTGGATACACCTACTAAATCTGCCAGTGGAGCCATGATTGGCATAGTCAAAGCTGCTTGTCCTGAATTTGATGTAACAACCAAGTTGAACAAACTTTGGAAGATGTACATCGCCCAAGCACCAATGACAGCTGGAACACCGGTCAACGCAGTCCCGATCCCATGCAAAATCGTATTCAAAGCTGAAGGAACAGATGCATCAGATCCTCCCAAGACAAGAAGAATCCCTTTGGCCATACCTACTACGATTGCTGTACCAGCTAAATCAGCTGCACCAGATTGGAAAGAAGAAGCGATGTCATTGACTTTCATTCCATCTAATTTGAAAAGAACAGCAATGATTCCAGCAACTAATCCCATCACAAAGAATTGAGAAGCGATTTCTGGAATGTAATAGCCTTTTTGAGTCACGCCCCAAACGATCCAGACAAGGACAACTAACATCTCTAATAAGATCAGTTTATGCCCAAGCATGAATTTTTTATTTTCATCAGATGTCTTTTTGATATGAGAACGGAAATAATCATCTGATTTGTAAGTCAACGAACTTTCTGGTTTTTTACGGATTTTTTCTGCGTATATCATCATATAACCAGCGGCTAATGCAGTAACAACTACCCACATAATCAATCGGAATGTCGCACCAGACAACACGGGGATTCCAGCAATCCCTTGAGCCACCGCTACGCTAAACGGGCTCATCCAAGAGGTCGCATTTCCGACTTGAGATGCGACATAAGTCACGGTTACTGCTACGATCGAGTCATATCCTAACGCAATGACAAATGGAACCATCACCATTGAGAATGGAATTACCTCTTCTGCCATCCCGAATGTAGCGCCACCGAATGAAAAAGCAAAGAATAATAGCGGTAAAGCTAAACGCTCCAGTCCCTTAGTTTTACTGATAAACGCATAGATACCTGCGTCGATCGCTCCGGTACGCATAATAATACCAAAAGCACCTCCAACAACAAGGATCAATGCAGCGATCCCTACAGCAGATCCATACTTATCTCCAGATACTAGTCCTTCAAAAACAAAATTTAAGAAACCAAAGCCGCCAAAATCATCTGTTCCCCATATTTTGGCTGTTTTATGCAATTTTTTAGAAGTATCATAGATATTTTCGCCGTACTGATCGTAAAGCACATCATCTGTCAAGGAGATTTCATCTAGTTTTTCCTGCGTAAGATTTTTTTCTCCGTCAGCAATGACTTTTTCCAATCCTTTTTCCGGAACATCCAGTTTTTCACGTTCTGCTGGATGATCTTGCAGTTCTTCTAATTGATCAAACACATACGACTTATCCAGCTCGTAAGCATAACGGAAGGAATCTTGACGTAAAACAGTACGAGTACTTGTTTCGCCATTTGCATCTTTGTATTCAATATCTTGCGTGCTGAACTTTCCTGCTGGAACGACAAAAGTCAGTATCCATGCAAAGATGACTACACCAAAAATAATGACATACGTATGCGGTGTCGATAATTTAGTGAAGTCGCGTTTCGGTTTTCCTGAAGAATTTGTTTTCTTCAAATTTATTTCTTCCTTTCTTTTTTCAGTAATTTTGATGAATAAAAAATGGATAATCAAATGAATTATACAGTAAAAATGACATTTCCACATGAATAATTTATTAGAAAATCACTTTTTTCTATTTTGCTTTTTTTCTCCTATGTATGATTATTTTTTTCTCTTTCCATTTATATTAAGTATTTTATTTCTCTGTTTTTCCTTAAAATTCTTTTTTTATTTTTAGATTAGAGAAAATCTCGTCCTGTTTTTTTCATTTTACAATCATTGAAAAATTGATTTTCATTGCAAAAAAAATAATAAACACTTATAAATATCCATTATCTATCCTTCAATTTTTGTGTATTTTCTTTCTACGCCGATTGTAAAATTAAGCTAGACAACTAAAAAAGCCATTTGTGCTACACTCAAAATAGTTCTGACCAAAGAATTATAAGGAGTGAGTACAAATGACCTATACCCATCTTACAACGGATGAACTTGTAATGATAGAGTCTTATTTCAAAATAAATCAATCTGTTGCGAAAACTGCGCATTGCTTGAATCGTTCAAGACAAACGATCCATAAAGTATACCTATTCTTCAAGCAAGGAAAATCAGCCTTAGAATACTATCAACAGTATAAGAAAAACAAATCAAACTGTGGTAGACGCCCGCTTGTTTTACCCGAGGAACAATCAGAATATATTCAAAGAAAGGTTGTTCAAGGATGGACACCCGATGTGATTGTTGGTCGTGCAGCGTTTCCTATTCGTTGTTCTGCTCGTACCATTTATCGTATGTTCAAAAAGGGGCTATTTAATCCTTCTGACTTACCGATGAAAGGCAAGCGTAAACCGAATGGACATCAAGAAAGGCGTGGAAAACAAGCTTTCCGCCGCTCTATTCATGAACGTGAAAAAGATTATAGCCAATTCTCAAATGAGTTTGGTCACCTTGAAGGTGACACTATCGTAGGTCTGAAACATAAAAGTGCTGTAATTACCTTAGTTGAACGATTATCAAAAGTTATCATTACATTGAAACCGTGTGGTAGACAAGCGATTGATATTGAAAAAAAATTAAATCATTGGTTTGAATCTGTACCGAAAAATCTATTCAAATCCATCACTTTTGATTGTGGAAAGGAATTTTCAAATTGGAAACAAATCAGTAATGCCAATGATATTGCCATTTATTTCGCTGATCCAGGAACACCGTCTCAAAGAGGCCTAAACGAGAATTCTAACGGATTGTTACGTAGAGATGGTTTATTGAAATCTATGGATTTCAATTCAGTAGATGAATCTTTTATTCAATCTGTCACATCTAAACGAAATAATATTCCTAGAAAATCACTGGATTATCGAACACCTTTGGAAGTATTTTTGAGTTACGTAAGTATTGATGATTTGTCTAACTTAATTTGACAATTAAGACTATTAGAAAAAGGTATCCTGTTGGACAATTTTGTTATATCAGGTAAACTTCATTGCAATAATGATAACAAATGTACTATAATTACTTTGTAAAGAGTTTTGGGGAAGACTCTTTCATCAACGTGTATTAAGAGACAAGAAAGAATCCATATGGATTCTTTCTTGTCTCTTTTTCCACTACTTTTTATTTTTCTGACACTACATATTCTTATAACTCATTTCTCATAACTGTGAAACAACTTATAAAAATAACAAACTTTAAACAAAACAAGCTTAAAATCAAAGATGATCCATCTTAAAATAACTAAAATAAAAAAAGTAGTCGTTGTTAATCCTCATTAATAATCGTTTTCTTTTTTTCAAACGCTCCATTTTTATGTGGAACATTATTTTTTTTAGGAACTTTGTCAACATGTGGATAACTATTTTCCACTTGTGTCCTGGACTAGCTGTTTTGCTGTAAAATAAAAAACTTGCTGCAGCAAAAAGATCGTTGCAAGAGAGGCTGTTCCGCAGATCGCTGGATCTAGATTTGGCAAAGTCAAGACTGCATCATGTAAATTGGCGTGGTTGTCCAAAACCAAATCAGCAAATTCAAATAATCGCAAACCACTGCTGTGTTGCGATTTGATACTTCGTGACAAATCAAATCCAGTAACAATGATTAATGGATGACCATTTTCTTTGATCCACTGAGCTAGTTCGATGATTGCCGGGTTTCTTCCTTCATTCGAAAGAAGAAGAAAAATGTCTTCTGATTTGACAGAAAGCTGATCAATAATTGCCTGTCCTGCACCTTCTAGCGTTTCATAGACACCTCCGGCTGGATTTTCAATCAATATACTTGGTACAAGATCCGGGGTTTGATCCCAAAATTCAAATGCTACACCACTTAGTGTGCGGCTAGCATATATCTGCAATCTACCACCTTGATTAATTTGTTTCGCAATCCAAGTGCCAGCTTGAAGCATCAGCGGCTCTTCTATCCTTAATTTCTCTTCCAATTGGTGATAATAGTCAAAATAACATAAACTCATTTATCTCTCCCGCCTAGCTATACTTGACATGAATAGAAACAGCTGCCTAATCTAAGGAAGTACATAAAAAAACAGTAGTTAGACAGTAACACATGTGGTCTTTGCTGTTTCAAACACAAAAAAGGCATTGAACGAATACGCCCAATACCTTGACATAGCAAATAAAACAACGTGCAGACCATGGAAAATATCTACATAGGGGTAGAATTTTCACCCTAGATTAGGTACAATAAATTAGGTCGATGCACTGCATTGACTATGGCAAAATGATCGGTCAGGGTGTATGTGTGTGACTGGTCACTCCCTGATTCTTAGCGTCAACTAAGGGTCAGGGAGCCTTTTTTATTCAGCTGTTTCTATCTGAATTTATTGTAAGTAATCTCTTATCCAAGTGCAAGCACGAAAATACAAAAAAACATTGGTATGATTTATATATATATAAATAACATAAAAAAAGGAATGGCTTATCCCGATACAACAAGTATTCCTTTAAAAAAGATTCTTTTATATAAGTGAAAAAAGCTTTTTTTCACCAATTAAATAAATCTCTCATCTCAATAGTTTATCCATTATTTTATCTTTTTTTTTGCGTATACCTACTAAATATTACCGTCTTCTTCTCGTTCTTCTACTTTGTTCGAGAGAATCTGTACTAGAAAAAGTAGTTGTATGTCTACCTTTTCTGCCTATCCGAGACTTTCTTTTCATATATGGGATATAAATGATTAGATACAGTACAGCAAAAAATAAAGCAAATACGCAAGCTTCCCAACTACCTAACGCCAATTCAACCATCAAGGTAGCAACCGCAACGGATGCTGCATACCAGATAAAAATCAGAAACGTTTCTTTTTTTCTGACCATGCGAAACATGATAAATAGACTAATAAGCAATAGTGGCAACACAAATATCCAATTGCTTCCTTCCATCAGCCACTTGAGTATATCAAGCAGCGACTGTGCAACAGCGACTAATTTTCCCATAGTGAACACACACCTTTTTTTATAATTAAAAAATTCGCCTTTTTATTCTACTATGAATCTTCTGGCTTGGCTTTCATTTCTCTTATGTAATCATTTTCTTTTATACAACTTAAAAAAAAATTAAACCATTAGCAGAATATTTTCTGAATCTATTCACGAAAGTCTTTTTCTATCTTTCGTTTTCCACGACTCAACTGATCTAGAGTCAAAAAACTAAAACGACAGTTGCGCAAATGACGCACAAGCTGCCGCTTTAATAACAAATAGCCTTTCATTCTCAGCAGGCCACTTATTTCCAGTTAACTTTCTGTTCTTAGCTTTTTACTCAACTGGATAATATATGCACTTAATGAAGTCCCAATTTCCGAATGTTGAAGTCCATATTCAATATTTGTCTTCATATATCCTAACTTATCGCCTACGTCGTATCTTTTTCCTTTAAACTCTCTCGCATAGACCGCCTCTGTCTGGTTAAGAGTCTGAAGTGCATCCGTTAGCTGTATCTCGTTTCCTGCTCCTGGTTCTTGAGTTTCTAATATCTCAAATATTTTAGGAGTCAGTAGATAACGTCCGATAATGGCTAAATTACTTGGTGCTTTTCCCATTTCAGGTTTTTCTACAAACCCTTTTACTCTGCAACGACCTTTTTCGCTATCTGTTTTAGGATCAATAATTCCGTATTTAGATGTTTCATTTTCTGGTACACGCATGACGGCAACAGCGGAAGCTTGTGTTTCTTCATAATCCATCATCAATTGTTGAGTCAATGGGATATCATCTTTCATCAAATCATCCCCCAGCATGACGACAAACGGTTCATTTCCTATAAATGCTTTTGCTTGAAGCACGGCATCCCCCAGTCCTCTTGGATGAGATTGACGGATGAAGTGAAGATTGACTTGAGTCGTTTCTTCAACTAAAGCGAGTAATTCTGTTTTTTCCTTTTCCCGCAAATTGTTTTCCAATTCGATATTTGCATCAAAGTGATCTTCAATGGGTCTTTTTTCTTTTCCCGTTACGATCAAGATATCTTCGATTCCCGAATCCAATGCTTCTTCCACAATAAACTGGATCGTTGGTTTATCCACGATTGGAAGCATTTCTTTTGCCATGGCTTTTGTTGCCGGCAAAAAACGTGTTCCTAGCCCAGCGGCAGGAATGACTGCTTTTTTGACCTTCACTTACTGTTCCTCCTAAACGACGATTAACTATTGCTCATCTATTTAACGAAGAGAAAATTCATTCTCCATTTTTCCGTCACGTAACATGATTTCTTTTGCTGCTTTTTTGATATCTTCTCCATTATACAAAACATTATAGATTGTTTGAGTAATTGGCATCTCAACACCTAGCTGTTGAGCTAGCTCTACTGCTGCTTTTGTCGTTGCCACACCCTCAACGACCATTCCCATGTTTTCTAGAACTTCTTCCAGCTTATGTCCCTGTCCTAACAAGTTACCGGCACGCCAATTGCGAGAATGAACACTTGTACAAGTAACGATCAAGTCCCCCACACCACTCAAACCGATAAATGTCAGAGGATTGGCACCCATCGCGACACCAAGACGGCTGATTTCTGCCAATCCTCGAGTCATGATTGCTGCTTTTGCATCATCTCCGAATCCTAATCCATGGATAGCGCCGGCACCAATTGCAATGATATTTTTCAATGCTGCACCAGTTTCTACGCCAATCACATCATTATTTGTATAAATCCTGAAATAATCATTCATGAACAGTTTTTGTACATAGGCTGCTGCTTTTTGATCAATACTTGCAGCTGTAATTGTTGTGATATCATGTACTGCCACTTCCTCAGCATGGCTAGGACCAGATAATACAACAATTGCCTGTCTTTTTTCTTCTGGAATTTCTTCAGCCAAAACTTCTGAGATTCGTTTATGCGTATCTTGTTCTAGTCCTTTACTTGCATGTATAATGATTGGCTTAGTATTCATTTTACCAATAAGTTCCTGTGCGACTGAACGAATCGCTTTTGTTGGAACAACAAATAAAATAGCATCTGCGTTATCCACTGCTTCTGCCAATTCTTTATATCCGATAATCGATTCTGGGATCGTCAAATCAGGTAAAAAATGCTGATTTGTATGATACTTATTGATTTCATCAATCTGTTCAGGTACATTTCCCCAAATACGGACATCATGCCCGTTTTCTGCCAATGTTTGTGCTAAAGCAGTGCCCCAAGATCCAGGACCAAGAACTGCGATTTTTTGTTTCATGGATATTCCTCCAAATAAATAATTGATAATTTCCATTATAGTATACATTTCTTAAAGTTGGGACTAATTTCCATTGTTTTTAAGTGTTTGTTTACTTCTTTTATCGTTTTTACTTGAAATAATCAATGATATGTTACAATAGTCTACATTTTATTTTTACACTCGTTATGCTTTGCTTGTTCCTAAGAGGAAGCAGTTTTGACAATGTTACTACCAGCATTACTATTAGGAGGTTAGGAAACTTCTCCTAGTGAGTATTGATTTAAAATACATAAGAGACAGATTGAACATTTCTAAATCTGTCAGGTCCTGCAACGGACAGATTGTCTCTGTTTACGGTTGACATAGGAACTTTTGTTTTAGTCAACATTCTGGATACAAAACGCTATGTAAACTGGCGCAACTCGTTGTACTTGGACTTTTACTACGGATCCATGCAACAACAAAATAGTACTATTGCATAACAAAAAATGGTTGGCACCCACATGTCCCATTAAACAGATTATAAGTTGAACTGTAGATAATGCAAAAAATGTGTTTTATAACGTAATTGATGCCAATATTTTAAAAAAATAAAGGGAGCAGTTATCGCTGCTCTCTTTATTTTTTATATTCTTTTTATCCAGTCTATCCTAATAATCAAACTGACGATAGTAGCGGCGTATCTCTAATGGATGGCAGTTCAACTGCTCCACATGAGCATCGATGCGTTGTGTCACTACATGCATCAATAAGAAAGACAAAACACGTCCGCGATATTTTTCACTGATACCTTCTACTGGATAGTCTTTTGTGTCTATCAATGTATAATTGCTGCAAATTTTTGGCAAAAGTTTAGCCACACGTTCAGATAACACTCTCTGTTCATCTTCGCCTAAAAATAATGTGACTGGGGTTGTTTCTTCTACGATCTCTAACGTCCCGTGAAGAAACTCGGCAGCATGGATAGATTTCGATGGAAGCCAGCTTTGTTCTTCCCAGTAACACATGGCATATGAATAAACAGCTCCCCATTGATTCCCTGCTCCAATAAAATAATGCATACTATCACGTCGATGTTTTTCTGCAAATGATAAGCCAAATGCATCTGCTTTTTTCTCTGCTTCCACTAACCCTGTTGGTAAATAACGTTCGAGCTGTTCATAGTATTCTGAATAAGCTTCGAATTCTCCATTCAAATACATCAATCGATCTGCTGCCATAAAAAATTTGATTTGTTCTGTTCCAGGAGCTGGATAAGTGACCACAAAATCGCATAGCTGAGACAACTTACTGTTCGCTTTATCGATAAATCCAATCAGTGTCGCTCCTACTTTCTTGATTTGTTCTACTGCTTTCACTACTTCTTGAGTTGTACCGGTAACAGAGGACAAAATAACGATAGAATCTTTTGTTAATCTTTTGTTTCCAGTAGTGTAATATTCTGCAGCATGCTGTACAAAGACAGGCAAGTTGCTTTTCCCATTCATATAAGTGACAGCTTGCATCGAGGAAGCATACGTTCCACCGATTCCTAGATAATAGACAGCGTCAAATTTTTCCGCATAAAGTTTATCGATGATTTCTTCTACTTGCGGACGTAAAGCTAGTGCGCCTTTTATTGCTTTGATTTGTTCTTCTTCATTGAATTTCAGCATGATTTCCACCTCTTATAATTTACTTTTCAAGACTGTATCAAAGTCTTCAAAAATCTTTTTGTTCAAGTCAATACCTTTAGCTACTGCGGTTTTATAAGCGAATAGTTGAAACGGAACGACAAGCGCTAATACAGACAGATATTCATCACATTCTATTGCTAATCCAAGTGTTTTCTCGTTTCTTGCTTTTTTTGTGGTAATGGTGAGAGTCTCTCCAACGTACCGACTCATATATCTTTGCAACTTTTGCGAACGTTCCTTATTTACACTTTCCCCTTCAATAAAGAATAGCAAATGCGAAGCATCTGCCTCCAGGTATGGGCCGTGCATATAAGCTTCTAACTCAAATCCTTGTAACGGAACGCGGATTGTTTCAGTCAATTTCGTCTCTGCTTCTTTAGCTGTTCCCCAGTTTGGACCATATCCAATGGTGACGAAACGCTGTGCTAAACGAAATAAACTTTGATATCCATCAAAAAATTCTTCCGTTTTTTGAATAATCGCTGGTAAATGGTTGATTATTTTGCGCAAATGTTGCATGTAGTCTTGTTCTATTTTTTTGCTGATTTTATTTTTACTTATTCCAATTCCTATCCCTAAGAGTAGTAACTGTAAAACAGTCGCAGAATAGCCTTTTGTAACGAAGCCTACTGATTCTACCCCGGCACCTAAATCAATAATTTGTGCAGCTTCTAAAGCAAGTGGACTTTGCACGTCATTTGTGATAGCAACAACAGGTAACCCTTGTTTTTGTATCATTTTTACTGCTTCAACAGTAGAAGCACTTTTCCCGCTTTGTGACACAGCAATCACAGTATCGATTGAAGGAGAAAGTTTTCCATAATGGGAAAAATAAAAAGGTTCTTGAATATCGACAGTAAGATCACCATAAGATTCCAATGCTGGCTTCGCTGCTAAACAAGCGTTATAAGATGAACCCGTTGCTAAGATCAGTAAATTCACTGTTTTTTTCATATGTTCTCTTGTCGAAAAATCATTCTTTTTCAAGATCGTACTTAGTACTTCCTTTTCTTCATAGATATAATCTTGTATCGTAAACATTTTCTCTGCTCCTTTTTTAAAAAATCCCTATCCACGAACCAAAAATTCCAAAGAAAGCTAGTCCGATCAAGATCGTTAATGGTTTCACTTCTTTCTTCAATAGATAAAACACTATGCCAAATGCTCCAAGACATAAGATATTTGGAACGATATCATCAAAAATACTTTGAACAGTCACAGCATTTTCTCCTGAACCGATTTTTAAAGGAATATTGATGGTGATCATCGTGGCAGTCATTGCTCCAACGACCATCAGTCCAATAATAGACGCGCCTAATGTCAAACTTTCCATCATACCGTTTGCCTGGATCTTTTTCAAAAAACCCGTTCCTAAGCGATATCCCCAACCTGTTGCTAGATAGCGAAACAGAATGTGCGGAATATTGAAAATCAAAATGAACAAGATAGGGCCTAAAATATTTTCTTGCATGGCTAAAGAGGTACCCACACCTGTGGCAATCAATCGCAAAGTTCCCCAAAAGAAAGAATCTCCTAACCCTGCAAGAGGCCCCATCAAAGATGTTTTGATACTATCGATCGCAGTCACATCAAATTCAGGATCATCCTTATTTTCTTCCTCCATTGCAGCCGTGATTCCTAAAATCAGTGTAACGATATGTGGGGTCGTGTTAAAAAACTCTAGATGCCGTTTCAAAGCTGCTGCCATTTCTTCTTTCGACTGATATAACTTTTTCAAAATCGGAATCATTGCATAAACATAAGCCATATTCATCTGACGTTCATAATTCCAAGAAAACTCCATTTGAAAAGAACGCCAAAATACGTGATTTAGCTCTTTTTTCGTTATTTTGCTGTTTTTGATCTCAGAATTCTTCATCTTCTTCTACCTCCCCTGCAGTTGTTTGAAGTGGTAGTTGACGGACATTCATAATATTGACTACCACAACTGCTAAAATCGCACCAAAAATAGCTACTCCGGTCACAGGAATCTCTAAGTAAGAAGCTATAGCAAAACCTAAGAAAAAATATGGTGCAACTTGTTTGTTGATCAGCAAACGAGCAAGCATCGCAAAACCAAGAGCTGGAATCAACCCTGTAGCTACTGACAACCCCTTTTGAACGAAGTCAGGAATCATATTTAATAGATTTCCGATCGTATTGCTTCCCACCATATAAGAAACCATTACCACAACACCAAGCATCAAGGAAAGACCGATACCGGCAAGCAAGTGCATATGCTCGACTCCTTTATAATTTCCTTCTTCTGCATAACTGTCTGCTTTATGGTTCATAATTGGAATCAAAAGCCCTAAGTAAATATTTTTCAATATCAATGTCAACGTAGCAATCGGCAAACCTAGTAAAAGCGCGGTTTCTGTACCGGCTCCAGCTGTAATAGCAAAAGCCGTCCCTAAAATCCCACCGGTCACAACATCAGGTGGAATCGAAGCACCTACTGAGAACGATCCGATAAATGCTAACTCTAAAGTTGCGCCCATAATGATCCCAGTTTTTACATCACCTAACACGATTCCTGTAAACAGCCCCGTCACAATCGGACGAGAAAGCAACGATGTCCCTAGTGCATATTCTGATTGTGCGACAAATGCAACAATTCCTAATAAGACTGCTTGTACAATCATTGAGGTTCTTCCTTTCTTACAAAACTTCTCTTACATCCACTTTTTTATCTGCTGGTACTTGACGGATTTCTACTTCTATTTGTTTGTCAATTAATCGTTTCAAGCGTTCCTCCTCTTCTGGTAAAATATTTACCGCTTTTCCGATGCTGCGAGTACCAGGTTTTGCCTTGATCCCTCCTAAGTTGATGGTTTTGATTTCTGGATACGCTTCTGCCAGCTTATATGCATCCTCGATCGATTCCACTACGATGAATAACTTATATTTATCTGTCACCCCGCTTTTCAACGCGGCAATCGAGTCATCAATTGATTTGATCACTAGTTTGACTCCTTGTGGCTTGGCTAATTTGATCGTTGTCTTTCGTATCTCATTCGTAGGTACATCATCATTAGCAATCAAAATACAGTCTGCACCTATTGTTTGTGTCCATGAAAAAGCTACTTGTCCGTGTAATAACCGATGGTCGACTCTTGTCAATACAATCATTTTTCTTCCTCCTAAAATTCGTCTTCTTCTATTTTCTGATTGAGCCGCTCGTTACAAAACTGGATCATTTTTTTTGAATCAGTTAGCACCTGCTGGATCAAAACAGTTGTCTCTACTTCAGCGTCCAACTGAGATACTAGCTCAATCAAGAGTGGCAAATTCAATCCGGCAACGAGATAGACATGATCCTGATTGATATATTGTAAGAATTCGTTGTTGACACTTCCGCCAAAAAGATCCGTCAGAACAATGATTTCTTTATCTTTGTACCTCATAAAAAGCTGCCTTACTGTTTCCGCTAAATCAAAATTCTCATCAGTATAGCAATCCAATACAGTAATAGAATGATTTTTCCCATAGATCAGCTCTAATGAATCTAATATCCCTGAAGCAAATTTTCCATGGGAAGCTAAGATAATTTCTCTATCCACTTTTTCATCTCCTCTTTTCACTTACACATACTAAAAAAGCAAGTTGCATGCCAAAATTAGTGGCAACAACTTGCTTATGTTCAAAATTCTTCTTCTATCGAGAGAAACTCTGTATCTTCACTCAAAATATCATAGATATAGGCAATCTCAGAATTGGGGATCATGACACTATAATGCTCTTCAATGACACTAAACGCAGATTTAATAGCAGATAACCCTTCTTTTTGACACTGCTTCCATTTCTCTAATCCTTGATAGGTTTCGATTGGCATTTGTCGGATCAATCGTTCAATGAGACAGCTCACATGGACATACAACGCTAATTTTTTGGGATTGCTGATGCTTCGATTCAACTGCACCTCTAATTCTCTCATAAAATGATCGATTTCTCCCATCACCTTCTCTGTATCTAGAATAGTCACGGAATCCAGTACTTTTTCCAATGAAAAATTACGAATGATGCGCTGATTGAATATTTCCTTCTCTGAAGCATTCATAGTAGTGTCCAACCATTCAGCTAGTACAGACATCTTTTCCCCCGAGATGAGGTCTTCTAATGAAAGATATTCGATATTGGTGATATCAGGATCTGTGGTGCCAATCATTCCTACGACTTCGTATATGGAAAATAATGGGTCACTGTTTTTCTTATCTTTTAATTGCTGATATTCATATGGGATGATTTTCAACTGACAAGCCGTAGGTAAGCTTTTTTCTAGCAGTTCACTTAAGTGGACCGCCGTACCGATTCCAGTGAAGCAAGTAGTAATGAGTGCTTTGGGTTTGTTTTCCTCTGGATAGAGCAGTCGCCATTCTGGCTGGATCTGTCGAACAGTCTCTTCTGCTATCTCTTCTAATGATACATTTTTTTGCAGGCATTCCCCTACTGTGATTGCTAAAGGTGTCGTCACATTATTCAAAATCAAAAGCGGTACGGATAACTGTTTTTTAAAAAACTGATGGATTTCTTTCAGAGATCCCATGTCTACTAATATGATCAATCCATTTGAAACATCGCTGTTTTCGCAATAATCAAGGATTTCTGAAGCAATCTGCTGTGGTGTGACATCTAGTGGCATATCAAATGATTCAAATAGATCCTCTTGTAATAAACGATTTACTACATTTGCCATACTGCTAGCAGTTGCATAACCGTGAGCAGCAATCATCGCTTTTGGCAGTCGTTTTTCTTTTGACCATTTCGCTTTTTTTAGATAGATCGTCAGTAAAATCCGATCCATACTTGTGTCTTCAATATCTAATTTGATCTTACTTAATTCCAGAATTCGTTGGACATAGTGATAACTAGATGGATAAGACTGAGAAACTTGTTGTTCTAATTCTTTGATTAGTTGGATAATATCATGTTCTTCCGGTAACCATTTGATAGTGCTTCGCTGATAGAGATAGTAACTCAAGGCATAGACACTGTTTCCATCGAATTTGATTTGATAGGCAGTTTCCATTTGTCGAAAGGTCTCTCGGATAGATTGTGTCCAATAAACCAGCAGCTCGTGTTTTTCTTGTCTACTGGTCTCAAACAGCAAAAAATCAAATAATTGAATCACTTCTTGCTTTAATTTTCCTTCGCAAGAATATAGCAGACAGTTATTTTTCTTGAAATCAAGTAGGATTTGCTCAAAACTTTTAACGATTCGCTGCTGTTCGGGCTGTTGCTTCTCCATTAATTGCTCTAAGGTCTGGTCTTGCGTAATATAGATTCCTTGCTGTGCTGTATTTTTAGTAATAGGCTGCGCAAGTAGTTCTTTTTGCAAATGATGGATCGTGACATGGATTTCAGGCTGTTCACGCTGTTCAGCATATGCTTTTGCTGCTGAAACTTTGACGATATTTTTCAGCTCTCCTATGTTTCCGGATAATTTCTGACTTGTTAAAAGTGACAAAGCTGGTCCACTGACTGACAAAGGGCTCCCCATTTTTCTTTGTTCTTCGAGAAAAAAAGAGTAAATCAGTTCTAGCCGTTCATTACGACTACGCTGATTAAGTGCAGGTAGTTCGATTCGGATAGGTATTCTTCGAATGAAAGTTGTTAAGAAATGACTAGTAATCTCTTCAGTCGTAGCAAAAAAGAGACGTGTTTTGATCCGGCGTGACAAATTAGGTTCTCCCATACGATAAATCACACCTTGATCAAGATAGGTGAACAGTTTTTCCTGACCTTCTGGTGTTAAGCGATGTACCTCGTCTAAAAACAAGATCCCACCATCTGCTGCTTCAAAAGCCCCTTTTTTATTTTCTTCTGCACCAGTGTACGCTCCCTTAACATGTCCAAACAAATTGCTAGTCAAAAGTTCAGGATTATCTGCATATTGTGCACAATTAAAAGTGATGAATGGTGCAGAATCTTCTAGCAGATCATGAAGCAGACAATACTGATAGACCAAATTAACTAAATAACTTTTACCTGTGCCACTTTCGCCTGTAATCAAAAGTGGTAATCCGCCATCTGGATAGTAAAGAGCTGTTTTGATTTGTTCGATACTTTCTTTCAAACTGGCGTCGTATCCGATCATAAAAGAGAATAAGTCTTTTGGTTGCGCGAAAAAAGGCTGTTCCTCTTTGAGATCATCGATAGAAAAATAAAAATTCGTGCGTAACTTAAAAAATTGTTTTTCAAAAGCTTCTTTGTGGAAATAAATCACTGGTCGAGAATTGATTTTGACTAGTAGTTGCTCATCATTTAACTGGTTCAAATAATGACTGACTGTGTTTCTTTTTACCCCAAAATGATCAGCTAACCTTTGTGCTGTAAAGACCTCGTTCATATGTTCTAAATCGAAAAAGGCTGTCTGGTTCTCTAAGTAACATAAAATTTCCTTCTTCAACAACTTATTCACCCCTTCTCCATCATAGAAAACGGATTCATTTTGTCAATAAAATCTTTAATAAAGAATTGAAAAATATATCTTATTATAGACAGCAGCCTACTTATCCCTTATAATTTTTATTCTAAAAAACGTACAGTTCCTTCCAGTTTTTATACTGGAATTTCAACATATGAAAGAATAAGGAGGCTATGACTATTCAATGAAATCGGATAAATATAAAAACAGGAAACATACTTCCTGGAAAACTTTTCTAGAAATCATCGGATCTTATCTCGCTGTAGTTGTATTTTTGCCTTTGCTTTATATGGCTATGACAGAACAAACTCGTTTTATTGGCGTAGATACGCAATATATAGCCGAAACAGGATTTTTATTCATCTTTATCTTGATTTTTGCGTTCTATAAATCCTTCCATACAAAATAAGATTCACAGATTTCAACTTTCCTGTCTGTTTTTAGCTATTGCAAATCCTTATATGTGGTATAACAACAATTTATTGGCATAATGAGGAAAAACGAGTTATGATGCTTTCAGAGAGTAAAGAGGTACTGTTGTCACCATCCTTTTTATTGATTACGTACACCACTCTTAGTTTTTTCCCATTGATTACGAAAACAAGGTAGAAACATTGATGTTCCTACCTTGTTTTCTTTTTTTATTTTCAGATCAAAATCTCAAGTAGCTTTTGACTTGATGTCGGGAGGTTGTCTTCGTTCCATCAAACCTGATAGAATCTGCGCCAAACCATAGTTTTCTCCACTATTATTTATTCCTCTAAGATAGTACCCACAATAAACGAATAAATATTTTTCTCATTTTCATACTCCTTCTTTGAAAATCAATTAGATTTCTCTCAACCCACTTTTTTACAAAAATTACGTAGCAAAAAAGATTGCAAGAACAAATTAAAAAAAAAGTAAATAGAGTTTCGTCTATAAACATTTACTTGATATATTTTTTATGCAGAATTCATTTATAGAAAAATTAAGTAAAATAGACGTTCCTATGAATGAAGAGACTGGCATGTTTTCTCATTTTCTTTTTTTTCTTAATTGTCAAATTAAGTTAGACAAATCATCAATACTTACGTAACTCAAAAATACTTCCAAAGGTGTTCGATAATTCAGTGATTTTCTAGGAATATTATTTCGTTTCGATGCGACAGATTGAATAAAAGATTCATCTACTGAATTGAAATCCATAGATTTCAATAAACCATCTCTACGTAACAATCCGTTAGAATTCTCGTTTAGGCCTCTTTGAGACGGCGTTCCTGGATCAGCGAAATAAATGGCAATATCATTGGCATTACTGATCTGTTTCCAATTTGAAAATTCCTTTCCACAATCAAAAGTGATGGATTTGAATAGATTTTTCGGTACAGATTCAAACCAATGATTTAATTTGTTTTCAATATCAATCGCTTGTCTACCACACGGTTTCAATGTGATGATAACTTTTGATAATCGCTCAACTAAGGTAATTACAGCACTTTTATGTTTCAAACCTACGATAGTGTCACCTTCAAGGTGACCAAACTCATTTGAGAATTGGCTATAATCTTTTTCACGTTCATGAATAGAGCGACGGAAAGCTTGTTTTCCACGTCTTTCTTGATGTCCATTTGGTTTACGCTTGCCTTTCATCGGTAAGTCAGAAGGATTAAATAGCCCCTTTTTGAACATACGATAAATGGTACGAGCAGAACAACGAATAGGAAACGCTGCACGACCAACAATCACATCGGGTGTCCATCCTTGAACAACCTTTCTTTGAATATATTCTGATTGTTCCTCAGGTAAAACAAGCGGGCGTCTACCACAGTTTGATTTGTTTTTCTTATACTGTTGATAGTACTCTAAGGCTGATTTTCCTTGCTTGAAGAACAGGTATACTTTATGGATCGTTTGTCTTGAACGATTCAAGCAATGCGCAGTTTTCGCAACAGATTGATTTATTTTGAAATAAGACTCTATCATTACAAGTTCATCCGTTGTAAGATGGGTATAGGTCATTTGTACTCACTCCTTATAATTCTTTGGACGGAACTATTTTGAGTGTAGCACAAATGACTTTTTTAGTTGTCTAGCTTAATTTTACAATCGGCGTTTTAAAAAAAATAGTCTATTCAATTTCTAAAGCTTCTTCATAATAAAACTTTCATTTATGAAAAGGCTTGTTCTCTTTTCATTCTAAATTTCCTAAGCTACAATGTGGTAGTACTTGTTTTTTCAATTGTGGACAAATAAATAATAGGAGGAATCATATGATTCAGTTATTACGTTATGCAAAAGACTATCGTAAGCAAATCATTTTGGGCCCGTTCTTCAAATTTCTTGAAGCTGTCTTCGAACTTGTCCTGCCTTTAATGATGGCTTCCTTGATCGATAATGGACTAAAAATGAATGACCGAGGAAAAATCATTGAAATGGGCTTATGGATGGTCGCTATGTCTGTGATTGGTCTGATTTGTGCTATCATTTGCCAATACTATGCTTCAGTAGCTTCACAAGGATTTGGTACAGAGTTACGTAATCAGCTAATCAAAAAAATCAATACTTTCTCTCACAACGAGTTGAATCATTTTGGAACAGATACCTTGATCACCCGAATGACAAACGACATCAATCAGCTTCAGCTAGCTTTAGCAATGGTCATTCGTTTATTGATCAGAGCACCGTTTTTAAGTATCGGGTCAGTGGTCATGGCTTTTGTGATCGACTGGGAAGTAGGTCTGTTTTTCTTAGCATTATTGCCTATTTTCTCAATCATTTTATTTTTTATCATCAAAAAAACCGTTCCTCTCTACCAAAAAGTGCAAGAAAAACTAGATCAGCTCAATGAACACGTTAGTCAGAATCTTAGCGGTGTTCGTGTCATCCGCGCATTTGCGCAGACAAAAAAAGAAACAGAGAAGTTCGATAAAAGCACAAATGATCTAGCGAACAATTATTTACGTGTTTCCAATATCTCTGCCCTATTATCACCTGCTACAACCTTGATCATGAATATCGGGATCATCTGTTTGCTGACAGTTGGCGGGATCAAAGTAAATATTGGTAGCTTGCAACAAGGACAAGTTCTTGCTTTGATCAATTATATGAATCAAATGCTTTTGGCACTGATCGTTGTTTCAAACCTCGTCGTGATCTTCACACGTGCCGAAGCTTCAGGAAATCGGGTGAAAGAGGTGCTAGACACAGAAAATTCGATTCTTGAAGCTGAGGTCAGTACTACTCCCGATTTTTCTTCTGAAGCAATTATCGCTTTTGACCATGTTGACTTCCGTTATACTCCTGATTCTGGTCTTTCTCTCCAAAATATTACATTTCAGCTGAAGCGAAATACAGTCCTTGGAATCATTGGTCCAACCGGAAGCGGGAAAACGACTTTGACACAATTGATTCCGCGTTTCTATGATGTCAGTTCCGGTACAGTCATAATGGACGGAATGGATGTTCGTTCTTGGCAGCTGGATCATCTCCGTCAGCAAATTGCTCTTGTTCCCCAAACTTCTGTACTATTTACCGGGACTATTCGTGAAAACCTTCAATGGGGTAAGAAAGACGCCACAGAAAAAGAATGTTGGGAAGCTCTGAAAATCGCTCAGGCAGAAGAATTTGTCCGTCAGCTTCCAAATGGTTTAGATACAAAAGTCATGGAAAATGGGAAAAATTTCTCTGGCGGACAAAAACAGCGACTGACGATTGCAAGAGCTTTGATTGCCAAGCCAGCATTACTGATTTTAGATGACTCTTTAAGTGCGTTGGATTATCAAACAGACTTGGATTTGCGTAAGGCGCTACAGACTTATCTTGGCAGTACAGTGATTATTATCTCCCAACGTGTCCGCTCTATTCAAGAAGCACATCATATCTTAGTGATGGATCAAGGTAAGATTGCTGCTCAGGGTACCCATGAAGAATTACTTGCTCAATCAGCAGAATATCAGGAAATCGTCGCATCACAGGAGGAAGAATAGTTATGAAAGTAAAAAAATTATCCTTGCAGACGCTCCGCCGATTCATTCCTTACCTTACTGCCTATGCAAAAGACATTTGGCTAGCTGTGCTACTAGGAATCATCAATGGGATTGCAACAGTTGTGATGACGTTACAAATTGGTCAAAGTATCGATCAAATGATTGGAGAAGGACAGGTCCGCTTCAATCGACTGTTCCATTTACTTATTCTATACGGTGGTATCGTTTTAATCAACGTAGTCAGTCAATGGCTCATCCAAGTGTTAAGCAATCGGTTAGCTTACTTATCCGTTGCAAAATTAAGAAAAGATGCATTTGCTCATCTGAATCGATTGCCACTTCGTTATTATGATCAAAACTCCCACGGAAATATCGTCAGTCGATTTACAAATGATATGGACAATATTTCCATTGCAATTTCTGCGGCCTTCAATCAATTATTTTCTGGAGTGGCAATCATCATTCTTTCGTTTATTTTTATGATGCGTCTAAGTCCACTTCTGACATTGGTCGTTCTTTGTTCTACACCAATTATTTTCCTTGTGAGTTGGATCGTTGCTCGTGCTTCACAAACAAATTTCGATAGACAGCAAAGGATTATTGGGGATATCTCGGGCTTTGTGACCGAACGAATCGGTAACCAGAAAATCGTGAAAGCTTTTCAGCAAGAAGAAGCTAGTCAACAGCAATTTGAACTGCTAAATGCTGATCTATATGAAAAAGGACAACGGGCACAATTTTCTTCTTCCTTGACAAACCCGTCTTCTCGTTTTGTAGATCACCTTGCTTATTTATCGATTGGTTTAGTTGGCGGCCTATTGGCATTGAAGAGTGGTTCGTCAATCACTGTTGGTGTGATTTCCAGCTTTACGATCTACTCAAGTCAGTTTTCTAAACCATTTATCGAACTTTCTGGAATCACGACACAACTGCAAACCGCTTTTTCTGGTCTAGAACGAGCATTTGATTTGATCGATCAGCCAGAAGAAAAGCCTGATTTGCCAGATGCCTATGCCTTGGAACCCAAACATATCAAAGGAAAAGTCTCTTTTGATCATGTTTCTTTTTCTTATGACCCCAAACAGCGTTTGATCGAAGATTTCAATTTTACTGCTTATCCAGGTCAAACCATTGCTATAGTAGGAAAAACAGGGGCCGGAAAATCCACACTTGTTAATTTGCTGATGCGTTTTTATGACACAACAAAAGGAACAATTACAGTCGATGACCATGACATCCGCTCTATCCAACGTGATACATTACGTAAAAGTTTTGGAATGGTGTTACAAGATACTTGGCTATTTGACAGTACATTGCGAGAAAATCTTCGTTTTGGGAATCCGGAAGCAAGTGACGCAGAAATCAATGATGCCCTAAAAGCCTCTTACATGTATGAATTTGTAGAACGTTTGCCGGAAAAATTAGATACTAAGATTGGCGGTCAAGGGTTAAAGATATCAGATGGACAACGCCAACTGTTGACGATTGCTCGAACGATGATCAGTAATCCCCCTATGTTGATCTTAGATGAAGCTACCAGCTCAGTCGATACATTGACAGAGAAAAAAATCCAACAAGCCTTCTTAGCAATGATGGAAGGAAAAACCAGTTTTGTGATTGCCCATCGCCTGTCCACAATCAAAAATGCGGACCAGATATTAGTGATGGATCAGGGAGCTATTGTCGAAATGGGCACCCATGATGAGCTGCTTCAAAAAGATGGTTATTACCGACGGCTCTATCAAGCACAATTCACAGCACAATAAAAACAAGCAGTCTTCTGGGATGGGAAGACTGCTTGTTTTTTATTTAGCGTGGATCGCTAAACTTCTTAAAATTTTTTTGTAAGGAATACTACGTCCTACGTAATAAATGGCAATTGATTGAATCGGTAACCATATTACTGTTTTTAACAGGCGGGGCGCCCAAACGACCCAACTGAACAATGGCACATGGTACATCAACGCAAGCCATAATGGTGTCAAAAATAAGTTGATGATCAGCGTGACACTAAGCGTAGCCAGAATGGCATTTTTCCAAGTGATCTCTTTTCGATAGAAAAAGAATCCGTAGATTGCTCCTTCAATAAATGCATTCAATGTAAATCCAATAAAGAATGCAGATTTCGAGAAGAGGGCCATTCCTACTAAATCAGCTAAAACTGCGCCTATCCCTGACCAAAAAGGACCAAAAAGAATGCCCATGATCACTTGTGGAATAAATGTGACACTGATTTTAATAAATGGGGTCTCGATTGCTACCAGTCGGGACAAAGTGACCATCAATGCAATCAATAAGCCCATAATAGCAATCATACGTGCGTCTAACCGGTGTTTCTTCATTTTTAGCATCTCCTTTAAGAGCTGCTACATCGTATCATGCAGCGAATGCGAAAATAAAACCGCGAACATTACGTCCTTCGTCCAAGAGGCAACATCCCATCCTCTTAGCACTTAACGCTTTATTTTCTACTCTGTATTATTTTTGGGATCTTTTCCCACAGAAACTATAGCATATTTTCACATTTACTGCAAATACGAAAAACTAATATTATTGTTTATATTATCCAATACGTTCGTATTATATCGCATATTATCAGTTTGTTTAGCTTTTATAGCTACATATAGGCGAACATTAAACGTTATTTTTCCATACGCTTATCCATCAAAATGAAAGTGGACGCTTGTCTATTTCATGGACGATTCTTCGAAAATCTAGGAAGCCGGCTTCCAGTCCTCTTAGTAGCACCTCAGCTGTTCCGATATTCGTAGCTAACGGAATCTCATAGACATCAGATAAACGGATAAGTGCTGTTACATCTGGTTCATGGGGCTGTGCAGCCAGCGGGTCTCGAAGAAAAATCACCAAATCTAACTGATCCTCCGAAATCATGGCTCCAATTTGCTGATCCCCGCCTAACGGTCCGGATTTAAACCGATGGATCGGCAAGCCGGTTGCTTCCGTGATCCTCTGCCCAGTCGTCCCGGTAGCAAAAAGTTCATGTTTTTCCAATATTGTTTTATACGCTGTTGCTAATTTCACCATCATAGTTTTTTTTCGGTCATGAGCGATCAAAGCGATTTTCATAATAGACACTCCTTTTGATATTGTTAACATACTTATTTACTCCAGTGTATCAGTTTTTATTTCTTATGGATATTTATTAAAGCTTAAAACTAGCACATTGACAAAAAAAAGAAAAAATTCTTGTTCAACATGACATTGCGGTTAGTTAACGCTTTCATTTATACTTTAAATAGTTAATAAAACTAAAAAAGAAAGTGTGGAACGTATTATGGTAGAAATGGCTCTGAAAAACGTATATAAAAAATATGACAATGCAGAAAATTATTCTGTAACTGATTTTAATCTATCAATCAAAGACCGTGAATTTATCGTTTTTGTTGGTCCTTCCGGCTGTGGAAAGTCAACTACTTTGCGAATGATCGCGGGACTGGAAGATATCTCTGAAGGAGAACTAAATATCGGCGGAAAAGTCATGAATGACGTGGCACCTAAAGACCGTGATATTGCCATGGTTTTCCAAAACTACGCATTGTATCCTCATATGACTGTTTTTGATAATATGGCTTTTGGCTTGAAATTACGTAAATATGATAAAGCAGACATCAAAAAACGTGTGGACAATGCAGCAGAGATCTTAGGTCTGACAGAATACTTGAAACGAAAACCAGCTGCTTTATCTGGTGGACAACGCCAACGTGTGGCATTGGGACGGGCAATCGTTCGGGATGCAAAAGTCTTCTTAATGGATGAGCCATTATCAAATTTAGATGCTAAATTACGTGTAGCCATGCGTGCTGAGATTGCCAAACTTCACCAGCGTCTTGAAACAACGACCATCTATGTTACTCACGATCAGACAGAAGCGATGACTATGGCTGACCGAATCGTTATCATGAAAGACGGATTTATCCAACAAATCGGTACACCGAAAGAAGTTTATGATACACCCGTCAATATGTTCGTTGCCGGCTTTATTGGATCTCCTGCCATGAACTTCTTTAATGTGACATTGAAAAATGGTGTTATCACAGATGGACATGGGCTTAAGCTTCGTATTCCTGAAGGGAAAAACAAAGTATTAGTTGAAAAAGGTTATGAAGGAAAAGAAGTTATCTTCGGTATTCGTCCAGAAGACATCCACAGTGAACAAGTAGCCCTTGAAGCTTCACCTGAAGCCGTAGTCAAATCAGAAGTTGTCGTTTCCGAATTACTTGGAGCTGAAACGATGCTTTACACAAAAACTGGTTCTACTGAGTTCATCTCAAAAGTAGATGCAAGAGATTTCCATAAACCAGGCGAAATAGTCGACCTTGCCTTCAACATCAGCAAGGGCCACTTCTTTGATAAAGAAACAGAACAAGTCATCAAACTTCCATAAATTGCCCCCTGTTAGAGCTGTGCCAGAAGATGTTGGTGCAGCTCTTTTTAGGACAAAAAACTCTCATCTTAGAGGATTTATTATCCATTACTAGATGAGAGTTTTTTTTTGAGAGATCATGTCTAATATGTCGTTTTCTTCGCGTACCCTTGAATCGACTCTTTCCGATTTTCTTTTTTTGCTGCCGTAAATACGGGGATATCAAAATATTTGCTGAGTGTTCCTGCTATAAAATAAGCAATATTATAATCAACTAAACTGTGGATGAGCCCACCAATCCCCATCAAGATGAATACTGTATAAAAATATCCTTGAGAATAATATGTTTCAGGCATATTACCAATAAAGTAAAAGATGCTGACTACTAGCATTTCTGCTAAAGAATGAACCACACCGATCACAAAATTGAACCCTTGGAAACGCCAATTAGCAAAAGTAAACTGTCCATTTTTTAAAACGATACTCGGATGCTTTTGCAAGTACCAAGCCCCAATCAACGCAAACACAAGATGTGACAATGCTCGCAATGCGATGATAACCGGCGTTGTTAAAAAGAAACCAAATGTCGTACCTAGCGCAACAGCCACTGCAACTCCTGGTGTAAAAAACATCGCAATAAATAATGGCACATGAGACGCCAAAGTAAAGGAAGCTGGTGGAATCATGATTTTAGGCATGACCATTGGGATAATGACCCCCATCCCAATCAATAAAGCAGAAATCGTTAGTTTTCGAACTGAATTTTTTCTCATTTTTTCTCTCTCCTAATATGTCTTGACACATAAATGTCGACTTAGTATAACTCACTTACTAATAACTGTCAAGACACATATTCTTTTCTAAATCCATACAAAATGAGTGTGAGTATCAAGTATAAGAATTTTTTGATCAAGAAACAAAAATAGGAGATGTGACAAAATTTGTGTCACATCTCCTTGTTCAGCATAATAGTGGTCAAAAGCTTGCATCAAGTAATAAGACCAACTAACTCAAAAACATGAGAAGCTGTTTTTTGAAATTGTTCCTTGTGACTTAGAGTTAAACGGCAGGCCCACAACCTCTTTCTTAAACGGTGTTCAAAAGCTTGCATCTGCGGTAATAAGCCCAAACAAACGAAAAACATGAGGAACTATTTTTGTTTGGCTGTTCTTATTACTTGATGCAGGACAGCTTTTTCACAACTTCTGTCATAACCTCTTTTTTTACTGCATATTTTCTGACATCGCATTGCTTAATGCGGCGAATTCTTGTAATGACAAAGTCTCCCCACGACGTTTTGGATCGATTCCAGCTGTTTCCAAGCTTTTTGCTAACCATGCTTTTGTCTGGTCATCTTTGCCATAAGAATGCTGCAAGTTATTCCAAAGCGTTTTTCTTCTTTGCTGAAATGCCGCTTTTGTCAATCGGAAAAATGCTTTTTCATCTGTCACTTCGACTGCCGGTATATCTCTTCTTGTCAGTTTCAAAATCGCTGAATCTACATTTGGCTGAGGGACAAATACTGTTTTTGGTACGATGAATGCTAAACTGGCTTCCATATAATATTGAACAGCAATCGATAATGAACCATAAGCTTTCGTTCCTGGTTCAGCAGAGATACGATCAGCTACTTCTTTTTGCATCATGACGACTAGTTCATCCACAACCAAATTTGATTCAAGAAAATGCATCATGATCGGTGTCGTAATATAGTAAGGTAAATTCGCTACGACTTTTAACGGAAGCTCCTCATGAAATGTTTCTCTAACAGCTGTTGACAAATCGGTCTTTAAAATATCTTGATGTACAATAGTCACATTGTCATAGGGTTGCATCGTATCAGCCAATACAGGGATCAAACGATCATCGATCTCAAATGCTACGACTTGTTTTGCATGCTTGGCTAATTGTTCCGTCAATGCACCGATTCCTGGTCCAACTTCGATCACGTTCGTATGTTCATCTATTTGCGCAGTTTCTACGATTTTCCTTAAAATATTTGGTTCAGTCAGAAAATTTTGTCCTAAACTTTTTTTAAATGAAAAACCATGTTTCAATAAAATCTCTTTTGTTCTAGAGGGTGTCGCAATTTCACGATATTCACTCATGTTGTTCCTCCACTATTTTCATTGCTTGGGCGAGTTCTTTCGGCGTAATACGAAACATCTTCAAACGTTTTTCCAATTGTTTGCCGTTCGTGTAACCGATGCGCAACTCGTCACCTAGTTTTTCTCGTTTTTCTTTTGCTTGTGCCCCAGCTATTAAACCATAGTCTAAAAGGTCTTGTCTAGTGATTTCAGAAACAGCCGTTTGGGAAATGTTTGGCGTCACGACCTTTTTCAATGCTTCTAAAATAGCAGCATCACTTGCATGCTCGACACCAAGGCTTCCCTTTTTCTTTGGTTTAGCTTGTGTGCGCGGCAAAAAAGCATGTTTTGCCTGAGGAACAGCTTCCATAATGATTTTTCTTATTTTTTCTCCTGAAAAATCAGGATCGGTAAAAACGATCACCCCACGAGTCTCTTGGGCATGTTCAATTTGCATCAGGATCTCTTCATTGATTGCAGACCCTATTGTTTCTATCGTATCTGCATCAACTACTTCCCGCAGCCTTCTTGTATCGTCTTTTCCTTCAACGACTATAATCTCTTGGATCTTCATCTTATCCATGTTCGCTTAGACCAAATAATCGGTGCGCATTTGTCCATGTTTGGGCAGCCACTTCTTCTGTCGGAAGATTCCTAAGTTCAGCAATCTTTTCTACTGTATAACGAGTATAGCCTGGTTCATTCCGCTTTCCTCTAAAAGGAACTGGTGCCAGATAAGGGGCATCTGTTTCCACAAGTAATCGTTCGATTGGTACATTTGCTGCAGCCTCTTGGACGTCTAATGCTTTTTTGAAAGTGACGACACCGCTAAATGAAATATGCATCCCTAAGTCAAGAAATCGTTTTGCCCATTCATAATCACCACTGAAACTATGCATGATTCCACCGATATCTCGAACATCTTCTTCTTTTAGAATTTGATACGTGTCTTCAAGTGCTTCTCTAGTATGAATACTGATTGGTAGGTTCATTTCTTTTGCGATAGCAATCTGTCTACGAAATACTTTATCTTGGACTTCTTTCGGGTCTTCCATCCAATGATAATCCAAGCCAATTTCCCCTAATGCTACAACCTTTGGTAAAGTCAATTGTTCTTGTAATTTATTTTCGATTTCTTTCGTATAACTGCCAGCCTCTGTCGGATGCCAGCCGATAATACTGTATATATTTGGATAGTCATGGCTTAATTGCAAAGACTTTTCAATCGTTGGCGTATCGAAGCCCACGACCGCCATTTTCGTTACCCCCATTTCTTGTGCTCGCTGAATCGTTTCTGGAATATCTTCATTGAACTGTTCAGCATTTAAATGGGTATGAGAATCAAATATCATGTTTATCTCTCCTTTTCATTCTTACTTTAGCACATAAGCACTACTTGCAGAAGTAGCAAAAATCAAAATAGAAGAACTTGTTTTATTGAAATAGAAAAAGCACGAAGATCTAGAGGACCTAGTTCGTACTTTTTCTGTCTGTTGTTGAAATATTTTACTCTTCTGAGCGTTTTTTCTTTTTTTGATAATAGACTGGGATACCTATCAAGGTAACACCTATACCGATCAATGCTAATTTCGTTTGCGTCATCATCGTCATACCTAAAATGAAAATAGCGCCGAGAATCGCAATAATCGGAACGATTGGATAAAGTGGTACTTTATATGGACGTGGCAATTCCGGCGCTTTTTTTCTTAAAATAAAGACACCGATAAAAATCAGTAAACTGAATAGCCACATCACAAAAATCAACATGTCTGTTAAAAAGTCGAAAGAACCAAGGCTCATCATAATACAAGCTACTGCTAACTGGAAAATCGCAGGAACATAAGGAACCGTAAACTTCTTTGAAAGCTTTGTCAGCTGTTTACTGAAAGGTAGCTCGTCTTCTAAAGCCATCGCATAAGGCACACGGATCCCAGTTAGTGTATAACCGTTCAATGCACCGTATACCGAGATCAAGATCCCAATAGTGACCAGCTTTCCACCGATTCCCCCAAAAATTACGTCTGATGCTTCAGAAGCTGCATTCAAATTACCGGCAAGATGATCAATCGGCAAAGTTTTCAAAAAAACAAAATTGATCAATAAATAAACGACTGTTACAAAACTCAAACCAAGAATAATTGCTTTAGGCAAATCTTTTTCCGGCCGTTTCATTTCCCCTGCCATTGCACCGACACCTAACCAGCCGTCATAAGCAAACAACGTTGCTAACAACGCACTGCTCAATCCTTCGACAAAAGTAACATCTTTTCCAGCTTCGATTGGAAATAACTGGACAGTTCCTTGTCCTGGGGTCAATAATCCCCATATGACAATCACAGCAATTGGTATTAATTTAACAATCAACGTCACTGATTGTACAGAAGCACCGACTTTTGTCCCTAACAAATTCAACCCTGTCACAGAAACAGCGGTGATCACTGCAATCAACAAAAGATAATCGGTAGATAATTGTAATAAGTTCGTCAATTGTGTCGCAAAGATAATCGATAATGCAGCAATATTAGCAGGAAAGTAAATCAAGCTTTGCGCCCATCCTAATAAAAAGCTGGGCAATTTTCCATACGCAGCTTCAATATATTTTACAGCTCCACCAGTTTCCGGGATTGCTGTAGCTAATTCAGCCACTGTCAATCCAGCACAGATCGTTAAGAAACCACCCAAAAGCCAAGCTAGCAATGTCAAACTTGTAGACTGAGTACTAGCAGTAACAGCAGCAGTTTTGAAGAAGACGCCTGCACCGATCACGGTTCCCATAACGGTAGCTAATGCGCCAAACAGATTGATTTCTCGTTTTAGTTTGCCTTTCATTCCCATCCTCTTTCTTCTTTGAAATTTGGTATAATTTTCAGTATAACTGAGAATATTTTAATTTACCATTCTTTTTTCTCCACTTTCAGTGAAAAACTCCCTCTTAAGACGGATGTATTTCTTTTTTATTTTTCGTATACTAAACCTACCTTTTCCACGAAGGAGGAACAGTTTATGGATTTTAAGCGTTCTTATCCGAAATTAGCAGATTATTTATCCAACCGGGTCGATTTTTCCCGTAAAGAACAACAGCAGTCCCGTTGGCATTGGTTCACATTAATTTTATTTGGATTAATGACTGTTGCAACGTTATCACAAAAACTAATATTGCTGACTGTGTTCATCGCAATCGTTGCATTGATCAAAGGTCCTGTGATGATCTTGTGGGGGATGTTGTATTCCTTTTTGGTTGGGCTTTTTCCGCCTATCGGTATTTTGCTTTCAGCGATTTTCTTTTTATTGAATATCGGAACATTTACAAAGAACTGGCGGATGACCTTAGTTGGGATCTATTTTTATTTCTATCCTTTTGGAGTGATGGCACTTAGTGAAGTCATGCATTGGGATAATCATTGGTTTATAGCTGGCTCCTTGCTTTTAGGGTTGATCTTGTTACACGTGATGTTGACAAAGCTCTATCAACATTATGGTATCGGACGTACGATTTTCTGGTATGTCTTTTCGATCCCATTTGCACTGCTTACTGCTCTCTTACCAAGCCGTTTGAAGACAAAAATAAAAGGTTACCATAAAATCAAGTGATAGGATTTTTACAAAATAAAGAAAACAATCATCAAAGTCAAAACCGATGATTGTTTTTTTATCTATATTTTCAATCACACATATAAGAACACAAACTAATTGAACATAAAGTGATAGAACTTAGAATTAACACATCAACGCTACTGTTAGATATAAATATAGATGTAACAAAGTCATTGCATTCAAACTTTATGAATGTAAGGATAATAAAAAAGAGTACCAGATGAATCAATTAAAATCTGCCCGACCCTTTATCATTATGCTTTTTTTCTGTTTTTACGATTCCTATCCTATTAGTATTATTCTAAATTAACAAAAATCAGCGAAGCTCGTACTTCTTTTTCTAGGATTTATTTTGGATAGTTCTCTGTTTCTGTATTATATGATTGGCTTCGAGTAATAAGAAGGAATTTACGAAAATTGCTTCTCAAATTTCGGAAAAAGGGGGTATGACACAACTAGTGTCATACCCCCTTTGAATTTCTATGCGATTTCTGAGCCATTTGGCATGGATTTTGGTGCTTCGATCACTTGTAAAGAGCCATCTGGTGCTTCTGCAGAAAGGATCATTCCTTGACTGATTTGTCCACGCATCTTTCGTGGTTTCAGATTTGCTACAATGACGACTTTTTTCCCGATCAATTCGCTTGGATCAGGATAAAATTCAGCGATTCCTGACAAGATTTGACGGTCTTGGCTGTCTCCAGCATCTAGTCGGAATTGCAGCAACTTATCTGCCCCTTCTACTTTTTGACAGTTGATGACTTCTGCTACTTTTAGTTCTACTTTTTCAAATACATCAAATTTGATTTGTTTTTCTTTCGTTGAAACAAGTTCTGTTTCTTCTGGATCCCATTTGACTGTATCTTCGTTTGTTTGAGTACCTTCAGACATTTTTTCTTGAATAAAAGCAACTTCTTCTTCCATATCTAAACGTGGGAAGATTGGTGTACCTTTTGCAACTACTTTTGTTCCTGAAGGAAATTCGCCAAAGTGTAATCCTTCAAGATTCATTGTTTCAGAGTCCAATCCTAGTTGATTGAAGATCTTCTCTGGCGTTTCTGTCATGATTGGCTGAAGTAATATCGCTGCGATACGCAAAGATTCAGCTAAATGGATCATGACACTATTCAATTCAGCTTTCTTTTCTTCGTCTTTTGCTAATACCCATGGTTCTGTTTCATCAATGTATTTATTTGCACGAGAAATCAGCACCCAGATTTCAGCCAACGCTGTATTGAATTCCATTTTTTCCATTGCATCATGGTAACGTCCGACAACGTTAGCAGCCGTCGTAGACAGTTCACTGTCAAATGGAGTGACAAGTGAGGCATAGTCAGGAACGAGTCCATCACAATATTTGTTGATCATAGCAATCGTTCGATTCAATAAGTTCCCTAGATCATTTGCCAGATCATAATTGACACGGGAAACAAAATCTTCTGGCGTAAAGACACCATCTGACCCAAACGGAACAGCACGAAGCAAATAATAACGAAGTGCATCTAAACCATAACGTTCCACAAGCATTTCAGGATAAACGACATTTCCTTTTGATTTAGACATTTTTCCGTCTTTCATCAATAGCCAGCCATGCCCAAATACTTTTTTAGGTAGAGGCAAATCAAGAGCCATCAACATGATTGGCCAATAGATCGTATGGAAGCGAACGATTTCTTTACCGACCATCTGAACATCTGCAGGCCAGTATTTTTCGAATAGACTTTCATCTTCGGAGCCATATCCTAGTGCAGTAATATAATTGGATAATGCATCGATCCATACATACACCACATGTTTCGGATCACTCTTGACTGGTACCCCCCAAGTAAAGGTTGTTCTTGAAACTGCAAGATCTTCTAATCCTGGTTTGATAAAGTTGTTGATCATTTCGTTTTTACGAGATTCTGGCTGGATGAATTCGGGATGTTCTTCATAGTATTCCAACAGACGGTCTGCGTATTTGCTCATGCGGAAGAAGTATGATTCTTCTTTTACCAATTCTACTTCGTGTCCACTTGGCGCTTTACCACCGATCACATTACCTTCGTCATCTTTGTACACTTCTGCAAGTTGTGTTTCTGTAAAGAATTCTTCGTCAGAAACAGAGTACCAGCCTTCATATTCACCTAAGTAAATATCTCCCTGTTCTAATAAACGATCAAATATTTTTTGAACAGCTGCTTTATGGTAATCATCTGTCGTTCGAATGAATTTATCATAACTGATATCAAGCGTTTTCCATAATTTCTTGACATCAGCCGCCATTTTATCTACATATTCTTGCGGTTTTACACCTAGTTCTTCTGCTTTTGTTTCGATTTTTTGACCATGTTCATCCACTCCAGTAAGATAAAACACATCAAAGCCCATCAACCGTTTATAACGAGCAATTGCGTCACATGCAATCGTAGTATACGAGTTGCCGATATGAAGTTTGCCGCTTGGATAATAGATTGGCGTAGTGATATAAAAAGTTTCCTTTTCTGCCACGGGGCTCTTCCTCCTTTATCGCATGATGCGAATTCGTTTCCTTGCTAGTATACCATAAAAAAAGCATGCTGTTAGCTTTTTTTCAAAATGAAAAAGACTGGATAAACGACTTCTATCTACGTTCAATCTATCCTTTAAAAGGATGAATAGGTTGAATAAATGCAGGTTTTTGTTTTGTTTCATATCTAGTAAAAAACGGCTTTTTATTTCTCCTCTCACACATGGTATAATAAAGACTATCTATCTTAGTAAGGGACTGGAACAATCATGCAGAAGAAACATCTTTTTTTTACACTTAGTATTGCTTTTCTTTCATTAGCACATTTAATATTCAGCTATTTTTATATTCGTATGTATGGTTATTTTAACCTCCATGGGCATTTGAACAGTTTTATGACAGCAGCTTGGATTTTGCGTTTTATCATTGACGTATATATCGTTATTTGTGGCTTCTTTGCCATTCGTGAAGAGCGGTATAAAGTATTGCCGTTTTATCTGCTTTTCTTTTTATTCAATCTCATACTTCCATTTATTTTTCATATTTAAATGATAACCTAGATTTTCCAAGTAAATCCTTGGTTTTTTTTCAGAGTCTGCTACAATAAGGTAAAAAGTACTTTTACTGTCAATGGAGGTGGTCAGATGAACCGTTTTGCTTCTAAAGAAGAAGAAAAATTATATTATGAACATGAAGCTAGTGAAGAAGAATTTCTTAACTGGTATCAAAAACAGGAACGTCCAGAATATGACAAGCCCTCTTTGACTGTCGATATCGTACTGATGTGCTATAACAAAGAAGAAGATCAGCTGAAAGTTTTGTTGATCCAAAGAAAAGGGCATCCTTATCGAAATTCATGGGCATTGCCTGGTGGCTTTGTCCAAAAGGATGAGTCAACTGGAGAAAGCGTCTTAAGAGAAACAAAGGAAGAAACTGGTGTGGTTATTTCAAAAGAAAATATTGAGCAACTGCATACATTCAGTACGCCTAATCGAGATCCGCGAGGCTGGGTCGTCACAGTCAGCTACTTAGCCTTTATTGGAGAAGAACCGCTAATCGCCGGAGATGATGCCAAGGAAGTACGCTGGTTCACACTAGAACGTCATAGTAACAAGATCCATTTATCTAGCGGAGAAGTGGCTATCTCGCTTGATTTAGTCACTGGAGAGTCTTCTGGCAAAGATACTTTGGCTTTTGACCATAGTCAAATCATCTTGAAAGCATTCAACCGTGTAGTCAATAAAATGGAACACGAGCCGCAAGTTCTACAAGTTTTAGGTAAAGATTTCACGATTACGGAAGCTCGAAAAGTATTTGCTAAATTCTTAGGGATCGATTATAAAACGATCGATCATTCCAATTTTAAGAAAGCTATGCTCCAATATTTCGATGAGATCGGTGAACGTCCTGTAGGAATCGGCCGTCCTTCAAAAATCTATCAGCTCAAGCCGGGGCACCATGAATAAGGTTGTGAACAAAAGATTCAGACCTAATCATTCAAGAAAAAACGCAAAAACAACTCTTTGCGAGTTACGTTTTTTGTTTCAGAATTTTGATGTATTCGTAAACTTTCTGAATAAAAAATTAACAATAGCAGAAAAAGCTCGTACGAACTTTTTCTGCTATTGTTTTATTGGTTTGTCATAATTAGTGAGCTTTTCTTCAAAAGAAAAATTCCTAGAAACAAAAGTCATTAAGACTTTTTATTAACAAGGCGAACCCTAACGCTCCTATCAGTTTCATTCATTTTTTATCCCTTGATAACCGAATGTCTGCCCATTTCTTCTACTACTTGGCTCTTTCTTACGGAATTGCTTTCTTCTGCTCCGTCGGTATTGATCAAAAGAAATTTTTTATTATACCATTGGGACTTATAACGCAATTTTGTTATTAATTTATGCCAGTCATGAATAGAAAAATCAGCATGTGCTTCTTCTTTTGGAAAAGATTCTACAAATAAGTAGTCATATTGTTTGACCAATTTCCCAGATAATTGTTCAAGATAATCTTCTCGCTGGTTCTTTTGTTTCAGATAAAGATCCATTACTTTTCTCTTTTGTTTCTGATAATTGCTTGCCTGATCTAACCTGATCTTTCTATGGTGAGCGGAGCGGACTTTCACATTCAATTTCCGCTGTGCATGTTGCAGCTTTTCTTCTGTCTGGTGAAATTTTGGTAAAGTTACTTCTAGAGGACGAGATGTTTGGATCAATGTCTTCGGATGATAGGCGATCCCGATCCATTTAGCTAAAGATTCTTTTTTTACTGACGAAACATCACAAAGTAGTGCGACATAAAATTCTTCATTATATCGAGCAGAAATCGTAGCGGAGCGAATCGATCCTTCAACTGGCCGATGCTGATTTATTTTGATTAGTTCTTTTTGTTTTGGTAACTTTAAGTAGCCATTTTCCAGATAGATCGTACGGGTTTGGTTGTTGGTCGTATAAGATTGCCACATACTTTTTTTCGTTTTAAGCTTTGGGAAGCTGGCACGTCCCTTGAAATAATTGCGAAAAGCCCGATCCAAATTAAGCTGTGCATTTGCTAAAGCAAGACTGTCTACTTCTTTTAAGAATGGGTATTCTTTTTTTAATGTAGCGGGTGTAAGCGAAAAATTGGCTACTCCTGTTTGTTGCCAACTTTTCTGCCGCTTTTTCAGCAAATGGTTATAGGTAAATCGAGCACATCCAAAAGTACGAATCAATTGCTGTTTTTGTTCTTCTGTCGGATACATACGGAATTTAAAAGCTTTTAGCATCTATGTCCCTCCTAGTTAGCAACCAGAAGAGATTCCTTTTGTCGTTTTAGTTTTTTTGCGTAATATGGGACTTCCTGCTCAGTTGCATAGACAAAATGTTCTGGTGCGATTTCACGAAGTTGACGTACTTGTCCGTCATCTGGTTCAGGTTGATATTTGATTCTTCTGCGTTTTCTCTCATGGTCTGGATCTGGTAGAGGAATAGCAGATAACAAACTTTCTGTATAAGGATGGACACCGTGATTATAGATTTCATCACTTGTTCCCATCTCTAATAACAAGCCGTTATGCATTACACCGATTCGGTCACTAATATGTTTAACCATCGACAAATCATGTGCAATAAATAGATAGGTCAATTGATGTTCTTTTTGGAGATCTTGCAACAAATTGACCACTTGGGCTTGGATCGACACATCTAGTGCAGAAATTGGTTCATCACAAATGATAAAACGCGGTTTTACTGCCAATGCTCGTGCAATACCAATACGCTGGCGTTGCCCACCTGAAAATTCATGAGGATAACGAGTACCGTGGCTTGGATTCAATCCAACAGTTCTCAATAGATCATCGACTTTTTTTGCACGCTCTTCAGATGATTTAGCTAGTCCATTAACATCAATTCCTTCGGCGATAATATCTCTGACTTTCATCCGAGGATTCAACGAAGCATATGGATCTTGGAAAATCATCTGAACATCATGCCGGAATTTCGTCAAACCTTTTTTATCTTTGATCTTCGTTATATCTTGACCGTCGAATAATATCTCACCATCAGTAGGTTCATTCAAGCGAATGATCGTACGGCCAGTAGTGGATTTTCCGCTTCCAGATTCTCCAACTAAACCGAATGTTTCTCCTTCATAGATGTGAAAGCTGATGTCATTTACAGCATGTACTTCATTCTTTTTTCCTACATTGAAATACTGTTTCAATCCTTTAACTTCAAGTAGTTTATTTGGCATCAGCAATTCCTCCTTGACCGTAAGTATGTTTTTGTTTCTCTTTAAAGATAGCCCAGCGACGTTGGATTTCTTCTGGCGGTGTCACTTTGGGTGCCTGCGGAGCAAGTAGCCAAGTTGCTGCCTTGTGTGTTTTTGATAGTTCAAAAAATGGTGGTTCTTGTTCTGCATCGATTTTCATCGCGAATTCATTTCTTGGATAGAATGCGTCTCCTTTTGGCGGGTTCAATAAATCCGGTGGAGAACCAGGAATAGCATACAATCGATCGTTCGCACTATCTAATGTCGGCATTGAACCAAGCAGTCCCCAAGTATAGGGATGTTGCGGGTTGTAGAAAATTTCTTCCGATGTTCCAACTTCAACGATTCTTCCTCCATACATGACAGCGACACGATCAGCGACATTCGCTACTACACCAAGGTCATGAGTGATAAAGATAATTGATGTATCGATTTTTGTCTGAATTTCTTTCAGCAGCTCCAAAATCTGTGCTTGAATAGTCACATCAAGCGCTGTTGTAGGTTCATCAGCAATCAGGATTTCCGGATAACATACCAGTGCAATCGCGATCACGATCCGTTGACGCTGACCTCCTGAGAACTGATGTGGATAACTGTTGATACGTTTCTCAGCTTCGGGTATTCCAACTAATTTAAGCAATTCTAATGCAGCTTTTTGTCCCTCTTTTTTTGAAACTTTATTATGCTTTCTAAGGGACTCAGCGACTTGCTTCCCAATGGGCATCGTCGGATCTAAAGAGGTCATTGGATCTTGGAAAATCATCGCTATTTCTTTACCACGGATTTTTTGCATCTCTCTTTCTGATTTTCCAACGATATCGTTACCTTTAAAGAGGATTTGACCAGCATCTATATTGGCGTTGCTTGACAGCAAGCGCATGATGCTTCTGGTCGTCACTGATTTTCCACTTCCAGATTCCCCAACGATCGCCAATGTTTCTCCTTTATTCAAATGAAAATTGACACCGCGAATCGCTCGTACCTTTCCAGCATACGTATCAAAAGAGATTTCTAAGTCTTTCACTTCTAAAATTTTCGTCATCGTCTTCACTCTTTCATTTTAGGATCAAAGGCATCACGCAATCCATCAGCAAGTAAGTTAAAGCCAATCATGATAACCGATAAAGTTACTGCCGGAATCCATAATAGATAAGGCAGATACAGGAATGTCTTGTACCCTTCGCTCAACATCGTTCCTAATGAAGCTGACGGAGGCGTAAGACCTAAACCGATAAAGCTTAAAAAGGCTTCGAAGAAAATAGCAGATGGAATACTAAACATCATTTGAATAATAATGACACTAGAGATATTCGGCAAAATATGTTTGAATGCAATTTTCATTCTTGATTCACCTAATGTCAATCCAGCTAAAACATATTCTTGATCTTTTAATTTCATTGTTTGTGCACGAACGATACGTGCCATTGGTATCCAGTTTGTGATGGCCATAGCAGCCACGATTGAAAAAATTCCTGGTTCAAAAACGACCAACATCAAAATCATGACAACGAGGTTTGGAATTCCTGATAAGATTTCCAAAAAACGTTGCATCACGTTATCGACACGTCCGCCTAACAAACCAGAAACCAACCCGTAAGCTACACCAATCGTTACATCTAGTAATGCAGCAATAAATGCGATCAGCAACGAGATTCTCGTTCCCATAAATAAGCGGCTTAATACATCACGTCCCAAACCATCTGTTCCTAAAAAGAAATTTACGTTTGAAGGGACGTTTGCTTGAGCATATTTATCAACAAGTTCACCACCGACCATTGCTTTTCCATTCAATCCATCGATATTGATTCCCGGAATACGAGGAGGCAAATTGATATAAGCCACGTTTTGGGCAGTTGGATCATGAGGAGAAACAAAGATTGTGATCACAGAGATCAAAATGATGACCAATAGTAAAACCATTGAAATAACGGCAGCTTTGTTTTTCTTTAAACGGCGCCATGAATCTTGGATAAAATTCAAAGAAGGTGCAGTAATCTGTTCACGTTCTTCTTCGGTATTTTTTTGTAATGGAAGAAACTCATCCGCAGGGATATCTGCGACTGTTTCATAACGCTTTGGTATCATTTCCATTTATCCTCGGCTCCCTTCTGAAACACGAATTCTTGGATCAACTAGACCGTACAACAGATCCACGATCAAAATAACAAAGATCAGCATAAATGAGTAAAGGATCGTTACAGCCATGATCGTAGGATAATCATTTGTTGTGATTGACTTAACGAATTGTTCCCCGATACCAGGAATAGCAAAGATATTTTCTACCACCAGTGATCCGGTCATCAATGCTACAGCTAACGGTCCTAATAAAGTCATCAATGGAATCAAACTATTTCGAAGACCATGTTTAAAGGCGATTTCCCAACGGCTCAATCCTTTTGCTTTTGCTAATTCCACATAATCACTATGCAGTACTTCCACCATTTCCGTACGGATAAACCGAGCAGAGTCAGCAAGCGGCGACATGGCCAACGCAATTGTTGGTAAGATTGTGTACACAAAGCCATCCCATTTTGCGATTGGCAAAACTTGTAATTTGATTGCAAAGATATATTGTAATAAAACAGCAAATACAAAGTTTGGAATGGAACGACCTAATATCGCTACGAGTGTAGAAGATGTATCTGCCCATGTATTTTGCTTCATGGCAGAGATCGTTCCTAAAATCGTTCCTAGGACTGTTCCAAAGATAATTGCCTGTAAACCTAACTGCAAGGATGGTCCGATTCTTCCAGCTAACAAATGTGCGACTGGCTGGTTTTTAAATTGGAAGGAAATTCCAAAATCTCCTTGAAGCAAATTAGAAAGATAAATCCCATATTGTACGATAACTGGTTTATCCAAACCGACTTGTTTATTTAGCATCTCAATTGTTTCAGGACTCAAACGTTCCTGATTCGTATATGGCGTGCCCGGCAGCAATTGCATCAAGAAAAAGGTGATTGTTGCAATTAACCAAAGCGTGATGATCATGAAAAAGACACGTTTTAATACATATTTGATATAACTATTCACTAATGTTTCCCCCTAGCTTTTGACTTCTGACAGATGTTTCGCTACATTATTAGATAATGAACCAAAAATAAAGGAGCAATCAAATGAAAAAAAAATCTATCCCCTACGCAGTAGCTTTTCTACTGATTCTGGTTATTTTAATAAAAAATCTCATCAACCATTCCTTTACACTCATTCAATTATCTAATGATCTATTCTTATGGTCATTGCCGTTTCTGATTATCGGCGGTTTTTTATGGGTCTTTTCTTCGGGTTTCTTCGATCATTTTCAGCGATCGGTCCATCTTGCACGAACAAGGAACCGAAAGAAAAAACCAGAATTTTCCTCGCTCTCGTCTGCCAGCTACGGTATGTACAGCTTTTGGCTGATCATTGCCGGAATACTAATTGCTCTTTCTGCTATTTTCATGCTTTTTTCTTTGTTAGGATAAGTGAATATGAGAACGAGGTTGCGACATTTGCCGCAGCCTCGTTTTTTCTCATGCTCACGGTATTAACGATTATTCTTCAACGTATGTCCATTTGTAATCCCATGAAGCGCCTGCCGCATGGTGAACGATACCTTTGATTTTTTCATTCACTAGGTGACCTTCTGCTTTTTGGTACACCGGAACGACACCCATATCATCAGAGATGATCTTGATTGCTTTTTGGAAATCATCCCAACGGGCTTGTTCATCGCCAGCGTCTGTTGATGAAGCTGCTTTAACTGCTTCGTCATATTCTGCATTGCTCCAGCGACCACGGTTGTATGAATTACCTGTGACAAACAAATCAGTAAAGCTGCTTGGGTCTGCATAGTCAGCAGCCCATCCGCCTAGTACTGCGTCAAAATCACCCGAAGTTGAGCGGTCAAGACGTACAGAGAATGGAACAGGTGTTGGTTTGACTGTTACGCCATCCAAGTTTTCTTGGATTGAGTTTTGAACATATTCGATTACTTTTTTCGATGAATCATCATCAGAAGCCATCAAATCAAATTCTAAAGAATCAACGCCCAATTCTTTTTTCGCTTTTTCCCAATATTCTTTTGCTTTATCTTTGTCATAAGAAACTAATTTTCCAGCTTCTTTTGCAAAGTCTTCGTTCGTTGTTGGACTTTTTACCATATCTGATGGGATCAATCCTGTAGAGACAACTGATCCGTCACCTAGTACTTGTTTTACTAAAGCTTCACGATCGATAGAATAAGAAATAGCTTTTCTTAGGTTCACATTGTTGAATGGTGAATTCTTTTCACGTTGATTGAATTCGATATAGCTTGTCCGCGCTTCTTTAACAGAAGTATAAGCTGGATCGTTTGCGTTTTGCTGTGCTAACTCACCAGACAAGATCACGTCATCTGCTTGGCCATCTTTGAATAAGTTCAATGCAGTAGAAGATTCTTTTACTACACTGACTTTGATTTCAGAAAGTTTTACTGTATCTTTGTCCCAGTAATGGTCATTTTTCTTATAAGTCCATTCTGTATCTGTTCCTGGTCCATCAAAATCTTCTAATGTGAATGGTCCATTATAAACAGCTTTATCACTTGCAGATGCATAGGCATCCCCATTTTCTTCCACTACGGATTGTTTTTGTGGGAAAAATGATGGGAAAGCAAGCAGATATTGGAAATATGGTGTTTGTTTCGTCAATTTGATTTCTAATTCATAGTCACCAACTGCTTTGATCCCTAGTTCTGATTTATCTTTCTTTCCAGCTGTGATGTCTTCTGCATTTTCAACTGGCGCATACAGGTAAGCATATTCAGAAGCTGTAGCTGGGTCTACTGTTCGTTGCCAGCCATAAACGTAATCCGCTGCTGTAACAGGATCACCATTTGACCATTTTGCGTCTTCTCGTAATTTGATTTTGTAAGTTAATCCGTCTTCACTGACTTCTGCCAACTCTCTAGCTCCTGCCGGCTGTGGTTTGCTGTCTTCATCAAGACGGTAAATTCCTTCATAAACGTTATTCAATGCTGTAAAACTGATTGTATCTGTTGCAACTGATAAGTCAGCTGTAGGCATTTCTTGAGGCACGACTAAGTTAAATACGCCTCCTCCATCTGCTGAACCGCTTTTTGCTGAACTACTGTTGCTTGTGGCTGAACTGCCGCCATAACATCCAGCAAGTACAAGGCCGCATACCGCAACCAAACCAAATGTAAATTTCTTTTTCATTTTACGTACCCCTTTATTGGAATTTTCAGAATAATTAATATTTTCTGAAGTTGTTTAAGAGTTTAATGAATAATTATTAAAAAATCAATACTTTTTTTTGTCTTTTTCATAAAATAATGATTTTTTCGTGAGGTTTCAAGGAATTTTTCAGAAAAAATAGCTTTGTACAAGGTTTTCCATGGTCTTCCAAAAGCCATTAAATAATTTTCGTTATATTGTCTATTATTGCCATACAAAGATAAAAAAGAATAAATAAAAAGAAACTGTGACAAAAGTCTTGTCACAGTCCCTTATTCCGAATAAACGGTGTTCAAAAGCTTGCATCTGCGGTAATAAGCCCAACCAAACGAAAAATAGGAGGAGCTATTTTTGTTTGGCTGTTCTTATTACTTGATGCAGGACAGCTTTTTCACAACCTCTGGTACACGGTGTTCCAAAAGTAGCTTCTTCGGAAATAAGTTGGAATTTCACAAAAATTCAAGAAGTAATTTTCGTAAATTCCTTCTTATTTCTTGAAGCTGATTACTTCTGTCACAACCTCTTTTTATTATTGAGAATCTGGTCGAGGAATAATCGTTTTTGCCATCCAAATATCCGGTTTGTCCCAGCCATTTGCATTTGGTAAGACACCTACGATTTTATAACCTAATTTTTCATAGAATTCATACGGATGTTCACGAAGGTTCTGGATGGAAGCCACTTTATCAAATGTATGCTCATACAGGTCCGTTTGACTTAACGTTGTTCCATGGTCTAAATCATCCGTACCTAAATAAATCGTGATTCCTCCTCTGGAAGCTACTTCTTTTTCTAAGTAATTGACTAATCGAGTACCTATTTGGTTCTTTCGTCGGGAGCTTTCTACAACTAATGGATGCAATTCCCAACCTGTGATACCGTATTGAGGGATTGCACCAATAAATCCTACTAACTCATCTTGGTCTACCGCTGCTACCGCGATTCGTTCTGGATTCATCATTTCTTCTACTTCTTCTGCCGAGCTGTCTCCATATTCTTCCGGCCAAGTCAGTCTCAGTAAATCAGAAAGCTGATCTTTCAATACTGGATTATTACGGTCAAATTCACTGATTATCATACGTCTTCCCCCTTGTTCTTGCTTATTCTAACAGTCCTTTTGAAAAAACGAAATGTTCTCGCTCAAAAATCTTTAGCTACCAATCAGTATCTCTATTCTTTCATTATTTATCTTACTTATAAAATAAAAAAATTATACAGAAACACTTTATTCAAAATAGGAAAGATCAGGAAAGCCATCAATTGGAGGAAAAAACTCTGTTTGTTCATCATGATATAGATTATCTTTTGCTTTAAAAAAAACCAATTATGAATTGACAAATAAAACCTGTTTTCATATAATAATCTTAATTTTTAGAATTTTTAGATAATTACAAAAAAGCAAAGGGAATCGGTAGAAATACTAAGAGGAACAAAAATACATTATTGTCGTTTTCAATGTTTTTGTACTTGTTCGTTTTTAGGATACTTATTGATGATTTCAAGGTGTTCATGCCACCTTATTCATCACTTATCCTCTCTTAGGTTCACCTCTACTCCATCTACAGCCGCAGTCAGATCGATCACTCTTTAAAATTTTAACCCGTTTCAACGAAGAAAGAAGGAAATGAATATGAATCAAAGTGTTTTCTTACCAAATTATACCATTGGAACAGATGCGTATGAAAAAGCAAATGGAATCGTCAAAGAATATGGGACAAAAGTAGTGCTGATTGGAGGGAAGACTGCACTTTCAAAGGCAGAAAACAAAATAAAAGTAGCTTTGACACAGGAAATAGAGGTTGTCGCCAGTCTCTGGTACGGGGGTAATTCAACTTATGGAAATATTGAACAGTTGATCCAGCATGAAAGTGTCCAAAAAGCAGATGTCCTGTTTGCAGTCGGTGGTGGCCGTGCTTGCGATACTGTAAAAGTCATTGGTGAAAAACTAGCTAAACCAGTCTTCACCTTTCCCACTATTGGTTCGAACTGTTCGCCCGTCACTGCGGTATGTGTCATCTATAACGAAGAAGGCGTAATGGACGGACTCTTCTTTCCTTCAAAACCACCTGTACACACCTTCATTGATACAGCAATTATTGCCGAAGCACCTGATAAATACTTATGGGCAGGTATTGGCGATGCTTTATCCAAAGAAGTCGAATCTACTTTTTCTGCTCGTGGCGATGATCTAGGCTACACGGATAGATTAGGAATCCAAATCGGAAAAATGTGCATTGATCGTCTCTTGACTTATGGTACGCAAGCATTGAAAGATAGTGCCGACGATCGTCCCTCATATGCAATTGAACAAGTCGTTTCGGATATCATTGTTACTACCGGATTGGTTTCTGTTTTAGTTAACAATAACTATAATTCTGCTATGGCACACTCATTCTATTACGGTACGACTGTTCTAGAAAAAATGGAGGGATACCTTCACGGAGCATCTGTCAGTTATGGTGTACTGACCTTATTGATGATGGATCAGCAGTTCGATTTGTTTGATAAAATCTATGTGTTTATGAAAAAGAACCAACTTCCAGTATCGTTAACCGACATGAATCTCAATGTCACGACCGATTTAGAAGCAATCTTAGATAAAGCCATGGCAACAAATGATATTAAACATGTGCCTTATGAAATCACCCGAGAAAAATTTAAACAGGCCATTCTTGACGTAGAAACTTATCATGCTACACAAGAAAGCCAGCAAGGATATAAGAAAATCAGTTAAATAATTGCTAAAACCCCCATCAAGCAGGCTGTCATCAAATTGAGGACATTTCTTTGCTTGATGAGGGTTTTTCTTGTCAAAAAAAGCTTTATAGCTTTCGCTATAGAATCTTTTCTCTTATTTAAGTTGAACAGTTCCTTAATTAAGAAAACTGCTCCTTTTATGGTAATTGAAAAAACGAGTAGGCTACGATTATTTGGCAACTGTTTTTTTCATTTGCTTGCTTCGCAATTGTCCGCAAGCTGCATCAATATCTGTACCATGTTCTTTACGTATCACACAGTTTACGCCGTTTTTCTTCAATACATCATAAAATCTCAATACATCAGCTTTTGGACTGCGAGAATATTGATCATGTTCACTGACTGGATTATATGGAATCAAGTTGACATATGCTAATTTTTTCTTATCTTTTAATAGATCTGCTAATTGTTGTGCATGCTCTGGTCTATCATTTACTTGATTCAACATGATATATTCAAACGTGATTCGACGGTTTGTTTTCTCTAAATACTCATCCACAGCTTCCATCAATTTCTCAATTGGGAAACTTCGGTTGATCCGCATGATCGATGTTCGCACCTCATTATTCGGCGCGTGCAAGGAAATAGCCAGATTGACTTGCAAGCCGTTATTAGCGAATTCCTTGATTTTGTGTGCTAATCCACTAGTGGAAACTGTAATGTGCCGAGCACCAATTGCCAATCCTTTGGCATCATTGATGATATGCAAAAAGTCCATTACATTGTCGTAATTATCAAATGGCTCACCGATCCCCATTACAACGACATGTGAAACGCGTTCGCCAAGATTGCGCTCATCAAAATAATGTTGGACCATCATGATCTGCGCAACAATTTCTCCAGCAGTCAGATCACGGTTCTTTTTGAGCAGCCCGCTTGCACAAAATGTACAGCCGATATTACATCCTACTTGTGTCGTCACACAAACTGACAAGCCATATTCTTGTCTCATCAGTACAGTCTCAATCATGTTTTTATCAGGGAGTTCAAACAAATATTTTACTGTACCGTCCGAAGCTTCTTGGACGACCATCTGTTTTAGAGGATTGATGATAAAATGCTCCGATAATTTTTCGATCAATTGTTTCGATAGATTCGTCATTTCTGTGAAATTACTTACACGTTTTTGATACAACCATTCCCAAACTTGGGCAGCTCGGAATTTTTTCTCGCCGTTTTCTATAAACCAATTGATTAATTCTTCATTCGTCAAGCCATAAATGGACTGTTTTTCCAAAGTATTTTCCCTCTTTTTCTCAAAGTTTCGCTACATACTATACATGATTCATTTCCTTAATGCAATACTTCACAAATAAATCGAATAGAACTTTAATCTCACAAAAACTAAAAAGACAAGACATCATACCGTATTAGAAAAGATGGAAAAAAACCATTTTTTCTTTTGGTATCATCATGCCTTGTCTTTTTATTGGTTATTCGTTTTTCAACCCTTCATCACACAAGTTTTACATGTCATTATCGTCCGGCAACGTTTCTGATGTTTCTTCCTGCTCAATGAATACTTTCCGAGGCTTGCTTCCTTCTGACGGGCCAACAACTCCATGAGCTTCCAGTTCATCTACTAAACGTGCTGCTCGGTTGTAACCGATCCGAAATCTTCTTTGGAGAAGGGAAATACTTGCCGTTTGCATTTCAATGACAAGTGCTTTTGCTTCTTCAAACAGCTCATCTTGTGGCTGTTCTGGAGCACCTGTCGTTTCAACTTCATCTGTCGGCATCATTTTCTCTTCATAATGAGCTTCTTGCTGATCTGTAACAAATTGAACGACCCGTTCTACTTCGTGGTCAGAAATGAATGCTCCTTGCACACGGATCGGTTTATTCTCACCCATTGGCAAGAATAGCATATCTCCTCGCCCTAAGAGCTTTTCTGCCCCATTAGAATCAATGATCGTCCGAGAATCTGTACCGCTTGATACCGCAAATGCCATTCTGGAAGGTACATTTGCTTTGATGATTCCTGTGATAACATCCACACTTGGACGTTGAGTAGCTAGGATCATATGAATCCCCGCTGCCCGAGCCATTTGCGCTAAACGAATAATCGCATCTTCAACTTCATTGCTGGCTACCATCATCAAATCAGCTAATTCATCTACGATCACTACGATGAATGGTAAGGTTGGATGTTTCGTTCCGTTTTCCAAGTTTTTCTGTTGAACAAATTCATTGTAACCAGAAATATTTCTTACTCCGGTTGCCGCGAATTTTTCATATCGTTCTTCCATTTCTTGTACTACTTTTTGTAAGGCTTGCGCTGCTTTTCTAGGGTTCGTCACGACCGGCGTCAACAGATGAGGTATGCCGTTGTACATATTCAATTCAACCATTTTCGGATCGATCATCATCAGTTTTACTTCATGGGGCTTAGCACGCATTAATATACTTGTGATGATCCCATTAATTGCTACTGACTTCCCACTACCAGTCGAACCAGCCACGAGTAAGTGAGGCATCTTCGAAAGATCAGCCGTTTGTACCCGTCCAGAAACATCACGTCCTAAAGGTACTTCTAGTAATTTATCTGGGTGGTTTGGTTGTGCTTCGATGATTTCTCTAAAGGAAACCATACTGATCTTTCCATTTGGTACTTCAATACCAATCAGTGATTTACCTGGAATCGGTGCTTCCATCCGGACATCTTTCGCCGCTAAAGCAAGCGCGATATCATCTGTTAAGTTCACAATTTTACTTACTTTTACCCCTACAGCCGGCTGGACTTCGAATTTTGTGACGGATGGTCCTAAGCTGGCTTTGACGACCTTGGCATCGACACCGAAACTTTGGAAAGTTTGTTCTAATACGCCGATATTTTTTTCAATTTTTTTATACTCATCACTTTGATCCACAGTTGGTATAGAATCAAGCAAATCAACTGTCGGTAATTCATAGTCTTGGTTTTCCTGTTCTGCTTCAATCTCAAATTCTAATGAGGTACCGTCATCCTCTGGCAACTCATCTGAAAAACCTTCTGCTGTATTGGTCTGTTTTGGTGTATCTGGTACTGGTTTCTCTAGATTCGCAGGATGGATATTTTCTTGAAAACTGTCGATTGGAACAAAACTTAGCTGCTCCGGCTCTGTATTTTCTGGTTCCTGCCATTCATCAGCAGTATTTTCCCTTTGCTGGCTCACCGCTTTTTTCTTCTCATATTCTGCAGCTTCTTTTTCTGCAGCTTCTTTTGCAGCTAAGCGCCTTGCTTCTTTCGCTTCTGCGCGCTGTTTCATTCTCTCTTCCTTTGCCGCTTGCTTTCGAGCTTGCTTGGCAGGATCACCTTCCAATAATCCCTGTACTCGTTCTCCAATTGATTGGATACTATTTAACAGCTGATAGCCTTCCAGATTACTGAACAGGAATGCTCCTCCTGCCAGTAATAGCACTGCTGCTAAATAACTTCCAGGCTGTGCAATCAAGAAGTAAGTAAAATGATAAAGGATTGCTCCAATCATCCCACCACCAACGTTATTGTCTACTTGACTTTGTTTTATATCACTGGCTAACAAATCCCATGTCGTCCCCATGATATTTGGTTCCCCAGTATGGAGTTTGCCAAATAAATGGGCATGTAACAATAATAAGATACCGAAATAAAAGAGTATGCCGCCAAACCAGCGTCGGTTTTTACCAATTGAAAACTCTGTATTCTTAATGACAATCCAAAATCCTAAGACGGCTAATAAAAGACAGAGGATTTGGTAAGTATTTCCTGCAATGATCCGAAAGCCGTTTGCAATCAATATTCCTAAAAAACCTAATTTTAAAAAGCCGAAGACAGCAAATAAAATCAAGGTAAACCCAACACCAATCGTCAGCATTTGTTCCTGCTGCTGTTTTTGCTTTTTCGTTTTTTTCGTCTTTTTCCTTTTTTTAGTAGGCCGTTTCTTTTGTGCCATTTATTATCCCTCATTTCATCAAGTTTCATTATACAAAAAAAAGCAAGGGAACTAAAGTTTTGTTTGAAAGAACTGACGCTTTCTTTCATTTTTCAGCTTGTTTTACAGTTTTTCTTAATTTCTAAACGATTTTATCAAAAAAAGGCACGGCCATATCCAGCCGTACCTTCTTGTTTTAAGTATGTGAACTAAAGGTTCTCTCCATTTTCTTCAATCAGTTTTTGGTACCAGTAATAACTGTCTTTCTTATATCGTTCCAAAGATCCTTCTTGTGTTTCATCTTGATCAACATATACAAATCCATATCGCTTTTGATAACCGTTCAGCCAGCTAAGCAAATCTGTATAAGACCAGGTGCAATAGCCTAGGACTTCTGCTCCATCCGAAATTGCTTCTTTGATGGCTTTGACGTGGCTTTGTAAGTAATTGATTCGATAGTCGTCATGGATTTGTTTATCTTCTGTCAACTTGTCATACTCTCCTAAGCCATTTTCCGTAATCAGTACCGGCATGCGGTAACGGCTTGTGATACGACGCAGTCCGATCCTTAATCCTTCTGGGTCAATCTCCCAGTCCCAATTTGTTCGTTCGACAAATGGATTCTCAACTTTTTTATACATTCCAGGAACTCCAGTTTCTTCTGATGAACCTTTTTTTCCTGTCGTATTCATTTTTCCTGCACCAACTCCGTTTAATGGATTGAATGCATTCGTCGCCGTTTGATAGTAATTGATCCCAAGAAAATCTGGTTTAGCAGATTCTAGCAATTCTGCATCGCCAGCTTCAATCGTTGGTGCCCATCCTTTTTCTTCTAAGAACCTCATGGCAGCAATCGGATATTTTCCCCACATATAGACATCCATCCAATAATTGGCCATCAGGTCTTCAGCATTTTCAGCAGCCAGAACATTTTCAGGATTACTGTCAATTGGATAATTTGGCGTATACGCAAAGCTTGGTCCGATTTTCCCAGGCATTTCTAACTCGTGAAATTTATTGATGACAGATGCATTTGCTAAATTAGCAATATGGTTAACTTCATACATTCGTTTCGGGTCTGTCACACCTGGCGGATGTGCTGCTAACAAATAACCTAATGAAGTGAAGATATTTTGTTCATTCAAACTAATCCAGTAATGGACTTTCCCGCGGAATGCCTCAAATAATGTTTCTGCATAATGAGTGAAATCTTCAATGATCTGACGTGATTCCCAACCATTATATTCATCTTGCAATGCTTGTGGAAGATCCCAATGATATAAAGTCAACATAGGTTCGATATCGTTTTCAATCAATTCGTCGATCAATCTCTCATAAAAAGCGAGCCCAGCTTGATTGACTTCTCCTCGTCCATTAGGAAAAATCCGTGTCCAAGCTACAGAGAAGCGGTAAGCTTTCAGACCTTGTTCTTTCATTAAAGCAATATCTTCTTTATAACGATGATAGTGGTCTACTGCCAAATCACCGTTCGTTCCTTTAAATGTCTTTCCTGGAATCCGAACAAATCGATCCCAGACTGATTCTCCTTTCCCATCTTCTTGCCAAGCTCCTTCTACTTGATACGCTGCAGAAGCAGAGCCCCACAGAAAATCTTTTGGAAATGAGGTAAGTTCTTTGTGTTCCATTCATCTCTTCCTTTCCTATAACCTTCAATCGTTCCTCTTTTAGAATAACACGAAACCCCTTCCACAACAAAATAAAATTATGTAAAGGAGGTTGTGACAGAAGTGGTCAGCTTCAAGAAACAAGAAGTAATGTACGAGAATTGCTTCTCAAAGTTTTGTAAAATTTCGGCTTATTTTTCGAAGAAGCTACTTCTGGAACACCGTGTATAAGAGGTTGTGAAAAAGCTGCCCTGCATCAAGTAATAAGAACAGCCAAGTAAAAACAGCTTCTTATGTTTTTACTTGGCTGGATTTATTACCGCAGATGCAAGCTTTTGAACACCGTTTACCAAGAGGTTGTGAAAAAGTCGCTTAGTTTCGAGTAGTAAGAAAAATTTTGTGAAAATGGCTTTCTACATTTTTGCATAAATTTGGCTTAATACCGAGAAACTGGCTTTTGAACACCGTTTACCAAGAGGTTGTGAGCCTGCCATTCAGCTCCGAGTCACAAGGAGTTGGCAGGAGAACACTGTTTATTCGGAAAAAGGGACTGTGACACGTCTTTTGTCACAGTCCCCTATTTGTTAATTTCTCGGCGTAACATCTTCGCCAAACCATTTATCGGATATTTTTTGGAATTCACCTGTTTTCTCTAGTTGATCTAGGGCTTCATTGATTTTTTTCACTAATGTACTATCTGACTTGCGTGCACCAACTGCAAAATCCTCACTTTCATAAGAACCTTTTGTTATGTTGAAGTCTTCTAGTTCGTTTCTTTGTTTCAAATAATAGTCTGCGTATACTTTATCCATCAGCAGACCATCGACCCGTCTGCTTTTCAGATCGATCAATGCTTCATTAAAACTATCATACAAAACAGCATCTTGGTTTTTGACTATCTCTTTTAATACTTCTGGTTGTTTCGTAAATACATCATAACCAGATGACCCATTTTGCGCACCTAATCTCTTATTATTCATTTGTCCAAAGTTTGTGATTCCTGATTCTTTAGGTGTGATCAGCACTTGATCGTTTTCCATATAAGGTTTTGTAAATTGCACTTTCTTTTCTCTTGCCGGCGTTTTGGAATAGCCGTTCCATATCAAATCGATCGTTCCATTGTTCAGTTCAAATTCCTTCATTGACCAGTCAATGGGCTGAAAGTCTACCGTAATCCCATATTGTTCAAAGACTGCTTTGGCTAAATCAATATCAAATCCTGTGAGCTTCCCGTCTTTATCTCTAAATCCCATAGGAACAAATGTATCGTCTAAACCTATAACGATTTTTTTCTCTTCGTTGATAGTCGCCCAATTATCTGCTGAAGTTTTTTTGTTCGAACAGCCTGCAAAAAGAAGAAGACCTGCGATCAAAGCGAATAGAAAACTGTTTTTTTTCATCTCTATCTTCTCCTTTCTTAATGAATTGGGGAAACTTTTAGTAATTGATCACCGACATTTTCTGCAAATACTAAATCATGGGTGACAATAATTTGGGTTACCCCATCTTCTTTCAATGATAGGATCAAACGCTCGACTTGCTGGCGTAATTCAGGATCTAAAGCACTTGTTGGTTCATCATAAGCCAATACCCGTGGATTCATAGCCAATGCTCTGGCAATCGCTACCCGCTGTTTTTGTCCGCCAGAAAGCTGATAAGGATAGTTATTCAATAAATCACCAATCCCTAATGAAGCCGCTAATTCTTCTGCTTTTTTGGTGTATTCTTCTTTTGTCTGTTTCAATACCATTTTTGGTGCTAAGGTAATGTTTTCAAAAATATTCAGATGTGGAAATAGCTGGAAGTCTTGGAATACGACTCCTACAACTTGTTCTTTCATTTTAAGCTCGAATGGGTTGAACGGTACACCGTCTAAATAAAATTCTCCGCTGTCAGAACTTTCTAAGCCAGCCAAGATACGTAAAAGCGTGGTTTTACCGCCACCGGAAGGACCTATGATAGCTAATGTTTTCCCATCTGGAATGATCAGATTCAAATCTTTGATTATTTTTTTTTCACCAAATGCTTTGTTCACTTTCTTCAATTCAATCATATTTCTTCCTCCTATCAGTTAGCGGTAATAATTTAATTTTCCTTCAACTTGTTTCATTACGATTGTTAGAATACCAGTCAATGTAAGATAGATGATTGCCACGCCTAGCAAAGGCAGTAAAGTCGCGTCGCGTTCCATCGCGATTTTCCCAGCACGCATTACGTCACCTAAACCTAATATATAGATCAAGGAAGAATCTTTGACCAAGTTGATAACTTCATTCCCTACAGAAGGTAAAACAATCTTTGTCACTTGTGGGATGACGATTTTCGTCACCGTTTGAAAGGGACTTAATTGCAAAACTTGCGCTGCTTCATATTGACCTTGAGGAATCGATTGTATCCCTCCACGAAAGATCTCTGCAAAATAAGCTGCATAGTTTAAGATAAAGGCAATGAGTGCTGCTTCGAAACGATCAAAAACGATCCCAATCGTCGGCAACCCATAAAAAATAAAAATCAGTTGCAACAACAGCGGTGTTCCCCGCATAACCCATACATATGTTTGAAGCAAGTAGCGTAGCGGCTTAAAATGCAAAGACAATCCTAATGCTAAAACAATCCCTAATGGTAATGAGCCAATCAAGGTAAATAAAAATAATTTCAATGTTGTGAGTGCTCCTACTAATAATTGCGGCATAACTTCAATCAAATACTCCATCTTCTTTTCCTCCTTTAAAATAAAAAAATCCTCTTGGCAAATGCCAAGAGGACGTATTATACGTGGTTCCACCTCTGTTTATTTTTTCCTTGCAGAAAAAACCTCACACAGTCGTTGCCGTTCAGATGAAAACAAAAAGTCCTTTGATCCGAAGATCAAAGGACGTTAATCACGTGGTTCCACCTTTTTTTACCGGCTCCTCACGGAAAAGCCAGCCTTATCTGGTCATCTAGCAACGACCGCAGCTGTAACGGGCTCCCCGGATTTTCCTACTATACGCTTCAGAAAATCGACTCCAAGATGTGTTTCACGGTTAACTGCTGCCTCTTTCCACCAACCAGAGACTCTCTAAAAACACCTAACGGCTACTCTTCTTTTCGATGTCATTTGTTTTAACTTTACGTGTAATTTACATGATTATTTTTCATTTGTCAACTCTTTTTTATGATACACTAATAAAAAAAGGAGGGTGATGCGCGATGAGTCGTGCAACCGAACAAGAAGCTTATGAACTACTAAAAAAACTGGGTATCTCTTTTCAAAAAGTCGATCATCCTGCGATTACGTCAGTCAAAAATGTCCTTTTTTCCCTACCTGGTCCGCAAGTAAAAAATCTATTATTGAAATCAAGAAAAGGAAAACAAATCTATCTTGTCATCTTGCCTGATGAAAAGCATGCCGATTTAAAAGAACTAGCTGAACAATTAAAAGAAAACCGCTTATCTTTTGTTTCTGAAGAACAGCTTCCTGACCTCCTAGGCGTTCCAGCAGGTACAGTGACTCCATTAGCATTGATGCACGACAAAGAGAAAAAAATCCAAGTCGTGATCGATGCTGCTATTGATCGTCAAGATACCGTAGGCTTTCATCCAAATATCAATACCACTACGTTGATCATGGATTTTTCCGACTTTGAAAAGATACTTGTTTACTTAGAACATCTGCCAGTTTATGAAAATTTGTAATGATAGAGTAGTTTTCTTATTTCCCAATTCAAGCGTCTTTTTCTTTATTTAGCACAAAATATATCAGAAATTCTTTTGGCCAATCAAACAATGTAACAACTAGTATGAACGCTGAAAACTAATACGAGTATTCTTCCATAGTTAGCCAAATCCATATTTATTGATTCTACGAAAAAAGAAGCATATATAAAAATGCTTCTTTTTTCGATTATAAATCGGAATTTTATTCTTTTGATTTCAGTCATATTTAACAAAAAATATTATATTCTAACTAAACTTTTTTATATTTTTGTAAGAATATCCCAGCACAGATAGTTACTATCAATAAACCAATGATTACAGCAAAACTAGATTTTTTACTACTTGTTTTAGGAAGAATGCTTTTTGATTTATTTGTTATCTGTTTAGGTACAGCTCTCTTACTAATATAATTGGTTCTTTGTTCGCTGGATTCTCCTGTATGAGCAAATATTTGCAATTTTTGAGAGAATAGATTTCTAATTTTCTCTCTCTCTGTCTTCTCTGGAAAATTTTTCCACGGTGTTATATGGCTACCTGGTATAGATATATTTGTTTTTTCCGGTGTATAACTGTTTTTGATGTTATACCCGTCAATCGTCGTACTGTATTCGGGCACGTTGTCTTCCGTTACAGTATAGATGATTTCTTGCCCGTCTCTGTATTTTGGCAGATTTGTGAAACGATAGCGCCAATCATCTTTTTCACTTACTTCTTTGTGTTGGATCGGTTGACCGTCGGCTAATAGATTTACTGTGATCGTCGTCGGTCGTTTGCCGTCTTGGTTCTCATTGTCTTCCCATGTTTTTTGTCCAGAAACCTCTTTGGTTTCTGGTACATGGGTATTGGTAATAACGATGTTTCCATCCTTTGTTTGTTTAACTTCACTGGTATAGCCAGCTACTTTGGTCAACTCTTCCACTCGATAAGTGATAGCTTGACCTTTCGCCTTTTCTGCCAATTCGTTCCACGTGGTCGTCCAGTGATTCTCCTCGCTCAGTTCTACTGCTTCGCCTACTTTTTGGTTATTAGCATACAGCTGGACTTGGATACTTTGAGGTCGTAACCCATCTTGGTTATTTCCATCATCCCATACTTTAGTAGCGCTTAAACTAGTTTTACCCGGTGTATAACTGTTTTTGATGTTATACCCTTCAATTGTCGTACTGTATTCGGGCACGTTGTCTTCCGTTACAGTATAGATGATTTCTTGCCCGTCTGGTGTTAGTATCAAATCTTAGACAGCTTTTCGTAGAGACAAGAATAAATTAAACTTATCTACGAGAGGATGAATTTTTATGACCCGATATGAAGAAAATTTTAAACAAATGATTGTTGAACTGAATCAAACTGGACGTTCTGTTCGAGGGTTAGCGAAAGAATATGGCTTATCTGAAGCAACGATTTACAAATGGAAGAATTTATATTTACCTGATCAGTCCACAGGACTGACTGGAAAAGAAGTAGCTGAACTGAGAAAAGAAAATGCTCGTTTAAATGAGGAACTTGAAATCTTAAAAAAAGCCGCAGCCATATTCTCTCGGAAAACCTAAATTCGCTTGTTCAATTTATTGAAAAATGGTGTAAGGATTACACTGTTTCTTTGTTGTGTCGGTTATTAGAAATCCCTAGAAGTGTCTATTATTTTTATAAGAATAAACCGTTGACAGCTACAGAAATCAGAAATAATAAGTTGAAAAAGAAGATTTCAACAATTTTTTTTACGAATAAACAACGCTATGGTGCCACAAAGATCCATCAAGTTTTATTAAAAGAAGGGATTTCAGTATCTCTTAAACATGTCCAAAAGCTAATGAAACAATTAAATTTAAGGTCGATTGTAGTTAAAAAATATAGACCTCAAAGGTCTAATAAACCGATCATTTCAAAAGAGAATCTCTTAAATCAGGACTTTTCTACTGAAACGATCTGTGAGAAATGGGCAGCTGACATTACGTACATTCCTACTAAGAAAAATGGTTGGTGTTACTTATCTTCAATCATGGATTTACACACGAAAAAAATTATTAGTTATACATTTTCAAAACGAATGACTGTGGATTGTGTCATTCAAACATTGAATAAAGCAAAAATACATTATCACATTCCAGAAGGAATGATTCTACACACTGACTTGGGCAGCCAATACACAGCAAGAGAAGTGGAACAATGGCTTAAAACCAACAAAATAAGGCATTCTTATAGTAGAAAAGGAACACCTTATGATAATGCTGGAATCGAATCTTTCCATGCCTCATTGAAAAAAGAAGAAGTCTACACGACTAGCTACTCAGATTTTGAAGAAGCAAATCGAGCGCTATTTAGCTACATTGAAGGATTTTATAACCGAAATCGAATCCATAGCTCGATTCACTATCTAACCCCACAGGAATTTGAAGAATTAGCAAAAGAAAAAATGGCTTAACCGTCTCTACTAAAATGTGTCCAAGATATTGACTCAAATCCAGTCTCTGTATTTTGGCAGATTCGTGAAACGATAGCGCCAATCATCTTTTTCACTTACTTCTTTGTGTTGGATCGGTTGACCGTCGGCTAATAGATTTACTGTGATCGTCGTCGGTCGTTTGCCGTCTTGGTTCTCATTGTCTTCCCATGTTTTTTGTCCTGAGACTGAAATGACTTCTTTATTCTCATTTGTAACGACTAGCCCGTTTTCAATTTTTTGATAACCTGAAGGGACATAATCATTTCCGTTTTGATCTACTTCTTGCACTTTAAACGTATATTCGTTTCCACTATCATCATACTGTTGGATATCTTCCCAAGTCACTGAAGTTATTCCATTGTCTAATCGTTTTGTTTCTGCATCAGGAACTGGTTCCCAATTGTTTGTACTTGCTCTGAATAATTAAAAAATAAATACTCGGTCTTGGAGTGGTTCCACCGTTCCAAATTTTAGTTGCTGTGATGTTCGTAACCTTTTTCTTGTTATAAATAGGTAAACTGACTCCCTCTGTATCATTTTCGTTTATGGAGAATTTGAGTTCATTTGAACTTAGTGGATCAAAATCAATCCAATTGGGTGCTTCTTTTTCTTTTACAACATAGTCTCCTACTTGCAGGCCTTTGATACTAGCTTCTCCCTGTTCATTCGAAGTCAACAGGATACTAGACTGTCCTTGAATAGGCTGTTCATCTGCTCGTCTTAATTCGAAAGTCACATTTGGGATACCAATCTCTGTGTCATTAATATATTTGAAAATCTTCAATTCGCCTCTAACTGTACCGTTGACTCCACCAGAAGCTGAAATATTTTTAACTGTATGATTGAAACTTTCTCCATCAACAGCAGGTTTATTAAATTCTTTAAACCAAGCTTCCGAATGATTCTCAAAATTTATTTGTTCTGGGTTTTCTATGATCGTCTTATAACTCACCATTATTTTCCTAAGATTGACAAAGTTTTTTGGTATAGTTATTTCAATGTAATTATCAGTTACTGAAAAATTAAATGTAGCGCCGGGGAAATCTTGTAAAAATTGTTGGATTCCCTCTTCTCCTCTATAAACCTTCTGTTCACCTAAGTGTATTTGATTAATTTCAAACGTACTTGGATCTAATCTTTGTCCACTTTGGATTTCATCACTGATTTTAACTGGTTGTTCAACATAAGTGCCGTTATTGTTAATATTCAAAAACCATCGAATGTGCTTAGTATCTTCAGGTAGCATGTCTCCTGTTTTATAATAAAAAACGCTAGAAGAAGAACCAGAAGCTGGCTTTGTCACATTACAGTAGCTGTTTTATCACCGCTCGTCACGGTGAATGGTCCCGTATTTTCTTCACCGGTATCGGTTACGTTTCTGGCCTGTATCTCAAATTGCCCCCAACCTTCTACTGAGTCTAGGTTTTTAATATTTTCATTAAACACAACCTGCGCAGAATCTTTTCTGACCGTTAAAGTTCCAACATTTTTATTTTCAATCATTAGTGGGATTTCTTTTTGGAATCCTTCACCGCGAATATTTCCTTCACTTGACCAATTGATCCAAAGATAATCACCTGGCTGGATATTTTGTTTTTTTTTCGTCAAACGAGAATTTTATTTTTATGTTTCCTCCATCTGTAATATTTGTTGGATCCACGGTCAACGAAGTGACATTACTGCTGATATCTCTACCTGCATCCGCATAGACATGAACAGGAATCAGTGATGTTATATTAGTAATAATAAATAACAATGATAAAATAATATTTCTACACTTTTTCATTTTTTCTATCTCCCCTATTTTAACTAAAAATAATCCATACTATATTAGTACTCAAAAACCCTTGTTCTCAAATCCTCCCTCACTCATTTCATTTCCAACCTTTCAACCATCAAATAGATAGTTATTTTACAAACATTTAGAAAAAATAAATATGCCAAAAAAACTTTTATATAAAGTTTTTCCTAATAATAATTATTTTTTCACATATGTTCACTTTATTTTACTTATTGCTTTCATTTTTTCAAGCTATATTTCCAATTCTTGGCTTACAAAAATGCAACATTAATAAATAACGATAGTTTCATAAAATACACTTTTAATTAACATTATTATTTTATAATAGCTGTTTTTATGTTAAACAAAGGATAAAACACAATATAAAAACAGTTGTTTCTTTATTTAAGAATTAAAAAATACAGACTCCGTTCAAATAAATGAACCTAGCCTGCATTATGTGATTGACTCTACTTTTTAATTCATTGAGATGAATAACCCGTTTTTATAAATGCCCAAAAGTAATCGGTGCCGAAGCCATTCCTCGACCTAATTCTTTTTCAAATTTTCCTATTGTTGATATCTCCATATAAAACAGTGATACTGGTTTAGACAATTCTCCCCTGATTGCTAACGGACGTAAACTACGTTCCAAATTATTTATGACTTTAGGATAATACTGACCTTTTTCTAAGCATGTCTTTGCGTCTATCAAAAGTATACGTTCCTTTTCTTTGATCTCTGGATTTAAAACGAGATCATATAATTTTAGTACCATGTTTTCTATTTCTTCACTTTTAGACATCACAATTTCCTCCCAAAAATATATTTCTTCCCACTACATTCTATAAACAAAGTATACGCTACATCTAGATTTTTTTAAATCATTACTGATTTGTTAAAACCTTTCAATACACTGTTATGGCAACGATTTTTATTTTAAAAACATTCTAAATTAAATCAGTAAAAATTTTTATTCTAAGATTTTTATTAGAATTACGCCTAATTTGTGTCTCTCAGGGCAATTCTAAGAACGTTTCAAGAGATAGCGACACTATCGTTATCGAAAAAGGCGAAAACCTATCTCATTTTCTGCTAATGTAAGTTGGTTTAGCTTTTGTTAATATGAATTTATGAAAATGGAGGTAATTAAATATGATTTTTCCTAAAGTTAATGACGCAAGCGTGAATAAAGGATCCTTTTTCCATATCTATGAAAACGAAGATTTTGAACTGTATAATATCCTTTCACAAAAAGAGGTCATCGAAAACCAAATAATCTGCCATCCAATTATTTACAAATCTATTTTCAAGCATGCATTTTTTGCTTCCAATGATTTTCAAAGAATGGAGATTACCGACTGTATATTCGAAAACTGTGATTTTTCAGGCTGTATATTGACAAAAAGCATGTTGCATCGCGTGAAATTTGTCAATTGTAAATTAACAGGTACTAAATTGATGGAAAGTTATATTGGGAACACGTTATTCGAGAATTGTAAAATGGACTATGTAAATTTATCTGGTTCAAACATAAAAGAAAGTAACTTTGAGCACTCTGTCTTATCAAGCGCAGATTTTGTAGACTGTTCCCTCACTAAAACAATGTTTTATACTAATGATCTAGAAAATGCTAGCTTTTTTGATACTGATTTAAAAAATATTGATTTAAGTAACAACTCCTTTGAAATGATTGAAGTACGCCCGGAACATCTAAAAAATTGTACGCTTAATCAGTTGCAAGCACTTGGTTTTGCTAGAAAATTTTTACAAATAAAAGTAGTATAATCAAAATGAATATATAAAATAAATTTTTAGCAATACAAATATTCATAAAAAAACATTGCCTATTTTAACTCTTCATGTATACTGACTCTATCTTCAAAAACTGAATAGTAGGAGTTATTATCATGAATAACATTTTAGGAAAAAAAATAGAACTAAAAAAAGGGATATTGGGCACTATTGTCGTTGTACTCGGTTTGTTAGGGTTGCTATTTGCGCCATCCATCATTAGCATTTTTTCTTTAACTATCACTGGATTTATAGCATTTATACTTGTTTTTGGTAAAAAAGATACGAAAAATATGTTCTCGAAACCTGTCGCTCCTGTCAAAAATATAGCCAAATATTTTTTTATCAATGTAGTAATCAGTGCCGCAGTCTCGGTATTTTTGCAACAAATTTTGAAATGGGGTTTAACAGGCAATCCAATAAATGAGGCTTTCAGCCCGTTATTATTTATTATTTTGCCTATCATGATACTTGGAGAAGAATTGTTCTCAGTGTATTTTCTCGCTATTTTTTCTAGTAAGTTCAGCATTCCTGTCGCTAGTTTCTTGTCAGCAATCATCTTTGGATTTATCCATTACAGTACTTATGATAATGGAAATATTTTACACACTGTAGCACACATCCTTTTGATACAAGGGGTGGCAAGATTGTTATTCAACCAAGCTGCCATTAAAAGCAACTCGATCATTACAAGTTGGGCAGTTCATGTGATATTTGATTTCACAGCTATATTGCTAGTCGTTTTATTCTCCTAAATTTTTATAGAAATAATACATGCTCTATTGCTAAGAAAGCATACTTTATTTCCTTTAAACAAAAAGACAGATGTATCAATGGATTAAAAATCCTTGATACATCTGTCTTCTCTTTTAATGCCAGCTATAGGGATCGAACCTACGACCTACGCGTTACGAGTGCGTTGCTCTACCAACTGAGCTAAGCTGGCCTTATCCAAAAGAAATTATATACTCTATTTGGCTGATTGTAAAGAGTCCGATGGAAAATTAGTTTAATTTCATGATATTTTTCATAAAACGTGGTATAATTGATGTGAAAGGCAGGTTTTATGAAAATGGCAACTTTTGGAAAATTTGATACAACTATCGTACCATCGGAAATTGGTGAAAAATTCAAGATCAATACTCACGTAATGTTCACAATTCACGGCAAGTCGCAAACTGGAACGATTTCAAAGCAATTGAAAAATTCCGCTGTTGTTGAGATTGATGAAACTGCAGAAAATGCGAACTTGATGACGCAAAGTAAGGGTGTAGTAATCGTTAACTACAAAGAACTAAAAAAGATTTGAATTTGACCATCTCTGCATTTTTGGGATGGTTTTTTTATATGCAAACGAAAGCTGTGAAAAAGCTGTTCTGCATCAAACATTAAAAATGACCAAAAAAGGATGTGACAAAAGCTGTGTCACACCCTTTTTCGTATTTACTTATTTTGTACCAAACAAACGGTCACCCGCATCCCCTAGTCCAGGAACGATATAACCATGTTCATTCAATTTTTCATCTAGAGAAGCTGTATAGATGTCAATATCAGGATGCGCTTCTTGCAAAGCTTTTACTCCCTCAGGTGCTGCTACCAAACAAACAAATTTGATGTTCGACGCGCCACGTTCTTTCAATGCATCGATTGCCATGATTGCTGATCCGCCTGTTGCCAACATTGGATCTACTACAAACAACTGACGTGCATCAATGTCTTCTGGAAGTTTGACGAAATATTCATGTGGTTCCAATGTTTCTTCATCTCGATAAAGACCGATATGTCCCACTTTAGCAGCTGGAATCAATTCCAAGATACCGTCAACCATTCCAATACCTGCGCGCAAGATTGGAATAATCGCTACTTTTTTACCAGACAACGTTTTTTGTGTTGTTTCAGTGATCGGTGTTTCGATCACGATGTCTTCCAATGGCATATCCCGTGATACTTCATATGCCATCAACATAGCGATTTCATCGACTACTTCACGAAAAACCTTTGTTCCGCAGTTTTTGTCCCGAATAATAGTTAGTTTGTGTTGAATCAATGGATGATCGATCACTTGAAATTTGCCCATTTTTTAAGCTCTCCTTTGTTCTGTCGTTTCTTTTTAATTGTAAAACAAAATCAAGTGATTGACTAGTCAAACTCGCCATTTTTCCTAAGAAAATCCGTTTTTGAAAAGAAGTTTTCCTGCGGACAAGCAAAGCTTATTCTTTTTTCTTGATCCAAGAAGTAGATAATGCCATTGCTGCACGCGTTGCCTTTGTCTGATCCATAGCATTTACCATGACAAAATCATGGATGATTCCTTGGAAGCGTACTTGTGTAACAGGAACCCCTGCATCACGAAGTTTGCGCGCATAAGCCTCACCTTCATCTCTTAATACATCCGCTTCTCCCGTTAAAATCATTGCTGGAGGAAGATCATTTAGTTCATTTATATTTGCTCTCAAAGGCGAAGCTGTGATTTCAGCACGCTCTTCTTCATTCGTCGTATATTGGTCCCAAAACCACATCATTCCTTCTCTTGTCAAAAAATAGTTTTCTCCGAATTCATGATAGGAATCTGTATCAAAATCAGCGTTTGTGACTGGATAATACAGCAATTGCTTGGATATTGGGAGGCCCTTTCGTTCTTTTGTTAAGATCGTCATGACTGTAGCCATGTTACCACCTACTGAATCTCCTGCAACGATTAGATTCTCGAGATCCAGATTTTTTGACTTGGCTAATTTATTCAGCTGTTGCAACACAGCATAATTTTGTTCAATTGCTGTTGGATATTTTGCTTCTGGTGATCGACTATATTCTGGATAGACAACGACGGAATTCGTACGAACCGCAAGTTCTCTGATCAATTTATCATGGGTTTGAGCACTGCCAAAAACCCAGCCTGCTCCATGAATATAAAAAATAACTGGTAATTTATTCATATTCCCTTCTGGTCGTACGAGACGAATATTGAGTTTTCCCCATTCGCCAGTATCCACCATCAAGTCTTCAATATCGACGGAATATTTGTTCACAGGTGATTCTTGTACTTCTTCTAGTAAAGCTCTTCCTTCTTCCGGTGCTAGTTCATAGATACGCGGATGAGGCGCATTTGCATCACTGAATGCTACTGCTTCCTTTTCTAACGAGATACGATCAGTCATGACTTTTCCTCCCTGAGATTTAGTGTGAAGACTAAAATTACACCTCATATACTAGAGAGCATCACCGATATTGTCAAAGAATCCGTTTTCCCAAAAAATAAACAGAAAAAAACAGAAAAGCCCAACATTGAACTTTTCTGTTTACTAATGGAATTTAAATTTTTATTTTTTATGCAACGGAAATTTTTCAGTTAATTCGCGTACACCTGTTTTGACTTCGTCTAGTTGAGCGTTATCATCTTTTGCTTGTAATGCTTTGACAACTAGTTCAGCCACTTTTACAGCATCTTCTTCTTTGAACCCGCGAGTAGTGATTGCTGGCGTGCCGATTCGAATACCGCTTGTTTTGAATGGACTTAGTGTTTCAAAAGGAATCGAGTTTTTATTTACCGTGATATTCACACTGTCCAAAATGCTCTCTGCTTCTTTTCCATTTATACCTAACTCGCGAACATCGATCAACATCAGATGATTATCTGTCGCCCCTGAAATGACTCTGGTTCCAATTGCTTGATTGAACACTTTGACCATTGCTTTTGCATTGGCGATGATTTGTTCACTATATTCTTTAAATGCAGGATCTAATGCTTCTTTGAATGCTACTGCTTTACCTGCAATCACATGCTCTAGAGGGCCGCCTTGAATACCAGGAAATACCGCACTATTTATTTTTTTTGCTAATGCTTCATCGTTTGTCAAAATCATGCCGCCTCGAGGGCCACGCAATGTTTTATGAGTGGTAGTCGTTGTGATATCTGCATAAGGAACTGGATTAGGATGAAGTCCTGCTGCTACTAATCCTGCGATATGTGCCATATCTACCATCAGTTTTGCGCCTACTTCATCTGCGATTTCTCTGAATTTCGCAAAGTCGATCGTTCGTCCGTAAGCACTGGCACCTGCTACGATCAATTTTGGTTGATGTTTTCTAGCTAAAATACGTACCACATTATAATCAATAACTTCTGTTGTCGGATCAACACCGTAAGCAACAAAGTGATAGGTTTTGCCACTGAAGTTGACTGGTGATCCATGTGTTAGATGTCCGCCTGCGGAAAGATCCATTCCTAAGATCGTGTCCCCTGGTTCTACCAAAGCGAGATAAGCAGCCGTGTTGGCTTGAGAGCCGGAGTGAGGCTGGACGTTCGCAAATTTCGCTCCGAATAATTCTTTTGCACGGTCAATCGCTAAATTTTCAACGATATCGACAAATTCACACCCACCATAATAGCGATGCCCTGGATAACCTTCTGCGTATTTATTTGTCAAGATACTTCCTTGTGCAGCCATCACTGCTTCGGAGACAAAGTTTTCAGAGGCAATCAGCTCCAAATTATGTTCTTGTCTTTCTTCTTCTTTGGCGATCGCAGCCCAAAGATCAGGATCAAACGTTTTGTAATCTACCACAAACAACAGCTCCTTTTTATTTTCCTACAATTTTATTTTTCCCATCAAAAACAAATTGCCAAATATTCGTATCTCTTCTATTACGATTAGTTACGCTTAGTTTTTCGTTCACTGATAGAAGATTTACTTGATAGCATTGTATCATACTAAAAGAATGCGACAATAACCAATTGATCATTTTTCAAAATAATTTTGTCCTGCTGCTTTTTTCAAGCGATTCATATAAGCATTCCCCAATCCAGTTTCTGGATATACTTGTACAAAAATCAAATCTAATCCAAGTGTTGGTTCATCTAATCCTCTTAGACCTGCAAACAATCCTTTAGCCGCCGCTTCTACTGAGTTGTCGTTATACATATAAACAGCTGCAGTATCTGTCCGCACTTGATCCGCAATTTCGGGGCTTGCTATGACACCTGCACGGATCTTCTTATTTTTTGCCCATTGAACTGCAGTTGACCAATCGCCATCTCTGACCATCAGAACACGTGTATCGGGTGAGTAGTGTTTGTATTTCATCCCAGGCGCTTTTGGTGTTTCATTTTCTTTTACAAGATGCTGATCAATAGCAACAGGAGATTCGATGACTGCTTCGATTTGTTCTTTCGTTACTGCACCTGGTCGTAAAATCATAGGCATGGCTGTTGGATCACTTAAATCAAGAACAGTGGATTCTACACCAATTCGCGTAGCTCCATCATCAATAATCCCGGTAATTTTTCCTTGTAGATCATGATATACATGATCTGCAGTCGTTGGACTTGGTTTTCCCGACGTATTTGCACTTGGACCGACAAGCGGAACACCGGAAAGTTCGATTACTTCTAGTGTTTTTTTGTTATCCGGCATACGAAATGCAGCTGTGGATAATCCTCCCGTCACAACTGAGGGCAAAGTGTCTTTTTTGATCTTAAATATCAAAGTTAGTGGTCCAGGCCAGAAGTTCTTCACAATCTTCTCTGCTGCCGGATGAAAGTTGTCCACATACTCTTTTACTTGTTCAAAAGAGGCGACATGGACGATTAATGGATTATCTTGCGGTCTCCCTTTTACAGAAAACACTTTCTTGACAGCGTTTGGTAAAAGAGCGTTGGCGCCCAATCCGTATACTGTTTCGGTAGGAAAAGCAACAAGTTCTCCTTCTTTCAGTGCTTCGGCTGCCTCTTGCAATTCTGTTTCATCATATCGTTTCGTTTCCACAGTTTATCCACAACCCCTTTTTCATACATTCTTATTTTGTCTGAGTTTATCCTCAAGTTTTCCACTGTTTGTGGATAATCTATTTGTCAATAGTGGATAAACTTGTTGATAAACCAAAAAGTTGTTTACATCCTTGTCAAATAAGTGTTTTTTTATAATAAAAAAACAAATAAAAAATTTTTCATCCACAACTTCAACCATAAACTTGGATCATTCGTTCATTGCCAAAAAGATCCTTTTTTATCGCCACTTTTTTATCTGGAAATGCTTGCTGAAATATTTTTTTTACTGCTTCACCTTGGCGAAATCCGATTTCTAAAAAAATCTTTCCATTTGATTTTAGTACGCTTGGTGCTTCAACTGCTATTTTTTCATAAATAGCTAATCCATCGTTCTCAGCAAAAAGGGCTATTTTAGGTTCGAATGACCGGACACTTTCATCCATCAGTTCCCATTCATTCCGACTGATGTACGGCGGATTAGAAATAATCACATCAAATTGCTGATCCATTACTGGTCCTAATGTATCTCCATGATAAAAACTGATTTTCGTTCCTTCTTTCTGAGCATTTTCTTTCGCTACTTCTAATGCTTCTTCTGAAAGATCCACAGCAGATACATGCCAATTTCTTCTTGCTGCTTTCAAACTAATAGCAATTGCTCCAGTCCCTGTCCCAATATCTATCACTTCTAACGGTACATCAGGCGTCTCGTCTAAACACCATTCGACTAACTCCTCTGTTTCTGGTCGAGGGATCAGTGTTGCTTCAGTTACCTTTAACCGATGATCATAAAAATCTGCATATCCTAGCAAATACTGAGGTGGATGATCTGCAAGCAGAAGTCGCAGATCGGTTTCGATCAACCGCTGTTCTTCTTCTGAAATCTCTTCGTTCATATGAAGGAGCCAATCAAGTTTTTTCCATTGTTTTCGTTCCAAAAATAAAAATTGGATACTATATGCTTCTTTCCCATGATCCTCTAAAAAAGAAGAAGCCCGTGACAGGACTTCTCGATAGGTCATTTTACCCATTTTGCATAGCTTCCAGTTTTGATGTTTGATCATACATGATCAATGCATCAACGATCTCATCTAATTTCCCTGCTAAAATCTGATCTAATTTTTGGATAGTTAATCCGATACGATGATCAGTCACACGATTTTGCGGGAAATTATACGTCCGGATCCGTTCTGAACGATCCCCAGTTCCGACTGCTGATTTTCGATTGGCATCATACTCGCTTTGTGCTTCTTGCTGGATCTTATCGTACACACGAGCACGCAAGATTTTCATTGCTTTTTCACGGTTCTTGATTTGAGAACGTTCATCTTGCATAGCAACAACGATCCCTGTTGGTAAGTGAGTCAAACGTACAGCAGATGCTGTTTTATTGACGTGCTGTCCGCCAGCACCTGAAGCATGATAGATATCTGTACGGATATCTTTGTCTTCAATATCGATCTCTACTTCTTCAGCTTCTGGCATCACGACAACTGTTGCGGTGGAAGTATGGATACGCCCTTGCGATTCAGTTGAAGGAACACGCTGGACGCGGTGCGCACCACTTTCATATTTTAATTTCGAATATACGTTGTCTCCGGTGATCATCATGATCACTTCTTTATATCCACCGATTCCGGTAACGTTAGCTTCCATCACTTCTGTTTTCCAGCCTTGTGCTTCAGCATACTTTTGGTACATATTGAAAAGATCGCCAGCGAATAATGCTGCTTCGTCTCCGCCTGCTGCTCCACGGATTTCCATGATGATATTTTTATCGTCATTTGGATCTTTTGGTAAAAGCAAGATCTTGATTTTTTCTTCTAAGACTTCTTTTTCTTTTTTTAATTCAGATAATTCTTCTTTTGCTAGTTCAGCCATTTCATCATCCAGTTTTTCACCAAGCAGTTCTTCTGTATCGGTGATTCCTTGTACTACTTCTTTATAACGACGATAAACTTCGACTGTTTCGCGCGTGTTTGCTTCTTCTTTTGAAAGCTGCATAAAACGCTTTGTATCAGAAATCACTTCTGGGTCACTTAAAAGTTCTCCAAGCTCTTCATAACGGTCTTCAATTGCTTGTAATTGATCGTACATGCTTATTCTCCTTCTGTAATCATTGATGGGTGAAAGTAATGTTTTCGACAAACGGGGTAATAAGCTTCATTTCCGCCAATTTGCACTTGATCGCCTTCATAAACAGGGTTTCCATCAATATAATGTAAATTCATGATTGCTTTTTTGTGGCAGAACCAACAGATTGTTTTCATTTCTTCGATTTTGTCTGCATAAAGCAATAAATATTTTGATCCTTCAAATAACTCGTTTCGAAAATCATTTTTCAAACCAAATGCCATAACCGGAATATCCAATTCGTCCACAATTCTCGTAAAAGCAATGACATGTTTCTTTTTTAAGAATTGCGCTTCATCGATCAGCACACAATAGGGTTTGCTTTCCATTTTCTGAATTACGTCAAATACGTCTGTTTCTTCAAATATCGGCATCGCATTACGTTTCAGTCCGATTCGGCTTGAAACAACGCCTAAACCATCTCTTGTATCAATACCGCTTGTCATTAAGACAACTGGCTTATTTTGTTCTTCATAATTATGTGCGACTTTTAGGATCTCGATCGTCTTGCCGCTATTCATTGCGCCATACTTAAAAAATAGTTGTGCCATGCTCTTTTTCACCTTCCAGTTTGTTCCTATGGTATTATACTTGATTTTCAGCATTTTTTACAGTGAGAATTTTCATCAAGCACAGATTAGTATTAAATCTATTGCTCACTTTTGTTCCAATTTTTTGACAAGAACTAAACATGGGTTCTATTCATCCCATAAATTTGGAAAAACTTCCAACCTTGAAAATCCTAATGATTCGTAGAAACAAATAGTTTGATCATATATAGAGTAGTGCCCCTCGTCTACAGTCTTCACTTGCAAATATTTGTAATGTTTTGCTGCGTAACCTTCTGCTTCTTTAAAAGGTTTTGTTCCTAATCCTTGGTGATGATAGTCTTTTTTTATTCCCATACAATAGATTTCGGCAGTATCTTCACTTGTCTGTGAAAGAGTGATAAAGCCTAAATATTCTTCTTTTCTTTTTTCACACCATAAAGGTAGTTTACTTGATTCCTCGATATATTTTTCCGTTGATTCAGGAAGCCCAAACCACTCAGGCAAGTCTAGTAATATTTCTCGGACACACTTTCCTTTTTCCTCTCTATCTTTTACAAACGATATCGGCATATTCTTTCTAGATTCTCCCTTTTTGAATTGAGTATAGCATGCTTTCTTTCTTTTCACGTGCTATAATAAGTTAAAATTTCAAAGTTTTACGTAAGGAGCTATTTGATGACAAAAAATATTTTTGATTCCATCGCTAACAATTATGATTCCCCTGACCGTCAAGCATTAGCCAAGATTATTCGCGAAGAACTAACTACCTATCTACCGCGCGACAGCCACCAAAAAGTCCTGCTGGATTACGGAGGCGGAACTGGGCTTGTTAGTTTACCGCTTGCGGAAAGATTCGAAGAACTGATCATTGCCGATGCTTCGGAAACTATGCTGAAAATGGCAGAAGAAAAGATCCAAGCAGCAGATCTGAAAAATGTCCGAACGATCCACGCTGATGCTTCTGTCGAATTTCCTGCTGTCCAAGCTAATCTCATCCTTCTATCACTTGTACTTTTACACATTCCTGATACGGAGAATATTCTTACAAAACTTTATGAAATTTTAGCTCCTGGCGGTCAATTGATCATCGTAGACTTTGACAAGAATGAACAAATTAGTCATCCGAAAGTCCATAATGGCTTTAGCCAAGAAGAATTGAATAATCGATTGGAAAAAACGGGCTTTGTCTCTGCTACTAGTCATACCTTCCATCGTGGGGAAAAGCTATTTATGAACAAAAACGCTTCGCTTTTCTTATCCATCAGCCAAAAAGCTTAAAATGAGATTGCAAAAAAAGTGAGCAACTCCAAGAAATAAGAAGGAATTTTCGGAAAAAGAAGCTGTGACAAAAAACATGTCACAGCTTCTTTTTATTTTTTTATCACATGATTTTGATTTCTGAAAGAGGCCAATAACGGAAAACAACTTTTCCTTGGATCATATCTTTGTCGACTAACCCAAACATTCGGCTGTCTTTTGAAATCAAGCGGTTATCGCCTAGAACAAGATACTTTCCTTTTGGCACAGTATATTCAAAGTCACTCGTAAAGGTGGATGAACTTTCTGCTTGTGCTTGGAATCCTGAGCTATAAGCATATTCTCCTTGTAACTTATCTTCTGAAAATTCTTTTTTGAACTCATCCAGATAAGGTTCATCATACTTTTTGCCATTAATGGTCAACTGGTCATTTTCCATCTTGACTGTATCTCCAGGCATACCGATGATCCGTTTAACAATCATCCGTTCTTCATCCCCCGGTTCCTTTGTAGTAATAATATCCATTCGTTCATAGTTTGAGATCTTAGATGAAATCAATCGTTGTCCATCACTTAATGTAGGGTCCATCGAATGCCCGTTTACAGTAACTGGTGTAAACACGTACACTCTAGCTAATAAAATAGCCGCTAATACAAGGATCAAAATCCCCCAATTTTTCAAAAATTCTTTCACAGCTTACCTCCTACTTGTATTTTCCTCGTTATTTATTACGTTTTTTCACAATACTTCGTTGTACTTTCTTTATTCTACAATGTTTATAAATGAAAGGAAAGAATAAGTGATGTGTTCGTCTTATCTTTCTCGTTATATAAAAAAGGAACGTGACAAAAGACGTGTCACATCCCCCTTATTCCGAATAAACGTTTTTATCGCAACCACTGATACACGGCGTTTCATCACATTATGAATGTCTTCTTCTTTGGCTACGACTATAAACCACTGGTTCTTCCTGCGACTGTGCCTTTTTTGCAATCAATTTCAGACGATAAGGCTCATGATAGCGTAACCCGTCTTTGACAAAATCACCGCCGACGATGAACAATCCTACAGGTTCCAATGTGTCTTCTGTTGAGTCAAGTCGAATGGTCCCTACTTTTTCCATGTCCGAGTAGCTTCGTCCAATATTTAGAACATACTCTTTCTCTCCTGTTTTCTTGACATAGTAATAAGGATACAATGTATTTCTGTCGACCAGAAATCCATCCATGCGACCGAGTTCATTTGTTTTGATCTCACCATTTCCAATCAAATACCGCATATTCTCGGCTAATTTCAATTGATAATCTTCGTCATAAGAAACCATGACCTCTTGTGTATTCACTTTATCGATCGAATTTCCATTATCTATCGATTCTTCTGTCTGGATGTTGAACGCTTCATCAGGTAAATACTTCACAAAAAGCTGAGTGACATCGGCTTTCGTGTTTTTATCTAAAAAGTAATAAAATACATTTAAAACAGTAAAATAAACAAGCACTAGAAATGCAAGTCCATATAAGAAAAATTGAAGATAGTTTTGGTTTTGCCAAAGTCCATAAACAATTCTCAATAAATAAAGCGTGGGAATCACACTTAAAATCGTATATCCACGGTTAAGATATTTAGGACTGATGTCTAAATAGCCAAGGAATTTATGCACCCCGTTGATAAGGTCTAGTAAAAATGTCATTGAGAATCACCTGCTTGCTGGTTATACGTTTGTGTATTTCCTGAATCTTGGTTTTGCTGTGCTGTACGTGCTGCATCATCATTTTGCGTGTTATCATCTACAGTCGTACTGCTTGGTATCGTTTCGGAGCTAGCACTTGTATCCGGACTTGTACTTGGATTGGTTGAATCCGATGGAGTGCCATCTGGTACCGTATTACTTGTTTCGCTTGAGCTGTCAGTTGTATATGTCTCATCATACGACGAACTAGTTGTTGTATCGTCCCATGTACTTGTCGTAGTGGTTTCATTCAAACTTTCCGTTGTTGTTGGTTCAGATGTCGAGACTGAAGTAGTTGGTGTTGTTTCTTCTACAGTACTAGAACTTGAACTTGGTGCACGGTAGCTGGAACTATTCACAATACCTGTAGTAGTCGCGACAATCGTCGAGATTGTTAATACAGCGATTGGCTTCAAAATAGGTGCTACTTTTCGCATCTTATCTCTTCCTTCATTGAAATTTATTCTTGTTTCCTTACTTTACTACGGACAAATTATACAGTCTACCTTATTTCTACCATAAATTCTTTATTTTTTTCTTACGTTTTTCCGAAAGATTTCTTTAATTTTCCTCAAAAACTACGGTTGATGTTTTTAAGTAAGCTTTTGCTTCCCGATTGATTTCTTTCAGATCGCATCCTTGCTGCTTGGCAGCGAACACGCAACCACAATAACATTGGCGATAAATATCATACTCTTTGCACATTTGCAAAGAGCGTTCATAGCCTTTGTTTTTCTTGAAATCACTTGGCAAGTATTGTGTCCCGTAAATCTTTTGGATATCCATTCCGATCTGATTGATCAAAGCTGCATTTTTCTTTGGCGAGATGGTCAGGGCACTTCCAAAGTAATCGTATCCTAGTTCTTGCGCTTTTTGCGCAACAAGATCTAATCGCATATTGAAGCATGCACTGCAGCGAGCACCACCTTCTTTTTCGTTTTCAAGATGGTTTGTTAAAACCATTTTGGTGAATTCATTTGGACGGTATTCATCAACGATTAGCGCAACATGATGGTCAGTTTTCTCATTAAATTGGTCTACAAATCGTTTTTGTTCATGTAATCTTCGCAAATACTCACTTTTAGGATGAATATTCGAATTTGAAAAAAATAACGTAATCTCTGCATATTGAGACATGAATTCCAATGTGTGCGTACTGCAAGGAGCACAGCATGTATGTATTAATATCTTAGGCTTTACTTCTTCTTTCTCCCATTGCATGATCATTTTTTTCAGAACTGTATCATAATTTATTTTTTGATTTTTCATTTTCTCTACGATTTGTTGAGCATTAATCAATTTGTTATTCCTCCTCCTTCTTTTTTCTAGGATTTGCCTTATTATAAGCCATTTCTATTTTAATCGAAAGCTGTATTGTTATCTGTTTAATAATTTCTTTGAGTATTCCTAATTCCCCTTGTATACTGGTAGAAACGACTATTGTCAGGAGGATAGTACTGTGCATGTTGATTTATTCTTTCGAAGGCTGCAGCGGCGAGGACAGAAGTTTGCTGCCAATCATTTCTCATCGATCCAAATCATCGTTTTTTATTATATATTGATGACGGTCTTATCACTCGTTCTATTTTATATGCCGATTTTTCGCGAACCAGATAGCCATGTTTCTTTTGTGGACATGCTGTTCATGGCAATCAGTACAGTGAGTGTGACTGGACTATCGACTTTTGATATCAATTCTGTGTTCAATGATAACGGTATTATACTGCTGGAAATATTATTTCAAGTTGGTGGTTTGGGGATCATGATGATTTCTACTGCTTTTGTCATTTTTTCTAAACGACGAATCACACTGAAACAGCGACAGCTGATCATGACGGATATGAATCAACCGCGTTTGTCTGGTATCGTCCGACTGATTCGGATCACTTTTGCTATTTTAATCTGGTTTCAATTACTTTTTGGGACATTCTTTTCTATTTATTTTTATTACAGAGGCTATTTTAATCGTTGGCGTGATGCCGTTTTTTACGGTTTTTATCAGGCGATATCGGCTGTCACGAACTCTGGGTTTGACGTCACTGGGGATTCCATCAAGCCCTTTGCACATGACTATTTTTTCTTGATCCTGATCATGTTTTTGATTTTTGTCGGAGGAATTGGTTTTCCTGTATTGATGGAGTGCCGGGAATGGCTATTATACAAACGTTCCAATGCGAAGCTTCCGTTTCGTTTTTCCTTGTTTACCAAATTAGCTGTGTTAGCTTTTGTTATCTTGTTTGTTTGGGGAACTGTCTTGATTTATCTATTGGAAAAGGACCATTTATTCCAAGATTCCAATATGAGTGTCAAATGGATCAATTCGATGTTTTATTCGATTACGACTCGTAATGCTGGTCTGCAGATTCACGATTTGGGTGATTTTCAAATCACAACACTGATCATTTTTTCTTTACTGATGTTTATCGGATGCAGTCCTAGTTCTGTAGGTGGCGGGATTCGAACAACTACTGTAGCAATCATCGGTTTGTATCTATATTCCTTCCTCAAAAGTGAAGATAACATCAATATTTTTGGACGGAGAATCGATCAAGATGATGTGCGAAAATCAGTCGTTGTCTTTATGCTTTCTCTTGGTATGTGTTTCTTTTGTATCGTTTTTTTATCTGCTACAGAGGAACAAACGCTAATCTCGATCATCATCGAAGTAACTTCTGCTTTTGGAACAACTGGTTTATCTTTAGGGATTACCGGAGACTTGTCTGTTGTGGGCAAAATCACGATTGCTGCACTGATGTTTATTGGGCGGATCGGAATGCTATATACATTGATGTTATTCGTACCAAAAGAAACACGAGATCTAGGCTATGAATATCCAAGCGAGAAAATTATTATCGGTTAAAATGGGAATATAGGTAAGAGGGAATAATAAAATCACAGCAGCTTGAAACAATCATTTTGTTTCAAGCTGTTTTTTTGTTAAATCATGCGATTTTGTCCGATTTCATGCACTTTCAGCCGTAACCTTTTCTTAAGAATAAGAAAAGCAATTTAACCTTTTTTTCAACATATGGTATGATTAGTTGAATTTATTCGTCAGCAAATCGTTTTTGGAGGTTACATAATGGGAATACGCAGTCATTTTGCGATTGCAGTTGGAAAAACGTCGCAATGGGCATTAAAAACTTTTTTTAAAGGCGGATCAAGTTTACCAGGTAAACTAGCGCTGAAAGTCGATCCACATATACTAGATAGTTTGGCAAAAGACTACCAAGTCGTCGTTGTCACCGGAACAAACGGTAAAACATTGACTACCGCTTTAACAGTCAATATTTTGCGCCAGCAATTCGATGAAGTTCTAACCAACCCTACTGGTGCGAATATGGTACAGGGAATTGTATCGACTTTCTTGCAGGCAAAACCAAAAAAAGGACAGAAAAAGTTTGCTGTCCTAGAAATAGATGAAGCAAGTTTGAGCAAAGTCACAGAATATATGAAACCAAAACTGTTCTTATTTACAAATATTTTCCGTGATCAAATGGATCGGTATGGAGAAATCTATACGACCTATAAAATGATTGTAGACGGTGCCGCAAAGTCACCAAATGCAACGATTATCAGTAACGGTGATTCACCAATCTTCAATTCTATCGAAACAGTCAATCCTAGAAAATATTATGGCTTTGACCATGAAGAAGATCGTGAACAAATGGCTCATTACAATACAGACGGTGTCTTATGTCCAAATTGTCATCACATCTTGCATTATAAAATGATCACTTATGCAAACTTAGGGAAATATTACTGTCCAAATTGTGACTTCAAACGTCCTGAATTGGATTATCGATTAACTGATATGGTACGGATGGACAATGTGTCAGCAGATTTCGTGATCGATGGTCATGAATACGGAATCGAAGTTGGCGGTATGTATAATGTCTACAATGCTTTAGCAGCTACTGCAGTGGCAGAGTACTTCAATGTCGATCCTGATAAAATCAAACAAGGTTTAGGATATGACGAGAAAGTGTTCGGCCGACAAGAAGTCATCAATATCAATGGGAAAAAATGTACATTAGTACTTGTCAAAAATCCTGTAGGTATCAATCAAGTAATCGATATGATTGGTCTAGCTCCTTATCCATTTTCTTTAGTGGCTTTATTAAATGCCAATTACGCAGACGGAATCGATGTCAGCTGGATTTGGGATGGTAATTTTGAAAACTTTGCTGATATGGATATCCCAGCTGTTATTTCTGGAGGAGACCGTCATACAGATATGACTTTACGTCTAAAAGTTGCCGGGATTCCAGAAAATAAATTGACAGAAACAAAAGAATTACCAGAAGTAATCGAAAAAATCAAAGAATTGCCAACTGAGCATGTCTATATTTTAGCTACTTACACTGCTGTATTGCAGCTTCGTAAAGAACTAGCTGCTCAAGGATTTATCAAAGGAGGAATGAACCGTGGCTAATTATGAACTCAATATCGCCCACCTTTATGGAAATTTGATGAACACATATGGTGATAACGGAAACCTTTTGATGTTGAAATATATAGCAGAAAAAATGGGGGTTTCTTGCCATACGGAGATCGTTAGTATACATGAACCTTTTGATGCTGATAAATATGACTTGGTTTTCTTTGGCGGTGGTCAAGACTTTGAGCAATTAATCATTTCAAAAGACATCCAGAAAAAGAAAGATTCTTTGATCAACTATATCGAAAATGATGGCGTCATGTTAGCCATTTGTGGTGGCTACCAATTGCTAGGTCACTACTACATGGGAGCTAATGGAGAAAAGATCCAAGGAATCAGTGCACTGGATCACTACACGTTAAGTCAGGAAAATAACCGGTTTATCGGTGATATCGTTATCCATAACGAAGAATTCAATGAAACTTATTATGGATTTGAAAACCACAATGGTCGGACTTTCTTAGGTGAAGGTGAACGACCTTTGGGGAAAGTGGTACAAGGTCAAGGAAATAATGGCGAAGACCAATCTGAAGGTGTCATTTACCGAAATGTCTTCGGTTCTTATTTCCATGGACCTATCCTTGCAAGAAATGAGAACCTGGCAGCTCGCTTGATCCGCCTAGCTTTAGAACAACGTTACGGTAAAGAGTTGGACCTGCCCTATCTTGAAGGACAAACAGCCTAGTTATTCGAAAAAGGGGAATGTGACAAAATTTGCGTCACATTCCCCTTTTTCGTATCCTATTTTAAGCGACTTGCTTGGCATAACGGTTCACGTTTTGCTTGATATTCCCGATTGTTTTCGGATCATTGATTCCTGTGACTTCTTGGATCAATTGTTCTAAGTTTTCATGGATTTTCATTTCATGCAGTTGACGGCTTTGTTCATCTTCAGGATCATAGTAATTAAAAATAATACCCATTGTTGCCGTTAAATGTGGACAAGTCAAGTTATGTTCTTGTAGTTCTCTCACTGGCCGTGTAAACCGTTCTTGATAACCTAACTTACGTAATGGTGTCCGAGCGACACGTGTGATCGCATCAGAGATATTTTTGTTTTGGAAGCGATGAATGATTTTTTCAATATACGCATGATGCTGCTCTGCATCAAACCCCCATTTGGCAATCAGCAAACTTCCTGTTTCCTGCAGAACTGATTTTAATTGTGCCACAACTAACGCATCTTGCATTGCTTCATCAATGGTCTGATAACCTAATAAGGCACCTGTATAAGCGACAGTCGCATGACCAGTATTGACACTAAATAGTTTGCGTTCGATATATGGTTCTAGATCATCTACATATAAAACCCCTTTTAATTGGATTTCTTTATTTTTTCTTTGGCTATCGTCAATGACCCATTCCTTGAAAGGTTCTACTTGGACGAATAAAGGATCTTCATGGTGTTGTAATGGGACGATTCGATCGACTGCTGCATTTGGAAAGCCGATATATTTGTCAGTAAATGATGTTTCTGGAAGATATTTATACACTTCTTTTTCTAGAAATGCTGAACCGCCAATCATGTTTTCACAGGCAATGACATCTAAAGGTGTTGTGTTTCCTTCCATTTCTCTTTCTTGGATACCTTTTGCAATCAACTCGGCAATAAAAGGTAAGATATTCGGGCCAATGGCGGTAGTGACTAAATCTGCTTCAGCGATTTCTTGGATTACTTTTTCTGGATTTGTTTGATTGTTGATTCCTTTGACATTTTTTACAGTGATTCTTTCTTTTGATTCATCTGCTAATTCGATTTCGTATTCTTTTCTTTCATTTAAAGCATCAATGATCGTGTGATTCACGTCTACGAAAGTAATCTCAAATCCATTAGCTGCCAAAATTTCTCCAATAAATCCTCGACCGATATTTCCTGCACCAAAATGTACTGCTCTCATTTTTCTCTCTCCTTAAGCAATTGCTAGATTTTCCGTTACTTCTTCTTTGCTGAGCGCGTCTGCTAGTTGGACAACATTGTCCATATCACTGCAATAAAGTGCGATTTGCTGTACAAGTTGCAGATGCTCATCGCCGACTCCTGCTATACCGAACAAAACAGTCGCAATCTTTTCTTCTTCTTCCGTACCAAAATTGACACCGTCTGGCACCTGTACGACACAAATGCCGGATTTTTTCACATATTTTTTTGCTTCATCTGTTCCATGAGGAATCGCGATAAAATTCCCCATGTAAACAGATAACATGTTGTCTCTTTCTACCATGGCATCGATATATTCCTCATCAACGCATCCTGCTTCTACAAGCTTTTGACCGCAATAGCGGATCGCTTCTTCTTTGGTTTTAAATGATCGATTGAGCTCGATCATGTCGAATGGCAAACTTTGCATGCTGTTTTCCTCCCTTGAGCTGTCTGTTTCAAATATTGTGCAATCGATTCGTATTTTTGCGGATTGACCATGCTGTTGACTGATAAATGAATGGATTGAGGCGCAGCCATCTGTACTTTTTCCGCTAAACTTTCTTTGGCTACGATCAGTGAATCAGGCTCCCCTTTTAACTCCTGGATGTTGACTTTTCGTAACGGGATAGTTAAATGGTTCTTGTCTAATATATCTTTGAGCACGGTCATCCCCATTGTTGCTGATCCCGAACGATCATCGTGGACAAGTAGAATCTCTTTAATTTGTTTGATGTTTGCTGAAAGAAACTCTTCTGTTGGCTCGTTCTTGATTTCAGAAACTGATGGTTCCTGTTTGCTGCTCAATTCTTGAATGATTTCATCATATCGAGGTGAATTCAAAAAGTTTTCTACTGAGACAAAACGCGCGTTCGGTGCTTTTTGTTTTGCTCTTTCTTGTAGTTCGACTTGAGTAACGATCAATGTATTCGAGTCATCTGTCAGTTGGCTGATTGCTTGGTTAGTCACCGTTTGAGGCAAGTCTGCTTCCTGTACTTTTTTTCTCAAGATCGAAGCGCCCATCGCACTTGATCCCATCCCTGCATCACAAGCAAAAATGATTTTTTGTACGCCAGATAGCGCAGTTCCTTGAGGAATACCTTGGGCACCTTTAGATGCTTGTTTAGCTGCTTTTGTCTCTTGCACAGACTTTTCAAAGTCTTCATTTGTATCTTTCGCATCCGCTTTCAAAATTACTGCAGAAATACCAAACGAAACAGCTGCGGCAACAATCACGCCCAAAATAACAGGAAGGTAAGAATTGAACGGTGTCATCGCTAGAATCGCAATGATCGACCCTGGAGAAGCTGGCGCTCTTAGTCCAGCATCCATCAATTGGAAAATGAAACTTCCTGACATTCCTCCGCCTATAACTGATAAGAATAATAACGGTTTCATCATAACGTAAGGAAAATAGATTTCATGGATCCCGCCTAAAAAGTGAATGATCATGGCTCCTGGTGCTGAAGATTTTGCTGCTCCTTTGCCAAACAAAGTAAAAGCAAGTAATACGCCAAGTCCTGGACCAGGATTTGCTTCAAGCAAGAATAGAATAGATTTTCCAGCCTCTGCTACTTGTTCAGTTCCCAATGGTGTTAAAATCCCATGGTTGATTGCATTATTCAAAAATAAGATTTTTGCTGGTTCAATAAAAATACTTGTCAATGGAATCAAATGGGCAGATAAAATGATCTCTACACCTTTTGCCATTGCTTGAGTCAATGCATCGACAACTGGACCAATCGCAGAAAAACCTAATAACGCTAATCCAAAACCGATAAGACCAGCTGAAAAATTATTGACCAACATTTCAAAACCGGATTTGATCCGTTTTTGGAACAGCTGATCAAACTTCTTGATGGCATATCCACCAAGAGGTCCCATGATCATTGCGCCTAGCATCATTGGAATATCTGTTCCGACAATCACACCCATCGTTGCAATTGCCCCAACAACTGATCCGCGGTCACCAGCAATTACTTTTCCGCCAGTATAACCGATCAATAAAGGAATCAGATAAGTTAGCATTGGGCTTACCATGGTAGCGAAAGCCTCATTTGGTAAATAACCATCTGGGATAAATAGAGCCGTTAATACACCCCAGGCAATCAGTGCTCCAATATTTGGCATGACCATGCTTGATAAAGTACTGCCTAATTTTTGTACCCTCGCTTTTAGCGAAATGTTGTTTTTGGGAATCGTCCGTTCCATTTTGTCTCTCCCTCTCTCCTTTTGATACTCTAATTGTATCCGCTTACTAAAAAGAGAAATAGTCGTACTTTGGCACGAAACTTTGTGCCAAAGGTTTGAGTATGTCAGCAAAATAAAAAGATTTCGGTATCAGAAAACTTCAATTTTAAATAAAACTGTTATTTTAATTTTTTTATAATATGCAAACAATAACTTTTGTTAGCATTTCATTTAGATGTTTTTCATTCTATTATGTTATTAAATTTTATATTGGAGGCCTATCTATGACATTACTGATCAAAAACATGAACATGAAACGTGGTAAAAAACGTGTGATTCGACAATTGAATCTTTTAGTAGAATCAGGAGAAGTAGCTGCTTTGATTGCCCCGAACGGATTTGGCAAAACAACTTTGCTGAATGGCATTGCCCAACTGCTACCAACAACTTATGATCAATTGTCCCTTCACAACATCTCTCCTACTGCTTATACAGATTATCGCCGGCCTTTCTTTTTTCTAGAATCAACGAATCAGTTATCCGACTATCTATCGGCTGTTGATTATTTGACTTTGATCAAATACTATTGGCAGAGCAAAGTAGAATGCCAAACTGTTTTCCAACGATTGAAGATGACTGAGTACCTTACTTTGCCGATTGGAAAAATGTCTCTAGGAATGAAACAACATGTCTTGCTTGCTGCTTACTTGATCAGTGATTCATCTGTCATGTTATTCGATGAACCGTTGAACGGATTAGACCCAGGAAGTATTGATATCTTGAATAGCCTCATCAGACAATGGCAGAAAGAGGGGAAGACGATTCTTCTTTCTTCCCACGCTATCGCGAATATCCAATCGATTTGTTCTAAAGCATGTTTTCTAAAAAATGGAGAAATCGTCACAGAATCCTCAAATATGGAAGAGATTTTAGCTATTTATCGTAAATTATATGAGGTGTAACTATGTCTTTACTTACATTTGAACGCAATCTCTTACTAAAAAACAAAGTAAACTTTTTATTTCCTCTATTGTTGGTCGTGCTCTTTGCATTCCCACTTTTTTTTGATCATAAACTTGCTTATACAGAATTCGATGAACTGAATCATAACTATGAAGAGATGCAACGTTTGATTGAAACGTTGAAAGAAGATGAGAATGAGAAAGAATTTGTGGAAAGTTTAGAGAAAAGCAACAAACTGATCGAAGCAATCTTACATGCAAAAAACACAGGGAATGTCCAGCAAATGGTCGAAGCAACTTATCATTATATGATTTGTCAAATTAAGCTAGAATAAAATGCTTCTTGTACATAGCTCAAAAATATTTCGATTGGTGTTCTGTAATTCAATGATTTTCTTGGAATATGATTACGTTGATTGCTGACACTGGAAATAAATGTCTGATTCACTTCTCTAAAATCCATTGATTTCGGCAGTCCATTACGACGCAGAATCCCGTTAGAATTCTCGTTTAATGGGCGTTGAGAAGGTGTTCCAGGGTCCGCAAAATATATATCAATATCATGTTGGTTACTAATGGCTTTCCAGTTAGAAAATTCTTTTCCACAGTCAAACGTAATAGATTTAAAGAAGTTTTTAGGGAAGCGAGAAAACCATTGATTAAGGGCAGTTTCAATATCTAATGCCTTACGGCCGTTGGGTTTAATCGTGATAATGACTTTAGATAATCTTTCAACTAAAGTAATGACGGCACTTTTATGATGAATGCCAACGATCGTATCACCTTCAAGGTGACCAAACTCAGAATTGAAATCAGGATAATTATCAGGTCGATCATGGATTGAGCGCTGATACTGTTGTTTTCCCCGTTTTTCCTGATGGCCATTGGGTTTTCTTTTACCTTTCATCGGTAGTGTGTCAATATCAAATATTCCTTTAGAAAATAAACGATAAAGGGTTCTCATACCGCATGAAACAGGTCTTTCTTTTCGCCCGATAATGACGTCAGGCGTCCAACCAAGAGTGACTTTCTCTTTAATGTAATCTACTTCATGAGCAGGTAATTGAATGACTTTTCTACCACATTTTTTCTTATTTTCTTTATACTGGTGCCAATAATCAAGAGCAGTCTTACCTTGCTTGAACTTATTGACTACATTATAAATAGTTTGTATAGCACGTCCCATTCGGTTAGCGATTTCAACCGGCTTATTATGTTGAAGATAATATGATTCTATCATTGTCAGTTCGTCTATGGTAAGATGTTTGTAGGTCATTTATGGTTACACTCCTTTGTTTTCTTTCGTCGGAAATACAATTTGAGTGTACCATAAATGCCTTTTTATTTTTCTAACTTAATTTTACAATTCGCGTTATGAAAAAGATATATTGGATCGACTGATTTCTGGTCAAAGACAAGGAATTCCAATCATTGAACAACAAAAACGTGTCGAGTTGCTCCGTTATATGAAAGAACATCAGATCCAAAGATATTCTATTTTTGACTTGCCAGCGCATCTCCCTTTAGCGAATTACTATGAAAATATTTTTTCAGGAATGATTTCTAGTTTTTTGATTTTATGTATAACCCCCTTATTTCTTTCTTCCATCATCTCTTATGAAAAAAGAAAGCAGGTAATCTCTCTAGTCAATCTATTATCGGATAGTATGGTAAAGAAACATAGCATCCGTTTTACCGTTTATTATGGTGCAGCTATGCTAAGTCTCGTGATGCCATTTTTGATCGTCTCTATACTAGTAATAATCAAAAATGGTTTGGGAGACTTCCGTTATCCTGTAGGAACGATCATTGGTCAGGAGATACGAATCCTTCCGATGTATGCGTATCTTTTCCAGAGCTTTCTGTTCCTGTTGTTGTGGGTGCTCTTTTTAAGTACAATCAGTTTTCTTCTATCTGCTTTATTTGAACATTCTCTAGTCAATCTTTTAGGTACACTTCTTTGTCTTTTCTTAGCAGAGTATCGCTTGTTTTCTTCGATTGGATGGATAGAATCAATCAGTCATTACTTGCCAACTTCTTATGTTGATTTTCAAAATGTGATCATAGGAGGAGATATTTTCTCGCCACTAGCTTCAGAACAGGTTACTTTCATGAATGGTATCTTGACACTTGGTATATGGAGTATCGTTTTATTATTCATAGGTATGGGCACTATCTATATAAAAAAGAGCTATTAAAACACAAAAATAATAGGGGCGGTGACAAAAACCTTGTCACCGTCCCCTATTTCAAATAAACGGTTTTCTAGAATAAATAGTTTTCAAAAGCTTGCATCCGCAGTAATAAGAACCTCCCAACAAAAATAGCTCCTCTTATTTTTATCTTGGTTGAAGTTATTACTTGATGCAAGGCAGCTTTTTTTACTGTGAACATTGGTTATATATGTCCATGTTCAAAAATCATTTGGACTTCTTCAATGGTTTCCGCATCACTGAGCGCCATTACTTGGTCGATGTCTGAACAGAAAAAGGCTAAATCTTGGAGCACCGCTAACTGATGTTCTTTTTTTAAAGCCACTACAAATAAGAGTGTCGCGATTTTTGGTTCCTCTTTTGTTCCAAAGTCCACACCATCAGGCACTTGGACTAAATAGATTCCTTCTTCTACTACTTCTTCATCTTTGTCAGTCCCATGTGGCAAGGCTACGAAATTCCCGATATAGACACTCGCTTTTTCTTGTCTTTCGATCATTGATTGGATATATGCCGGTTTGATTCCCCCTTGTTGGGTCATCCACTGGCCGATCTCGGTCAACGCTTCTTTCCAATTTTGATAGGATTGATCGAGCAATATTTTTTCTGCTGGTAGCTGGATCATCTTTTCACCTTCATTTCTTTATTTCTTCAATCAGGATTTTCGCTAGCAACTGATAAACGATTTCTTTATTTCCTGAGCGGAAGATCTCGGTGTTCAAGTCATTCATGATGATTGCTCCACTGATCTTTCCTAAAAGAATCCCGTCTTTTTCTTGGATTGGCGAAGGCGCCAGCATAACTAACATACGGGACAAATCGACTGGCTGTCTATCCATCCCTTCAATGGTCAACGGATGTTTCAAATTGAAAATACAAAAGATCGGTTTAGAAATCAATGAGCTGGATGTATGGAATAACCCCATATCTGTATGAGGAATACCGATAGGTGCTTGTTCATATCGCTTAAGCAATCGGCGATGAATCACCTCTTCATCCGTTACTAGTCCTTCAGGAAAATAAGGAAATAAGCTGCGAATCGTTTCGGAAATCGTCTCAGGATTATCCAGTTCTTGGATAAAAAAACGACCGAGTAATTGATTGATTTGATCCATGAAATGCATTGTTTCCTCATAAGTATCTTCTATCATCCACTCGTTATTGCTGTTATACGTAATTTTTTGCCTTTTTTTCTTCTCAATATGCGAAAAAGCTTCTTTTAGCTGCTTGACTTCATCTTCTAGCAGTAGCGGGGAGACTAAAATATATTTTCCACCGTATCCTGGTAAAATAGATGTAGAAATAACAACATCATATTCTTCTTGTAAATCGATTTTTTTTAAATCAGCAATCCGATAGAAATGAATTTGTTGGATGAAGGGAAAATACCTTTTCAATCGTAGTTCCAACATGCTAGTAGAAGCTAATCCACTTGGCGAAAATCCTGCAATACTGATATTGCTTTCTTTCGGACTTTTTTCCAATGAATTTGCAAAATGAAGGACCATATATGCGATCTCTTCTTCGGATAATTTTTTTTCTTGAAAAATCCGCTCTACTGCTTTACGGATTGCATTCGCAACTTCCTCGTATTGAACCATGATTTTTTCTAAAATCGGATTGGTCAGTGTCTCTTCTTGTAAAACGGCTCTTGAAAACACACCAGATAAATGAGTCAACAGCATTTTGTACAAAGTTTCATCTTCATAAAAATGGACATTCGTCTCTTCACTTACTTCTTGAATCAGTTGTTTTACTAAATAAGCAAGCTGTGTATCGAACGTCTCTTCAAAGAAATTCTGATCAAATGAGTTCGTGAAGTCATTTAATAATCCTGCAAAAAAGACGATCTCATTTACTGGATAAAGTTGTTTTGTCTCAGAAGCGATCCGTGAAAACAATCGTTTAGCTGTCTGTAGTAATTCTTTGTTTGCCAGACCATTATATGTCTCATTTGTCAGTAAATGATTTTTCGTCACACGCTCCATCGTCAATGTCAGCATCAAAACCAAATGTTCAAGCTTTCTATCACTTAGATTGGTCTTTTTTTGGATTAATTCTTCCCCGATTACTTTGCGTGCAAGAGATAGATGTTGCGGATCAACGAATCGAAAAAAATAATTCAGTGATACATCGAAAGAAATACTATGAAAAAGTTCATATTCATTGATTTCTAATTCTAATACATTCGCTGTCAGAAGCCGGCGGTATTTTTCCGGTCCTTCGATCTCGTATCCCTGGTTCCGAATGATTTCCAAAGGCAGTTGGCGAATACTTTCTTCCAACTGTTTGATATCTGCATAAAAAGTGGTATTACTGATGCGATATGATTCCATGAAATGAGCAAGACTCAACGGCTCTGTCGTCAGTAACAACTCGGCTAAAATCGCGTGTTGTCGTTTAGCAGTGGATAAGTCATTACTTTTCCCATCTGTATTTTCTTTTAATTGCTCTAATACTTCTTCTGATGCCTCAATGACAAATGAGCCTCTAGCTGCTTTTTTCAAAGAAGCATTTACCGATTTCAATGAGACTTCAAGATTATCTAATTCGCGGTAAATAGTCCGTTTACTGACCTTCAATAAATTCATCATTTTTTGGATAGATACAGGTGACGGGCTACTGAGAAATTCTGCTAATAATTGTTTTTCTCTGGGCGATAAATACATCTTATATTTCTCCCTTCACGAGTTTTTCGTATTCATTCGTAGCTACCCAATGTTCAACTAGAACTAGCCGAGGGATCTTTTCTTCTAGCTGTTCAGTTACAGCTAGTTCTCTTTGTGCGATATAAATCGTTTCTTCTTGGATTTTGATTTTTTCTATTGATTCTTTTGAGATAACAAACTGTTTTTTCGCTTTTTTTGCTAATTGACTTAAAATCGTCATGCCCATAGTTTGTGAGCCGCGTCTGTTGTTTTTATACAAAAATACAATATTAGCAGGCGACGTTTTTTGTTCTGTGATATCTGCTATCTCTTTTTTTCTTCCCGCTTTGGAAATTGGATCGCTTCTTTTATTCGTGACAGCAAGATATCTGTTTCCAAAAAGTGATCCAGTACATAGATTTGACTTTGAGGTACTTTTTCTCTTGCAAGACCCGCTAGTCCATGTTGCACGATAACCAGCTGATTTACTTGGTTATTCAATTCATAGATAGAGCTGTATCCGACAGAAAGATCGATTTTTTCTGCTGCTAATTTCTTTTTCAGCAGGGCGGCTCCCATAGCACTTGATCCCATACCTGAGTCGCAAGCAAAAATGACGGAATGAATGATAGATGGTTCCAAGATTTCTCCCCTTTCTTTGACCGTTTTGTTCTCTTTTTCTTTATTTGGTAATTTCAATAGTATCGCTGCACAAATGAAGGTCACAAATGTACTGATTGCTATCCCTATACTTACCCCAGCTAGTTGTGGATAAGGCGCATTGGCAAAAATCACGAGTAGTGATCCAGGCGATACAGGTGCAGCTAATCCCGTATCTAACCATTGAAATATCAACGTGCCGCTTGCCCCACCAGCCATTACAGCTAAAAATAGATACGGTCGCAGCAAGACAAATGGAAAATAGATTTCGTGAATCCCGCCAATCGCATGGATCATCAATGCTCCACTCGCATTTACTTTTTCCTGTTTTTCTGCAAAACAAAGGATAGAAAGTAAGATCCCTAAACCAGGTCCAGGATTTGCCTCCATCAAAAATAAGGAAGAGTACCCGACTGTTTGTGAGAATTCGATTCCTAAAGGTGTCAATACACCATGATTGATTGCATTATTGAAAAATAGTACTTTTAGAGGTTCTAAGATCAGACTGACAAGTGGTAACAGATTCATTGTGACTAGCCAAGACACAACGGAGGCGAGCAACAAGTGAACACTATTTAAAACTGGTTCAATAAAAACGATTCCAATTATACAAATAACGCTACCAGTCAGTCCTACTAGTAGGTTGCTGACAAGCATTTCATATCCAGCCTTGAATTTCACATGGAATCTAGAAACAAATTGTTCATATACGATGCCGGCAAGCGGCCCGATAATCATCGCTCCTACGATTTGTGGAGCATTGGAACGAGCGATCAACCCTAAAGAAGCAATTGCACCGGCGACTGCCCCTTTTTGTCCCCCTACCGATTTCCCGCCTGAATAACTGATCAAGATGGGTAAAAGCAGCTGGATCATCCAATGGCATACCTCTTCTAATGTGGTGTGCAAATCGCCAGACACACCTTTTGTTGCTAATGACAAGATTCCCCAAGCGATAAACAGACTTAGATTTGGCATGATCATTTCATTTAAGTGATGTCCAGCTTTTCTCAGTTGTTTCATAGACACGCGACTGCTGTTGTTTGCTTTCCATTTGTATTCCATCTTTTTCACCATACTTCTATTTATTGATGGACGGATTTTATGTAGAAAAAGCAGCAAACGAAAAACCGTCTGCTGCTTTCAGCTATCTGGGAACTATTTGCCTGGTTCAGACGCAATGATTGCTAGTTCACCTTGGACCGCCCACTCAGAAACGCCATTTGGAATAATACAGCTTGTTCCTTTTTCTAATGGATATGTTTTTCCGTCAACGACAAGGTCTCCTGCTCCTTCGATTACCGTCATCAATGTATAAGGGGCTTGTTTTTTGAAAGATGTGATTCCTTTAATATCCCACTCATATACATTGAAAAACTCAGTTTCTAAATAAGTGACGATCGATGAATTCCCTTTTCGGACTTCTTTGATTTGTAATTCTGGTGTTTTCGCAGGGACAGTTGTTACATCGATCGATTGTTGGATATGCAGCTCTCTTGTTTGTCCTTGCGCATCTTTTCTGTCGTAGTCATACACGCGGTAAGTCGTGTCAGAACTTTGCTGTGTTTCTAAAATCATGATTCCTTTACCAATAGCATGGATCGTTCCGCTTGGTACATAAAAGAAATCACCTTTTTTAACTGGTACTTTTTTCAAAAGGTCATCCCAGCGCCCATCTTTGATCATCTCAGCTAGTTCTTCTCTTGTCTTCGCATGATGACCATAGATGATTTCTGCACCAGGTTCAGCATCGATGATATACCAGCATTCAGTTTTTCCTAATTCACCTTCATGTTTCATCCCATAGGCATCATCTGGATGTACTTGTACAGATAGATCATCTTCTGCGTCTAAGATCTTGATCAATAATGGAAACACTGGTTCTGAAGGATGGCCAAACAATTCCTTGTGTTCTGACCATAGTTCATCTAATCTTTTCCCTTTGAATTCGCCATTTTCTACTACACTGACACCATGAGGATGCGCACTGATCGCCCAATCTTCTCCGATTTTATCGTTAGGGATATCAAAACCGAAGACTGAACGTAAACGGCTTCCTCCCCAAATTTTCTCTTGAAAAACTGGTTTTAAAAACATAGGTTCCTGCATAATTCAAACTCCTCTCATTTTTCATAGCTATTATAGCATTATTTCGGTAATACCGCTTTCTCTTTCAAAAAGTTTTCAACAATTTCATCTCGGCACGTTAGGTACTCCGCACGATGATCGACAGGATGTACGCGATTTGACAAAAATATCAACGCTTCTTGTGTTTTTATATCAATCAAGAAAAACGTACCTGTATAACCAGTATGAAAAAGAATCGCATGACCGTCTTCTACATCTTTTTTTAAATCCCACCCTAGAGAACGATAGCCATTTTTTTTCGGTGTTTGATCTTGCAGTAAAGAATCAATCGTTTCTTCTTCTAAAAACCGACCATTACGGATTTTTCCCTTGTTCAAATACATTTGGACAAAAGTAATGCTGTCGTTCAAATCGATAAAGAGCCCAGCATTCCCTGCATGTTCAGCTAAAACTCTTGCTTTCGGATCATGAGTTTGTCCACGCAAAACCTCACCCGAAGGCAGTTGTTCTGTGGGAACGATTTTTTTGGAAGGAAAAGGAAGAAATAAGCTGTTCATCATTCCTAATGGTTCCAATACTTGTTCTTGAAAGATTTCCACTGCAGTTTCTTGGTAAATTTTTTCCAGCATCAATCCAAGAAGAATCGTTCCGGCATCTGTATATTTTACTTCTTTTCCTAGTTGCTCACCTGGTTCTAGCTTCAAATAAGCGGCGATCAATTCTTCCTGAGATAGCTTATCTCTGTTTGGTATCCATGTTTTGATATCAGAAGTATGTGTCAGTAAATGACGCAAAGTGATTGTCTGATTTTCAAATTCAGGAAGATATTTATGAAGCGGTTGATCGAGTTCTATCTTTCCATCTTCTAATAGACGTAAAACTAATGAAGTGGTTGCAACGACTTTCGTCAGTGAGGCTGCATCAAACAACAGATCTTCTGTCATCAGCTGCTTTTCAGGAACGACTTGGGCAAAGCCAGCTGTAAATGTTTCTACTTGATTTTCTTTTATGAAGGCGACTGCTACACCTGGATAAAATCCTTCTTCCATCTTTTTCAAAATAAGCTGTTTCGTGTGTGGATACATCTTTTTCTCCTGCTTTTCTATCAGATTCTTACAGTCCAAGCTTAAAGCTTAATCTATGAGGAATCAACCTTTTTTACACAAAAAAACTGCGCGAAAAACCGCGCAGTTTCCTCCGGTATACTATTTTCTCTTTCTATCTCTAGAATAAGCGATAGTATGACCGTTCATAAAATGACGAGACATGCGACAATCGTTAAGAAAGAAAAAGTTAAGCGTCGCATCGAATGTCAGTTTTATTCTTTTCTTTTGGCTCACTGACGAACCACCATTCGATTCCTATAGCATCATAGATTGTGAGTACTGTGTGCTTTTTGTCTAAGAAGAAATCAACTGATAGTTGCTGCAAGTGAGCAATCAGTCCTTCCATGCTTTCAGTATCGATCATGAATTTCAGAAAATCAAGTCCAATCAATTCATCTGTAGGCAAATCAATTGCGCCTCCGCTAGCTTCTGTCAAACCAACATGGAAATCTCCTTCATTCAATACATGGATGCCCTCTTCTTCATTATGTACCTTCAAACCAAGTACATGATTAAGAAATTGGCGTTCTTTTGTTAAGTTAGTAACATTTAAATGGATTTTTTCAAAATAAGAACCTGTTGATAGTTTACTGAATTTTTCTTCAGATTTTCTTAATAATGCTTCTTGATCCATTGTTTCCGGAATTTCTCTTTGGTCGTTCTTATTCTCTTCATGGTAAATTTCCAATTCATTCTCTTCTGGGTCTACGAGCAAAATCCCCATACGTCCATGATCTTCTAAAGCTTCTTTGATTGGATAATTCATTTTACGGATACGACAAAGGATATCTGCCATTTCTTCTGTGCTAGGGATAATCAATGAAAAACGGTTCAGCTTTTTGATCTCCCCCATGTGATCATTCGCTCTAGGACTTTCTTCCAGCAGCAACATTTCACTTCCAGCTTCTTCTGTTCCTAAAATGGCTAATTCGTTTTCTTCTCTTTTCAAATCAAAGCCAACAACGTTCTTGTAAAAATCAATCATTTTATCTCGGTCTTTCACCCGAATGGCTACACTTTTTAAATAGGTGGCAGCCCCCAATTGAAAATCTTTCATATTTCTTGCTCCCCTCTACGTCAAGCTTTATTTTAACGATGGATTCTTCTTCTTTCAAGCAATAACTTTGATTTTGTTAAAAAAATGTAAGAAAATTCGCATTTTGCTTGTTTTTTGTAAATTAATGAGTAAAAACTCTTATAAAAAGAGGTTGTGAAAAAGCTGTTCTGCATCAAGTAATAAGAACAGCCAAACAAAAATAGCTCCTCATATTTTGCCGTTTTTTGAGCTAATACCGAGGGACAGCTGATTGAACACCGTTTATTCGGAAAAAGGGACTGTGACACGACTTTTGTCACAGCCCCTAAAAAAAATAATAAATTTGTACTATTCTATGAAGCTTCTTCTTCAGAAAACTGACTGTTATAAAGATCTGCATAGAATCCGTCTTTTTCCATCAATGTATCGTGGTTTCCTGTTTCTACGATCGAACCATGATTCATCACAATAATGTTGTCTGCATCGCGTATTGTAGACAAGCGGTGAGCAACAACGAAACTTGTCCGGTTTTCCAATAGGCGGTTCATCGCTTTTTGAATCAGTATTTCTGTTCGTGTATCTACACTAGATGTTGCTTCATCAAGGATCAGGACATCTGGATTTGCTAAGAATGCCCGCGCAATTGTGATTAGCTGACGCTGCCCTTGCGAAATATTGCTTGCATCCTCGTTTAATACAGTGTTATATCCTTCTGGCAATTTACGAACAAAATCGTCTACGTGAGCAGCTTTAGCAGCCTCAATGATTTGTTCGTCTGTTGCATCGTCGTTCCCATATTTGATATTGTCATAGATACTTCCTGTAAACAGCCAAGTATCTTGCAGTACCATTGAAAACTGTGCGCGCAATTCATCACGTGAAAGATCACGGGTATCTACACCATCGTAACGAATACTACCTCCAGAAACATCGTAGAACCGTTCAAGAAGGTTGATCAGTGTCGTCTTCCCTGCACCAGTCGGACCTACAATAGCGACCATCTCACCAGGTTTGACATCCAAGTTAAAATCAGTCATTAGCAAGTTATCTGGTGTGTAGCCGAATTGAACATTTTCAAAACGAACTTTGTATGGTGTATCTTTTTCTTCTGGAAGGCCAGATTTTTCATTGGACATCTCTTCTTCATCCAACACTTCAAATACCCGTTCGGCTGAAGCAACTGTTGATTGGATAGTGTTCATCAAACTTGCAAGTTGAGTGATTGGTTGAGAGAACTGTGTTGTATATTGCAAGAACGCTTGAACATCCCCTAATGTCATGTTCCCATTTGCAACTTTTACTCCGCCTAGTACAGCGACGAACACATAGCCTAGATTTTTAACGAAATTCATCAACGGCATGATGATTGCCGAAATAAATTGAGCTTTCCAACCAGCGGCATACAGATTCTGATTTTCTTTTTCAAATACTTCCTGGTCTTTTTCAGTATGATTGAATGTTTTAACAATGGTATGACCACCATATGTTTCTTCTACTTGGTTATTCAATAAACCTAAACTTTTTTGCTGATCTGCGAAAAACACTTGTGATTTCGGCGCTACGATCATCACGATGATCAAGCTTAAAGGGATCATCAATAACGCGACTAACGTCAATTGCCAGCTGATTGAAAGCATCATCACGATGACCCCAATCAATGTGACTGCACTAGTTACAAATTGAGTCAAATTTTGCTGCAGCGTGCTTGCGATGTTATCCATATCATTGATTGCTCGAGACATGATATCCCCATTTGTATGTGTATCATAATAGGAAATCGGTACACGATTCATTTTGGCTTCCAAATCATGACGTAATTCATAAACTGTTCGTTGGGAAACACGTGTCATAATAAATTGCTGTAAAAAGTTGAATACAGCAGAAATCAAATACATCACGATTACTGTCGCAATGATCTGCGCGATTTTATCAAAGTCTATCGGAAATTTTGTTACTTGTTGGCCTTGTTGCATCTGTTGAGCGCCAGCCATTACACCTTTGAATATTTCTGTGGTTGCTTTCCCCAAGACCTTTGGTGTTTGGATTTGGAAGATCACGGCTGCTATTGCTAGTACAAATACAGCGATGATCGCAACCATACGTTTAGACATATAGCCAAACAATCGGCGTACCGTTCCCCAGAAATTTTTAGGCTTTTCACCTTTTACACCGAGATTTCTGCCAGGTCCACCATGTCCTGGACCGCCTGCTGGTCCATGAGAGGGACGTGTGTTTGTTTTACTCATGCTAAGTCCTCCTCTCTTAGTTGTGAATGAACGATTTCTTGATAAGTTTCGTTTGTTGCTAATAGTTCTTCATGTGTTCCTTTGCCAACCAGTTTTCCTTCATCTAGCACAAGGATCATATCTGCATCCATTACTGTACTTACTCGTTGAGCAACTAAAACGGTGATACTTTCTTTCATATTCGTTTTCAATGCTTGGCGAAGATTGGCATCCGTTTTGAAATCCAACGCTGAGAAGGAATCATCAAACACATAGATATCTGCTGTTTTGACTAATGCCCGTGCAATTGCCAGACGCTGTCTTTGTCCACCAGAGAAGTTTCCTCCTCCTTGTTCCACATGGCTATCTAAGCCATCTTCCATCTCTGAAACAAAATCTTTAGCTTGTGCGATTTCTAATGCTTTCCAAATCATTTCATCTGTTGCATCCGGCTTACCATACTGCATATTGTCTCGGATCGTTCCAGAGAACAGAACTGCTTTTTGAGGAACAAAGCCCATTAATTCTCGCAAATTATATTGAGTCATGTCACTAATGTCCGTTCCATTTATTTGGATCGAACCAGATTCGATGTCATATAATCGAGGGATCAAATTGACTAAGGTCGTTTTACCTGAACCAGTCCCCCCTATGATTGCGACGATCTCGCCCGACTTGGCTTGGAAATCAATATCTTCCAATGCAAGTTTTTCTGCTCCATGATATCGATAATTGACATGATTGAAGGCCAATGTTGCGTTTTTTCCAGCAAAAGAAACTGTTTTAGGATTTTCAGGGTCATGGATACCGATTTTTTCATCCAACACTTCATTAATACGGTCAGCTGAAGCTTGTGCACGAGGCACCATGATAAAAATAGCGGAAAGCATCATAAAGCTGATCAAGATCTGCATCGCATAAGTCATAAATGCAATCAGATTACCGACTTCCAAAGTCATATCTGCTATGTAGTGTCCACCAAACCAAGTGATTGCTACGTTTGTACCGCTCATGATCAATGTCATCATCGGCATCATCAATGCGACGATCGTATTAACTTTGATTGCCGTATTTGTATAATCTTTATTCGCTAAATCAAAACGATTTTCTTCAAAGCGTGTCTTATCGAATGCTCGAATCACTCTGACCCCTGTCAATCCTTCTCGAAATACCAGGTTTAAACGGTCAGTTTTCTTTTGCATACTTTTGAATAATGGAACAGCAAAGTACATGATTCCGCCGATCAAAATAATCATTACTGGGATGACGACTAAGAAGATTTTTGTCAACTGATGATCTTTTTGATAAGCAAGTATGCTCGCGCCAATCAACGTGATTGGTGCATTGATCATCATACGTAAAAACATTTGTGTAACCATTTGGATTTGAGTCACATCATTGGTCGTTCTTGTGATCAAAGAGGCCGTTCCATATTTATCAAACGCATCTTTTGTCAGACTCTCTGATTTTTTATAGACATCCGTACGCAATTGCTTACCCAGTTTCTGTGATTCACGAGTAGCAAAAAATGTATTTGCGATAGCAGCTAAGATACTGATCAAAGAAAAGCCGATCATCACAAAACCTGTATGCCAAATATAATCGACATCTCCTTGCGCTACCCCTTTATCAATAATATTGGAGGTAAGTGTCGGCAAATATAAATCTGCCAGTACTTGGATCACCATGAAAACTGCAGCTGCAATTGCTGAAGTCAAGGAGATCCGTTTTACGATTTTTAGCATCTAGTTCCCTTCTTTCTATTTATATACTCCGTTTTTCAGCCAAGAAAGTTTCAAATTGAATTCACTGATTGCTTGCTCTACTGAGTAATCTTCAGATGTTGAAAATAAGCGATACGAATGCGCAATTGTTGTAAATACAGTATTCATCACTAATTGGATCAGTAATTCCAATTCATGATCATTTTTTACTTTCAGCTTCGTCCGATCAATCAATTCAAGCAACTCTTTTGCATCTTGTTTGTGTTCTTTATGTGGATCGTGAGGCGTTTTTTGGCGACTCGTATGAGGAGCGACTTTTCTTGAGGCACGGTAATCCATGTTCATAAACAAATTACGATAAAAAGAAGCATTCTCGCCTTCCAAAATCTCATAAATCATTTTAGAAAAATAGGATTCGAATCCTTTGAATAGATCACCATCGGATTCTTTCATTAGTTGTAACATATCTTTAGAGCTGTCACGTCTCATTGTCTCAAAGTAATAAAAATAAAGATCCTCTTTATCTTCAAAATACTGATAGAAACTGCCTCTAGGGATATCCGCTAATTTGACGATATTAGCAATCGAAGCTTCTTTTAAGGGTACTCTAGAAAACTCGATTCTCGCAGCCTCGATTAGTCTTTTTTGTTTTTCTTTAGGCAAATGGAAAAATGTCTGTGTCGGCATATGGATCCTCCTTTCTTTCAAGATGACACATTGTCATATGACGCGATGTCATTATAACACCTCCTACCTGTTTTGCAAGACATTTGCATAGTTTTTTTCATTATCATCCGATACATTAAAAAAGTGATAAGAGGAATCCTTCCATTTGAATTAATGAGAGTTGCCCATTAAAATAGCCACATACTAAACAAAGGATGAGATAAATGGCCCAATCAATTAGTGTCCAAGACTTCAATAAATTGCCTCTCGATGCTGACAGCATCGTTTTAGATACAAGAAATACCTTAGATTACACAAAAAACCACTTAAGCCACTCGCTTTCTATCCCCGCTGCTATCTTGCCAAGACAATTAAAAAATCTAGATCCAAAGAAACTTTATTATATTCTAAGCTATACAGGCAGGCGATCAGAAGCATTAGCCGATCAACTTACTGCTAATGGTTTTCGTGCTGTTTATATCATTGGTGGGATGGAAGCTCTTCAGTCGAGTGTTGCTTGAATATTGCTTGTTAGATTCAAAAGAGGCTGTGACAAAAAATCGTGTCACAGCCTCTTTTATATCCTGTCTTTTTTTAGTTATTTATTCTTCAACCTTATCAATATGACTTGATAGCCTTTTCTTTTTCGAGTAAACTGATTTTGTTAGTCATAGTTATAACAATCATAGCAATAAAAGGAGAAGGTAAGCATATGGCATCTGTTTTAGTAGTCAAAGGTCATCCCCTAACTGCAGAAGAATCGCGCACAGTTAAGGCATTGACGTCTTTTTTAACAAGTTATAAAGAAAATCATCCAGATGATGAAGTGACTGTTTTGGAACTTTATCGCGATGATATTCCGGAAATCGATGAAGAATTATTATCAGGTTGGGAAGCATTACGTGCTGGTGCAGAATTCACTTCCTTATCAGAAAGTCAACAACAAAAAATTGCTCGTTTCAATGAATTGACTGATCAGTTCCTTGCTGCTGATAAAATCGTTATCGCAAACGCCTTATGGAATCTAAATATCCCAACAAAATTAAAAGCTTGGTTCGATACCGTCAATGTAGCTGGAAAAACGTTCCGCTATACAGAAAACGGGCCAGAAGGATTAGTGACAGGTAAAAAAGCACTGCACATCCAATCTAATGGCGGTGTATACAACGGACAAGACTTTGCCTCTCAATATGTAAAAGGTATTTTAAACTTTGTAGGCATCGATCAAGTAGATCAGCTATTCATCGAAGGAATCGATTATGACCCTGACCGTGCAGATGAGTTGATGCAAAATGCATTAGATAAAGCTGCTGCTTTAGGTAAATCATTTTAAAAATTGAGATAAATGCATACAAAAGAGACAGAGGAAAAAATCTTCAAAGCAGCATTTGTGCCTTGGATATTTTCCCATCTGTCTCTTTTTGTTATTCTTTCTGCTTTTTCAACGGATTTTCTTCATAAAGAGAAGAGATTGTTGTGTACCATTCAAAAACATGAGTAATCACTACTTTAGCTGCTGCATAAACAGGAATCCCCAAGATCACACCGATGATTCCGAACAATTTCCCAGAAGTCAGCAGAACTAATAAAATCGTTACTGGATGGATTGCTAACTGATTCCCTAGTACTAATGGAGAGATCAAGCGTCCTTCTATTGTCTGCTCTACTGCAAAAACGATCAGTACTTTGATGATCATGAATGGACCTGCTACAATGGCTAAAAAGATAGCCGGAATCATCGCTAAAAATGATCCTAAGTAAGGGATCAGGTTCAAAAAACCCGCAATAATCCCCAACGTGACAGCATACTCTAAACCAATGACCGCAAAACCAATCATAAACATGATTGCCACAGCAAAAGCCACAGTTAGTTGTCCTCTTATATAAGAAGAAACTTGACTATTCATTTCACTCAGCACATTCAACGTCGGTTTTTGCATGCGTGTCGGTAAAAATTTGACAAAATAAGGTGCTAATTGTTTACCGTCTTTCAATAGATAAAATAAGATAAACGGCATCGTCAGCAGAGCCACTAAAATAGTCGCTACCGCGCCGACAAAACTTCCAAGACTCTGAACTGTACTCTTAGATATATCTTGGATCATATCGCCTGCCGAATTCATGAACTTATCACCTGCTGTTTCCAACTGTTCGCGAAATTGGTTGAACAGCGGGTCCCGCAAAATCTCGGTTAATTTATTATCAATCGTATCTACATATTGAGGGAAGTTACTGATGAAGCTCACTGTTTGTTCCTGAATCTTAGGGATGATCACTACGCTCCCCCATGCGATTAGTGCAACAACCAAAGCAAACAGCCCAATGATACTGTAAAGCCTTGGTACTTTTCGCTTTTCAAAGTAATCAACTACCGGATTCATCAAGTAATACAAGATTCCTGCTAAAATGATAGGCAGACCTACGATTGCTAAAAATTGCCAGATTGGTGCAAACAAATATGAAACTTTTGTAAATAAAAAGACGATCAGCAATATTAACAATACAACAAGTAAGGCTATGACTACTTGATTATTTAAAAACCAGCGCCAAAACCACGACACCGGTCTGTTCTTCTTATTTTTTCCTTCCATAATTCCTCCTGTTAGTTATAAAAAATTTGGCTTCCCAAACCAATAGCAGGCAGTCTATGCGGATGAAGATAGATTCCATTTGCAATTTGTCCTTCTTCTGGACAAGCATCAAAAATCAATGATACGTGAGCTACTGTCTCTAAATTCCCATTGGCCATCGGACCGACATAATCGATCGTATATACCTGATCATCAAAAGCAATTGTTCCGCCTGCTTTCAAAGAAAAAGGTTCGTCTTTTGATACTTCTTGAATCACCGAATATTTTCGTAAGGCAGCTGTTGCTGTTTTATCGAACAAAATCAGCATGGGTTCTTCCTTGTTTATTGCTTCTGTCCCAATTTCTGTAATCTTTGCCTGAATCATTGCACTCTCTCCTTTAATTGCTTTCAAAAACAGTATAACACATTCTCATTCTTTAGCCGTGTGGAATAATTATGTGATAGAATAAAAACGAAAACTATTTCATTACAATTAGGAGGAATCAGCTCATATGATCGAAAAGATAATTTTAGGAACCTATACGCGTCGCGAAAGTAAAGGAATCTATACGATCGACCTTGATACAGAAAAAGAAGAATTAGCCAACCTTTCATTAGCTGTTGAAGAAAATAGCCCTACCTATGTAGCAAAAAGTAAAGCTGGCAATCTTTACACAGTTACTAGTGTGGATGGATTAGGTGGTGCCGGTGCGTACGATAAGGATTTTCATTTTTTGAATGCGGTAACAGAGTCTGGCGCTCCTTTGTGTTATGTAGCGGTTGATGAAGCACGTCAATTACTATACGGGGCGAACTATCATAAAGGTGAAGTAAATGTCTACCATATATTAGGAGATGGCGAACTGAAAGCAGCAGATTCAATATTCCATCAAGAAACGACAGGTCCTCATAAAAACCAAGATCATGCGCATGTCCATTATACGGATCTGACTCCTGACCAACGATTAGTCGTATGTGATCTTGGTACAGATCGTGTGTATACTTATGATGTGTCCGAAAACGGCAAATTGAATCTTGTAACTACCTTCACTGCAGAGCCAGGAACAGGCCCTCGCCATCTTGTCTTTCATCCAAATGGACAATTCGCTTATTTATTTGGTGAATTAGACAGCACAGTCCGCGTGCTTTCTTATAATAAAGAAACAGGTGCTTTTGAAGAATTACAGAAAATATCGACCTTGCCAGAAGAATTCGACGGTGAAAATGGAGGGGCAGCTATCCGCATTTCAAATGATGGCAAGTTCCTTTATGCTTCTAACCGAGGACATAACTCGATTGCTGTATTCGCAGTTTTTGAAGATGGTTCCCACATTCAAAACAAGCAAATTATCTCAACAGAAGGGGATTTTCCCCGCGATTTCGCACTAGATCCAAGCAATAATTTTGTCGTGTGTGCCAATCAGAATACCGATAATCTGACATTATATCGCCGTCATCCTGAAACAGGATTACTGGAATTACTGAAAAAAGATGTCTATGCACCAGAATGTGTCTGTGTTTATTTTGATCGTTAGTAAGAAAAGGAGAATGAAATGAATCAGCAAGACGTATTAGACAGACTACGGGAAGAACTAAATATTCCTTTCTTTGATGGGAAAATCGAAGATAAAGAGTATAGCGAAGAGGAATATCAGAAACTCAAAGCCGATTTACAGAACTACTTTGAACAATATGTACAGAATGTAGAAAACTAATCAGCTTTCCATACTATCTGAAAAGAACATCAGGACAAGACTTTTCCGTCTATCCTGATGTTCTTTTCTACAAATAAAAAACCGCCGAGATGGTTAGACTCGACGGAAAAGGAGTATTTACTCGATTTTGAGTAAGTACAAGGTTGTTGTTGGTTATAGGTATGTCATTATCATAAAGGATTTTGATCACTCTATCATAAAGGTAATATTACATTTATATTAGATAACTCTAGTTTTTATTGTTATCAAAGATTTCTTTTATTTTTTCAACAACAAATTAGTCATTTTTTGGATGGCAGCTGTCAATTGGTCTGTCGCTTGGTCTTGTTTTGCTTCAGATGTATTGAATAGATCTTCATCTACCCCTGATTCAAGATCGATACTTTGGATCATTTCTTCACAGCCTGCTACATATGAAAGATAAGCTTTTTCAAAATTTTTATGAATGCCCATTGCTTTTGCTGGTGGACGCAAAGTACTGACTTTCTTAAGCATTGCCCGATATTTTTTTGTTCCTTCTTCAAATAACAGGATGATCTCTTCAAGAGTCGATTTGTCCAGGTCACTTGTTTTTCCTTCATCGATTGCGTTTCTGATCACTTCATATTTCGGATGCATTCCTTCTCCGATTGCTTCTGTTTCCTTGACGATTTGATCGATGGACTGCACATAATAGCCAATATTCGGTAACATGTTCGTTTTCCTACTTCTCCATTGTTGTTATTATTTATTCTACTTGTTTTTATCCTCAAATGACAAGTACTTGAAAAAATTTAATGGTTTCTATACAGCTCGCCATTCTTATTCGTGCTCAAAGAAACCATCTGCTAAACTATATTGTTTCCCTGCGACAATGTCATATTGGATCAATTGATATTCGTCGTAAATCTCTTGTTGCGAGCGATTGAATTGCGCTTCTTTATACCACTGTCCGTTTTGATAGTACAGTTCTCGTTCAAACGCCGGAAGTTCCTGTTCTAATGATAAAAGCAGCTGATAAAAGCCATTTGTTGTCTGATTCGTCTGTTCCATTAGATTCGCTGCAAAATAAAACGGACTGGTGATTGCATCTTGAGTCGTTTGCTTTTCTAATTTCCCTTTGCTGTCAAACATCAAGAATTGTGTTTCATGCAATGTTTGTTTATCATTTTTGGCTTGGATGGTATCTGAATAAATCCCTGGCAGATGATCCCCCCAAAAAACAACTAAAGTCCTTCTAGAAAGATTCTTCAATTCTTCCGTGAACTGCTTCAGTGCCGTGCTGCTATAGGAAATATCTTGCAGATAATTCTCTAAGTCAAGCGTCCTACTTCCATCTGAAATTTCTGCAGAATAGCCCAGTCTATCATACTTTCCATTGTAAGGCATATGTGTCTGCATCGTGACTAAATGAATGAACTGAGGTGTTTTTTCTTCCTTGAGAAGTGTCATTACTTCTTTGTAAGCTGACTCATCAGAAATATATGGATTATTCTCTATCGTATCCGTATAGGTCATCGTACGCTCGCTGATGAACTGGTCAAATCCTAATGTCTGATAAACATCCTCTCTTTTATACATCGAAGTATTGTATGGATGGATCGCTGTCGTCTGGTATGATTGTGCGTTTAACGCTGAAACGATAGAAGGAAGCTGATCCATTTTTGGTACAAGCATCGTGTAAGGGGTGGTGAGTTGCGCATTAAATAACGCCATAGAAAAACCAGTCAATGCTTCAAATTCGATATTTGCTGTTCCACCGCCATAGTTTTGAGAAAGCATATTGCCACTATATGTTTGATCAGCTACTTCATAATAATCTGCCAATGGCTCACCAGATACTTCTACGCCGTTTAATCGACTAGGATCTGAGAAACTTTCACTCATCACGAACACGATGTTCGGCGACTCTTCCTCTACAGTTTTATTTTTTTCATCGGCTAGCTTCTGGTATTTTTCAGTGATTTCTTTGATCTTTTCTTTCGAATATCCTTCAGGTTCATCCATTGGTTCTACCTTCAGATTGTACAAAAACCCACCGATAAAACCAGTGTTATAGTAGTTCATTTTCTGGCTGTAAGGTATCCATAGTGCCGTTTTATTATATGCTTTTCGCAACAAATTATCGGGATTGTTGAAATTACTGATATACCCTAGCAGTCCAATTGCCACAAGCAGTGTCGTTAATCGGATCAATTGGAATCGCCTTCCTTTTTTCAGGCTTCGAAACATGTACCAGCAAAACAATCCTAGCACGGTTCCTGCGGCAGCTAAGATCACTGTAAACAGCATAGTGCCGGTCATATCTTTCAGCAATCCGATTTCAGTGATCATCTTCAAATCGTCTGGATAAATCGGTTCTTGCCGATAACTCATTTTCATATAATTTGCAAAACCTAATACACCGATGGCTACGACATACGTAAGGGAACCTAAAGGGACAGATCCTGCTAGTGCAATCAGAAAAATAAGAATGATCAGCAAGACGAGACAGGCTAAGAAGAATTTTTCCGTATGCCAAGAAAAAGCAAATTTCAACGCAAGGTCTACGGATAGATCATTTTGACACCACTGCAAAAATAAATTACTAAAAACAACAAGAAAAAAGATACTGATGATCGCTGCTGTTCCTTTTAAAATCTTTTTCTGTTTGGTCGAAAGTCTGCTTATATATCTTTTCAAATGCTTGCTCCTTCATTTCTATCAATAAAAGAATGTTGCTTCTCTTATTTTAGTTGTACGAAATTCGAAAGTAAAGAACGGAAAGAAGAATTAATGAAATCCAAATATTCTCTTTCTTTATGGCCTTTCTGGTTTCTTTAATAAGCGGACCTTTCGTACTCCAGAAATTTTTTCTAGCTGTTGTTTCACTTGATTGAGCTGTTCAAAAGCAGTACTGTCTATGTCAATCAATATGTAGACATGCTCATTCTTATGGTTACGCGATATATCTGCGATCGCTAGCTCGTTCTCATTCAGCAGAGAAAATATCTCTGCTAATATATTGGTTTTCTTTTGATAAAATATAGTGAATCGAAACGGCGCTTGGAAAAACATTCGTGCGGATGGATAATTGACCGCTTCTCTAACCGTACCGAACAAAAGATAATCTTTTAAGGCTTCAACTGCCAAACGTCCGCTGTCTGCCAAAGCTTCCTGAGTCGATCCCCCTAGATGAGGCAACATAAGTATACGGTCATTTTCTAAGAACTCTTCTTCTGGGAAATCAGTCACGTATTTGGCCAGATGTTGTTTTTCCAATGCTTGCATAACAGCATATTTATCAACAATTTCACTTCTTCCTACATTGATAAGTACAGCATCTTTTTTCATTTTTTCTATATTCGCCTGATCGATCAATCCTTTTGTATCTTCTGTCAACGGCAGCATGACTACGATGTAATCCGAGGTAGAAAGAACTGTTTCTAAATCTGCTTGCCGAACATAATCCAACTGGGCATCGCGGATAGAATAACCCAAGACATCCATCCCTAAGCTATAGCAACTTAGCGCTACTTTTGTGCCTATCGCTCCAAGACCAAGAAGACCGATGGTTTTGCCTTGCAATTCTCGTCCCACATAAGCACTTCTTTTGTTTTCTGCCTGTTCTAAAATATTAGGACCTGTTAGTGTTTGTACCATACGACTTGCTTCGATTATCGGACGGGAAGATAAGAGCAAACAGCACAAAACAAGCTCTTTTACTGCATTAGCATTTACACCTGGTGTATTCATGACGATCGTCCCGTTTTCAGAAGCTTTTTCAACGTTGATCGTGTTCACCCCAACACCAGCTCTTGAAATTGCTAGCAAATCTGGTGTAAGCCATTCATCTTTCACTTTCGTACTACGAATAACTATTCCTTCGGCTGGCAAATCATCTATTATTTTGAAATATTCCCCTTGTAACTTTTCTATCTCTTGTTCTGGAATAGCATCAATCAAATGAACGTGATACATAAAACCCCCTCCTTACTAACAAGTATCTCGAAATTTCTGCAATTAGACAACTGTTTACCATTTGACTTCCTAGAAGCAAAAAGAGCAGTTAGAGCAGAGTAGGATTAGTGATAAAAATAAGGCTATGACAAGTTACTGCCATAAGCCTTATTTTCGAGAGCAAAATATTGAGGGTGAGATATCTTGATAAATGGTGTTCCGTTAGCTGACATTGATAATAAGACTAAATTTCAAAAAAGTTGAAAAGCAAATTTCGTCAATCTCTTCTTAATTCCGCGAATTGTAAAATTAAGTTAGAAAAATAAAAAGGCATTTATGGTACACTCAAATTGTATTTCCGACGAAAGAAAACAAAGGAGTGTAACCATAAATGACCTACAAACATCTTACCATAGACGAACTGACAATGATAGAATCATATTATCTTCAACATAATAAGCCGGTTGAAATCGCTAACCGAATGGGACGTGCTATACAAACTATTTATAATGTAGTCAATAAGTTCAAGCAAGGTAAGACTGCTCTTGATTATTGGCACCAGTATAAAGAAAATAAGAAAAAATGTGGTAGAAAAGTCATTCAATTACCTGCTCATGAAGTAGATTACATTAAAGAGAAAGTCACTCTTGGTTGGACGCCTGACGTCATTATCGGGCGAAAAGAAAGACCTGTTTCATGCGGTATGAGAACCCTTTATCGTTTATTTTCTAAAGGAATATTTGATATTGACACACTACCGATGAAAGGTAAAAGAAAACCCAATGGCCATCAGGAAAAACGGGGAAAACAACAGTATCAGCGCTCAATCCATGATCGACCTGATAATTATCCTGATTTCAATTCTGAGTTTGGTCACCTTGAAGGTGATACGATCGTTGGCATTCATCATAAAAGTGCCGTCATTACTTTAGTTGAAAGATTATCTAAAGTCATTATCACGATTAAACCCAACGGCCGTAAGGCATTAGATATTGAAACTGCCCTTAATCAATGGTTTTCTCGCTTCCCTAAAAACTTCTTTAAATCTATTACGTTTGACTGTGGAAAAGAATTTTCTAACTGGAAAGCCATTAGTAACCAACATGATATTGATATATATTTTGCGGACCCTGGAACACCTTCTCAACGCCCATTAAACGAGAATTCTAACGGGATTCTGCGTCGTAATGGACTGCCGAAATCAATGGATTTTAGAGAAGTGAATCAGACATTTATTTCCAGTGTCAGCAATCAACGTAATCATATTCCAAGAAAATCATTGAATTACAGAACACCAATCGAAATATTTTTGAGCTATGTACAAGAAGCATTTTATTCTAGCTTAATTTGACAAATCATAAAACAAAAACAGCCAATCCCTATGAAGGGACGGCTGTTTTTGCTTTATTGTTATTTCCAGAAATCATCCAAAACGGAAATTGGCAAATGTCGTTTATGTTGTGTCTTGTTCCACCATGCTTCGATTTTTTCTTGTGCTTGAGCGGGAACTTCTTTTCCTTCTAGATAATCATCAATTTCATTATATGTGACACCTAGTGCGACTTCATCTGCAATCATTGGTTTCCCATCTTCAAGATCTGCAGTCGGAATTTTTGTGTATAATTTTTCCGGTGCATTCAATGCTTGAAGCAATTGTTTCCCTTGTCGTTTGTCCAAACGGAATAATGGCAAAATGTCGGCTCCACCATCACCAAATTTCGTGAAGAATCCAGTAATGTTTTCTGCAGCATGATCTGTCCCTAATACGGCTCCTGCTCTTTCTCCAGCTACGGCATATTGCGTAATCATACGTTGACGTGCTTTGATATTTCCTTTATTAAAATCGCTGATTTCCACACCTGCTTCGCTTAATACTTGTACTTGTGCATCAACAGCTGGTTTGATATTTACTCGCAGACTAACATCGGGCTGGATAAAGTCAAGAGCAGCTTTTGCATCTTCTTCATCTGCTTGTTCACCATAAGGAAGACGAACAGCGATAAATTGATAGTTTTCATCTTTTGTTTCTTCACGCATTTCTTCCATCGTTAGTTGCGCCAAACGGCCTGCTAAAGTAGAATCTTGGCCGCCGCTGATACCTAGTACAAAAGTTTTAAGAAACGGATATTTTTTCAAATATGCTTTCATAAAGTCAATACTTTTACGTATTTCTTCTTTTGGATCAATTGTTGGTTTGACACCTAATTCATTGATAATTTCTGTCTGCAGGCTCATTTATTCTCCTCCTATGCTTCTGTATGAAGTTCTGCTACGCTTTTTTTCATTCGTTCCATGATAGCCATTTTATGGTTCCAGCATTCAGTAGACAGATCGACTGGGTATTTTTGCGGATTCAAGTCTCGTTTATACTCTTCCCATAGTGAATCTAGATTTTCTTTTGTATATTCTTTGATTTCGTTTAGTGCAGGTAATTCGTAAACTCTTTTTCCTTCGATAAAGATATCTTGTAAAACTGGGCGAGCTGTAAAGTCTCGAACAGTTTTATTGATAAACGTATGCACTGGATGGAACATGAAGATAGCTTCTTCTTCTCGAGGGTCTTCATCCCATAATGTAACGTAGTCTCCTTCAGATTTCCCATCAAAATTTCGAGTGATGCGCCACACTTGTTTTTTCCCTGGAGTAGTTACTTTTTCTGCATTGCTTGATAACTTGATCGTATCCATCATGTTTCCTTCATCATCTTCGATCGATACTAGCTTGAATACTGCACCAAGGGCTGGCTGATCATAGGCTGTGATCAATTTTGTCCCAACACCCCATACATCAATTTTAGCTTTTTGCATCTTTAAATTCAAAATCGTTGCTTCATCCAAGTCATTCGAAGCATAGATTTTTGCTTCCGTAAATCCGGCTGCATCTAATTGTTCCCGAACACGCTTAGATATATAGGCCATATCTCCACTGTCGATGCGTACGCCTTGGAAGTTGATTTTGTCACCTAATTCTTTCGCCACGCGAATCGCACTTGGCACACCTGATTTCAACGTATCATAAGTGTCGACTAAGAACACGCAGTCTTTATGGGTTTTAGCGTAGGCCATAAATGCTTCATAATCATTTCCATAAGATTGGACTAACGAATGAGCATGGGTCCCGCTAGCTGGTATCCCAAATATCTTCCCAGCACGTACATTGCTTGTTGCATCTGCTCCGCCGATATATGCCGCTCTAGTTCCCCAGACTGCTGCATCCAGTTCTTGTGCCCGTCTAGTTCCAAATTCCAATAGTGGATCTTCTCCGATGACAGATTTGATACGAGCTGCTTTTGTCGCGATCAACGTTTGGAAATTGACCATATTCAACAGTGCTGTTTCTACTAATTGGCAGTGCGCTAAAGGCCCTTCCACTTGGATCAATGGTTCATTTGCAAAAACTAGTTCTCCTTCACGAGCAGAACGAACTGTTGCTTTAAATTCAAAATTTTGTAAATACTCCAAAAAACCTTCAGGATAGACTTCTAATCCACGCAAGTAAGCAATATCGGAATCATTGAACGTCAGATTCTCTAAATAATTGACTAACCGTTCCAACCCTGCAAAAACCGCGTATCCGTGGTTAAAAGGCATTTCTCGAAAGTAACATTCAAAAACAGCATGTAAATCAGCTCGACCTAATTCCCAGTATGTCTGCATCATATTGATTTGATATAGATCCGTATGCAGCGTCAAACTGTCGTCTGGGTAAGTATTATTCATCTTGTATTACTCCTCTTGGCAAGTTTTCATTTCCTACCCATTATAACAAAAAAAATTAATAGGAAAAGAAATCTTCCATTTTTTCTGAAAAAGCACATGTTTTACGGATATTTCTTGCTAAAAATGAACTCCATCTGCTAAAACTATCCTTTCTTATTGGTATTTAACCTAAACGAGAAAGAATACTTATTTTATTCAATGTATCCGAGACACGAAGTAATTAGCGTTTTCTATTTTTCTTACTTGATAAAATAAGTAGCTTTTCCTACTACAATCGTAGCCGTTAAGATACCGATGATTGAACGAATATAACCAAATGTCTCTACAACATAATCAATGGCAAAAGTTTTTGAAGCAAATAATACATCTTTCCTTTTTTGCTTCTTATCCCCAAAGAAACGGATATAACTTATTATGTATTGAATTTTTTTGGAAAGGCGAATTATGACAAGATATACCTTGCGTTGAAAAAACTCGCGGAAAAAATATCACACGTTTTTTAAAAAAAACAAAAGTAAGAAAGCAGCTGTCAATAGAATGGAAACAAAAATGGCGAGACATCAATCAGTCTCGCCTTGTTTTTTATTGTATACGTTAGATATGGAGCAGGTTACCATAAAGATGATTATTAGTCGTTATTAAATAGAAATCTTCGTATTTTTTTGTTCTATCACTACAATATCTTTATTTGGACGTTTGAATTGTATTCCGGCACGTTCTAGCTCCTGTTTCACTCCTACATGGACTTTGACATCTTCTCGTGTCATTTTTAAAACGTGATGAATCGCATAGTCGATTTCTTGCCTTGTGATTTTTTTCTTCGTATTGATCATCACGACTTGCTTTTTATCATATGTGTCTACCAATAGCAGTTGTGTTCGATCTAACGAAAATAATTTGTAATAATTAATAGCTGTATTCCCAAAAAAGAATTCCACTACTTTAGGATAAAATGTCTTAATATTTAAATTACTATTCACAGGTGTTTCGATTAGCTTCATCTCATTCCTCTTTTCTATATAGTCGATTTAGATCCAATCTAAGTTATGTTACCATCTTTCCTAGCATTAAGGAATCGGTTACAATTGAACCTTTAAAGACAAAAGGATTTACCTTTTATCACTTAATAGTATAACATAATTTCATGAGAAAAAAATACAATTTTTTCTTGACCTTCTCGTTACGTAAAGGATTATGCTTACATTTGTCAGGAGGAAAAATAATGGAGTACACAATAAAGAAAATGTCAGAGATATCAGGAGTCAGTCCGAGAACCTTGCGCTTTTATGATGAGATTGGACTGCTAAAACCAGCTAGGATCAATTCTTCAGGTTATCGGATTTATGGCAAAAAAGAAGTCGATCGTCTGCAACACATCTTATTTTATCGAACAATGGCATTCAAGTTGGAGGATATCCAAGAGGTCTTAGACAATCCATCTTTTGACCACCAGAAAGCTTTAATCAAGCATCAGCAAATGTTGCTGGAAAAACGGGCACAAATCGATACCCTCTTGACAACTGTCCAACAGACACTTGATATGTACGAAGGAGGAAGAAAAATGAGTGACAAAGAAAAATTTGAAGGGTTTAAACAACAAAAGTTGAAAGAAAATGAAGAATCCTATGGACAAGAGATTCGACAAAAATACGGGAAAAAAAAGGTTACAGCATCCAATGAAAAATGGATGAATATGGATAAAGAAACGTATGAAGAAATGCAAACTGTTGAAAAGCAGATGTTATTTGATCTCACTCTTTACTTAAAAGAACCAGAAGATGAAAGCTTAGCAGACCGTATCTTCCAAGCTCATAAGAAGTGGTTATCTTACAGCTGGCCTGAATATCAGCCAAAAGCGCATAAAGGACTAGGAATGATGTACGAAGCCGATGAACGGTTCACTGCATATTATGACTATTATGACGAGCGAAGGGTCATGGTGCAGCAAAAGCTTTAAATGAAATTATCCAAAAAAAGGCGTAATCTTTTACATGATCCAACAAAAAAGTACACGTAAAATGACCTAATAACAAAACAGCAGACACCCAAGTTAGATTTTTATGCTAACTTTTGGTGTCTGCTCCATTCTTTCACAAGTTTTTTCATCCTACTTTAAATATATTCATCGTTGAATAAACATATAAGGTATTTTCACTTTATCCTTTTTTTCTGTAAGAAACAATTGAAATGCCATTTCTCCGCAAGCTTCCAGATGGTGGTCGATGGTTGGGAAACCAAGAAGCTCGCTGATCAGCAAATTATCGCGTCCAATCACCACTGGTGTCTTATCTTGCAGATAGCTTTGCAAGATGCCTGCTGCAACCATATCCGAATTTGTAAAGACACCATCAACTCCAAGCTCTTTAAAAAAGAAGCCTGCTTGTTTTCCTTTCTCTGCATCTATACAATCCCAAAAAACAAGTGATTCATCAAAAGATGGAAAAAGTTGATGACATAGCTGCAAAGTGATTTTTGAGTTATAACTTAGCCTGCCACTTCGCCCCAACGTGATGCCCAATTGCTTTATACCTTGCTGCTTCAAATAAGTAAGGCCTTCTGTAATTGATTGTTCTCGATCAATAAAGACACAACTTGCCTGTTTTCCCTTGATTTCTTCACAAAAAACTAGAGGTCCATATTTTTGATATGCCAATAAATCATCTAGTGTATTGGCACGAGACGTAATGATCAATCCATCGAAAGCTTTAGCTGCAAATTCTTCAAGATACCTTCGCTCTTTTTCTTTCTGATAGCCCGTCGGTAAAAGTGTCACTTTGTAATCATAATCAAACGCTGCTTCAATGATCCCACTGATCAACTGATCAAAATACGGATGATTGGTATAAGGCAGAATCACTCCAATGCTTTTCGTTTTTCCATAACTTAACTGTCTGGCATTTGCATTAGGGATATAATCGACTTCTTTCATGACCGCAAGTATTTCTTTCCTTTTTTCCTCATCTACATATGGATGTCCATTGATTACACGTGAAATAGTAGAAACTGAATAACCTGTGAGCTTTGCGATATCTCGAATGTTTGCCACTGCTGCTTCGCCACCTATACAAAAAGATTTTCTTGTAAATAGTCTACCACAGCTGGACCGCATTCAAAAAACTGATACATTTTTCCTTCATGCGAAAAACTGATCCGCTGCCCGCCCCAATATATATCTTTTGTCAAAGTTTCGATTTCATTCATTGGTATTTCTTTTACTATATTCCTATTCAACCCTTGAAAACTGTACAACGTTAATACGGATCCCTTGAACTCGACAAACGCATAAAAATAATTGTTCGTTGTGCCATCTGTTATCTCTACATAAGTATTCATTGCAAGCCCTCCTTTTGATACTTTGAGTATAGTGTATGAAACGCGTCTCATAGCAAGGAGTTTGTTTTGCCAAAGAAAAGTTTTATTCCTCTTTCATTATTACCAAAGTCTCTTATTTTAAATTGAATACATTATAATGATACTGTAAATATATCTTTATATTTAGTTTTAATAGATAAAATAAATAACTATAAAATATTATAACTATTAAAAATAACTATTTTCATTATAATTACACACAAAAAAGAGCGTGGGACAAAAGTAAAGAACACTTTTGTCTCACGCTCTAAACACGTATAAACGGCGGAAGCAGAAGCAACTCCTTCGGAAATAAGCTGAAATTCACAAAAATTTGAAAAGCAATTTTCGTGAATTTCTTCTTATTTCTTGGAGTTAAACGCTTCTGTTCCAGCCTCTTTTTATCTGTCTTTCACTAATGATCAGTTGTAGATAAGCAAGTTGCTTTTTCTTACATCATACCGCCCATCATTGATGGATCCATTGCAGGAGCTGCTGGCGCTGCTGGTTCTGGTTTGTCTGCAACGACTGCTTCTGTCGTTAATAACAAGGCAGAAACGGAAGCGGCATTTTGCAAGGCAGAACGTGTTACTTTAGTTGGGTCTACGATACCTGCTTCAACCATGTTTACCCATTCTCCAGTAGCAGCATTGAAACCAGTGCCTAGTTCCACGTTCTTCAATTTATCAACAATCACTGATCCTTCATAACCAGCGTTTTCAGCGATTTGACGAATTGGTTCTTCTAAAGCACGAACAACGATCTTGATACCTGTTGCCACATCTCCTTCTGCTTCTACAGCAGAAACTTTGCTGATAACGTTCACTAGAGCTGTACCACCACCTGAGACCATTCCTTCTTCTACTGCGGCACGTGTAGCATTCAATGCATCTTCAATGCGTAATTTTAATTCTTTCAATTCTGTTTCAGTAGCTGCACCAACTTTAACAACAGCTACACCACCTGCTAATTTAGCTAAGCGTTCTTGTAATTTTTCGCGGTCAAAATCAGAAGTTGTTTCAGCAATTTGGTTTTTGATCAATTGCACACGAGCTTCGATTGCTTCTTTTTCTCCAGAACCTTCTACGATCGTTGTATTGTCTTTATCTACAACAACTTTAGAAGCATTTCCTAAGTTTTCGATTGTTGCATCTTTCAATTCTAAACCTAGATCGTCAGTAATTACTGTACCACCTGTCAAAATAGCGATATCTTCAAGCATTGCTTTACGACGATCGCCGAAACCAGGAGCTTTTACAGCTACTACGTTGAATGTTCCACGGATTTTGTTCAATACAAGAGTTGGCAATGCTTCACCATCTACATCGTCAGCAATAATTAACAATGGACGTGATTGTTGCAAGATTTGTTCTAACAATGGCAGAATATCTTGGATGTTAGAGATTTTTTTGTCTGTGATCAAGATATATGGGTTTTCTAGAACAGCTTCCATTTTGTCGTTATCTGTTACCATATATTGTGATAAGTAACCACGATCAAACTGCATACCTTCTACAACATCTAGTTCTGTTTCGATCCCTTTTGATTCTTCGATTGTGATGACACCGTCGTTTCCAACTTTTTCCATTGCATCAGCAATCAAATGTCCAACTTTATCAGAACCCGAAGAAACAGCTGCTACTTGTGCAATGGCTTCTTTTGAATCAACAACAGTTGAGATATTATGCAATTCTTCGACTGCTGCTTTTGTTGCCAATTCGATCCCGCGACGAATGCCTAGAGGATTAGCACCTGCAGTTACGTTTTTTAAACCTTCGCGAACGATTGCTTGTGTCAGAACAGTTGCTGTCGTTGTACCGTCTCCTGCAATATCATTTGTTTTTGATGCTACTTCTGATACAAGTTTTGCACCCATGTTTTCAAAATGATCTTCTAATTCGATTTCTTTTGCGATCGTCACACCATCATTTGTGATCAATGGAGAGCCGTAAGATTTTTCTAGTACGACATTTCGGCCTTTAGGTCCTAATGTTACTTTCACTGTATCTGCTAATTTATCTACCCCGCGTAACATAGCTGCGCGTGCGTCTTCTGCAAATTTCAATTCTTTTGCCATGATTGATTCACCTCATTGATTATTTTTGATTATTTTTTTATCTTCAAAATTTACTCAACAATCGCCATGATATCTTTTCCTGCGACGATCAGATATTCTTTTCCTTCGTATTTTATTTCTGTACCGGCGTATTTTTCGAACATAACTTGGTCGCCTGCTTTTACAGCGGCAGGAACTTTTTCACCGTTTTCTAACAAACGGCCTTCACCGACTGCAACAACTGTCCCAGTTTGGGGTTTCTCTTTAGCAGCAGAAGCTAAAACGATTCCTCCGACAGTTTTTTCTTCTTCTTTTGCGACTTCGATAATGACGCGATCACCTAATGGTTTTAACACGATAAATCCCTCCGATAACTCTTTTTTTAATCTGTTAGCACTCTTAACCTTCGAGTGCTAACCTACATTTTTAATAATACTCATTCTCCCTCTTTTTTGCAAGCTTTTAAATCAAAGAAAAGAAATTTTATTCTGACAGCTGCTTATTGAAATTATGATATAATTGAAATCAATCGATATAAGCTTGCCTTGCATGCTTGTTATCCCTTAAAAGGAGGAATTACATGTCTTTAAAAAAATATAGCTTCCTCAGCATTTTTTGCTATGGTTTAATTTTTATCTCACCCTTGATCCTAGCTTCGATAGGACTTGTAAAATCTACGTCTGAATTGATCACAGCAACTGCAGTCATGTATATACTAGGCGCCGTTGTCCTAGCTATTTTTTATTTTAAGCAACGTGAACCCTTAGCGATCGAATCAGCGGTAAAAAAAGCTTCTGCTCCAAAGATTGTTATTTATGGATTGGTTGGAATCTTTGTCGCATTGATTCTGCAAAGCATCGCTGTCATGTTAGAATCTGTATTGTTTGGCGAAGCAACCCCTTCCGAGAATACACAAAATATCATCCAGATGATCATGGAAGCACCCGCTTTTATTTTGGCGACAACTGTTGCTGGACCCATCATGGAAGAGTTCGTATTCCGCCGCAGTATACTGGGGATCATCAGTCGATATTCAAATTTTTGGGTCGGAGCAGTGATCAGCTCTTTGCTGTTTGCGTTTGCTCATAATGATGGTCATCTGCTAATCTACTTTTTCCTAGGTTTCTTCTTCAGCCTAGAGTACAAAGCAACTGGTCGGATCTGGACATCGATGATCACACACGTAGGAATGAACACATTAGTTGTTCTTGTTCAATTAGCTGTCCAAAAAGGGCTAGTATAAACATGACTATAAATACTCCTGTCATCCTAGATTGGTGATTTTCCCAATCTAAAGCGACAGGAGTATTTTTGTTTTTTAGTCGTTCATCTTTTCTGCTGCTCCATCATTTTTTGTCTGTCTTTCCTTTTTGCAGTTTGCAGAATCTATTTTTTTCAAAAATGGGAAATAAATGAAAAAACTAATTGACAACACGATACCTTGTAAAATCGCTGCAGGCACTCCGCCTACTAAAAAACCCGAGAGGATCGGCGGTGTTGTCCAAGGGACTTGGACTGCTGTAAATAAAGGAACGAATCCAAAATATAAAGCGGAATAGGTAATCAATCCTGAAACGACCGGTGCGAAAATAAAAGGAACAGCCATCATCGGGTTCATCACGATCGGTGTGGAAAAAATAATCGATTCATTGATGTTGAAAAAGGCTGGTAAAAGAGCAATATTTCCTAATTCTCTGTATTTCTTCGATTTCGCAAAAACCGTCATAAAAAATACAGCCCCTAACGTCAACCCAGCACCCGTAACCGTCATGAACTGATCGAGAAATTGCTGAGTAACGATATGTCCGCCATTTGCCACCGTCAACTCTTGTCCTGAGGCTAAGATTTCTGCATTTGCTAATGAATTCGCTTGCAAGATGGGACTAACCAACCCATTGACCATCGCAGATCCATGAAGACCAAATAACCATAAAAACGGAACAAAAAAACCTAATAAAAGCACACCAAACAACGTGTCTATGAACGATTGAATGGGAAGCTGGACATATGTCCATATTCCTTGAACAACAGTCATTCTGAACAACTGTTGAAAAACCGCTGAACCGATAAGCGTAAAAGTGACTATAACAATGATTGGAATCAATGAAGTAAAAGACTGCCAAACATTTTCAGGTATCTTCTCTCTTTGCTTCCACCCTTTCGCAAGTCTTACTAAACGTGCATAGCCCCATCCGATGATGAGCCCAGTTGTAACTGCTCCTAGTATCCCTTCAGCACCTGTCCAGACAGTATCTATCTGAGTATTTAGTGGCTGAATAAGCAGTAGATAAGCAGATAAGGCTGCTATGCCGACTGGTAAGCGATCGATATCTTCTTCTTTTGCATAAGCGTATGCAATGGCAAAAACGATCCAAAAGGCTATCACATCAAATGTAGCCTGGTATACTTGTGTAAAATACATAGAAAATCCTGCTTTGTCTATCCACTGAGCGATGTAATCCACAGGAAAATGAGCAAATAAGAAAAACAGCGAGCCAACAATAATTATTGGGATCGTGTAAGTCATTCCATTACGCAAAGCAGTTAAGGGTCTAAGATTCACAACAGATGTTATCATTGGTAAAAAGGCACGATCTAACCACTCTTTCATTTCTTATCTCCTTCAACTTCTATTTTTATCAATCAGTTTTCTTAATTTAACTATACCCAATGATCACGAACCATGAAAGGAATGCGCACTGAGCTTTTCAAAAATCGGATTCTTTGACGAATATTCAGCAACTGCTTACAATGGACAGGAATAAAAAAGGAGGTTTTTTATGAAAATTGCACTCATTGGAGCTACTGGTCATGCAGGTTCATTTATTTTAGACGAAGCATTGTCCAGAGATTTAGACGTGACGGCAATCGTGCGTCATCCAGAAAAATTGCCATCAGATGTTCCGTTTATACAAAAGGATTTATTTGAGTTGACAACTACTGATCTTGCATCTTTTGATGTTGTCGTTGATGCTTTCAACGCTCCCAAAGGAAAAGAAGAAATGCATCAAACTTCTTTGTCCCATTTGATTGAGATGCTTGAAGGAACCGATACACGCTTAATTGTCGTTGGGGGTGCCTCTTCGTTATTCTTAGATACAGAAAAGACGACTCGTATGATTGACCAAGTACCTAAAAATGCACCCTTCTATCCAACAGCTTTCAATATGTACGAAGGATTGTTAAAATTGAAACAATCTAAAAATCTACATTGGACTTATATCAGTCCAGCTTCTTTATTTGATCCACATGGCAAACGTACAGGTACTTATTTGTTAAGTGATGATTATTTACAAAGAAACGCTGCTGGCGACAGTACGATCAGCATGGCAGATTACGCGATTGCATTAGTAGATGAGATACTGGATGAGAAACATGAAAAGCAACACATCAGTGTAGTCAGTCGATAATACGGTTATTTTTTTAATATGCTAAAAAAATAAAAATAGAAGATAAAACCAACCCTGATTGATTTTATCTTCTGCTTTTTATATTTTTATTGATTGAACTGTTTAAATCGAAAATAGCTCAGTTGCTTCATCTGGATCTGTATCATAGATTTCAAAATCATGTCCAACGCCAAAATCTTTTTCTTTCAAAACATTTTCCATTGTTAAATGAGCAAGTTCTTTCATATTGTTTTCCTTGCTAAGATGGCCAAGATAGATTCGTTTGGTCCGATTACCGATCACATCAGTCATGACAAGTGCACCGTCTTCGTTGGAAAGATGTCCTCTATCTCCTAAAATACGCTGTTTTAAATTCCACGGATAAGGTCCCATGCGTAACATCTCAAGATCATGATTACTTTCCATCAAATAACCATCGGCATTTTCAATGACACCTCGCATATAATCACTGCAATATCCGGTGTCCGTCAACATGACGAATGACCGATTTTCTTTATGGAAACGATAAAATTGCGGAGCCGCTGCGTCATGGGAGACGCCGAAACTCTCAATATCGATATCGCCGAATGTTCTGACTTTCCCCATCTCAAATAGATGTTTTTGTTCCACTGGTACATTTCCAATCAGTGGTTCCATCGCTTCCCAAGTCTGCTGATTGGCAAAAACATCCAAATGATACTTACGAGCCAAGACACCCACGCCATGTATATGATCTCGATGTTCATGCGTCACAAGTATTCCATCTAATTGGTCCGGTGTCCGATCAATTTGAGCCATCAAGGAAGTGATTTTTTTACCGCTAAGTCCTGCATCGACCAAAAGCCGTTTTTTTTCACTTTCGATATAAAGTGAATTACCCGAACTTCCACTTGCTAGGATACTGATTTTAAAAGCTGGTTTTTCTTCAGCCATTTGACTCCTACTTCCCTTCTTACTTTGTAAACTTTTTTCATTATACTCGCTTTTTTATTGATCTTCCACTTTTGGTACAGTATTGTTTGTCACGATCGTATTGCTGAAAGCGTTGACGCTCTCGATTTGGACCACTTTATCGCTTGTTTCGATCGCTACATGCCAAACAGGAACATACACATTTTTTTCCCGGACTTTCAGAATACAGGAATAAGCTAGCTGACGCCATAAAATTTTTGATCCTCTTGGTATTTTGTTATTGATGTACAATGTATTGATTGCTTCCTCTTCCGTATACAGTTCCGTCTTTTCGCGCAGCTGCTCGATATCAGATAAATGCGTCTGCATGTATTTCGTGATGCTATAATCATTATCGTTTTTTTCTAAAGAAAGAACGATTTTTGCTGTATCATCATTGAATGGGATGCCTTCATACTCTTGGCTTGCTTGGATTTCTAGTGGTTCTTCTTCTAAATGAGAAAAATTTTTCGTGTACACATAATCATTACCGAATAAAATATTGTCTTTGTTAGATAAAAAATCTTCCAAGGAACTACTAATTTTATCTGGATCGATCACGTTCTTTTCAGCATCTGAACTGGATAAAGATTTCGTCAAAACATCACCGTCTAAAAACACACCACTTGCCAGCAAGCCGCTTTTACCAGCCTTGCGATAATTCGCTAATGAAGTGCTAAGATTGGTCTGCTCCGCGCTAAGATAATAGCCTTGCTTGTTCTCAGACGAAATCTTCCCCGTGTAAGTGATATCGTCGCTAGCCAGACGTTGTTGGATTGATTCAGTCTGATTAGAGCGAATGACATTGTTTTCTTGGTATACCGCGTCATGATAACTGCTGAATAAAAACACATTCAACCCTAAAAAAGCGACGAAAAATATCCATTCGATTTTTTTGAAATCCAATTAATTCGCCTCCAATCCAGGTAATTTTTCCAGAAGGTCGTTAGCTGAATACCAGTTATCTTTATATTTCACATACCATTCAGGTAAGAGATCAACGACACGATTCGTTTCTTTGACATTTTGCCATGTATAGCCAACGATCACTGAACCAATCTTGTTGCTATCTGCTCCCTTAGCTTTTAACTGCTGGATGATTTCATTCGTACTTGCAAGTTCTACTTCTTCGTCTGAAGGTATCGGCACTTGAATCGTATTCAAACTGGTTTGGATATTCACTTGCACAGAACCATTCGTTTCACCGCCAACTTCCACACCAATCTGTCCTCTGCTGTCTGTCCCAAAAACCGGGAAGCCTTCCACGAATATCCGATAATCGATCGTATTGTCACTGCGGTCAAAATATCTGAGGTTCCCTAAAGAACTGCCTAATTTGCTAATATAGGGGAAACTTTCAGAAAATACACTAGCATTTTCTTTTTTCTCTGGCAGCTCTCCACGAAAATCAACTACTTGCGTTTCCGAATGGATAGACATTGTTTCATTCCCACCGTAAAAAATCAATTCATTGCTTTCATCATTATTCTTCACGCTATCTGGTTTCTGGAAAAAAGCATTTCTAAAAAGTGTATAGGGTTGCTGTGACAGGATATAACTATACTTTTTCAGTTTGATCGAATGTTTCGTAGCATATTGCGTGTCGATCGTCGATGGTTCTGTTGTCATTTCTGTCCATTTTGTGTCTTTTGCTGTTAATTCTTTATTGATATCTGTCCAATTCAACGAAATATTCGCTTCATATACGAGATGGTTCGAATAATTCAAAAATCGGATTTTTTTATTTCCTTGATCGAATTGTATTCTAGTAAAATACATATTTTCGCTTTCTTTTGCCAAGTTCGACACATCTAAATCTAAATCAAATGCTTCCTTGTATTCTCTTAGCAAAAAAGGCGCATTATAGGCCAACTCAAAACCAGAGTTCAGATTTTTCACCTGTTCAAACTGTGATTTGTCTCCTGAAACTACTTCAGAAAGCTTTCCAAATCTTGCTTTATCGATGATCAATTGCAATCGGTACACGAGATTTTCACTGTTGGTTTCTTGGATCGTTCCCGAATGGTGCCATGTAACATGAAGTGGAAGAAAGACTTCGGAAGTTTTTCGATTGCTTTGAGACTCGATCATTTGAGTGTTTGTCTCATCTACGTTGATTGAACTTTTTCCTGCTGGGCTCAGCCAGATTGCATAAGAGAAGTATATGCTTAACGCAACCATCAAAATGAGTCCTATACGAACGACTTTTTCAGAGATTCTCATTCCCACCATTCCTCCTCATAAGGTTCATATGGCAGCGAGATATAAAAAGTCGACCCTTTTCCTTCCTTGCTCTCTGCCCAAATAGCGCCTCGATGCGCCTTAATCACTTCTCTAGAAATAGCTAATCCAAGTCCTGTCCCACCTTGTGCTCTTGCACGTGCTTTATCTACTCGATAGAACCGCTCGAACACTCGGTTCAGATCTTTTTTAGGAATCCCCAATCCTTGATCGGTGATACTTAAAATCACGTTATTATGCGTTTCTAATAAGCGACAAGTAATCGTTCCCCCATCTGGTGAATACTTGATCGCGTTATTCATGATATTATCGACTACTTGGATGATTTTATCTGTATCTACTTCGACCCAAAGATCTCTTTGCGTAAATTCACGACGTATCTTATAATTTTTTTCCTGATTTCCCACCATCATATCAAACCGGTCAAGAACAAAATTCACTAACTCGTTGAAATTGACATATTCTAATTGAAGCTGGGTATTACCTGTATCCATGCGAGATAGATTTAAGAGGTCATTGATCATTCGAATCATTCGGTCTGTTTCATCTAGCGTTATCTTCAAAAAATTTGGTGCTACTTCCTCGTCTTTCCACGCACCTTCGCTCAATGCTTCGATATAACTACGCATACTTGTCAACGGTGTACGAAGTTCATGGGAAACATTAGAGACGAATTCACGACGTTCCCGTTCTGTTTTTTCTTGTTCTGTCACATCATGCAAGACAGCTACTAATCCGCTGATAAAACCTGATTCGCGACGGATCATAGAAAAGTCTACTCGCAAGATCATCTGATCACTTTCCAATGTACTGGTTGAACGGTCAAGTACCATTTCGTTTGGATCTTCTAATAATTTCCGCAACGTATATTCTTCTTCGATATCTAAAAGTGTCAAAATCGATTGTCCGATTGCTTCCTCGTTTTTGATATCTAGCAAGGAAACAGCCATATCATTGATCGTAATGACTTTACCCCTGCGATCTGTCGCAATGACGCCGTCTGTCATATGGGATAGCACGCTATCCAAACGATTGCGTTCAGCTTCCATTGTATCTTGAGCTTCTTCAATACGTTCAGCTAACTGATTGAAGGTATCAGCCAGCTGTCCAAGTTCATCTTGTCCATGCACTTTGACTTTCCGACTGTAGTCTCCTCTAGCGATTCGAATGGCTTGTTCTCTCATTTCACCGATCGGCTGTGTAATCGAACGAGCAACTAAAACAGATACGATCATTGAAATAAATGCCGCAATTAGTGAGGCAGTAAAGAAAATGACTGCTGTGTTATTGATTTCCGAATATTTTTGTTCGATATTACTTTTGACGTAAAGAGCCCCGATAACGGCATCGCCGGTCGGGGACAGGATCGGTTGAACATTGATATTCACCCGTTTATCGTCGTTATCTAAAGCAACATAACGTTTAGTCGTGAAATCATTGATATCAACATAATCATTTTTCTTTCCCACAGCGCTTTGTTCATTGACATCGGTTGTTCCTCGGATGATCCCTTTTTCGTCAACGACCCGTATTTCGATGATATCGCTAGTCGCACTGTTTTCAATAAATCTTTTGATATTCGCATTTACCTCTTCATCATCTGCATTATCTTTTCGATTCAATTCCGGGCTGATTGTTGTTGCTAATGATTCCACCGTTTGATTCATATCTTTAATAAATGTATTGATCGTGGAACGTTCTAAACCACGTATAAAGTAGGCACCAATAATTTCGATCGAGATCAATAAAATCAGAATAAAGGTAATAGCGATCTTAAAATTGACTGATCGAAAAAAGCGGACTTTTCTTTTCATCCAATTACTCCTGTTCTGGGTTACGCAAATAGTAACCGACACCACGACGTGTCACTAAATAATTTGGATGGCTTGGATTATCTTCGATCTTTTCACGCAAACGACGTACAGTTACATCCACTGTTCGTACATCTCCAAAATAATCATAACCCCAAACCGTTTGTAATAAATGTTCTCTTGTCATCACTTGTCCAAGGTGCTTCGCCAAGTAAAAGAGTAGTTCGAATTCACGATGTGTTAACTCGATTGTTTCTCCTCGTTTCGTCACCATGTAAGCTTCTGGATGGATCGTCAAATCACCAATCGTCAATTCCGCAGGTGCTGCCTCTTCTGGTTCCTTCGCAGCCGTGGCACCGCGACGAAGATTTGCTTTGACACGTGCAACTAATTCTCGGTTGGAAAATGGCTTGGTCACGTAATCATCGGCGCCTAACTCTAAGCCTAGGACTTTATCAATTTCAGAATCTTTGGCTGTTACCATAATGATCGGCATATCATAAGTTTTGCGTACCTCACGAGCAACTTCTAAGCCGTCCATTTTAGGTAGCATCAAATCAAGTAAAATCAAATCAGGTTCTACCTCAGCAACTTTTTCCAAGGCTTCTTCCCCATCATATGCAGTATAAACATCATAGCCTTCTTTGGCTAAATTGAATTTGACGATATCCGAAATCGGCTTCTCATCATCGACAACTAAAACTTTTTTCATAAAGAGCCACCTCTTATATATTATTGTCATACCTTCTCATTATACCGTATTTCTGCTTTTGTTTCATCTTTGCCTATAAAACAAAAGAGAAAATTAAAATGAAAGTGCAAAATACTTTATTATTTTTTGTTCTAACTTCAATAAAAAAGGAAAACACTGATTTTCACCTCAGTGTTTCCTTTTTTTGATTTATCCTTCTAAAACTTGTATACCGACACCCAATAATCCCGGACCAGTGTGGACTACTAATGCCGGAGAAATCTGGCCAAAGTAGATTTGGTTTGCTTGTGGGAACTCTCTTTTAAGTCTCGCTTCCATTTCAATTGCTTCTTCTTTCGCATCCCCATGGGCAACAGCTAAGTTGAAGACCTTTGCATTACCGATTTTTTCTTTGACGTAAGCAACCGTTTTATCCAAACTTTTTTTACGTCCCCTAGCTTTTCCTACTGTGTAATAAATCCCTTCTTCATTACATGAAATGATTGGGTTAAGTTTTAAAGCGGTTCCTACAATAGAAGCAACTAAACCGATTCGTCCACCTTTTTGAAGATATTCCAATGTCGCAACATTAAAGAAAACTTTTGTTCTTTCGACTAACTCATTCAGATTACTGATCAGTTGATCCCATTCTACTCCTTCTTCCAGCCATTTTGCTGCTTGGATCGCAGAAAAACCTGCACCAATACCAATATTTTTCGTATCTAGTACATATGCTTCCAATTCTTCTTGCTGTTGTGCAATTAAACGAACCACATTATATGTCCCGCTCAATCCACTGGAAATTGTTACCGCAAGTACCTTTTCATAACCGTCTTTTTTGATTTGCTCAAAGATTTCTGTGATCGACTCACCATCCGGCAAAGATGTACCAGGGATTTCCTCTGGCAAACGTTGATAGATCTCTTCAGGGGTAATGTCAATTTTATCTGTATATACCTGATCTTTATAAATAATTTTCAATGGGATCATATACATCTCGTATTTTTTTATCAATTCTTCTGGCACATCCGTACCTGAATCTACTAAAATTGCGATTTTATTGTTTTTCATTTGTTTTCTCCTCTTTTAAATATTCGGTTTCTAGAACAATCGTTTTTTCCGCAAGAAGTTTCATTGCAAACGATAAAGTTGCCGCTCTTACAGCAATATATTCTACAGGGGTTGCCTGGTCGAATTTTTGCGGATGAGATTTACCTTGTGCTAATTGGCTGACCATCCACACAGCTGCTTCTTGTTCATCGCAAAATAGATTATAGGCTTCACGAATTCCTACTGTTTTTCCTTGGAACAATATCCCTTCTTTGATTTCAGGAATAGTCAATACTTGTTTCAACGTAGTGATTGCAAGTAAAAATGCTACGTGTTCTTTGTTATATCTTTTTTTAACTGGTGCTGGTATCAAACCTAGTTTAACGTAATTGTTTACCATAGAAGAGGTAAGCAATGGATGCTTTTCTCCTTGTATCACAGGTGAAAGATAACGATCAACTAACGTTCTGACTTGGTCCATATAAAGTTCTAAGTCAGGGAGTTCTTCCCAGTGAGGCAGACGGAATGTTTCCAGTTCCTTCCCCCACTCCATTAATTGCTGACGCATTTTTTCCATCATAACCGCTCCTTTTTTCATTTCATAAACATGATATCAGACTTATGATAAACATTCAATCTAGTTGCTTTAACTAGGTAATTTGATTAGCGGGATTCCATGAAAACAAAAAACAAGAAGGCTAAGCCTTCTTGTCTTTTATCGTTAAGAACAGGAGACCCGCCGGGGAGACGGCGGGAAAGGAGTAAAAAATGAAAAAAGTGTTAGGGTTTGTTCTCTTGCAAGAACTTTGTTTGTTGGTATGCTTATATAATAGCGAGCAAATGTGAATAATCTATGAATGATTTCCTATAAGGAAGTAAAGATTTTTCTGATTTTCTTTAAATGTAGTCTTGCATTTTAAAATTCTTAGTGCTACTATTATTAAGTACTTTTTGTACGGGCCGTTAGCTCAGTTGGTAGAGCAGCTGACTCTTAATCAGCGGGTCGCGGGTTCGAGCCCCTCACGGCCCATTGGGTGCCAAACCCACGTCATCAGTACATTCTTGGCTACTTCGGTAGTTTCGAAAAGAATGTACGTGATGGCATTTTTTATTTTTCGGGTATGAAATTCGGGTATGTATTTTAGTTTTTTAATTTTTAATAACGCCGATTGTAAAATTAAGCTAGACAACTAAAAAAGTCATTTGTGCTACACTCAAAATAGTTCCGTCCAAAGAATTATAAGGAGTGAGTACAAATGACCTATACCCATCTTACAACGGATGAACTTGTAATGATAGAGTCTTATTTCAAAATAAATCAATCTGTTGCGAAAACTGCGCATTGCTTGAATCGTTCAAGACAAACGATCCATAAAGTATACCTGTTCTTCAAGCAAGGAAAATCAGCCTTAGAGTACTATCAACAGTATAAGAAAAACAAATCAAACTGTGGTAGACGCCCGCTTGTTTTACCTGAGGAACAATCAGAATATATTCAAAGAAAGGTTGTTCAAGGATGGACACCCGATGTGATTGTTGGTCGTGCAGCGTTTCCTATTCGTTGTTCTGCTCGTACCATTTATCGTATGTTCAAAAAGGGGCTATTTAATCCTTCTGACTTACCGATGAAAGGCAAGCGTAAACCAAATGGACATCAAGAAAGACGTGGAAAACAAGCTTTCCGTCGCTCTATTCATGAACGTGAAAAAGATTATAGCCAATTCTCAAATGAGTTTGGTCACCTTGAAGGTGACACTATCGTAGGTTTGAAACATAAAAGTGCTGTAATTACCTTAGTTGAGCGATTATCAAAAGTTATCATCACATTGAAACCGTGTGGTAGACAAGCGATTGATATTGAAAACAAATTAAATCATTGGTTTGAATCTGTACCGAAAAATCTATTCAAATCCATCACTTTTGATTGTGGAAAGGAATTTTCAAATTGGAAACAGATCAGTAATGCCAATGATATTGCCATTTATTTCGCTGATCCAGGAACGCCGTCTCAAAGAGGCCTAAACGAGAATTCTAACGGATTGTTACGTAGAGATGGTTTATTGAAATCTATGGATTTCAATTCAGTAGATGAATCTTTTATTCAATCTGTCGCATCGAAACGAAATAATATTCCTAGAAAATCACTGAATTATCGAACACCTTTGGAAGTATTTTTGAGTTACGTAAGTATTGATGATTTGTCTAACTTAATTTGACAATTAAGATAACAATAAAAAGCACTCAACCAATTAAATTGATGAGTGCTTTTGGTATATATGTACCCTGTAGGACTCGAGCCTACGACCGGACGGTTATGAGCCGTCTGCTCTAACCAACTGAGCTAAGGGTACGGAAAGCCACCACAACTCCTGCAAACAAAAAGAATGGACATAGACTAGATAATAATGGGATTTCATTCTTTCTGTTGTGATGGCTAATTTATTATTGCACAACTTTAAATGAAAAAACAGAGTATATTTAATATTCATTTGCTTAGCTTTGTAGTAAAAAATTATTGACGCTTTTTTTTACGTAGTATAGAATGACATTGTAAGCAAAAAAAAAGACCATGCTGTCAACATGGCCTACAAGCACTTGCACGGATATCCAATCTGTTCAATCCCTAGCTTAGTCTTGAATTCTAGTGTCTAGAATCTATAACCTTGCCATTGATTTCCGAGATCAATGGTTTTTTTATTGTTTAGATTCTCAATTTTCTATCTGTGAGCGGATGGATTAAGGAAGACTCACATCAGAAATACTTATTTTTTAGTATGGCGTTTATCATATGATTTCCAAAAGTGTTCCGGAGCATTAAGCAATGTGTGCCACATAAATGCGGTAAACACAAGGAAACTTAGAAATACACACAACCACGGCGGCAATTTTAATAAGTAACTTGCGATACCACTAAAAGTAATCGTAGTTCCTTTTTTTAAAAATGCACTAATATCCAATTGAGATATTTATCCTTTCTAGGGATAAATAGACATTTACAATAAAAAACAATCGTTCATGGCATCATCCCCTTTCTAAGACTAGCAAAGGGATTTAACCAAACGTATATCTACTTGCAATAAATAGTATAGAATATTTAGACTGAAATAACAATAAGTCAGACACTACTTTATATGTAAAAAGTCTCGCCCAAGATCAATGAGCGAGATTTTTTTGTATTCATCGTTGTGGAATATTCAAGTACCACCGTTTATCATGAAAATCTTGCGCCCCACCTTGCGTGTTCCCTTTTGGATCATTCGTTGCACGCATCATGCATATATTTTTCTAATAGGCTAATTACGAATTTATTTTGTTATGATAAAATAAAATTTGTGAATTGGAAGGTGAAAGAATGTCAGAGGAACAACATAAATTAATAAAAACAGTAAATAATTTTTTATATTGGTATTTAGGTAAAGAATACACACCCAAAGATATCTTAGAATTAATCTTAACTATTGTAGCTATCGTTTTTGTAATATTTGGTTTTTTAAAAACGCCGATTGTAAAATTAAGCTAGACAACTAAAAAAGCCATTTGTGCTACACTCAAAATAGTTCTGACCAAAGAATTATAAGGAGTGAGTACAAATGACCTATACCCATCTTACAACGGATGAACTTGTAATGATAGAGTCTTATTTCAAAATAAATCAATCTGTTGCGAAAACTGCGCATTGCTTGAATCGTTCAAGACAAACGATCCATAAAGTATACCTATTCTTCAAGCAAGGAAAATCAGCCTTAGAATACTATCAACAGTATAAGAAAAACAAATCAAACTGTGGTAGACGCCCGCTTGTTTTACCCGAGGAACAATCAGAATATATTCAAAGAAAGGTTGTTCAAGGATGGACACCCGATGTGATTGTTGGTCGTGCAGCGTTTCCTATTCGTTGTTCTGCTCGTACCATTTATCGTATGTTCAAAAAGGGGCTATTTAATCCTTCTGACTTACCGATGAAAGGCAAGCGTAAACCGAATGGACATCAAGAAAGGCGTGGAAAACAAGCTTTCCGCCGCTCTATTCATGAACGTGAAAAAGATTATAGCCAATTCTCAAATGAGTTTGGTCACCTTGAAGGTGACACTATCGTAGGTCTGAAACATAAAAGTGCTGTAATTACCTTAGTTGAACGATTATCAAAAGTTATCATTACATTGAAACCGTGTGGTAGACAAGCGATTGATATTGAAAAAAAATTAAATCATTGGTTTGAATCTGTACCGAAAAATCTATTCAAATCCATCACTTTTGATTGTGGAAAGGAATTTTCAAATTGGAAACAAATCAGTAATGCCAATGATATTGCCATTTATTTCGCTGATCCAGGAACACCGTCTCAAAGAGGCCTAAACGAGAATTCTAACGGATTGTTACGTAGAGATGGTTTATTGAAATCTATGGATTTCAATTCAGTAGATGAATCTTTTATTCAATCTGTCACATCTAAACGAAATAATATTCCTAGAAAATCACTGGATTATCGAACACCTTTGGAAGTATTTTTGAGTTACGTAAGTATTGATGATTTGTCTAACTTAATTTGACAATTAAGAAAAATAAAACATACTATGAAGATGTGTCTCTAGAATTCTACTCTATAGATACGCAAAGAAAATATTTACCTCAGAATATTTATGATGAAATAGCATTAGATGAAAGTCCCACAAAAATTGTTCTAGTTTTCCCTGCAAACGTGCCCATGAAAGTTGACATCATGAAATTTAAAGATATGAAAAACGATAGTGAACTTATATATAAATCTATGGGTTACTCTAAAACTATTGAGCCTGGTGATGCACTAAAAATTGCCTATACAGAATGGATTTGAGTCAATATCTTGGACACATTTTAGTAGAGACGGTTAAGCCATTTTTTCTTTTGCTAATTCTTCAAATTCCTGTGGGGTTAGATAGTGAATCGAGCTATGGATTCGATTTCGGTTATAAAATCCTTCAATGTAGCTAAATAGCGCTCGATTTGCTTCTTCAAAATCTGAGTAGCTAGTCGTGTAGACTTCTTCTTTTTTCAATGAGGCATGGAAAGATTCGATTCCAGCATTATCATAAGGTGTTCCTTTTCTACTATAAGAATGCCTTATTTTGTTGGTTTTAAGCCATTGTTCCACTTCTCTTGCTGTGTATTGGCTGCCCAAGTCAGTGTGTAGAATCATTCCTTCTGGAATGTGATAATGTATTTTTGCTTTATTCAATGTTTGAATGACACAATCCACAGTCATTCGTTTTGAAAATGTATAACTAATAATTTTTTTCGTGTGTAAATCCATGATTGAAGATAAGTAACACCAACCATTTTTCTTAGTAGGAATGTACGTAATGTCAGCTGCCCATTTCTCACAGATCGTTTCAGTAGAAAAGTCCTGATTTAAGAGATTCTCTTTTGAAATGATCGGTTTATTAGACCTTTGAGGTCTATATTTTTTAACTACAATCGACCTTAAATTTAATTGTTTCATTAGCTTTTGGACATGTTTAAGAGATACTGAAATCCCTTCTTTTAATAAAACTTGATGGATCTTTGTGGCACCATAGCGTTGTTTATTCGTAAAAAAAATTGTTGAAATCTTCTTTTTCAACTTATTATTTCTGATTTCTGTAGCTGTCAACGGTTTATTCTTATAAAAATAATAGACACTTCTAGGGATTTCTAATAACCGACACAACAAAGAAACAGTGTAATCCTTACACCATTTTTCAATAAATTGAACAAGCGAATTTAGGTTTTCCGAGAGAATATGGCTGCGGCTTTTTTTAAGATTTCAAGTTCCTCATTTAAACGAGCATTTTCTTTTCTCAGTTCAGCTACTTCTTTTCCAGTCAGTCCTGTGGACTGATCAGGTAAATATAAATTCTTCCATTTGTAAATCGTTGCTTCAGATAAGCCATATTCTTTCGCTAACCCTCGAACAGAACGTCCAGTTTGATTCAGTTCAACAATCATTTGTTTAAAATTTTCTTCATATCGGGTCATAAAAATTCATCCTCTCGTAGATAAGTTTAATTTATTCTTGTCTCTACGAAAAGCTGTCTAAGATTTGATACTAACACCACAGAACTTGAAAACACTATAAATAGACAGTGTTCTAAAGGTTATCGATTACACACTATTTCCACTACAAACGGTGGTAGTAAAGGTTTCGGTGGTGGCGATAGAATCCAAGCTACTTTAGTTTTCGAAAGTCTTTAAAATAAAAAAACACGCCCCACCGACCAAAGTTTGTGGACGTGGGATGTTAAACCTATAGTAGGCTTATTTACAGCTTATTAATCAAAGAAAAGAGGGGTAAAAAATGAAAAAAGTTAGCGTTATGTTGTTGTTAAGTACTGCTCTGCTACTTTCAGCTTGTTCAAATAATAAAAAAGCTGAATCAACAGATGCCACTTCTAACCAAGAAACAAAAATAAGTAAAACAAAAGAAACAACTGAAACCAGTTCATCTACTAGCAAATCTACATCTAAAACAGATTCTAGTTCAACAGTTACAAGCTCCAACCAAGTTACGGCGGAACCTAGCCCAACAGTTATAAGCTCCAGTCAGAGTACAATCCAAACCGCACCTCAAGAAGAAACATATGAACAGATGAAACAACGCACTTTACAGTCAACTCCAGCTGATCGTGCAAATTGGTCCAACAAAGAGTGGGAAGCTTTCGGCGTGGCCCTTTATGAAAATGGATTGACTACAGATGATGCTGGCAATATTATCAGTCAAGATCAGAAAGAACAACAAGCAGCATCTCAACAAAATCCAGAAGACCAACAAACAAGCGCTCAGCAAGACGCTGACACTTTATCACTTACTGATTTTGTTAACAAATACGGGATGTCGCCTGTTGCATGGAAAGTACAGAATGGAATGTCTGAAGAAGAAGCATTGCGTACAACACAGCAAAAGACTTCCGGTGAAGTTCAATTAGGATTTTCTAAATACGGAATTCAATAATATATTTTTATGCCCTACTATTTTGCCTATAATCTCTAAAAAAGTTATAAAGAAAAAAGCCCGTGCTGCAACACGGACTCATACCTCATTTCTGAGATCACAAATATATTATACCAGAAAAGAGGGAAACAAAATGAAAAAGTCTATTTTATGCGTTGGGGTTTTAGGTTTGAGTTTAGCTGTTTTAGGGGCTTGCTCGTCTAATGATGGTGGCAATAAAACCGCTGAGGAATCAACTACAACAATTTCAGGCTCTATCACTACGGAAATCCAAGCATCGGCTCAACAAACATCCGAAAGAGATGTGATTGAAATGTCGTTTAAAGACAAAACGTTGACTGGACCTGGTTACAAACTCACTATCGATAAGACGCAGGTCGGAAAAGACAATTTTTCCGGAGAAGACGGATTGATTATTTGGTACACGCTAGACAATCAGACAGAAGCAAATATGGTGCCTAGCGATATGTTTTCAATGCTCACTTTTAGCCAGCAAGATGATACGTCCGAATATGATCTAACATCTAGTGTAGGTACTTTTGACGTGTCTGAGGCGCTCTATCCTATGTACAACGAAGACGGAAGCCCACTCGAAGATGACGCTGCTTATGATGAAGCTGTAACTAATCAAAATAACTTTTCGGATGAAGTAGACGCTAAATCTGACGCTGAACTGTTGCCGGGTAAAAGTGTACAATGCGTCACGGGAGTCGTTTTAAATAATACTCAAGGCGAAGTAAAAATTAAGCTCGGAGAAGACTTCCCCGCAAGCGAAAATCAAGAACTGATAGTTAGTCTAAATTAACAAAAAACACGCCCACCGACCAAAGCTAGCGTGTTCTAAGAAAAAACAAACCTACACAATAGGCTTATTCACGTGTCTATTGTATCAGAGAAAGAGAGTAGATTCAATTATGTCGGAAGTAACAGGATACTTAGAACAAGTAGACAACGAAACATATAGACTAAGAGCTGTATTAGGATACAAACCTGATGGCTCGGCAAAAAGAAAAAGCAAAACTATAAAAGCGAATAGTAAAAGAGCGGCATATAAAGAATTGAACATCTGGTTAGAGCAATTCGAAGGAATGACCGATGATTCGTTGGATTTATTCAATATAACTTTTGGTGAATTTTATAGAAAAATATGGCTTTCAGAGGCCGAAAAAAATTTAGAGCCAAAGTCTTATCATAACTATAAGCGAATGATCGAGAATAGATTTCTTGATAAATTTGATTTTATCCCTCTAATCGATATCAAACCATACATGATAAAGAAAATTGTTGTTAATGCTCAAAGAATCAATACAAAAGATCCTGGAAGAAACTCTGATAAACCTTTATCAAGAAATACAAAGCTTCGTATGTTATACGCCGTTAACAACTTATTTTTGATGGCTAAAAATGAGTACGGAGTAATTAAAGAAAATCCTGTGGAAAATGTAAAAATACCAAAAGAAAAAGGCGTAAAAAAGAATATCGAAGAACCTTATTCGGAAGAAGAAATTCATGCAATGTTAAAAGCAGCATTTGAGGAAAGCATAGAAATTAAAACTTTAATTGTTCTAGCATTTATTACAGGAGCAAGACAAGGAGAAATTGCAGCTTTAGAAGAAAAAGATATTGACTTTGGCAAACAAGAAATAAGATTTCATCAGCGGATTTCAGAAGTAGATGGAAAATCAGATATTCGGTTGCTTCCAGGTTTGAAAAATGATGATGATGAAAAAATAGTAACCGGTCCTGCTTATCTATTTGATATGTTAGATGAATTAATCAAAGAGAATAAAAAAATTCGTTGGAAATTAAATATAAAGAAATTAAAACACTATTTTATATTTGATACAAAACAAGATGGAACTTTGCCACGTGGAAGTTATCTGTATAAGAAGTTCAAACGATTCACCAAACGTCACAATTTGCGTCACATTCGTTTTCACGACATTAGACATACATCAGCTACCTATTTGCTTAGTGACCCTAATATGACCCCAAAAGAGCTTCAAAAACGATTAGGACACCGAGATTTTAATACTACAATGAATGTTTATGGCCATGTCTTACGCAAAGAAAAAGATACAGCAACTACAGCGTTTGAAAAACTATTAAAAAAAGATATAAAATAACATTAAAAAATTATATTTTCGGGTATAAACTCGGGTAGGATATATAAAAACTTGGGATAATTTGCGGTATATAAGCATGTAAAAATGCTGTAAATTCGCTTATCTTCATTTAAAATACCATTAAATAACGAACTCTTAATCAGCGGGTCGCGGGTTCGAGCCCCTCACGGCCCATTGGGTGCCAAACCCACGGAACAGGTAAATGTTGGTGCTAAAGCATTTCGAAAACATTTACGCTGTTCTTTTTTTATTTTTCAAAATAACTAGGGCTCTTTATTTTTAACTCAAAGTCCACTGTAGCTCATTTCTTTTGAAAAATCTTTTAATGATTGATTATTACTCCAAGCTACCTGTACTTGTTGCCATTCTTGTAATTTACTATCTGAACTCTCAATTTGTTTTTCTAGTTGTCTTTTTGTCTTTTCGTATACTTCTAATTGCTTTTGATCATTTAATTCACTTTGCTTCAAAGCGTAGCGGAGTGATTCTTTTTCTGACAACATGCTCTTTAATTGATTACTGTAGCCAAAACTGTCATCCGTTGAAAACAAATTTTTTCCTTTACTTATACTTTCAATAAATAGCTGAGCCATCTTTATTTGTTGAGTAATACGTTGGTTTTCTTGTTCTATCTGAGCCTTTTCATTCTCTATTAAAGAACAATCCAATCTAACCAACACATCGTCCTTATGAACAAATTGATTTTCTTTTAGGAAGTTTTCCATTATTTTAGCTTCTAATGGCACTTGTAACTTCTCTATTTTTTCGGGGTTCAATTGAGCCGTTGTCCGAATAACAACCTCTTTTTTAGCAAAGGTTAAAAACAATCCAATAATACATAAAAAAAGAATTACAGGGTATAACACCCAATGGTAGAAGCTATGATGTTGTTTAGTATAGATACTAGAATGTTCGAACCAATTATTATTCTGCATAAATTGTTTCCCTCTCCTAGATTTCCCATAATTTTTGATAGATACCATCGGCAAAACGAAGTTCATCGTGCGTTCCTTTTTCTACCAAATGCCCTTCATGGAGAACTAAAATTTGATCACATGTTTTTGCTATTGGTAAATGATGTGCAATAAAAATAATCGTTTTTTCTTTTAAATTGAGGAGATAATTCATAATTGCATGTTCTAACAAGGTATCTAATCCACTAGTTGCTTCATCTAAAATTAATATGTCCGGATTTTTTAATAAAGCCCGTGCTATGGCTAATCGTTGTCGTTGCCCTCCTGAAAGATTATTTCCACCTTCTTCCAACAATGTCTCGTAACGTAATGGCTGTTGATTAATAAATTCATTTAGTTGGACTATCTCACAAACTTCTATTATTTGTTCGAAACTTGGTGGGCTATCTAAACCGAATATAAGATTCTCAATGATTGTTCCACTAAAGAAAAATGACTCTTGAGGCAAATATGTCACTCGATCGCGTAATATCTGAAAAGGAATGTCTAAGTGATTAATGTTTCCATAATGGATCGATCCTTCTGATGCTTCATAAAAACGAACAAATAACTTTGCAAGAGTTGATTTTCCAGAACCACTAACTCCAACTATAGCCGTTTTACTGTGCGAAGGAATTGTACATGAAATTTCGTTCAACGTTGGGGCCTTCATGCTATACGAGAATGAAACGTTTTTTACAGTGATATCTTGTTGAAATAATTGTTCAGAAAGCATATATTCAAAAGACTGGTTCGATTTTTCTGAATCAATCGCGAAAATTTCATTTAAACGATTATTTGCAACTTGAGCCGTTTGCATTTTCACTTGTAAATTAATAATGTTTTGTAAAGGATCTGTGAAAAATACTAGTAAAGCATTGTATGTGATAAGTTGACCTAGACTAATTCTATTATCCATAACAAAATAAGAACCTAGCCATAAAATTAATGCACTGCTAATTAATTGAATCAAATGTTTAATTCCTTGTTGAATATTATCAAGCGTAACCGTACGAAATGATTTTTTCATTAATTTAACAAATTCATGGTCTATACGGTTATATACTTTCTCTTCACCGCTATATGCTTTAATTGTTTCTATTCCTTTAAGACTTTCTATGATACTAGAATTTACAGCTGCACCGGCTGCCATTTCTTCCCTGTTCGATTTTTCATAGCTTTTCACGAAAGCGAATATTGCAACTACATAAAAAGGCAAAGAGCATAGAGTGATTAAAAACAACGTACTATTCTGAATAGCTAACGTAACCCCAACAAGCAACACCATACCAATATCTAAAAATATTGATAACGTAGCACTTGCTAAAGCATCAATAATCTTACTGGCATCAAGAAAACGAGAAATAATTTCCCCTGATTTTCTCGTAGCAAAAAAATTCATTGGTAAAGTTAACACATGTTTGAAATACTGAAGCATAATTGCCATACTCATTCGCTGTCCTAAAATAATAAGAAGATAACTACGACTATATTCAAACAATACCCGAAATAAATAGACAGCGATCAAGCCAATGGAAATTATATTTAAAGTTGAACGTGCTTGATTAGGGATGAAAAAATCAAGAATACCTTGAAAATAATATGAGCTTCCTATGCCAAAAAACGTAATGAAAATCGATGCTAAAACGATGTGGAATACTAATCCTTTTTGTTTCCAAATTATAGGCAAAAAAGAACTTAATCCAGCTACTTTTTCTTTAATAGGAATATAAGTTTCTCTAGGCATAGGTAATAAAAGAATACCTGTCCATTCTTTTTGAAACGCTTCAATCGTTTTTCTATTTTTTCCATTAGCGGGATCTGCAATCCATAGTACGTTTCCCTTCGTTTTATAAATTACAACGTAGTGCATATAGCTGTTATCAACCAATATATGTGCAATTAATGGTAAGATAAGATCTCTTTCTTTCCAGATCTCACTATCTGCTTGAATAGCCATACAATCAAAAGACAATTTTTCAAATGTCTTTTTCAATCCAAATGCTGAAGTACCCTCTAAATCAGTCCCAGATAGGTCCCGTAATTTATGAATTGGGATATCAGTTTTAAAATATTTTAAAATCATCGAAAGGCAAGCAACACCACAATCTTTTTCATCTTGTTGCTGCACAAAAGGAAATGATTTTATCACTTATCTAACACAACTCCTTCTAAAAAATTTTTATAGAAAAATTCTCAATATAGCTTTAATACAGTGAAAATATTGTCTCATAATTCCACAAAAACTTTGAAAACAGTTCTTGAACACTAACTTTTTCATTCCTGAATCAAATTTATTTTGGAAATTTTACTATTCAAGAATAAACTTGATAAGTTTCAGGAAGATTTTTACTGTTAATCAAATACGTATGTTACAGTAGCACCGTAAAAAATATTATTTAAAGAAGCGTGTTTAAACATGCAAAATGTAAAGGAACTAAGTATTGTGGAAATGCACAAACTGTTGGTGGAGGCAATAATGCTTGGGGAAAATTGGGGCAAGTTGTAGGTGGACTTACCAAAGGGGCAGTAGGTGGTGCAGGTTTAGGAACAGCAATTTGCGGACCAGCTTGCGGTGTTGTTGGAGGGTTATATGGAGCTGTCGCTGGAGGTGCTGCAGCTGGCTGGGATGCTCGAAAAAAATAAAAAAGGAGAATAAGTATTATGCATATTAAAAACACAAAAACAACATTTATATTATCTTCAGAAGAGTTGAAAAATATTCAAGGTGGGAGTGCCGTGGGAGTTTTAGGCACTACTTTTTCTGGGGCAACAGCAGGAGTAAAACTTTGTTCAGCCGGAGGACCTTATGCAATAGCTGCTTGTGGTGTAGGTGGAGCTTTATTAGGTGCTGGATTCGGCATGTGGACCGGTGCGTAAACAATTAAAAAATATCAAACCTCAAGATTGGTTTGTGTCGATTACGAACATAGGTATGTTCTTTATCTTTTCAAAAGTTTGGAATGGACAGAACTTTTTACTAAAGCTTCTTGTGCTAGTTTTTATAATTATATTAAATTTTTATCTTTTATTAAAGTCAGATAAAAATTCTTTGAAAATGTAATGGTAGAGATATTTTTACAAAAGGACTTGGCAGCGCTGTAGTTGGTGCTGCAGGAGGACCTATTTCGGCCGTTACAGGAGGTATTGGTAATGTACTTGTCGGATGTGCATTAAAGCCTGTTCCTGCAAGTTAAATTTATAAAAACAGGAAAGTAATTATCTCAAATCCTATCAAGTACAATCATAGGATTGCACTTGACAGGACAAATTTTTTAACTAAAAAATGAAAAACACTTTCTAAAAATTAGTAGAATTTGCCAAATCTTTCGCATCTTCCACCATACATTTAATTTTAATTCCCCTTTATGGTACTTAATAAAAACAAGAAAAGAACTATTCATTTGGCCCTTTTTTGGTTCCAGACCATAGAAATATTCCTCCAGTAACTAATATTGCTGTTATGCACGTAACTAATAACAGCTATAAAAATTGGTACAACTTTAATAGGATTCAGAAAAATTTGCACTAGTGAAGGAATTTATTTTATTAGAAAAATGCAATCTCCCTAAAGAAAAAACCACTAAACAGTGCTTTCTTTCAACTTCTCCTTAATTTTTTGTGCTTTCCCTAAAGTAAAGTTTCTGGCCAACTCTGAATCAAAATATAGTGAACGTTTTTTAAAATCTATTTCTTTAACGTTAAAGATATTTACTAAACACGCTCGACTAATTCTTGTTAACATAGGATATTTCTTTTCAAGCTCACTAATTCTTCCATAAAATTCGTACTGCCCATCTTTAGTACACAATGATAATCTATGTGGTAATTTTGAAGCTTCTACAAAATAAATGTCATTTATATCAAAAGTAAATGTTTGAGAACCTATGGAAAAAACAAATGCTTGATTCGTAACCTGTTTTGTTGCATCTATCCTTTCTTGCGCTAATAACAATAACTCAACAATCTCGTTTCGATACTCATCTAGTGTTTGATCTTTTGTTACAAATCCTAACGTTTCAACTCTTCTTTTTATTGTTACGGGTAACATCTCATCATGAGTAGTTGTAAAAATGATTTTTGCTTGAACATCATATTTTCTGATTACTTCTGCTAATTCTATACCGTTAACTTCATGATTTAAATCAATATCTAAGAAATATATTCCTTGCTTTGGTCGGAATTGTTTGAGGTATTTTTTAACTTCTAACGGACTTTGTGTTTTCAATACTATCTTAAATACTTCATCGTGAAAAAGAATGAAATTATCAATAATTCGTTCTAACTGATTTAATTGTATAATTTGATCTTCACATAATATTATTGGATAACTCATAAATCCTCCTTCCCTCAAAATAACAAAATAACTTGAGTAGTAAATTGATACGGATCGTTTTGATAGTTCACAAACATATTGGGATTCTTTTTATTGATTTCCTCTATACTAGATAAACCTAACCCTTGATGTCCCTTTTTTGTTGTTATTCCTTTTTTCATTAGAGTATCTATAGATAGTAGTATCTCTCTACAACTATTCGATATCGAAATTTCTATCTGTTTGTCATCTCGGTAAATAGCTAGAGACAGTTCTTTATCTTGACTCTCTATACATGCTTCAATTGCATTATCGAGAATAATTCCAAGCACCCTAATACAGTCAAATATTGGAACAGGAACTTCAATAATAGTACTTGGACATTCGAATTTACAACAAATCTTATTGTTATTTGCTTGGTATAGCTTCGCTATCAACAAACTTTTCAAATATTCATTTTTTATATTTTTTAAATAACGATATTCAAACTTATTGGTTAGATAAGAATTAGAATAGATCTCTAATTCTTTTATTTCTTTTTCCAATATCGAATCATGGTTTTGATTAGCGATTTCTTTTAAACTCAGCAATAAATTTTTATAGTCATGTCTAAATCTGGCAAATTTTTCTTGATCTTTTTCCAGTAAATCAGTATATTTTTTTAGATAAACCAATTCTTTTCTTTTCAATTGCTGTTCATATTGTTCTCGTTGCCTAATAGTTATTCTAATAAATAAAAATAGAACAACAAACATTTGAATGATTAAAAATATTAAGACACCAAACACAAAATGATCAAATACTTGATATTGATGAGCAACATAAGAAACAAATAAACCAATTGTAAGTAAATAAATCATGAATATAGCAGTAAGTTTAGAACTGGACTGTTCAACAATCCTATTTATAGCTAATTTTCTATATAACCAAATAAACATCAGCAAAAACAAAGAATCAAGCATTATTTGGAATACTACATAACCATACCCTTTTATCCCTTCAAATGAAAACATATACGTCATAACCATGGAAGTAATAATAGATCTGAAATCATCAATAAGCATACATAATAGTAATTTATTTAAAAGCACTATATTAGTTTTCTTCTTTTCCTTTAATATAAAATAACTTCCGATTATAGGTATAGCTGCGGAAACATCAGTAAATAATTCAACAAAAAAAGTGAGTGGTATCAATAAACATACAAAAAGATATTTTCTTTTGTTAAGATCAGTATTAGTCATATAAAATAAGAGAAAAAAGAAAAAGTTTCCCACGAACATTCTTAATAGATAAGCTTTTGTATCGATAGTAATCAAGAGATCCCCTCCTGATTTTAGGATATCATAAAAAAATTTTAGTTACACTTTTTAAATAATGAAAAAACACATTCCACTAAATTTGATGCCGGTTTTCCTTGAGGTTTTGTTCCAGCACCTCCTTTAATTTTTTTAAGCTCTTGATCTGAACATTGTTTAGCATTTAGTCTATTTTTTTCTTCCATTACGATTCCCCCTACAAACTATAAATACTTTTATGGCACTGATTCAATATACCTATTTTTCTAATCAAAAAATTTTGAGACATATTTAATATTATAAGTATCATTAAAATTGAGATTTATCTCCATAATCTGCTCGATATAAACCATTTATTCCAGCAGTTCTTCCAATTTCACTCAAATTTCTTATTAATTCCTCTTGATATTCAGTGAATCTTATTTTATTAGTATAAGCAGTAAAATATAGATAATTCACCAATCTATTTATTAAAGGACTGGGATCTAATTCATATTTTTGTTTTTCTAATTTTAAATATACCTTTTGTAAAACCTCAAGAATATCAGAATATTTAGGATCTTTACTTATAGATATATCATTATATAATTCATGAACAATTTGCTTAGCATTTTTTTTCATTTTAGCACTTCCCTGGAATTGCTCCACCTAAAAAACCACCTATAGACATTCCTGCAATACAAGTAGTTGCCTTGGCCCAATCGACCGTACATTTATTTTTAGTGCAATACACTCCATTTCCATAATATTTTCCACTATGAGTGGTACCCCCATAGATAAGTTGTGTCTCTTTAATAGACAAAATTTTTAAATGTTTCATAATCTAATCACCCCTAAATTAATGTTTTTAGACTATTATTCTAACATTCATTAAATTTCAAAAAACAATTCCTTCTTGAAACGTAGCAAAATAATTCCTGAATAAGAATTTAATCACTTTTAAGTATATAAACTATGTATATTCTTTAATATTTTTTGAGAATGCACTTCGTACATAATAAACTTTAATCACATTAGTCTTTCATACCTACGATCGATCTCTTTGACTCGCACCCATAAATTCATAATAGTTTGTCGGCGTCTTTGGACGTTTCGAAGATGAGCTACGCATTCTCTTCTTTTATAGATATGATTTGTCAAATTAAGCTAGAATAAAATGCTTCTTGTACATAGCTCAAAAATATTTCGATTGGTGTTCTGTAATTCAATGATTTTCTTGGAATATGATTACGTTGATTGCTGACACTGGAAATAAATGTCTGATTCACTTCTCTAAAATCCATTGATTTCGGCAGTCCATTACGACGCAGAATCCCGTTAGAATTCTCGTTTAATGGGCGTTGAGAAGGTGTTCCAGGGTCCGCAAAATATATATCAATATCATGTTGGTTACTAATGGCTTTCCAGTTAGAAAATTCTTTTCCACAGTCAAACGTAATAGATTTAAAGAAGTTTTTAGGGAAGCGAGAAAACCATTGATTAAGGGCAGTTTCAATATCTAATGCCTTACGGCCGTTGGGTTTAATCGTGATAATGACTTTAGATAATCTTTCAACTAAAGTAATGACGGCACTTTTATGATGAATGCCAACGATCGTATCACCTTCAAGGTGACCAAACTCAGAATTGAAATCAGGATAATTATCAGGTCGATCATGGATTGAGCGCTGATACTGTTGTTTTCCCCGTTTTTCCTGATGGCCATTGGGTTTTCTTTTACCTTTCATCGGTAGTGTGTCAATATCAAATATTCCTTTAGAAAATAAACGATAAAGTGTTCTCATACCGCATGAAACAGGCCTTTCTTTTCGCCCGATAATGACGTCAGGCGTCCAACCAAGAGTGACTTTCTCTTTAATGTAATCTACTTCATGAGCAGGTAATTGAATGACTTTTCTCCCACATTTTTTCTTATTTTCTTTATACTGGTGCCAATAATCAAGAGCAGTCTTGCCTTGCTTGAACTTATTGACTACATTATAAATAGTTTGTATAGCACGTCCCATTCGGTTAGCGATTTCAACCGGCTTATTATGTTGAAGATAATATGATTCTATCATTGTCAGTTCGTCTATGGTAAGATGTTTGTAGGTCATTTATGGTTACACTCCTTTGTTTTCTTTCGTCGGAAATACAATTTGAGTGTACCATAAATGCCTTTTTATTTTTCTAACTTAATTTTACAATTCGCGAGACAAAAAAGAGAGAGACGAATATGGAGCTTCCAAATTTGGATATTTGATCCAATTTTGGAAGCTCCATTTATTTCGTGTCTGTCTTTTTATTTTTTCCAGCTTTCGACTAATTCTTGGTTCTCTTTGATCCAGTCTTTTGCTGCTTGCTGTGGATCTTTTCCATTGTTGATTTCCAACATAACTTTTTCCATATCTTTTTCTGACCAATGGAAATTGTCTAATACTTTGTAAGCTTCTGGCTGGTCTTCTTTCAATCCTTTTCGAACCATCGTATGGATCTGCTCTTCGCTTCCCATTCCGTTTTCAGGATCTTCTAAGTATTTCAGATCATATTTGGCAAACATCCAATGAGGTGTCCATCCTGTAACTACAATTGGTTCGTGTTTTTTGATCGCTTGACCTAGTGCAACGGTCATTGCTCCTGAAGAAGATGTCTCTACTTTCCAGTCTTTCAAGTTGTCATATTTTTGGATCGTGTTTTCAGCAGCCGTAACTACACCAGCTCCTGGCTCGATTCCTATGATTTTCTTACCTGCCTGATCGGTTAACTCATCGATCGAATTTACATCCATGTAGGCTGGCACTGCTAAACCAACTTTTGCTCCTGTCAAATTGGCACCTAGGTCTTCGACTTGATCTTTATATTGTGCATATTGTGAACCATGAGTTTTAGGTAGCCAAGCTGAAACCATGGCATCTGACTCGCCATTTGAAACAGATTTCCACATGATTGAATTATCTAATGGCGTCATCGTTACATCATAGCCCATTTGTTTCAATACTTCACCGACTACATTTGTTGAAGCAACTTCTGTATCCCATTCAACATAAGATAAGTTGATACGTTTTGTTTCTTTGGCAGATGAAAAACTCCCTATACCAATCGCACCTAAGATCACTACTACTACAGCACCAATGATCAATCCTTGACGTTTTTTACTTTTCTGTGTTGCTGCTCCTGCAGCTTTTTTATTGTTTGGCTGGTTCAAATGCTGTGTAAAACGGTCAATGATGATTGCTAAGATAACTAATGCAACGCCGTTGACAAATCCATTCCCGACTTGTGCTCTTTGCAATGCTGATAATACGCCGCGTCCTAAGCCGGGTGCACCGATCATAGAGGCAATAACGACCATTGAAAGTGACAGCATTGTTGTTTGATTGATCCCTGCCATGATCGTACTTTTAGCTAAAGGCAATTCTAGTTTGAATAGTTTTTGACGACTTGTGCTCCCGAATGAATCAGAAGCTTCTACTAATTCTTTAGGAACTTGTCGAATCCCTAAATTCGTAAAACGAACGGTTGGTGGCAAAGCAAAGATGACTGAGGCAAATACCCCTGGAACCATCCCGATACCGAAAAATGCAACTGCTGGAATCAAATAAACGAATCCTGGCATTGTCTGCATAAAGTCAAGGATCGGTTTGATAATACTTTGGGCTTTACTGCTTTTTGCCATCAAGATCCCTAATGGTACCCCAATGATGATCGAGATCACACTAGATAAAAGAACAAGTGTGACAGTATTCATCAAATCATTCCATAGACCTTGGTTATAAATAAACCATAGACCGATTAATGTGAACAACGTAAGTCCTGGACGTTTCTTAGAAATAAAGAAAGCTGCTATCGTCAATAACAAGATAAACAAAGGAGCTGGAATCACTAACAGTAAATTTGTAATCCCCGACATCACTGCCTGTCCGATCGTTTGTAAAAATGAAAATAGGCCAGAAAAAGTTGTCGTAAACCATTCTGTGATATTTTCTACCCAGTTTGCCACTGGTAATTGATAGTTCAATAGATTATTCATGTTCACTCACCTCGCTTGTTTCTGCTAATGCTTCAATCACACTACCTCGGATGACGACACCTTTTAATTTTCCATCCTCTACAACTGCAAGTGGAGTCGGTGAGTCATAAATAATATTGAAAATATCACTTACCACCATGTCTTTCCCGATCACCGTCACATTTTCATCTAGGAAGTCGATCAATGGACGTTTTTGCTTCCTAGCTTCTAACGCTTGATCTGCAGTGATGATCCCTTTCAGGTGTCTCTTTCTGTCAACAGCCATCAGCATGCTGACTTCTTCATTACGCATCCTTGTCAATGCAACGTTTGGTCCATCAGATTCGATATTCGTCGTCAATGCAGGTACCATGATGTTTTGAGCCGTAAGCACTTTGGAACGATCGACTTCTTCCACAAATTCACGTACATAATCATTTGCTGGATTGGTCAATATTTCTTCACCTGTTCCGATCTGCATGATTTCGCCGTCTTTCATCAAGGCGATTCTGTCCCCAATCCGTAAAGCTTCATTCAAATCATGGGTAATGAAAATAATCGTTTTTTGAACATTGGCTTGCAGGTCCAGTAATTCGTCTTGCATTTCTCGACGGATCAGCGGATCAAGAGCCGAGAACGCTTCGTCCATCAGCAAGATCTCAGTATCATTTGCTAAAGCTCTGGCTAGGCCAACCCGTTGTTGCATCCCACCAGATAACTGACTAGGATATTGGTCTTTAAATGAAAGCAAACTAGAATTTTCTAATGCTTTTTCTGCTTTTTCTTGTCGTTCTTCTTTAGGTACACCACGGACTTCTAACCCGTATTCTGTATTTTCCAAGATCGTTCGATGTGGAAACAGACCGAAGTTTTGGAAAACCATATTGATTTTATGACGACGGACTTCTCGCAATTCTTCTTTGCTTAACTTCGATACATCTTCTCCATCAATATAGATACTGCCCGAAGTTGGCTCAATCAGACGATTCAATAGACGGATCAATGTGGATTTCCCACTCCCGGAAAGCCCCATGATCACGAAGATTTCTCCTTCTTTTACGTCAAAATTCACGTCATACACACCAACCGTTGCACCGGTTTTCTTTAAAATCTCCGTTTTCGGCTGGTGATCATTCATCATATCTAAAGCGGCTTGTGTCTTTTTACCAAATATCTTTGTTAAATGTTTTACTTCTACTTTTACCAAACAAATTCTCCTTTTTTATGTAAATTCATTTTTCTTTCTGAAAAAAGTGACCACACTATGTTAACATCATGTAGTCACTTTGTCAAAAATGAAAGAAATTTGCTTGTCCAAACTGAAAAAAACTTGGCTAAATCTTTGTAAATAAAAGGTTTAGCCAAGTTAATATTTTTTTAATATTTCACACAATCATTCTGCAAGCTGATGCTCCGGGTAAAAAAAGTTTGTCATACGCTGTAGCGTATATTCATTTCCAATAAAATGAACGATGTCCCCTGCCGTAAATTTAGCATAGGGGCCAGGTGAAACAAGCAGTTCTTCATTATGAGAAATTGCGATAACTGTGGCGCCAGTCGCCTGCCAGATATTCAACTCGCTAATCGAACGGTCCAGATGCATTGCTTTTTCTGATAAAGATAATTCAAACGGAAGTAAAGGATTCATCTTATGTATTCGCTTCGTTTGATTGACCAGCTGATCCAATAATTGAGAAAAATGATTCAGCTCATCTTGTTGCTTCTCCACACTTGCCATGATTTCTGCTTTTGTATCTTGGATGGATTGTACATCTTGATATTGCAATAGGAAATCTTTTGCTTTTTCCTTCGAAGCAACAAATGCCCCACTTCCATGCCGTACTTCCATGATTCCAAGATCTACCAGCACATTGATAGCCTTGCGGGTAGTCTCAGGAGAAGCATTGTACGTACTGGCAAGTGTTGAGCGGGCATGGATCTTCTCACCCACTTTATATCGGTTTTCAACGATACGTTCGGCTAAATCAACAGCAATCTGCTGGTAGCGCGGGCGGACGATTTTTTTCTTTCCAGACATTTTCTTTCCTCTTTCTTTTTTTACTTTCCCTCATCTTACTATGCTCTAGCAAAATAAGCAAAAAAGGGGAGAATAGCCTCTTGCAACGACTGATCATCGCTTGATCTGTTCCTTTTTTACTGGGCAAGCTGTTTGACAGTCATCACAATTCTTACCGGATTTTAAACGAGTATAGACAATGGCGCCTACACTTCCAAAGATTAACACACTTAATAAAAATGTCGCCATCCTATTCCTCTCCTTCTAATGACAATATAGTATAAAACTGGTTCTTGGATTTTGGCTGACGGAACAAAACATAAACGAGTCCTATCATCAGTAAAATAGCAAGATACGTCCCTAACGCTACCTGTCCACCCTCCAATAAGTGTCCCAACTGATAAATCACAAAACTAACTAAATAAGCTAAACCGCATTGATAGCCTATGGCGATCCAAGTCCATTTCTTGGCATTCATTTCCCGATGGATAGCCCCAATTGCCGCAAAACAAGGCGCACAAAGTAAATTGAAGGCTAACAATGAATAAGCTGCTGCGGGAGTATATGTGTGTTGTAGCACTTGCCAGATTTCTCTGCCATTTTCGGATACTTCCGCATGACCAAACAAAATACCAAATGTGCCAATAATATTTTCTTTAGCGACCAATCCTGTAATCGCTGCGACTGTTCCTTGCCAGTTTCCCCAACCAAGCGGCTGAAAAACAACTGCCAGGATTCGCCCGAAAAAGGCTAAGATACTTTGGTCTTCAGAAACAGGTTGAGCATAAAAATTATAAGAAGAGCTGAACCAGATCACGATACTAGAAACAAAGATAATCGTTCCTGCTTTTTTAACAAAAGACTTGCTGCGGTCATAGGTTTGTCTTAGGACCGCTGACCATTGAGGAAAATGATATGCGGGCAATTCCATGATAAAAGGAGCTGTATCTCCAGCAAACAAACGTGTTTTTTTCAAGCTGATTCCAGTGAAAATAATTGCAGTCATACCAAGAAAATAGGCAGAAGGAGCTACCCAAGATTGATGAGGAAAAAAGGCCCCTGCTACTAAGGCAATAATCGGCAACTTTGCAGAACAAGGCATGAAGGTTGTGACCATGATCGTCAAACGACGATCTTGCTCGTTTTCAATCGTGCGACTGGCCATGACGCCTGGCACTCCACATCCTGTAGCAATCAGCATAGGAATGAAGGATTTTCCTGAAAGACCGAATTTCCTGAAAAGTCGATCCATGACAAAAGCGATCCTCGCCATATATCCGCAGTCTTCCAGAAAGCTCAAGCATAAAAACAATATAATCAATTGCGGTAGAAATCCTAACACTGCTCCCACGCCTGCGATGATGCCGTTCAAGATCAGCTCCTGCATCCATCCCGCTACTTGCCATTCAGCTAACAATCTGCCAACATGTTCTGGTAACCATGTACCAAACAATGTGTCATTGATCCAATCTGTCCCCATTGTTCCTACTGTTTGAATAGCCAGATAATAGATCAGCCACATCACAAATGCGAAGATCGGCAAGGCTAACCAACGATTCGTTGCAATCTGATCGATTTTGTCACTCATCGATAATTGGAAAGAATCATTTGACACAACACAGAGTGTACATAGTTGGGTAATAAATTCATAACGTTCATTGACCAGAATCGTCTCACTATCGTCGTCCAATAGTTTCTCTGTTAACTGGATCAGTTGCTCGATCTCTTTTTGCTGAGAAACTGCTATCTCGTAATCCTCTCTTACCTTCTGATCTCGTTCAAAATATTTCATTGCATACCAGCGTTTCTTGCCGCTTTGTTCTCCTAGTACATCTTCAATTTCATGTAAAGCTGCTTCTACACGTGGATCATATGTACAGGGAACAGGAATAGAAGGCCGCTTTTTTGCAGACTCCTGAATCTTTTCGATTAGTTTTTCGATTCCTTGCTTTTTCAATACGCTGATTGGTAAAACTGGTACACCAAGACCATAGGAAAGCTTTTCTAGATTGATTTTTTTTCCTTCTTTTTTGATGACATCCATCATATTCAGACCAATGATCATAGGAATGTCTAAATCCAATAACTGCGTAGTTAAATAAAGATTCCGTTCTAAATTGGTAGCATCAATAATGTTGATGATCAGTTCAGGCTGTTCCTGAACCAAATAATCTCTTGCAATCACTTCTTCTGGTGTATAAGGAGACAAAGAATAGATGCCGGGTAGGTCCTGAATATGAATGTTCGGATTTTTTTTCAACGATCCTTCTTTTTTTTCTACTGTTACGCCCGGCCAATTCCCTACATATTGATTCGAACCAGTCAAGAGATTGAACAAGCTAGTTTTCCCGCTGTTTGGATTTCCGACTAACGCGATATTCATTCTTTTTCCTCCCTTTGTATCAAGATTAGTTCGGCCTCTGACTTTCGTAACGTCAGTTCATACCCTCGCACTGTCAGTTCGATTGGATCTCCCAGAGGGGCTAGTTTTCGGATAACTATTTTTACATTTCGCGTCAATCCCATATCCATTAACCGTCGCTTCACTGCGCCTTGTCCGTGGATTGCTACGACGATCCCAGTATCTCCTGCTTTTAATTGATCAAGAGAAGTCCAGCTTTCAGAGGAAGCAGTCTTTTTATTGACAAAGATTTGACCTAGTATTTCCCGACTTACTGCCACTCGATGACTTTTTACCAGTAAAATGGCATTGTTGCCTGATAAATTGACGACGACGATTTTACTTCCGGCAACGATCCCGATATTTTGCAAATGGCGTTTTGTTTTTTCTTCTGTTTCGATTCGTTCGACTTGATAAACGAAATTTTGCTTTGCCTGCGCTAAGGTCTGCATATTGATTCCTCTCTTGTGAAATAAATCATGTATTAAAATCATTCATTATATGTTCTAATTTTCTTACGTGTTACGCAAATAAATGAGAATCATTCTCACATAGAATACTCTCGGTAATTGAGAATGTCAATTATACTTGTGATATTATGAGCGAATCTTTAGTATTGATAGATAAAAATGAGAAAAAAATATTTCTTCATAGTTTTCCACAATTTTTTCTCTATTAAATTTGCTATTTTCCCACACGATACTTGTTTTCAGCTCTTTTTTCAAAAACACAAAACTTAGTATTCCACAGTTTCCACAACACAATATGTAGTGTTTGTTGTTTGACTTTTTTACTAAGAGTTTTATACTATCTATTATAGATAATAAGAATGTGTTAGAGGAGGCACTCACCATGAACGTAAAAATCTTTTCTAAAAATAATTGTATGCAATGTAAGATGGTCAAACGGTTTTTAACAGAAAATCAAATTGCTTTTGAAGAAGTCAATATCGATGAACAGCCTGAAGCAGTAGACTGGTTGAAAGCACAAGGATTCCAAAGTGTTCCTGTCATTACCTCTGATGCAGAAACAGTTATCGGATTCCGTCCTGATCAGTTGCGTAAACTTGCCAGCTAACATGACTAAAAGAATCAAAACGTGATACATGGATTTGAAGGGCTTGAGACAGCACCAGTTTTTGTCGCAAACTTCCAAATCCTTTTTTAAAGCTTAAAAACAATGCAATGATTTGCAATCAAGCATCATCAAATACGAAATGAAGGTTGGGCGTACGTATGAGTCTTAAAAATTTACAAGATGTCAGTTATTTCAAGCTGAATAATGAAATCAATCGGCCAGTCAATGGTCAAATCCCTTTGAATAAGGATAAAGAAGCTTTAGTTGCCTTTTTTGAGGAAAATGTCAAACCAAATACGATGACTTTTCCATCTATTATGGAAAAAATCAATTACTTGATCGATCAAGAATATATAGAAGCAGAATTCATTCAATTGTATTCACCATCATTTATTGAAAAGCTATATCAATTTTTGGACGAGCAACATTTTTCTTTCAAATCTTTTATGGCTGCTTACAAATTTTATTCTCAATATGCGTTGAAAACCAACGACGGTTCCGCTTATCTGGAAACTTATGAAGATCGAGTAGCCTTCAATGCGCTTTACTTTGCGAACGGGGATGAAGAATTAGCACTTGCTCTTGCAGACGAAATGATCCATCAACGATATCAGCCAGCTACACCTTCTTTCTTGAATGCTGGACGTAAACGTCGGGGCGAATTGGTGTCTTGTTTCTTGACTCAAGTCACTGACGATATGAACTCTATCGGGCGCTCAATCAACTCTGCTTTGCAATTGTCCCGTATTGGTGGCGGCGTAGGGATTACTTTATCAAATCTTCGTGAAGCCGGCGCTCCTATCAAAGGATATGAGGGTGCTGCAAGTGGTGTCGTTCCAGTCATGAAATTATTCGAAGATAGTTTCAGCTATTCTAATCAATTAGGTCAGCGTCAAGGAGCTGGCGTGGTTTATTTGAACGTTTTCCATCCAGACATTATTGCTTTCCTTTCAGCAAAAAAAGAAAATGCAGATGAAAAGATTCGCGTAAAAACTCTTTCTCTTGGCGTGATCGTACCTGATAAATTTTATGAATTGACACGTAAAAACGAAGATATGTATTTATTTAGTCCATATAGTGTCGAAAAAGAATATGGTGTCCCATTCTCTTATGTAGATATTACAGCTGAGTATGATCATCTAGTTGCAAATCCAAACATTCGCAAACAAAAAATCAAAGCGCGTGATCTTGAAAATGAAATCTCAAAATTACAACAAGAATCTGGCTATCCTTACGTAATCAATATTGATACAGCGAACCGCGAGAATCCAATCGATGGCAAGATCATCATGAGTAATTTATGTTCAGAGATTTTACAAGTTCAAACGCCTTCTGTGATTAACGGCAAACAGGAATATGAAGTATTAGGAACAGATATCTCATGTAACTTAGGCTCGACAAATATCGTGAATTTGATGCAAAGCCCTAACTTTGGTCAATCTGTGCGTACGATGACTCGTGCATTGACATTTATTACAGATGCATCTGATATCGATGTCGTACCACCGATCCAAAACGGAAATAAGCTGAATCATACGATTGGATTAGGTGCCATGGGCTTACACACTTATCTTGCAAAAGAACAAATGGAATATGGCTCAGAGGATTCATTAGACTTTACAAATATTTACTTCATGCTGTTGAATTATTGGACACTTGTTGAAAGCAACAATATCGCTCGTGAAAGAAAACAAGTTTTCCATAATTTTGAAAAATCAGCTTATGCTGACGGCACTTATTTCGAAAAATACGTAACTGGAGAATTCCAGCCAAAATCAGAAAAAGTCAAAGCATTGTTTGAAGGCATTTTTATCCCAACTGCTGAAGATTGGAATGCTTTGAAACAAGCAGTAATGAAAGATGGACTGTATCATCAAAATCGCTTGGCAGTAGCACCAAATGGCTCAATTTCATATATCAACGATACGAGTGCAAGTATTCATCCTATCACTCGCATGATCGAAGAACGCCAAGAGAAGAAAATCGGTAAAATTTATTACCCAGCGCCTTATCTATCCAATGAGACGATTCCGTATTACACTTCTGCTTATGATATGGACATGCGTAAAGTAATCGATGTTTATGCAACGGCACAACAACACGTCGATCAAGGCATGAGTTTGACTTTATTCATGCGTTCTGAAATCCCAGAAGGCATTTATGAATGGAAGACAACAACGAAGCAAACGACACGTGATTTGAATATTTTAAGACATTACGCTTTCCATAAAGGAATCAAATCCATTTATTACGTACGTACCTTTACTGATGATGCAGAAGAAATCGGAAGCAATCAATGTGAAAGCTGCGTGATCTAATATCATAGATAGATTCGCTTATTCATATTTTAATTAAAGGAGCATTCTCATGTCAGAAACATATTATGAAGCAATAAACTGGAATGAAATTGAAGATATCATTGATAAATCCACTTGGGAGAAGCTGACAGAGCAATTTTGGCTAGATACACGTATCCCACTTTCAAATGACCTAGATGATTGGCGTACATTGTCTCAATTGGAAAAAGATACAGTAGGACATGTATTTGGCGGTTTGACACTGCTAGATACTGTCCAATCTGAAAGTGGCATGGATCAGTTGCGTAAAGATGTCCGCACTCCCCATGAAGAAGCCGTTTTGAACAATATTCAATTCATGGAATCCGTTCATGCCAAAAGTTATTCTTCTATTTTTAGTACACTGAATACGAAAAAAGAAATCGAAGAAATTTTTGACTGGACAAATACGAATCCTTATCTGCAAAAAAAAGCTGAGCGTATCAATGAAATCTACAAACACGGTACACCGCTAGAAAAGAAAATTGCCAGCGTCTTTTTAGAAACATTCTTGTTCTATTCAGGTTTTTATACTCCTCTTTATTATTTAGGAAACAACAAATTGGCTAACGTAGCAGAGATCATCAAACTAATCATCCGAGATGAATCTGTACATGGAACCTACATCGGTTACAAATTCCAATTAGGATTCAACGAATTACCTGAAGCAGAACAAGAAACGTTAAAAGACTGGATGTACAATCTTCTTTATGAGCTTTACGAAAACGAAGAACGTTATACAGAAGAATTATACGATCCAATCGGCTGGACAGAAGAAGTCAAGACATTCCTACGCTATAATGCCAACAAAGCATTGATGAACTTAGGGATGGATCCACTCTTTCCAGATACTGCCAATGATGTCAACCCAATCGTAATGAACGGGATTTCAACAGGCACAAGCAACCATGACTTCTTCTCACAAGTCGGAAACGGCTATTTGTTAGGTCATGTAGAAGCGATGAAAGACGACGATTATTTGATTGGATTGGAATAAGGATTTATTTTAATTCAAAAATTTTTCGAAAAATAAAAAGAGTTTAGCGTACAGATATTTTAAATGTACACTGAACTCTTTTTTATGCTTATTCACTTGTTTCTTCCAGCACTTTTGGACTGTCTAACTTTTCCGAAACATGTTCCATTCTTCTCAATAAATAGATTTTCCGGATATTTAATATTATCGTCTTAATCACTGCATAGACAGGTATGCAAATCAGCATGCCTAATATTCCTGCGACACTTCCTGCTCCAATCAATACCAAGATGATCGTCAAAGGATGGATATTCATTGATTTCCCAAATAACAACGGCTTGATCAAATTTCCATCTAATTGTTGGATCACTAAAATCGACAACGCCATATACAAAGCTTGAAATGGAGAGATAAACAAACCGACAATGATTGCTGGTACCGCTCCAATAAAAGGGCCGACATACGGGATAATATTCGTGATTCCGCAAATGACCGCAAGCAACAAGCTATAAGGCTGATCGAATATTCTCATTGCCAAAAAGCTCATTACACCAATAATCAAAGCATCTAAGATCGTACTGCTGATATAGGCAGATAATGTTTCGTTTAATTCTTTTACCGTTTGGCGTAACTCTTTACGAATCGCTTTCGGAAAGAAGTGAGACAACGCATCAATAAATTTGTGCCCATCCTTGAACATAAATAGCAAAATAAATGGAACGGTAAATAACAAAATAAAAAATTGCATCATAAATGAAATGATTTTTGAGACACTTGCAGATAAACTGACTAATATGATATTGAACAAATTACTAAGAGATAAATTTGCTGATGCTAATTGTTCTTCCAAATTGAAATTTTTAAACTCTTCCCGCTGCGCCAATTCATTTAACCATTTGCTTGTTTCATCTGCATACGTTGGCAAGCTCTGGGTCAATTGAATTGTCTGTTCCATTAACTGAGGCACTACATTCATGACAGTTAAAACAACTAAAATGATTACGACCAAAAACGTCAATAAAAAACCGAACACTCTCGGGATCCGATGCTTTTCGAGAAAAACAACGATTGGATCGAACATATAATAGATAAAACCAGCAATAAGCAATGGTAAAAAATAGCCGAAAGCATTTTCAATATTGGACTAAAAATATTCGGCATTTGTAAAATAAAGTACACGCCGATGATCGTGAGTACTAGCTCCACTGTCCAGAAAAATAATTTTGATTGTTTAAAACGTGATTGCATACATCTCCTCCAAGGTCCTTTGATACTTCTATTCTATCATTTAACAAAGAGTTACGCGCTGAGATTTTCATTTGCTTAAAAAAAACAAAAAAAAATAAACATATTTTAATGAGTAGACGAGTACTTAAACAAAAACACGGTTTGGAGTAGTGACAAAAATTATACTGCAGTCCCTTTTTCCAAATAAACGGTGTTCAAAAGCTTGCATCTTCGTAATAAGCCCAGCCAAACGAAAAATATAAGGAACTATTTTTATTTGGCTGGGCTTATTACTTGATGTAGGACATCTATTTTACAACCTCAGATCATTTATTGCGTAATACTGACTAAATGCAATTTTGTGATATTTTTGTGTACGGACAACTCCTCGATCACATCGGCATAAGTGAGCCCTTTTGGAAGATCAATCGTATAGATATTTTTGTACACTCGGTAGTCATCAACGAATTTTACGTCAAAATTCACATCTTCGATTACGATATTTTTCTCTTTCTTAATTGTCAAATTAAGTTAGACAAATCATCAATACTTACGTAACTCAAAAATACTTCCAAAGGTGTTCGATAATTCAGTGATTTTCTAGGAATATTATTTCGTTTCGATGCGACAGATTGAATAAAAGATTCATCTACTGAATTGAAATCCATAGATTTCAATAAACCATCTCTACGTAACAATCCGTTAGAATTCTCGTTTAGGCCTCTTTGAGACGGCGTTCCTGGATCAGCGAAATAAATGGCAATATCATTGGCATTACTGATCTGTTTCCAATTTGAAAATTCCTTTCCACAATCAAAAGTGATGGATTTGAATAGATTTTTCGGTACAGATTCAAACCAATGATTTAATTTGTTTTCAATATCAATCGCTTGTCTACCACACGGTTTCAATGTGATGATAACTTTTGATAATCGCTCAACTAAGGTAATTACAGCACTTTTATGTTTCAAACCTACGATAGTGTCACCTTCAAGGTGACCAAACTCATTTGAGAATTGGCTATAATCTTTTTCACGTTCATGAATAGAGCGACGGAAAGCTTGTTTTCCACGTCTTTCTTGATGTCCATTTGGTTTACGCTTGCCTTTCATCGGTAAGTCAGAAGGATTAAATAGCCCCTTTTTGAACATACGATAAATGGTACGAGCAGAACAACGAATAGGAAACGCTGCACGACCAACAATCACATCGGGTGTCCATCCTTGAACAACCTTTCTTTGAATATATTCTGATTGTTCCTCAGGTAAAACAAGCGGGCGTCTACCACAGTTTGATTTGTTTTTCTTATACTGTTGATAGTACTCTAAGGCTGATTTTCCTTGCTTGAAGAACAGGTATACTTTATGGATCGTTTGTCTTGAACGATTCAAGCAATGCGCAGTTTTCGCAACAGATTGATTTATTTTGAAATAAGACTCTATCATTACAAGTTCATCCGTTGTAAGATGGGTATAGGTCATTTGTACTCACTCCTTATAATTCTTTGGACGGAACTATTTTGAGTGTAGCACAAATGACTTTTTTAGTTGTCTAGCTTAATTTTACAATCGGCGCTTCAAAATAATCGGTAAGAAAATCTTTGGTTTCTTTTCTATGGATAAATTGGATTTCTAACTTTTTAGTCGTAGGTACATGGATCACGCGTTTCACTACTGTGAGTGCAATAGCAATCCCGATAAAACTGATGATCGCAATGGAATAGTAACCCATGCCGATGGCGATCCCTAATCCAGCAATAGCCCATAAAGAAGCGGCAGTCGTAAGTCCCGTCACCGATTGTTTCGTGACGATGATCGTTCCCGCGCCTAAGAAACCGACACCACTCACCACTTGAGCAATCAGCCTTGCTTCATCTGAACGAATCGTTCCAGCAAGCTGTGGATACTCTAAAGCATCTCTTAATGCTCCACTAGCGATCTCGACTTGGATCAATGCAATGATACATGCACCCATACAAACTAAAATATGCGTACGCATACCTGCTGGACGATTTTTATATTGTCGTTCAAAACCGATTGCTCCGCCAAATAGCATAGCGATCCCTAAACGTAAAATAATCTCTGGAATTGTCAATACCATATCATTCATCTAAACACCCTCCAGTCCAATATATCATGTCTGAAAGGAGCAGACAAAAAAAGTGCAATTTTTACCTTTTACGAAAAAAGGACTGTGACAAAATTTTTGTCATAGTCCTTTTTATGAATAAACGGTGTTCAATCAGCTGACCCTCGGTATTAGCTCAACAAACGGCAAAATATGGGGAGCTATTTTTCCTTTGTCTTCTCTAATACTCAGGTCAAAACGCTGATTTTACAACCTCTCTACTAAACGGTGTTCAATCAGCTGACCCTCGGTATTAGCTCAACAAACGGCAAAATATGGGGAGCTATTTTTCCTTTGTCTTCTCTAATACTCAGGTCAAAACGCTGATTTTACAACCTCTTTAGCCTACTATTGAAAATTACAACTTACTTGCTGCTTCTTCATCGATGATCACAACAACATTGTCGTGGTTTTGCAATACACTTGCTGGTAAATGATTCGTTACAGGTCCTTCAATCATCCCTTTGATTGCATCAGCTTTGCTTTCGCCAAATGCCATCAAGACGATTTCTTTACTTTTCATAATTGAACCGATTCCCATTGAAACAGCTTTTGTTGGTACATCTTCTGCTTTATCGAAGAATCGTTTGTTTGCATTGATTGTTGATTCTGTTAAGTCAACTACTGAAGTCGTTCCGTCAAATGAAGCACCAGGTTCATTGAAACCGATATGTCCATTTTGCCCGATTCCTAAGATTTGGATATCGATTGGATGTGCATCGATGATTTGATCATACTTTTTGCATGCTGCTTCCAGATCTTCTGCTTTTCCATCTGGTACAAACGTTTCTTTGAATGGTTTTTTATCAAATAATTGGACATCCATGAAATGACGGTAGCTTTGTTCATCTGAACCGCCTAGTCCAACGTACTCATCTAAGTTTACAGAAGTCATTTCACTGAAATCCAAATCGCTTGAAGTCATTTCTTTATATAAAGTAACTGGTGTGCTTCCTGTTGCCAATCCTAATACTTTTGCACCTTTGTTCATACCTTCTTTGATGATTTCAAATGCTTTTTTTCCGCCTTCTTCAGCGTTTTTTACACGAATGATTTCCATAGTGATTGCTCCTTTGTATTTTGGTATAACCCAATTATAGCATTCTTTTTTTCTTTTTACAATAATTAGTATAGACCAAAGTGCATTTTTTTCATTTTCTTGACAATAAATAGGAATCCGTGTTAGGTTTCATAAGATGGTTCAATCAAACAATCCATGTTGCATGAAAACCAAGCAAGTGATTCACTGTGGACGCTTTATGTCTGCAGTTTTTTTATGAAAAAGGAGTTATTATGAGTATACTGACATTAAACAACATTACCCAGCAATTTGGCGACAAAATCCTCTATGAAGGTGTCGATCTGCAATTAAATGCTGGCGAACATCTTGGGCTGATTGGACAAAACGGAGCCGGTAAAAGTACATTGATTAAAATCATCACTGGTGAGATCTTACCAGATGACGGACAGATCCATTGGCAAAAAAATATTCACAAAGGTTACCTCGATCAATATGTGGAAGTCGATGAAACATTAACAATCGAAGAATTTCTAAAAACTGCGTACGCAAAAGAATACGAAAAGGAAGAAAAAATTGCTTTTCTTTACCAAACATATAGCGAGACCTTCGATGATTCCTTGCTGGAAAAAGCTGGGAAACTCCAAACGGAATTAGACCAAGGAGTGTTTTATCAAATCGACACCTTAGTTGCTGAGATGAGCAGCGGGTTGGGGATCGATGTCTTAGGTTTAGATTCACTGTTGAAAAATCTAAGTGGTGGACAACGTTCAAAGGTGATTTTAGCAAAACTACTTTTAGAAAACCCAGATGTTCTGATCTTAGATGAACCAACCAATCACTTAGATGATCAGCATATCCAATGGCTGACGCAGTTTCTTCAGGATTTTGACGGTGCGTATATCGTGATTTCCCATGACCAAGAATTTCTTGATCAGATCACCACCCATATCGCAGACATCGAGTTTGGAAAGATTACTAAGTATACTGGCCATCTAAAACAAGCATTGAAACAAAAGGAACAAAATCGCGAAAGCTATTTGCGCCAATATCATGCTCAACAAAAACAAATCGAAAAGACCGAAGCTTATATTCGAAAATACAAAGCCGGTTCCCGATCAACGATGGCAAAAAGCCGACAAAAACAATTAGATAAAATCGAACGGCTGACGCCTCCAGCTTCAGCAAGTAAAGCTGTCTTTGATTTTCCATTCTCGCCTATTGTCACGACATTAGCAGTGGAAACAACTGATTTAGTCATCGGATATGATCGACCGCTACTTGCACCCATCAATTTGACCATCCGCTTTGGTGAAAATATTGCCATTCGAGGCTTCAACGGGATTGGAAAATCTACTTTATTAAAAACACTGATCGGTGAGATTGAAAAAATAAGTGGCGATTTCCACTTCCCAGATAACACAAAAATCAATTACTTTTCACAAGATCTGTACTGGGAAAATCCATTAGAAACACCACTACAATATTTAAGCAGTCAATTTCCAAAAGCGACTATCAAAGAATTACGTCGCCAACTAGCTAAAGCAGGGTTAGTTAATCAATTAGCAAGTGAACCTCTCACTACATTAAGTGGTGGGGAACAAACTAAGGTGAAACTTGCACAGTTGACAATGAACCAAGGCAATTTACTGATTCTCGATGAACCGACGAACCATATCGATCAAGAAACGAAAGAAAGCTTACAAGACGGGATACAGAAATTTCCAGGAACAGTAATCATCGTCTCTCATGAACAAGAATTTTATCAAGATCTTGTGCAACGAGTCATTGAGATTGAACCAAAATAAACGTTTGATTGAATAGTTGAAAAAAAGGAGCTGTGACAAAAGTTTTGTCACAACTCCTTCTTCTGAATAAATGGTGTCCAATTAGCTGACCTTCGGTATTAGCTCAAAAAACGGCAAAATATGAGGAGCTATTTTTATTTGGCTATTCTTATTACTTGACGCAGAACAGCTTTTCACAACCTCTTTTCGTCTATTTTTTATTTTCGAGATTTCTCTTTCCTTTAAAAACAACTGTTTGAAAGAAGAACGCACATCCTTGAAAAACAAGCCCGCTAACCGTTACACCTAACCAGCCATACTGCTGCCACATTGTCGTCCCTAGCAATGAACCAGCCGCACCTCCAATAAAGTACATAAACATAAATACAGTATTATTTCGGTTGCTTGCTGCTTCACCTAGCCCTTGTACTCGTGTTTGATTGGCGACTTGACCAAATTGATTCCCGACGTCTAATAAAATAATAGCTAAAAGCAAAATGGCCAAATGGCTTCCGCCAACCAATAAAGCAATAAAGCTTATTGTTTGCATAACAAGTCCCATATACACGATTTTTCTTTCAGAATAAGAATCTGCCAGTCGTCCCACGATAGGTGCAGCAACTGCTCCAGACAAACCAAAAATAGCTAATATCCCTGCTTCGAATGTTCCCCAATTGTAGGCGGGACTGCTGATATAAAAAATCAACGTAGACCAAAAGATCGAAAATGTTCCAAACATGAAAAATCCACTGACTGCCGCTTCTCTTAATAGACGTTGAGAAGCAACTAAATGCGGCAAACTTTTAAGTGAATCAAGGTATGAAACAGCTGTACTACTTTGCTGGACAGAACGCGGCATTTTCCAGTAAAGCAGAAGTGTAAGAATTCCGACTGCACATAAAGCAAATAAATAGATCATCCGCCAAGAAAAAAGACTTGCAACAATGCCAGACACCGTGCGAGAAAGCAAAATCCCCACGAGTAAACCGCTAAGCAATGTACTCATGACCTTCCCTCTTGCTTTTGGTCCCGCTAATACCGCACCGTAAGGAATGATGATCTGTGGTACGATCGAAAGTAACCCAATCAAGAAAGAAGCGCATGCAAATAACGTAAACGAAGGCGCAAAAAAAGCGGCCAACAGAGAGACGGCAGATAACGCTGCCATTCGAATGATCAATTTTGGACGATCCACCACGTCCCCTAAAGGAACTAAAAACAGTAACCCTAACGCATAGCCTAATTGGGTCAACATCGTCAATATCCCGACTGCACTTGTGCTAACAGATAAGCTTGCTGCTACTTTCGTTCCAATCGGCTGGATATAATACATATTGGCAACAACAACGCCGCAAGTGATTGATAATAATAAAATAAGCGACGTTGTTAAAGGTGTTTTTTCATTACTCTTCATTGATTTCCCCCATTTCCTATCTTAGTTTACAACTTATGGAAAAGATTGGAAATAGAAAAATACAACTATTCGCCACACTTATTATTTTTGTCTTTGTTTTCCTTGTTTTTTCTTGCGATCTTTATAAATGAAGACAACTAACCCTACTAGCACAGTAACACTTGCAACCAACGTGACTGCAGTTTTGTTATATCCGTGAAACAGAGCTTCTCCCCCACACGCATACAACACAGATGAAGGGATGACTCCAATCACGATCGACATTACGATTTGCTGAAGAGGCAATTTCATCGCATCTGCAGCAAAATTGACCATAGAAGATGGGATCACCGGTATCATGTAACCTAACATTACGCCTATTTTTGGATGTTTCATTTGCCGAATGGATTGCACCCAATGATTCGTTTCGGTTTTCTTATCTAAAAATTTCAATCGGTGCATCAAAAACACAGCGGAGATATTGCCCAAAGCATTCCCTAAAACATTGATACCTGCCCCAATAAACGGACCAAAGCTCAAACCAGCGATGACTCCAACTACTGAAGTAGGAATACCTGGAACAGCACACACATCACCGCTGTCAATACGATCAAGAGTATCGATGCAAAAGTCCCATGCGAACGAATATGTGCGAGTAGCTCTGCCTTACTCGCTCTCGGATTTAAAAATAATTGGATGTCTGTCTGATATTCTAAATACAACCGATAGCCCACTACCAGTATCAGAATGATTCCCAACGTGATCAACATCAATCGGATTATTTTCTTTTTCATATTTCCTCCTGAAAAAAATCTATATTCATTAAATAATAGTTTAACATAAAAACAAAAAAGCACCGAAATCCAACATAGGATCTCAGTGCTTTTAAATAGTAAAAATTATTTAACAGTTACAGATGCGCCAACTTCTTCAAGTTTAGCTTTCAATTCTTCAGCTTCTTCTTTAGATACGCCTTCTTTAACTGGTGCAGGAGCGCCATCAACTACAGCTTTAGCTTCTTTCAAGCCTAAACCAGTTGCTTCACGAACTGCTTTGATAACTTTAACTTTTTGGTCTCCAGCTGCAGTTAATTCTACAGTGAATTCTGTTTGTTCTTCAGCAGCAGCAGCGCCACCAGCAGCAGCTACAGCTACAGGAGCAGCAGCAGATACGCCAAATTCTTCTTCAATAGCTTTAACTAGGTCGTTAAGTTCTAGGATAGTTGCTTCTTTTAACTCAGCAACGATGTTTTCAATGTTCAATGCCATTATAATTTCCTCCGTTTAATTGTTCTTTTTTATTTAATGCTTTATGCGGCAATTAAGCTGCATCTCCATCTTCTTTGTCTGCCACTGCTTTGACAGCGTAAGCCACGTTGCGGACTGGCGCTTGTAGTACAGATAGCAACATAGATAGAAGTCCTTCGCGATTTGGCAATTTTGCCAATGCTGTGATTTCTTCCAATGAAGAGACTTTACCTTCGATGATACCGCCTTTGATTTCTAATGCTTTTGCTTCTTTAGCAAATTCGTCCATGATTTTCGCTGGTGCGACTACATCTTCGTTACTGAATGCAACAGCTGTAGGTCCAGTGAATACTTCGTCCATGCCTTCAAGGCCAGCTTTTTTAGCTGCACGTGAAAGAATAGAATTTTTGATAACTTTCATTTCTACGTTAGCATCACGAAGTTGTTTACGTAAACGTGTTACTTCATCAACTGTTAATCCGCGGTAGTCAACGACTACTACTGATGCAGCTGCTGTAAATTTTTCGCTTACTTCATCAACGATTGCTGCTTTTTTTGCGATAATTGCTTCACTCATTTTTGAGTTTCACCTCCTGAATTTTGATGGAAGAGTTTTTTTGCACTGAAAAGGCAAATCACTTTTATAGTTACTTTGCTCAACCAGTATTGTTCATCATCTATTCACTTCGTTCATAGTAATTCACAATAAAAAACTCTATGCCACCGCAGACATAGAGGGACTATTGAATATATTCAATAAACGTCCTCGGTAGGAAATTAAGGCTTGATGCCACCTACTGTCTTCGGTACAAGTTAATTATTAACCTCAACTAGCTTAGCATGCTAAACTAGTTGAGTCAAGAATTATTTTTCAGTTGGATCAATCAACATTCTAATATTTAATTAGAAAGAAGCTTGGTCAACATGGATACCAGGTCCAAATGTTGTTGTGATCGTTACATTTTTCATGTATTGACCTTTAGCTGCTGATGGTTTAGCTTTTAGCAATACATCATGGATTGCTGCAAAGTTTTCAACTAATTTTTCATCGTCAAATGAAACTTTTCCGATTGGTACATGGATATTTCCAGCTTTGTCCACGCGGTAAGTTACTTTACCAGCTTTCACTTCGTTTACTGCTTTTGTTACGTCCATTGTAACTGTACCAGTTTTAGGGTTTGGCATTAAGCCTTTTGGTCCTAATACTCGTCCTAGACGACCTACAGTAGCCATCATATCAGGTGTTGCAACAACTACATCAAAGTCAAACCATCCGTTTTGGATTTTTTGAACCATGTCGTCGTCACCTACGAAATCTGCACCAGCTGCTTCAGCTTCTTTTGCTTTGTCTCCTTTAGCAAAAACTAAAACAGTTTGTGTTTTACCAGTTCCGTTTGGTAATACAACAGCACCACGGATTTGTTGGTCTGCTTTTTTAGGGTCTACGTTCAAACGGTATGCAACTTCAACTGTTGCATCAAATTTTGCAATGTTTGTTTCTTTTGCTAAAGCTACTGCTTCGGCAACAGGATAAACTTTACTTGAATCAACTTTTTTTAATGCATCTTGCATTTTTTTGCTCTTTTTAGCCATTTTGGTTCCTCCTTGATTGTGGTTATAACGGTTGTACCTCCCACGTGTTCTATATCTTTCAATATAGAGCCAACTGAGAAGCTGCTGTCTTAGGGTGTAGAGATTATTCTACAGTGATCCCCATGCTTCGTGCAGTTCCTTCAACCATGCGCATTGCTGCTTCAACGTTAGCTGCGTTTAGGTCTTCCATTTTTAATTCAGCGATTTCTCTTACTTGATCGCTAGAAACTTTCGCAACTTTATTTTTGTTTGGTTCGCCTGAACCTTTTTCAATTTTAGCTGCTTTTTTCAATAGAACAGCAGCTGGCGGTGTTTTTGTAACGAATGTGAATGAACGGTCTTCGTATACAGAAATAACAACCGGAATGATCAAACCTGCTTGATCAGCTGTACGAGCGTTGAATTCTTTTGTGAATCCCATGATATTGATACCCGCTTGACCTAGTGCAGGACCTACTGGTGGAGCTGGAGTTGCTTTACCTGCAGGAATTTGCAATTTAACGATTTTTTCTACTTTCTTTGCCACGAGACATACCTCCTTAAGTCCGTGATGTGGTTAATTGGAGATGCATATTTCTCCTCCCACGTTTTATCTGATCTGAAAAAATCCAGACAAATAATGTGCAAAACAATGCACACTGGTACAGTATAGCAAATTTATTTGTTTTTTCAAGATTTTTTTCTTCTATTTTTACATTTTGCTTGAATAAACGCTAAATTTATTCTAAAAAAACAACAATTTTTCGTTCCCATTTCTTCTTTTATGTTACACTTGCGCTAGCATGGTTCAACAGATGAAAGCAAACAATAACACGTTTTTTTAGACCCTTGTACAAAGATTCCTACATAACAAAATGAGGTGGAGAAAATGAAAGATTTAAGGTATAGAAGTGTCTTTGATATTATTGGACCTGTGATGATTGGTCCAAGTAGCTCTCACACTGCCGGAGCTGCTAGAATCGGGAAAATCATACGTAGTATATTTGGCGAACAACCTGATTCTGTAGATATTTATCTATATGAATCATTTGCAAAAACCTATCGGGGGCACGGAACAGATATTGCATTAGTTGGCGGTCTGTTAGGGATGGAACCCGATGATGAACGTTTAGCTGATTCTTTGAAATTGGCATATGAAGCCGGTATGGAAGTCTTGTTTGTTCCTAAGAGTGAAAAAGCCGAACATCCAAACTCTGTAAAGATGCTTCTAAAAAAAGGAACACGAAAGCTTTCAGTCACCGGCATTTCGATCGGCGGTGGCAATATCCAGATTTCTGAATTGAATGGATTCAAAATTTCTTTAAGCATGGGTACTCCTACCTTGATCGTTGTCCACCAAGATGTTCCAGGTATGATTGCTAAAGTGACTAGTATACTTTCTGAGACCAATACGAATATCGGCACTATGACAGTGACACGGGAATCAAAAGGTGAAAATGCCATTATGATAATTGAAGTAGATAATCCTCAAGTTGAAGAAACGGTAAAAAGACTCAAACAGCTGCCAAATATCGACAGCGTAAATTATTTCGATTAAGGAGCTAAAAAAATGTTTTTATCGATTGAAGAATTAGTAGATCAAGCAAAAGCTTATCCAAGTGTAGCAGAATTGATGATTGCAGTTGAAATGGAAATGAGTGGCCGTTCCCGTAGTCACATCATCGAGATCATGGAAAAAAACCTCTCAGTAATGGAACAATCAATCAACGAGGGAAAAGAAGGTGTTACCTCCGTCACAGGAATTACCGGTGGTGATGCAAAAAAATTAGATGATTATTTAAATGAGGCAGACTTTTTAAGTGGAGAAACAATCTTAAAAGCTGTACGCAATGCTGTAGCTGTTAATGAAGTCAATGCAAAAATGGGGTTGATTTGTGCTACACCGACTGCCGGAAGCGCGGGTGTTGTTCCTGGTGTGCTGATGGCTGTCCGAGATCGGCTTGATTTGACACATGAACAGCAATTGGAATTCTTATTTACCGCTGGCGCTTTCGGGTTAGTTATCGCAAACAACGCTTCTATCAGTGGTGCAGAAGGGGGATGTCAAGCAGAAGTTGGTTCTGCAAGTGCAATGGCAGCAGCAGCTTTGGTTTGTGCAAAAAATGGGACTCCTCATCAAGCAGCACAAGCAGTAGCCATTACATTGAAAAATATGATGGGACTGATTTGCGATCCCGTTGCAGGCTTAGTTGAAGTCCCGTGTGTCAAACGTAATGCTTTAGGCTCTTCTCAAGCTTTTATCTCTGCTGATATGGCATTAGCGGGTATCGAAAGTGTCATTCCGCCGGATGAAGTCGTTGCTGCAATGTACCAAGTCGGACGTCAAATGCCGTCGATTTTCAAAGAAACAGCAGAAGGTGGCTTAGCTGTTACGCCAACTGCTAAACGACTTGCGGAAGAGATTTTAAATAAGAGGGCGTGATAAAGCTCCTTAATTTCGAGTATTAAGAGATTAGTTATCTTCATAACAAAAAACGAAGAGAGGACTAATTGCCCTTCTCTTCGTTTTTTATTAATCCATCAATTTCGTATTTTTTACTTCATCGATCGTTTTTGTTCCTGCAAGTTGCATCGTGATCGACAATTCTTTGTTGAGGTGTTCAAAAACAGATGTTACTCCTTCTGCCCCACCTAGATTCAACCCATAAATCACTGGTCGGCCAATCGCAACTAAGTCAGCACCACTTGCCAGAGCTTTGAAGACATGCTCTCCTCGACGGACACCAGAGTCGAAAATCACTGGTACACGTTTGTTGACTACTTCGGCAATTTTTGGCAATACTTCAAAGGAAGCAGGACCTCCATCTAATTGACGTCCACCATGATTGGATACCCAGATACCATCTGCCCCTGCAGAGATAGCGATTACTGCATCTTCTGGCGATTGTATTCCTTTTACGATAACTGGAAGATGGGTGATTTCTTTGATTGTTTTGATGTCATCTGGTGTCAAGCCTTGTTTTGAAGCTGCATAAATTTCTGCGATTCCTTTTCCTTCGCCATTACCACTTGCACTTTGTTCGCTATAAGCAGCTAAGTTAGGCATTGGTAATGGAAATTGGAATTGATTGATGACGTCTTCTTCACGGTAACCACCGAGCGTTGAATCTGCCGTTAAAATGATAGCTTTAGCCCCTGCTTCTACTGCTTTGTTCAAAATGAACTCATTGAATCTGTCGTCTTTACTCATATATAATTGGAAAAACTGCGGTGCGCCTGGCGCTGCATCGGCTGCGTCTTTGATTGTCGTATTTGCATAAGTGCTGATGGAAAAGATTGATCCAGCAGCAGCTACTCCTTTAGCTGTATCAGCTTCCCCTTTTTCATGTGCCAATCCTTGGGCCGCTGATGGCGCTTGGATAATCGGTGTATCTAATTCAATTCCGAAAACAGATGTATGCAAATCGGCTGAGTCGATTCCGCGTAATATCCGTGGCATGATTTTCTTTGTATTAAAAGAAGTCGTATTTTCTTTCATCGTCCACTCATCTTCAGAACCACCGCGAATATAGCCAAAAGCTCCTGCTTCCATGCGCTCTTTTACACGACCTTCTAGTGAGGCAATGTTTACAATATCGATTGGATGTTCTTCATTACTTGTATGATAAGTCATAGTAGATCCTTCTTTCATCTTCTTGATTACATATAAATCATACTAAACTTACAAAAAGTAAGCAAACATTTACTCTCAGATACTTTTATCGCTATTCTTTCCAAATAAATCGACTTACAAGCTGATCTACTTCTTGGTTTTCATGAAGCATACTATGAGAGGCATTTTCACCTGTCACTACTTTTTCCTCTATTTCATTTCCGCGTTGCTTCAACAACGCATAGACCGCTAATGCACTGTTTAACGGTACTGTTCCATCACTCAAGTCTGTTTCATCTAGTTGACCAGCAATCAAGAAAAATCGAGTGGTTATAGGAATATTACCGATCATTTGCTGGTAATCTTGATAGCGGTTAGAAACGACAGCAGGTCCCTTTGCTAACTCATCTGTCAGGGACTGCGCACTATCATCGACAAAATCATTAAAAGGCGCACCAATTGCTGTTAATGTCTGAACTTGTGGCAATGACGTATCCTGTCCATACGTTCCTAAATAGCGTAGTGCACTAACTCCTCCCATGGAATGCCCCACTATGTTGACTTTATCTATGCCGTAGTTTTCTTTCAGATACAAAAGACAAGTTTTGATCCATTCTGCTTGATTCCACTCGTTATTTTTATTATCTTCAAACAATACTTGGACCATCGGATTGTCTGCTTTTCCAGACAAATCTCCTGTTGCTTGTATTTGTCCATCTGTTCCTACTGTTAAAACCAATTCTTTTACTGCTTGCTGATTTTTTTCCAAACGCCGCAACATCCCTTTAAAGGAATTTTCTGTCCCGCTGTAGCCGTGGAAAAAAAGTGTTGGAATAGTGGTTTTTTCTATCACTTTACTGGATTCTGCCGTTTTTTCTTTATCAGAAACTTCAGTAGTATTTATCTTCGTCGTCTGGCAACCACTTAACGCAAACAAACTGATAAGGACTAAAGCTGCTGCAGTTGCACGTTTGCATAAATTTTTGATTGGTTCTGTCATACACCTCTTCCTTTCCATATAGAAAAAAGAAAGACTTGAAAGGCCAATCATATGATCGACATTTCAAGTCTCTTTATTAATCGATTTTATCTACTTGATCGAAATCAAGTTCTGTACTGGTTTCACGTCCAAACATATCGATGTTGACTTTCAATTTTTCTTTTTCTCCGTCAACTTCTGTTACTTGTCCTTCTAATCCAGCAAATGCGCCTTCGATGATTTTCACGACTTCGCCAACTTCTACTTCTAGATCATTTTGTCGCAGGCTCATACCGATAGAACGCAAGATATGATTGACTTCTTCTGGAAGTAATGGTGCTGGTTTGCTTCCGGCTCCGTGTGAACCAACGAATCCTGTCACACCAGGTGTGTTGCGGACAACATACCATGAAGCGTCTGTCATGATCATTTCAACAAGTACGTATCCTGGGAATGTTTTATGAACGATTTCTTTTTCTCTCCCATTTTTGACTTCAGTTTCTTTTTCTTCAGGAACAACGACACGGAAAATAAAGTCGGCCATTTTCATACTTTGCGCACGAGATTCGATATTTGCTTTTACTTTGTTTTCATATCCTGAATATGTATGCAAGACATACCAGTTTTTTTCAAAAGATTCCATTGAAGGCTCCTCATTTCATTGTAAAATAAAAAAACCTCAGTACACCCGAAGTTTTTCTTTCGCTTCATTATAGCACTAAAAGTACGTTGTGGCTAGCGAGTTATTTTAAGATCCAGCCAAATAAACTTTGGATGGCTGTATCCATTACGTAAAACATCAATCCGAAAATAATAGAAGTTTCGATGACTACTAACGTATCTTTACGGAGTTGTTTTCTGCTTGGCCAAGTTACTTGTTTGATTTCATCTTTTACGCTTTTTAGAAATTTCATGAGACAACCTCCCTTGCTACTGTTTATTTCGTTTCTTTATGTAATGTATATTGATTACAATATTTACAAAACTTATTGATTTCCAAACGTTCGCCGCTTTTTCCTTCACTGACTGATTTTGTGTAGTTGCGAGACCCACAAACGGAACAAGCGAGTGCTGCTTTTTTCTTTGCCATTTACTTCTGCCCCCTTGCTGAGAATCAGACTTATACTTCATAACAGTATCACGTAACTTTTTACTTGTCAATTTGTGAAATAAACTATCTATTGTTTTGGATAAAATTATGATATGATTAATTTGAAATTAAGCTAAAATGAGACAATTGGAGGTATAGCGATGCTATTAAAAACACTTGTATATAAGAAAAAAGATCTGACAACCGTTACAGAGACTAGTACATTAGAAGAAGCATTAAAAATTTTAGAAACTTCCGGATACCGTTGTGTGCCGATCTTAGATTCTTCAGGTAATATTTTCCGTGGAAACATTTACAAAATGCATATCTATCGTCATAAAGCAAATGGCGGTGATATGACGCTTCCTGTCACTCATCTTTTGAAAAACGCTACAAAGTTCATTTACCTGGATACTTCTTTCTTCAAAGTATTCTTTACGATCAAAGAGCTTCCTTATATTGCTGTCCTTGACAGTGAAAATCATTTTTATGGTATTTTGACACATAGTACGTTGCTTAATATGCTCTCTCAATCTTGGAGCGTAGAACAAGGAAGCTATGTACTGACAATTGCTTCCACAGGAAAGCAAGGAGATTTGGCTGCTATTGCAAAAATCATTTCAAAACACAGCAGCATTGCCAGCTGTATTACTCTTGATATTGAAAAAGACGAATACATTCGACGTACATTGATCACGCTACCGGCTAACACTGAAGCGAAAGTATGTGAAACGATCGTCAACCACTTAGAGAAAAAGAATTATAAAGTGGTAGAAATTGAAAATTTGCAAAACCAAGAAGCATAATCAAAAAGCGAAAAAAGAAAACAGCTAATCTGCTTTCTTTTTTCGCTTTTTATAATTAGACACGCTTTTCAAAATCAAGCGCGCGATCTAAATAATACATCAATGGTGCTGAAACAGCCATGACGATAAACTCACTTAATGCAAGCGTGCCATAGGTTGTCCAAAATGCTTGGCCACCTGTTGGAACTAACATATAAGCAATCAGTCCCATGCTGACGGTAAAGAAGATCGTGTTCAATACTAAACGCATCTTTACATTTTTCACTTTGTTTTGCAATAAAGCTGTCAGGCCTAAAGAAAGCAATGTTTGGCCGCCACCAAAAACCACATCCATGATACCAAAACCAAAGAAGGCATTATAGACGATGACCCCGCCTAAAACTCCCCAAAGCAATTTACGGTTAAAGACAACTAAATGATTCAAACTTTCTGAAATACGAAACTGGATCGGCCCTGAGGATACAGGCGCAACTAAAATAGTTAACGCTAGATAAAGAGCCATGATGATGCCATTTACAACGATTACGGATAACCGTTGTCTGCTTTTCGTTTTTTGCATTTTCTCTCCTCTTTTCTCCTAGTTTTTTTAACGCGGGATGGTTGATGAACCGCGGTTATGTGAAACAAACAATAATTATAACAGACTTTTCATTTATTTCAATCCGTCTTATCTGCTTTTAAAAAAGCAAAAGCTTGAACAATGTAAACGTTTGCTAAAAATCGTGGGATATGGTATAAAGTAAGTGTAAGGGGTCATAAGAATTCCCAGTAAAGCAGACGAAGTAGGATCTGCAAGAACAGAATTGTTGTGAAACTTAAATAAATAAAAAAGGATGTGGGAATTTGAGCAACCTCTTACTAGAGAACGGTCTAGCAAGCAGCTGAAGATCTAAGTGGACATGCCGAACCTTGGAACTTCTCCTTACGTAAGTAATGGATCATGCGCTTGCTAGGCTTTTTTGTGTTTTTCGGTCTTCGGACCTTTTTCATTTTCCTAGACTTCTGCTATAATAACCAAGAATTAATTTTGTAACAGATTTTTTTGAAAAAACAAGTTTCTTTCATTCAAAAAATAGAAAAAGCTTGCTAATTATTGGTTAACCAGCAAACAGGAGTATTAAAATATCTTGTTTTATTGAATAGCAGGAGGAAATTATGAAATTCCATTATCATATATTGATCAATCCATCGGCAGGCAGCGGAAATGGCTATAAAGTAGCAGAAAGAATTTTACCGGTATTAAAAAATAAGCATATTGACTATACACTTCATTATAGTGAATACAAAGGACACGATGCTGAGATTGCTGAAACTTTGGCAAAAGAAACATTGATTCCTTGGATAGAAGAAGAACAGAAAACAATCGATATTTTCCCCCTTTTGATCATCGTAGGAGGTGACGGCACCTTACATCAGGTACTTGATACTTTCTATCAGATGGAAGTAGAATTCCCAGTTGCTTATATTCCAGCAGGTTCTGGAAATGATTTTGCTCGAGGGGCAGGCCTTCCAAAAAATCCCAAAAAAGGACTTCAGCTGATTTTAGCAGCTCAATCACCAGAAAAAGTCCACATAATGGCTTATGAAGAAAAAATAAGTGAAAAAAAAGGAATAGCTGTTAATAATTTCGGTATAGGATTAGATGCAGCTATCGTCCATGCGACAAATCATTCTTCCACAAAAAAGCGATTGAACAAATACAACTTAGGATCATTTTCGTATTTATTCTCTATTCTCCGTGCTTTATTCACTCAAAAAGGATTTCCAATTCTGGTAGATGCAGGAGGAAAACAATTAAGTTTTTCAAACGCATTTTTATGTACAGCAACGAAGCATCCTTTTTTTGGCGGAGGAATCGCGATTGTTCCAACTGCTGATGCGTCTAAACCAGTCATTGATTTTGTCGTGGTCGAACGAATCAATTTCTTTAAAATCTTGTGGCTCATTCTTTTACTTATACAGAAAAAACAATTGAAATCGAAATATTTCCATCACTACACAACAAACAGGTTACGTATCGTTTCAACAACACCGCAACATGGTCAAGAAGATGGAGAAGAAATGGAAAAACGACCTTTTGATATCACAATAACCACAACTAAACAGTTGTTTTGGTGTTAATAAAAGAGGTTGTGTCAGAAGCTACATCTGGAACACCGTTTATTCGGAAAAAAGGACTGTGACACTGTACCGACCCCCAAAAGTTAGACCAAAAAATCTAACTTTTGGAGGTCGGTATTTTTTATGGCTAAGTATACTTTTGAACTTAAATTAAAGATCGTTCATGATTATTTGGATGGCAAAGGCGGAAGTGATTATCTGGCAAAGAAGTATTCCATTAAGGCTCCATCACAAGTGAAGCGCTGGATCAATGCCTATCAAGAATTTGGTGAAGAGGGTCTAGTAAGAAAGCGACAAAAGAAAAAATATTCTGTTCAATTTAAGCTGGATGCGATAGAGTTATATCTAACAAGTGAGCTGTCCTATCGTGAAGTTGCCAACACACTTAACATGAACAACCCTAATTTGATCGCTAGTTGGATGCATCAATTCCGTGAGGGTGGGATCGATGGACTCTCAAAAACGAAAGGATGTCCACCTATCTTGTCTAAGAAAAATGAACCCAAAAATAAGAAAAAATCTACAACTAAAGCAACGTCTGAAGAACGTGAACGCATCGAGGAGTTGGAGAAACGAGTCCGTTCCCTTCAAATTGAAAATGCCTTTTTAAAAGAATTGAGGAAGCTGCGAAAACAGGAAGCCCAACAACGACGAATGAAGCAATCGCACGAATCATCGCAAGCCTCCGAGGACCGTTTAAATTAGTTGAGCTTCTAGAAACTTTAAAGTTCCCTAAGGCAACCTTTATGTACTGGCAAAAACGATTGGACCGTAAAAATCCAGATCAAGAGATTGAAGCGGAAATGCTTAAAATTCGGGAGAAGCACAAGGATTATGGCTGTTTACGGATGACCAATGAACTAAGAAACCGCGGTTTCTCTATCAATAAAAAGAAAGTTCAGCGCCTGATCAAGAAGCTAGGAATAAAAGTAACGACATACACACGTAAATCGCGGCGCTACAATTCTTATCGAGGACAAGTCGGAGCAGTAGCCAAAAATCGGATCCATCGTCGTTTCTACACCAGTATCTGCCATCAGAAAATCACGACGGATACAACTGAATTTAAATACCATGAAGTGGATGCCAAAGGCATTATCCGTCAAAAGAAATTGTATCTAGATCCTTTTATGGATATGTTCAATAGTGAGATTTTATCCTATCGTATCTCTGAAAAGCCCAATGCATTAGCGGTAATGGAAGGTTTGGAGGAAGCTATCCAGACCACTAACGATTGTCCCTATCGTCGTACGTTTCACTCAGATCAAGGTTGGGCGTATCAAATGAAAGCTTATAGAAACAAATTGAAGGAGTACAAAATCTTTCAAAGCATGTCTCGGAAAGGGAACTGCTTAGATAATTCACTTATGGAGAATTTTTTTGGCTTATTAAAACAAGAGATTTTTCACGGGAAAGTTTATAACTGTTTCGAGGAATTAAAATCAGCCATCGATAGCTATATCTATTACTACAATAATGAACGGATAAAACAGAAATTAAACTGGCAAAGTCCCGTCCAATTTCGTAAAACAACCGCAACGGTTGTGTAAAAATATCATTTTAGAGCATGAAAAAAGGAGTGGATTTCTCCACTCCAAAAAAGTCTAACTTTTGGGGGTCACTACACACGACTTTTGTCACAGTCCTTTTTTTACTATGCAGTTAATTCTTTGCCCAATTGGGTTGCCATCGATAGTTTCTTTCTTTACCCAAAATAAATTGGATCATTGAAAACACCGCAGCAAAAGCAACTAAGACACAACCATTGAACCAAAAAGATTCTGCAAATGTTTGATTGTAACTGAGTGTTTCACTGATCAAGTTATTATTTTGAACAAACCAATATGTTGGTGTGAATGCCGCTATTTTGCTAACCATTTCTGGCAAGTATTCTGCTGGTACAAACACCCCACCGATAAAGCAACTGCCTGTGATAAAAATATCTTTGATCCCACCGCTGGTTTCTGAGTTTTTTACCAATGAAGTGATACAAGCCGAAAAGCTAATGACCGGCAATAAAAACAAGAAAGTATTTAAAATATGATACCATACCGTTATATCCCACGAGGTGTGGATCACTAACAGAACCATTAGAAGTAAGAAGCCACTGAACAACAGCAGCGAGTAACTAATCAAACTAAAGGTTACTTTGCGATTCAAGTTTCGTTTGGTAATGGGCGCACTCTGGTTTCGTTTACTGATCTCTTTGCGATTAAACGCTAGATTGATGACGCTGAAACCGCTAAAAATGGATAGAAACAACCCATAAGACAAGAAATTAAAGGTTGTGCCCGTCAACAGCTTTTTCATCCGCTGACTATATCCCGCACTTAGCTCAACTTCTCCAGTAACCGAGAGTGCCATTTGTGTCTGTTCCATAGCTGCATCGATTGTTTTATCTTCTTCTTGAAACAGAATCAGTGTTTGCAAAAAGGTGTTCACTTGCTGTGTAACAACTGTTTTAGAAAAGGCATCTGGGCGACTCTGTATCTTGATCGTCGGCATCTTTCCTACTTCGACTTGTTCGGTAAAGTCTGCAGGCAGATGTAAGATAATGTTTACACGATTAAAATAAAGAGCATCATCGATTTCTTTTTGTGAGGTTCCATCCAATGTAACGACTGTTTCCTTGTCATTCAAATATTTACGAAGGCCTTCGACTACAGGCGACTCTTCTTCACTAATCAAGGCGATTTTCGCATCTTGCAGAGAGGTATTTTCAACATCAATATTTTGCGCAAAAAAGAATGTGGCAACAACAGTGATAATTACACCTATCAGTAAATTCGATTTATTTGCTTTAAGCAATGTCCAAATCGTTTTATAAAGCGTCATAACGCACCCCTCTTTCCATCCAAGCATTTCCTAACGCAAAAAGGAAAATAAATCCGATCAACCATAGAAGATTGGTATAAAAACTAGCCAAATCAGTGTAGAAATAAAGTTTATACAAACTTTCGCTGATCAAGTTGACGAGATTTAATTGACCAACAATCGGAATATGAAGATCAATCCAATACTTCACTTGTTCCGACCCCATCATACCAGCAAAAAAGCTCATCGCAATCGTCACTGAAATCAAGATGCTATCCTTTTGCACCAGATTCATTTTTGGTATCAAATTACCAATCAATGTACCTAACAAAATCGCACACAACGACCCCAGAGCGGTAACAATCATCAACCATTGCCAACGTTCACCAAAGTCTACTTGATAGATAAAACGAAAGACAGCTAACATAATATAAATCTCTGTCAAAACAATCGTAAAGCTTGCTGCCAAATTAGCGATTGAAACTAACGATTGCTTTCTAGGAATCAAGGACAAGCGAATACCATTTGACGATTGATTTGCTTGCTGATCCTGTACATTGCGGACCCCCCACATCGTCCCGTAGAGAATCGCCATTCCAATCAGAGTGAAGAAATAAAAACTTTTGAAACTCATATTACGACCTGCATGAACTTCTTGAAAAGATACTTCTTGTTCAAAAGCAGTCATGATGGGCGCGAGATCAACGTTCTCCACTTCTGCCACTTTACTCGAAATTATACCAATACGCTGTAAAAATTGATCCATGACGTTTTTCATCAACGTCTGACTCATTCCTGCTTGACCCACATGGAGCGAAACAGATGAACCATCAATGAGATAAAAACCAGCCAAATCATCTGCATTTAGCTTTTCATTCGCTTCTACTTCTGATAGTTCCTGTACTTCAAATAATGGTTTATCATTAACTTCGACTTGTTCTAAGACTGTGGTAAAATTTTCCGAAAGCGCTGTTTGATCCGCTTTGATTACAATTCCAGTATTAATCGTTTCGAGATTGCCACCTTGATCAATCTCGCCAAAGGCCGCCATAAACATCAATCCTAAAAGAATTGGAAAGGCCAATGTCCAAAACAACATGGATTTATTTCGCAGCAGTATTTTTGTACGATATTTATAAAAATGCCAAAACATTATTTCCCCTCCTCTAGTCTCTCAATTCCTTGCCGGTAATCTCTAAAAAGACATCATTCAAGGACGATTCTTTGGTTGCTATTTTTCCGTAACTGATCTTTTCTTCTTGTAAGATTGTAAGAATCGGCAACAATACTGTATTTAGTTCAGTAGTTGTTACTTGGAGCTGACCTTTTTTATAAGCGATCCCATCAGAAGCTATTGTCCGCTGAATCGCTGACAACACGTTTTCTGGGAGTAATGGGATGTCGATCGTCAAACGATCCGCCGTCCGTACCATATCTTTTAGAGATTCTTTGGTTCCTTTAGCAATCACCTGTCCTTGATCCATGATCACGATCTGGTCGCAAAGAATTTCTACTTCTTCCATGTAATGTGTTGTATAGACAATGGTTGCTCCTTGTCGATTCAGCTCCTTGATACTTTCTAAAATTTTATTCCGACTTTGGGGGTCTACAGCTACTGTCGGCTCATCTAAAAAAATTAACCGCGGCTTGTGGGCAATCCCACATGCGATGTTCAACCGACGTTTCAAGCCACCACTAAGTTCTCCTGGACGAAACGACACATATTTTTCTAATCCCACTAATTGAATCACCTCTTCAATCAAGGCTTTCCTTTTCTCTTTTTCGGAAACATATAAACCGCAAAAATAATCGATATTTTCTTGCACACTTAGTTCGTCAAAGACCGCAACGTCTTGAGGAACGACCCCAATCATTGCCTTGACAGCATAATTTTCAGGAGTCATTGTTGTCCCGAACAATTTAATGGTTCCTTTGTCATAATTTAACAAAGAAAGCATACAGTTGATGGCAGTCGATTTCCCACTGCCGTTTGGTCCTAACAGACCTAAGACTTCTCCTTCTTGTACTTGCAGATCAAAATGATTCAATGCTACAAAATCTCCATAGCGTTTGACTAATTTATCAATTTCGATAATCATCATGAAAAACTCCTTCCAAATTTCTTGTTGATCTGACTATAATAAAGTGCAAGAAAAGAAACTAGTGACGATTGGCTAAACCACACATGACATTTGTCACAATGAAGGAGTCTGCTATGCATAAATCTCGGCTACTCAACGAAACTAGCTTTCTACTGGTTATCTCATTGCTTTTGCTGGTAAGTCAAGGATTCGTTGCTATGCAAGTTATCTATTTATTGATCGCCGTTTTATTCACTGGTGTCAGTTATTTACTGCCTACAAAGCCAAATTGGATTTTCCAAGTTATTCTATTTCTTTTATGTGCCTTTTTACCTGATCTTGTCCTGTTTCTGCCAGCGACGATGCGAGTGATCGCCCCTGAAGAAAGCCACCTTGATTACTTGTTTTTGTTAGGTTTTTTGTTGATCTCGACGGTTGGTAATCATCCCCCCGTCAAGGTCGCCTTTGTCGTAATTTTGCTGTTTTTTTCCTTTTACTTACGAAAAAAAGATCAACGAACGACCGATCTTGAGAAAAAGTACATTGTCTCCAAAGATACTCATTGGGAAAAACAACAAGAGTTATCGGAACAAAATAAAGCATTGGCCCTGTCACAAGAAACACAATTAGCCTTGCAAATTGTGGAAGAACGGAACCGAATTGCCCGAGACATCCATGACAATGTCGGTCATCTGCTGTCAAGTGCGATTTTACAAATTGGTGCGCTTGAAATGATCAATCAAGAACCAAAACTAAAAGAACCATTAGAAAATTTAAGTGCCACCGTTCACACTGGGATGGATCGGATTCGTCAAAGTGTCCATGACCTCCATGAGACATCGATCTCTTTTCAACACTCCTTAGAGTTTCTGATCGCTGATTTTCCTTCTTCTGTTACGATTGAAGGAAACTTGTTTGAAGGATTGAATGAAACGCAGCAAAACTGCTTCTTAATGGTCATCAAAGAAGCCTTAACCAACAGTATCAAACATAGTCATGCCAAAACCGTTGTTTTACATTTTCGAACGTTGCCGGCCTTTTATCGCTTGCAAATCACGAATGATGGCACCAGCCCACAAAAAAATTCTGCTCCCGGTATTGGTTTGAAAACGATGCGTCAACGTTTTCAAGAACAAAAGGGACAAGTCCATATTTTCCAAGAAAACCAGCAATTTCAGTTAACGATCATTTTACCAAGGGAGGGACACCAATGATAACAGTAGTCATTATTGATGATGATCCATTTGTGACGAAATCGTTACAAACCATTTTAGAAAGCACGAAAGAGATCCGTGTGTTAGGCATTGGTCATTGTGCCAAGGATGCGCTAGTCTTATACGAAACCCATCGTCCCGATGTTTTGCTGACGGACATCCGCATGCCTAAACAAACGGGCATCGATGCTGCCAAAGAAATTTTGGCTAAATTTCCCAAAGCCATCCTTTTGCTTTTGACGACATTCAAAGATGAAGAATACATCCGCGAAGCATTTTCCATCGGTGTCAAAGGGTATTTAATCAAACAGAACTTGCAAGCGATTATTCCTTCTGTCAAATCCGCTTATAATGGATAGGCCGTATTTGGTAATGAAATCATCGAGACTTTCACTCAAATGATGAAGAATAAACCGACGATTGATAGTCATGCTTATGCTTCTTTTAGTGAACGTGAGCTTGCAATCATCAAAGAAGTAGCTGCCGGGAAAAACAATAAAGAAATTGCAGATGCCTTGTACTTGAGTGACGGCACTGTTCGCAATTACATCAGCCAATTACTAGAAAAGCTAGATTTACGGGATCGCACGCAATTGGCTATCTATTTTTATCAGCATTTGCAATAAGTCTTATCTAACACAAAAAAACCTGAATGATGCTCCTTCGCATCATTCAGGTTTTTTTCACATCTTCTATTCAATTGTCCCGCAAACCATTTCCTCACGATTGAAAGAATCAAGGATTCGCAGGGCTGCCAGGATTCGTTGGATTGTTCGGCGTGTTAGGCGGAAAAATAGGCGCCTTGTCTAACGTTTTTTCTAGTTTTGATTCTTCACGATCGTCTCGTTCTACATCAGGACTTTCATTCAATTTGAATTCTTTTTCCATCTCATCTAACTTTTTAAAGTCATTGCCAGATTCTTTTGCTAATTTCGCTAATTTATCTTCGGTTTTTTTAGCCATAAAGTAACGCCCCCCTTTTGATTTCAGCTTAGCATATCACACTGAAAAAACAAAAGAAAACGCTAACCAATGATCATTTTTAGCTATTTCTCATCTTTAAAATCAAGCATTTTTTGCCGGTATAAAATCGTAGGGAGAACTGTTTTCCATACCAATCATCGGATCTACTAACTGGTTATCGATCACTTCTGCTGTAAGAACGAAATCTTTAGAAACAGCAGGTTCTACCTCTTCTTTCTTTTCTTCTCCAACAAATGAAGAAAACAGATCTGGTTCCACTGTTTCCATTACTTGTTTTTTCGATTCATTCGTCCCACTGTCATCTTCTACAGGTAGCTTTTCTTTTACAACCCGTGGCTCTTTTGTATAGTTCCCATCTTCAAATGGATCATTTCCGACCAAAGAATCTTCATAAGCTGCTAGTTTTGTCCGCAGAGTGATATTCATTTTATCATTATCTATGATCCTTGATTTCAACGTAGTCATCCGGCTTGCTGATTCATTCGCTACACAAGTGACATAGGCTTGCTCTTCCCCTAACAAAATCAACAGTTCCTTACTGCGGGTCACTGCCGTGTAGAGCAAATTACGCTGAAGCATCCGCTGATATTGATGGACCATGGGCAAAATAACCATCTTGAATTCACTGCCTTGTGATTTATGGATTGAGCAACAATAAGAAAGAGTGATTTTATTCCATTCGTTTCTTTTATAAGTGACCTCATTTGCATCAAACTGGATAACTAATTCATCCACTTTATCTTCAGAATCTTTTGCCAAGATGATACCCGTGATTTCTCCCATATCTCCATTGAATACATTCAATTCGGGAGTATTGACTAATTGGAGGACTTTGTCTCCTATCCGATAAACGGTGTCGTTCCAATGTACTTCCTTTTTTCCAGGTTTCCCTGGATTGAATATCTCCTGCATCATTTTATTTAACGCATCGATCCCTGCAGGTCCCCGATACATTGGTGCTAATACTTGGATATCTTGTGCACGGAATCCCTTATTTTTCGCTTTTTCCACAATTTTAGAGATCAAGGGTTCAATTTGATAAGCATCACTTCGGAAATAGGAACGATCTTTTTGATTCTTTGTGAAATCTTTTGGCAGACGTCCTTCTTTGATCTCATGGGCAAGAGGAATAATACTAGAACCATCACCTTGCCGATAAATCTGATTGAGTTCCATTTTGGGAATTTGTTCGATTTCCAAAAGATCATGGAGTACTTGACCAGGACCGACAGAGGGAAGCTGATCTTTGTCTCCTACTAAGATAACTTGCATATTCGTCGGAATCGCTTTGAATAATGTGTTAGCCAGCCATGTATCGACCATAGACATCTCATCAACAATCAAAAGTCCGCCTTCTAATTCTTTCGTACTGACTGAAGGTGTTTTTTCCCGTCCATTCAGCCCCAGAAGACGATGGATCGTACTGGCAGGCAGACCTGTCGTTTCGTTCATTCGTTTAGCTGCTCGGCCAGTTGGTGCTGCAAGTAGAATAGGAAAAATTTCTTGGGTATATTTTGAAGGATCCAATTCCAGTCCGTTCAACTCTGCAAAAAGATTGACGATTCCGTTGATCACAGTAGTTTTCCCCGTACCTGGTCCTCCTGTTAAAATAAATAGAGGGGAACGGATTGCTTCAGCGATAGCTTGTTCTTGCGAAGGTCCATACTGTATGCCGAATATTTTTTCGATACGCCGAATATTCTTCTGCACTTCTTTTTCAGGATAATGGATTTCTTTTTTACGACTGAGAAGGCGCTGGATCGAATTACCGATCCCCCATTCAGAAAAGTACAAACTGTTTTCGTAAAGATTAGTCTCTTCTTGTTGTATCTTTCCTTCTTCAACAAGTTGGATAATTACAGTAGCAACCTGATCAGGCTGGATTTCAATTGGGCGACTTGTTTCTAAAATACGGATCGTTTGCTGAAGCAATGTCTCCGCCGGTACGTATGTATCTCCTGTTTGAACTGCATGCTGAAAAATCTGATGCAAGATAGCTGCTCGAATTCTTCTCGGTGAATCTGCTGCAATACCGATTTGTTCGGCTAGATTATCTGCACGTTTGAACCCGATTCCTTCTATGTCTTCGACTAGCTGGTACGGATTTTCTTCGATGATATCCAAAGACTCGTTCTTATAGGCCTGGTAGATACTGAAAGCTAACTGACTACCGAACCCGTAACGATTCAGTCCCATGATCACTTGATCCATCCCGTGGTTTAGCCGAATCGTCTCAGCAAGCATTTCTCTTTTTGGCTTCGTCAAACCGGAGATTTGTTTTAATACCGAAGGATCAGCAATGATTTTTTCGATAGCATCTTCTCCCAGCAATTCTACAATTTTTTCTGCTGTTTTCTTCCCGATTCCTGGGAATTTTTCGCTGGAAAGATACGCTACGATCCCATTTGCAGTTGTTGGCTTTTCTTGCTCATATCTTTCGAGTTTAAGCTGCCTTCCGTATTTAGGATGATCCACTAATTCTCCATAAAAACGATAAGTCTCATTTTCTTGAATATCGCCGAAACTTCCGGTGACTACAATCTCTTTTTCACGGTAATCAGCTGTGGTTTCACTGATGTGTACCAAAAGCACTTTGTAAAAATTACTAGGATTTTGAAAAAAAATCGCGGCAACTGTACCAACGAAATAAGGCATTTCTTCTGGCTGCATCGGAAGCCGCCTCCTTCTTCTATAGTAAAGGTTCTGGTGCTGTTTCAGTTCCTAAAAAATCTGTTTGGTTCCATACTTTCAGTTCATATGGCAATAATCTGCAAGGCTCTTCAGTCTCTAAAATCGTCAAACTACTATTGAACAATCCACCCATTTCACGCAACTCACTTAGCTCTTTTCCTGTCATCCATTGAATGGCTGCAGTTAAAGAAGCTCCATGTCCTACGAATAAAAGTGGGCCATCTTTATGTTGGGCAACCGCTTCTGCTACAACAGTTTCGATACGTGTGATTGCCGATTCAATCGTTTCTCCGTGAAAAGGAGAAGGATCATACAGATCTAAATGATTACGCAAATTCGGCAGATTATCCGGATATTTCTGGTACATTTCATCGATCGACTGACCTTCTAAAGTACCCAGCCCTAGTTCTCTTAGCTTATCTGTATAAAAAATCTCTACCGGACGAGCAAGCTCTTTGTTGATACCTTCTGCTGTATCACGTGCTCGCTTTGCTGTACTGGAATAAATTGCTTTAAAAGGAACATATTTTACCTTTTTCCCAAATGCTTTGATTTCTTCGTAACTTTGTGGCAAAAGCGGAGAATCGCCATTGCTCCCTTGAAAACGTCTTTCCTGATTCCATTGTGTCTTCCCATGTCGGGTAAAATATAGTTCCATACGCAGCAAACTCCTGTCTTTCTTTTATTTTACTCTATAATAAACTGTCTAATCCAGCTTGTCATTTTCATAGTGATGCGTCAATTCTAAATTAGGGAATCCTTGCTGGCGAAGTGCTTCATACACTATCATTGCAGCTGTATTCGATAAATTCAATGAGCGGACATGCTCATCATTCATAGGGATGCGTAAACACTTTTCTTCGTTTTCACGCATAAATGTTTCTGGCAAACCGGTTGTTTCTTTTCCAAATAAAAAGAAGTGCTCTTCTCCATCAGCAAAATTTTCGTCACTATATACTTTATGGGCAAATTTTGAGATCAAATGTAGTTTACGATTACCTAAAAATGTTAAAAAAGCTTCTAAATTACTGTGGTAAGTAATATTTACATCATTCCAATAATCCAACCCTGCCCGTTTTAGATGTTTGTCATCAGTTGAAAAACCTAGTGGCTCGATTAAATGAAGCGGAGTATTCGTGGCTGCACACGTACGGGCAATATTTCCAGTGTTTGCAGGGATTAATGGTTCAAATAAAACGATATGATTCATCAGGATCATTCCTCTCATATTTATGTTCGTTTCTATTTTCTGACAATTTGATTTTTGCATAAAAAAAAACGTATCAACTCGGTGTCAGTCACTGCGAGTCGTTACGTTAGTGAAGCTCTTCTCACTAACTTTTATCAGAACAGGAACCTGATAAAAACCAATGAAAAAACAACTTGTTGCTAATATAACACCCTCAACTTTTTTTTGCAACCTCTACTCATTAAAAACTGCTAGAAAAACGTTTTCTCTTAGTTCCTTTTAATAATTCTATGTCAATTGTAATCTTCTTCAAAGGATTCTTATATAAGTCTGCTTTGATTCGCTCTTCTACCTGCCATTCTAAAGGTGACATGGCCAAAAGATCTTTTTGATTTTCCTCTGGTATCTCAAATTCATAGGTTACACGCTGACGTTCAGTTAATTTCATTGCTTCAGCAAACTTGGCTACTACACGTTCATTGGAATAACTCTGTTTTTCAGGTTGATTCGGATAAAAAGCCTGACGTAGTTCCTTTAAATAATTTTCTTGTGGCACCACCTTCAACACTTCTCCATCTTCTGAGAGTACACGTTGGAATTCTTGGTAATGAGAAGGCGAAAAGATATTTAAAACCGCGTTGAATGTTTGATCAGCAAACGGCAAATTGGTCAAATCAGCTACACACCAAAATGCTTCGGCAGATTGTTCTGTAGCTGCGTAGACTCCTTCTTTTGAAATATCAAATCCAACAGCATTTTGAATCTTTTTCAATTTTGAAAATTCATTCAAGAAGCTACCTTCTCCGCAGCCAACATCTAATAGCGAGACTTCTTCAGGTAAATGCTGCGCAATAGTCTCAATAACGGGCTGATACATGCCAGATTGGATCATTCTACGCCTTGGAACGAACATTCCTTGATCGTATTCTGTTTTAACCGCATGGGATAAAAAATAAAGTGTTCCTTTTTTGGAAAGGTCAAAACGGTGATTATTTTTGCATATCAAGCCATTATCAGACTTTTTTACTTCTTCTTGGCAAACCGGACAGCGGAACAGCTGATGATTTTCTGCCAAAAACTGGCGTCCTCGGTCAATTTTTTTTAACATAGTTCCCCCTCATTTCTGTTTTATCTTACCGTTAGATGCTCACTTTGGCAACTGCTAAAAATATGATACAATGCCTAGAAGAAAGTGAAAGATAAAGGAGAAGATTAGATGATCAAAGAATTTTGCGCTGAAAACTACACATCTATTCCTCTAGCAATTGCTAGAGGAGCCGATCGGATCGAATTGTGTGACAACTTAGCGGTCGGTGGCACAACCCCGAGTACTGGTGTGATCGAAGAAACGTTAAGTTATGCTGGGGAAAAAGATATCCCCGTAATGACGATTATTCGTCCTAGAGGGGGCGACTTCGTCTATAACGATATCGAATTGAAAATCATGCATACTGATTTGATTGAAGCAAAGAAATTAGGGACGGATGGCGTAGTATTTGGTTGTCTTACTCCTTCAGGCTGGCTAGACGAAGAGGCCTTAGAACTATTGATCGAAACAGCAGAAGGGTTGCAGATCACCTTCCATATGGCTTTTGACAGTATTCCTGAAGATCGGCAATTCGAAGCAATCGATTGGCTGGTAGAACATGGTGTTGACCGTATCTTGACTCATGGCGGTCCTGCTGACAAAACTATTGTAGAAAATTTCCCACGGCTTAAAGAATTGATTGCCTATACAGATGGCCGCTTAATCATTTTGCCTGGTGGTGGTGTCACTGCAGAGAATGCAGCACATGTAGCTAAAGAATTGAACGTAAGCGAAGTACACGGAACCAAAATCGTGGATCTTCAGTTATAATCTTATAAACAAAAAAACATTTGCAACAGGCATAATGCTTATTGCAAATGTTTTTGTTTTTTTACATAAAATAGCCCATAAATAAAGAAGCAATATTGAAATAAATCAGTACACTCGTCAAATCGCTCAAAGTCGTGATAAAGGGACCGCTTGCTACTGCTGGATCAAATCCTAGACGATCCATTAGCATCGGGATTAAACTACCTGCAAGATTCGCCACTGTGATTGCAAATAGCATAGCCATCCCTATGACAAACCCCAAGATAAAATTATGTTTCCAAAAACCTACGATTAGAAAAATCGTGATCCCCGTAACAGCTCCTGTGACAACGCCGGTCAAGACTTCAGCCAAAACAAGTCGAACAAATCCATGATCTTTCTCATCAGAAATCGCAAGTCGACGAACAGCCACAGCTAGCGACTGGGTTCCAGCATTACCGGCAGTTCCTGTAATCAGCGAAATGAAGACTGCTAAAATACTCGCTTCACTTACCAAGTCTTCATAGTGACTGATTAAAGAAGCGGTCGACATACCTAAAAACAACAGAGTGATCAGCCAAGGCAAACGTCGAGACGCTGCCTTTACTGGATTTTCATTAATTTCTTCCACATTGACCCCGGCAAGTCCTGAATAATCGCTAGCAGCTTCATCATCAATAACGTCGATGATATCATCGACTGTGACGATTCCTAACAAATGATCATCATAATCGGTAACAGGAAGAGCTAAGAAGTCATAATCCCTAAATGTTTGTGCCACATCTTCTTGGTCGTCGCCTACATGAACTGAAAGCACTCGTTCGCTCATCAGATCAGAAATCATTGCGTCGTCATCATTCACGATTAGGTCGCGCAGAGAAATAACCCCTACTAGCTGACCTTCTTGATTAACGACATAGATGTAATAGATTGTTTCAGCTACATCTGCTTCGTTCTTCAGCACGTACATCGCAGAGCGAACAGTTTGATTGGCTACGATCGAAACAAATTCAGTTGTCATGATCGCGCCAGCTGTTTCATCCTCGTAATGGAGAAGTTCCTTGATTTCACTGGCATCGTCTGCCGACATCAAACTTAAATATTTAGCAATTTGCTTTTTATCCAGCGTATTAAGCAAGTCAACAGCATTATCTGTATACATCTCAGAAAGCATATCAGCTGCATAGCTAGGACGCATCTCATCTAGGTATTCTTTCATATGTTCGTTGTCTTCTTCAATCACATCGAACATATCCGCTAATTCTTTAGGCGACAGATAGGAATAGATCAGCTGCCTGTTCTCTTCTGTAAGAGATTGGTAGAATTGCCCCTGCTCATAGATATGCATCTCTAAAAAACTGTTTCTGAATGCCTGAATATTATTTTCCCTTAAATCTTGAGTCAACTGGGCAAATCTTTCCTCTAATTCTTGATTTTCATCCAGACCAATCTCACCTCGCCTTATTCTTCAAACCGTCTCACAACTGCCTCCATGTCTGCGGCTAAAGGCTGCTTGAACTCCAGCAACTCTTCTGTAAATGGATGGTAAAAACACAGATCATAACAATGAAGGGCTTGTCTTTTTATTCCCAGATCCATTCGCCCGCCATACATATCATCACCGAGCAGGGCACAGCCAATTGCGGAAAAATGAACTCTTATTTGATGTGTCCTTCCTGTATGCAGCTGGATATCAACTAACGCGATTTCTGTTAGTCGCTTCTCTATCCAGTACTCAGTCTGTGCCGAACGTCCTTCATCAGAGACCATTCGCTTCAATAGCGAAGAATAATCTCGGGCGATCGGCAAATCGATATGTCCATGTGCCGATAAATCTGAAAGCCTTCCACTGACTAAGGCCTGATATTTTTTCACAAACTTCTTTTTACGAAGTTGCATATCTAATTTTGCGTGCGCAAATCCATGCTTTGCAAAAAGCATCAAACCAGATGTATCCCGATCTAGTCGCGTCACCACATGGATTACTTGGTTTTCGTAACCTTGTTTTTTATAATAAGCCTTTACACGATTAGCCATTGTCCCATTTGGATGGTATTGGGCAGGAATAGACGAAACGCCTGCTGGTTTATTTACTACCAGAACGTGTTCATCTTCATACACGATATCGATCGGTGTTTCATCCAAAAGTACGGTTTCATGTTCTCCTTCATCAGGAATCACAATGGTTACCTTATCATCCTTAGCTAGAGAAAACAAGACATTTTCTACTTGATCATTAACTTTGATTTGACCGCCTTGAAATTTTATTTTCGCTAACAGACCCTTTGAGATCCCTTTTTCTTTTAAAAAATATTTTACTTGCTGAGAATGATCTTTCTCATAATCCCATGTAAACTGCATATCAATCCTCACTAATAAAGGCATCTTTCACACGATGCCAAAAATGCATATGTCGATAAGAAGCAAAATGGATCCGTTCTTCTGCTATTCGATAATAAATTGAGCGGATATTTGCTTTTGCGACATTCAATTGATCAACCGTTACAAGATAATCTTCTGTATTTTCCAATTTTATTTCTAGCCATTCATCATGGGCAATCACGATCGGAGAACCCAAAGTACGAAACACTCGATTATTCAGTGAAGCAATCTCTGCCAACTGAAAGGCATTGATACTAGGATGGATCACAGCACCGCCGACACTTTTATTATATGCTGTCGAACCAGTAGGCGTAGAAATCGTCAATCCATCTCCTCTAAAACTTTCAAACAGCTCGTTTTTGATGTATACATCGGCTACCATCGTACGATTGGCCCGTTTAATCGTTGATTCATTCAGTGCTAAAAAATGCTGGTCCGGTGTTTCATCCAAATAACTGATCCGAACATCCAGCAAGGGATAACTAACACTTTGTTCCCGGTTCGTTCGTAAGCTGTCTACTAGTTCTTCCAGCTCGTAATCCCGCCAATCCGTGTAAAACCCTAAATGACCTGTATGCACGCCCAAGAAACGCACATCATTCAGACAATGACTGTAGTGATGGAACGCCGACAATAATGTGCCGTCTCCGCCGACTGAGATGACCAATTCTGGCTCATGATCATCTCGTTGAATCCCTGCTTGTTCTAAAAGTGCGTTCAAACGTTCTGTCACTTCTATAGTCTTTGCTTCTTTATTATGAACGATCGCTACTTTCATCCCCTGCCTCCTCTCTTTCGCTTTCTTTCTTCAAAAGCGTTCGATAGTAGACATCATCTGATTTTCCTCTTCCATGGGAGAATAACCGCTGTGCTTCTTGGATTTCTTCACGGATACTGGACATCTCTTCATCCAACTGATAGGCAGCTTCTGCCGCACGCTGAAGTCGTTCACTCATTTCTTCTGGAAAAACGCCTTGATATTTATAATTCAGCGAATGCTCAATCGTTGCCCAGAAATTCATCGCAAGAGTCCGAATCTGGATTTCCGCCAAAATTTTCTTCTCACCGCTGATCAGCTGTACAGGATACTCGATCACCAGATGATAAGAACGGTAGCCACTTGCTTTTTTATTTGTGATGTAATCTCGTTCTTGGAGAACTTTCATGTCTTTTCTTTTACGGATGATCTCAACAACTTGATGGATATCTTCTACAAACTGACACATGATCCTTAACCCGGCAATATCAGACATTTCTTCTTCTAAACGTCCCATTGGAATATGCCGTAATTGTGATTTTGTTACAATACTATCGACTGGCTTGACTCTCCCAGTGACAAATTCAATCGGGACATGTCGATTTTGTTCACGGAACTGTTTGCGGATCCCCCGCAGTTTCACTTTCAATTCTGATACAGTTTGTTCATATGGTGCTAAAAATGCTTCCCAATCTCGTTCCATAGCTGATACCTCTACTTCATTAACATTCATTGTTTATTCTACCATATATGCAAAGTTTTTTCGTACTCTTGATTTATGCATTGACCAAAAAAAGAAAATTAGGCAAAATAGACAAAAAGGAGTCGATCAAATGACACAAATGCTTGAAATCGAATATAAATCTATGCTGACAAAGCAAGAGTACGAGATATTCATCGCTCACTATCAATTAACAGATAAAGATTTCCGTGTACAGACTAATATTTATTTCGATACCGTTGATGAACAGCTGAAGAAACAAAATTGTGGCCTACGGATCCGTTTCGTTGGTCATCAAGCTGAATATACATTAAAAACACCTGCTGAAAAAGGGCGTCTCGAAACAACGGATACCTTTATAACAGAAGAAGCAGAAGCATTTATCTTCGAAAAACGTCTGCCTCGTTCAGGCGCAGTTTTTCAAAAAATTTCTGATTTGAATATCGATCCTGCTTCATTAATCCAAACCGGAAAGCTTACAACAAAACGGGCTGAATTCCCTATTGAAGAAGGACTTTTAGCTATTGATGAAAGCTGGGGAGACAATCTACACGATTTTGAACTGGAACTAGAGGTAGGGGATGCATCTGTGGGAAAAATTGCTTTTATAAATTTTTTAAAACGTTTTTCTTTACCTTATCGTCCTGCTAAGAACAAGATCCAACGTATGCTTGAAGCTAAAAATTAGAAACCTTTCATTTTCACAAGGCACTTGAGTTCATTTTTTTACTTTTTTCTGTTAAGTTATAGGTTGTGAAAGAATCTAGTCACTAGTTGTATAGAATCTATTTTGGGGGAGATTCATATGATCGAAATCTATTTATTTGTTAATCCTTTAGGGGAATACTGTTTCGAAATGGAACAACAGTTATTACAATTTATCGAAGAAGAGTACGGGACACCATCAAAAGAAAAGATGCAATTTCGCTTTCTTCCTTTGGTCAATTTGCAGACAATTGGGGATGTCATGCAACAAAAAGGAATTTCTCAGAACAATCTTGAGGAACGTAATCACTTATTCTCAATGACTTATTCTGCAGCATTAGACTGCAAAGCGGCGCAGTTTCAAGGAAAGAAAAAAGGCCGCCGTTTTTTGATCAAATTGCAAGAAGCAGTCGGCTGTAATGACATACCATATTCTCAAGAACTTGCTGAATCCATATTTGAAGAAATCGGCGGCGATTTGAATATGTTTAAAGAAGATCGGCAGTCTGACTTCGTTAAAGAAGCATTCTTTTCCGATCAAAAAATTGCTCGGGAAATGGGCATCACAAAACACCCTTCTGCAGTCGTTTACAATTATGCCTGCGACCGTGATTTTGGTGTTTTAGTAGAAGTAAAAGGTACAAGTAGCCTTTGGAGAATCACAGAGCTGTGTAAAACAACAGATAACTCATATCAAGTTTTTAATGGTGAACATTTACATACAAATGATTCTTAGTTCCATTCAAGAACTAGCCATTTACACTTGCTCTCTAATTAAAAAAATACGTCGACTCCCTTACAAGAGAGCCGACGTATTTTTTTCGTTTCTATTCGAGAAAATCAAAAATAGAAAGCCTTATAAACGATCGATCAATTCTTCTAATTCATTTAGACGTTGTTCAAACATCGACATTGCATCTTCGATATATGCAGCCTGTGTCATATCAACTCCTGCTTTTTTCATTACTTCCACAGGATAATCGCTGTTACCTGCTTTTAGGTAAGCCAAGTAGTTCTCTAGTGCCTCTGGTTCCTGGTTTAGTATTTTCTTCGCCAGTGCTGAAGCAGCAGAAAAGCCAGTCGAGTATTGGAAAACATAGTAATTATAATAAAAATGCGGTATCCGTGACCATTCGAATTTAATTTCTGGGTCTTCTTCGACTGCTGGACCATAATATTTTGCATTCAATTTACCATAACTATCACTTAGGTATTCACTAGTCAATGGCACACCTTTTTCATCTTCCGTATGCATGAAATGCTCGAATTCAGCGAATTGTGTCTGGCGGAAAACTGTTCCTTTAAACCCATCCAAGTAATGGTTGAGTACATAAGCCCGTACACGAGGGTCTTTTTCTGTTTCCAATAAATACTCCGTTAGGATATTTTCATTCGTTGTCGAAGCAATTTCTGCTAAAAAGATGGAGTAGTCGCCGTACACATAAGGCTGGTTCGAACGAGTGAAATAACTATGAACACTATGTCCCATTTCGTGGACAAGCGTAAATAGCTGATCCAGCGTATCATGCCAATTCAATAAAATATATGGATTTGTGTCATAGCTTCCCGAAGAATAAGCACCGCTTCGTTTCCCTTTATTTTCGACAACATCGATCCAACGTTCAGAGAATGCTTTTTCTACGATGGCCATGTATTCTTCACCCATTGGTTTCAGTGCTTCTAAAGCTTTTTCTTTTGCTTCTTCGTACGTAAAGGTAATTGGAGCTTCCCCTAAGACCGGTGTATAAAGATCATACATGTGCAGTTTTTCCACTTCTAATAAACGTTTCCGTAATTCCATGTATCGATGTAACAAAGGCAAATGCTTGTTTACCACGTCTACCAAAGTATCGTATACACTTTCAGGAATATGATTATTGCTCAAAGACGCTTCTCTGGCAGAGCTGTAATTACGGACTTTCGCTTTAAAATTATGTCCTTTTATATGTGTGCCTAAAGTAGAAGCAAATGTATTTCTAAATTGTTCGTAAACACTGTACAATCCCTTAAATGCTGCTTCGCGTACCCTTCGATCCGTGCTTTCTAGCAACTGACCATACACGCCATGAGATAATTGGACTATTTCACCATTTTCTCCTTCAATCGTTGGAAAAACTAGATCTGCATTATTCAAAACAGCAAATGTATCACTTGAAGCATCAAAGATTTCACCTGCTCCAGCAAGAAGAGATTCCTGCTCAGCAGATAAGACATGGGCTCGATTATCTACTATTTGCTGGATATAATGGCGATAGACTTCCAATTTTGGTTCTTTTTTGAAATATTGCCAAATCTGGTCATCTGACAATTGCAATATTTCTGGTTCAAACCAGGAAACGGCTTCACTAACTTTCGAAAACAGACTGCTTGCTCTTGCATAAAGCGCTTGGTAATCTGTATTTCCAGTGTCTTGATCGTTTTTAAGGTGCGCATATACATAAATGACTTCAGTTTGGCGATAAACCCTCAATACGAATTCAATCGCATTTAAAAATTGAGAAGCGCCTTGATTAAGTGTTCCTTTGTGTTTTTCAGATTGTTTTAACTCTTCTGATAATTCCAAATATTTCTCATCAAACTCTTGGTCGCTTGAAAAGATCTTGGTCAAGTCCCAAGTTAAATTTTCAGGCAATTCTTCTCGTTTTGGCAACTGCTTTACTTCCATGAAATCCACTCCTTTTCTTCCCTTAGCTCTATCTATCAAAATAGATCATAGTCTAACATCCACATGTCACAGCATCTAACTTTTCTACTCATTCATGTGTCTGCTTCCATCAATTTTAGCATAACTAAATCTTGTTTTACATAGAAAACCGATTCCTAGCCTATTTTTATACTTACTATTTTTTCAAAGAAGATAAGTGTATGCATTCGTTAAAAAACTGCTGATAGACCATCTCTTCATCAATCATAGGAAAAAGCCATTCCCTTTTATGTTCTTTTATTTGGCAAAGCCATGAGTTGAAATCAGGAACTTTCTGTTTTTCCAAGGCTTCTTCGTACAACATTCGATAAAGAAAAACCTGTTCTTGTAAATAAAAGAAAAACCGACTTTTTTGATAGATCCACGATGATAGATGCAAAAGATGTTTATGACGCAAGTAGCATTGTTCTTGTATGGATACTGTATCCTTTTGCTTGTGAATAAGTTGGCGTGTCAGCTATTTCTTCCCATCTTCACTCACTTTTTCTATTTTTTTCATTTGGTTCATTTTAATTTCGTTACTAGTGAATATTTCTTTAAGGTCGCTACTAGAAAAAGTCCAGCAGCTACTGCAAAAGGAAATATGCCCTGATACAGTCTCTGTAATATGATGATACAAATAAAGCTTTTGTTTCTTGAGATCAGCTTTCCAGCAATGCACTCCTCTTTTTCTATTATAGTAGCAGCAACTTTTTTCTATCAATGAGAATTGCGATTGTCCAAAAAAAGAATTCCCAAGTATCCACCATACTTGGTAACTGTTATTCAAATAATTTTGGGTTCTTTCAATAAATCTCTCGTGAGACAGTCTAGAACATTGGATTTCTATTGCTAGATTCGCCAACAAAATATCCGGCCTTTGCCGCAACCTCGGCAAATAGGCTTCCAAAAATACTGGTTCTACTGACTGTCCCAGCCAATCCATGAAGCATTCCTTTAACTGTAAGTGCTCTTTTGATTCTCTTTCACTAAAGACCGAACAGTTATCTGATTTTTGATGGGCAAAATGAGCACATTTTTTCTTTCCCTTTTTCAAAATCACTCTTTTTCGACAGCCACGACAATAATATTTCTTTCCTTTTTCTGCATGTTTAGCAAAACAGCACTTATTATATTCATTCATTGCAAGCAGCATTTTTCTCCCTCTGAACTTATTTACGTCTAAGAATTTATTTACACGAAAAAAGAGGGCGTGAAAAAGCTATTCTGCATCAAGTAATAAGAACAGCTAAACAAAAATAGTTCCCAATATTTTTCGTTTGGTTGGGCTTGTTACCGCAGATGCAAGCTTTTGAACACTATTTATACGAAAAAAAGACTGCGACACAATTTTTGTCACAGTCTCTTACTATAATGCTGATTTATACAAAATAAAATTTCGTTCGCTCGATAGCATTACGCGCCATCAGACATTTTCCATATTCATTCAATGTTTCTGGTGTACGATCGCTCTTTTCAGCAAACTCCAAAATTCGAGCAATCTGATTCTCTACATCCGCTTGGTTGAGATTTTCCATCCAGAAGTGAACGACTAGGTAATAGCGCTCTTCGAATAAATACAAATCAGTCCAAGCAGACTCTAGTTCGACATCTGTTGCAAGTTGGATCACTTGTTCAAAATCTTCAAAAGCAAAAGTTGCTTGTCTTTCCTGTTCTTCTAGGGCGCTTCCAGATAATTCTTCCTCCGGATCGCTGCCAATAATCTGCTGACGAAGAAAGTCACTCACATCTTCTGAATCAACAGTAGAATCTTCTGATTGAGAAATTTCTTCATCCGGAAGATTTTTACTGATAAACAGTTCTAATCCGTCTCCTTTTGGCAAAACTTGGAAAGTGACAGCTTCGCTTCCTCGGAACTCCTCTTCGATATCAACTTCTTCCAAAATACTATAAAAGAAATTTTCGATTTCTTTGTGATTGCCAAGTAAATCCAAAAATGAAACGCCCCGTTCCTCTAAATCTTCATGACCAATTAGTACACGGATCGTATTTTCATTAATATGTTCCATTTCCATTTTGCTACACCTCACTTTGCCACAATGTTTAATATAGATTCATTGTAGCGAAATCAGCTTAAATGTAAAGAAAAAAAATCTCGCTGTTAAGTGAATTTAATAAAACCAGCGGATTTTTCAACCTTTCAAGCTATCTTATTTAACTATAACATTTTTGGCAGACGAATACTATATAGCCGACTTTTCAGCTAATTTTTCCTCTCTATTTTTCGCGCAATCATCATCTTCTACTACCTTTTTATACATCTAATCAAGAATACTTTTTGTAAAAACAAAAAAACTTGGAAAAACTATCTTTGTAATAGTCTTTTCCAAGTTTCGTATTATCCTTCTATAATCCAGCCATCAATTGTGCTTGACGTAATTCTAATTGTCGTACATCGCGCGGTAGGAACCGACGAATTTCATCTTCATTAAAACCAACTTGCAGACGTTTATCATCAATCATGATTGGACGGCGAAGCAATCCAGGATTGTTTTGCACAAGTTCCAATAATTCTTGTAACGGCAGATCATCTAAATCCATGTTCAGTTTTTGGAATACTTTGGAACGTGTCGAGATGATTTCTTCTGTTCCGTCTTCTGTCATTTGTAAAATCGCTTTTAATTCAGAACTGTTCAATGGTTCTGAAAAAATATTACGTTCAACAAATGGAATCTGATGTTCTTGCAACCACGCACGAGCCTTTCTGCAGGAAGTACAACTTGGGGAAGTATATAATGTTAACAACGTGCACCACTCCTTTTCGTGATAAGAATCACTTTTTTGTAACAGAAGAACATAATAATCTCCCATCTGTTTCTATTATACATAATCAACTTTTAAATAGCTACCTTTTTTTCATAATTTTTTTAAAAAAATGAAAGTTATCTAAGGTTAATATACAGTAAAACCAGCACTCTCGCTTTTTTTATCATTTAAAAATTAGAGTTTTCAAATCTAATTCAAATTTTCTAAACATATGAAACAGCATATAAAACTGTACTATTATTTTATCTCAAAAGCTAAATGAAATCGATTTCTTAAGATTTTTTATGTTTTTTATTTCTTTAATAGTAATGTTTTCTGTCATTTTAAATAATACTGTTCTTTATTATAACGCTTATTTTCTCTGTTATATAAGCGTAGTATTTTAAAGCAATGATTACTAAATAAAATTTACTATAAACAAATAAATCAAATAACGTTATTTTATGTTTGAATAGTTATATTGAGACTGTATTAAAAAAATAAATCTTTCGAAAATTCCACAGAGATTGCATTAAAATAAATCAATCGACTTCTACCATAATGATTAATTTGTTCATCAAACTTATTGACGTGTTTCACGATTTTTAGTGAAAAAAACTGAAATATAAAAACCTTATTCTGTCAAGGAAATAGAAATATAGTAAGAAAAACCTTTATTTATCAGCTTTTTTAGACAATTTTTTCTGTTACAATAGTCAAGGATTTGTGAAAAAATCAATGAAAACCGAAAGGCGTGTAAAATTTTGATTAAATCAGTTGTGTTTGATGTTGATGATACGATGTATGATCAGCAGCAGCCATTTCGAAACGCGGTCAAAAGAGTCGTTCCGCTTGTTTCAGATGCAGATATGCATCCACTATATATCCGGTTCCGCCATCATAGTGATGAAAACTTCCCAAAAGTAATGGCAGGAGATTGGACACTAGAATATATGCGAGCACATCGGATCAGCAAATCACTAAAAGATTTAGACTACCCTCATATTACGGAAGAAGATGGCCTCTTATTTCAAAAAATTTACGAGGAAGAACTTGATAATATCTGCTTGCATGAGGAGGTCAAAAAAACCCTCGATTTCTTGAAGGAAAAGAATGTCCCATTAGGAATTATCACAAATGGGCCGACTGACCATCAGACAAAAAAACTGAAGCAACTTCAATTGAACAATTGGATTCCTTCCCGCAATATGCTCATTTCTCAAGCAACAGGTTTCCAAAAACCAGAAAAAGAGATTTTTCAGCTGGCTGAGAAAGAATTTCATATGCTTCCAGAAGAGACCTTATACGTTGGCGATAATTACGACAATGATGTTCTAGGTGCAAAAAGTGCTAACTGGCAAGCGCTTTGGTTCAACCATCGAGAACGCAAAATTGAACAGACTCCAATTTGCGATATCGAGATTTCTTCTTTTGATCAGCTGTTAGAGACAATGAAGACAATCTTTGTATAACCTTTAAAAATAGAAATAAAAAAATGATAGCAAGGAAGCTGGGATAAAGGCTCTATACTTTTTGATGTTGGTGGATGACACCAGCATCTTTTTTATTTTCCAAAACATATAGAAAAGACACCTTGAAATCCTTTAGAATTAATTTGGCGAACCAACCCAAAAGGAGGAATCAAGATGTCTTACACTCACCTTATCAAAGAAACATTAGATATTCTAGACTTATCAGTTACTTTTAACGAAAATTGTCTCACAAAAGAAAAATACAAAGGGCAAATCTGTCATATTTATCGTGGAAACTTGATTTATACAGCCCAAGAATGCATCCACTGTAAACACCAGATTGCTTCAGATATTGTGCGTTGGGGTACAACAACCGTCCGGTTGTTAATGAACGATGTTTCTGAATACCGTACCTACCTCGAATTGAAAAAGCAACGCTTCAAATGCAAAGCTTGTCAGCGGACCTTTGTCGCAGATACTTCTGTTGCGAAAAAACACTGTTTCATCAGTGAGAAAGTCCGCTGGTCTGTCGTGACTCGTCTGAAAAAAAATACCTCAATGACAGAGATCGCCGCTCAGAAAAATCTATCGGTCTCTTCTGTTTACCGTATTATGAAGCGATTTTATCGTCCGTTGAATCCTTTTCGGACACCGTTACCTAAGGTACTTTGTTTTGATGAATTCAAATCAGTTCGGGGTGTTTCAGGTGCTATGAGTTTCATCATGATGGATGGACAAACACAGCGCTTATTGGACATTGTCGAGAACCGACAACTGCCTTTTTTAAAACGTTATTTTAGTCATTTTTCACGAGAAATTCGTGAAGCGGTCGAATGGATCGTGATTGATATGTACGCTCCTTATGTATCGCTCGTTAAAGAGCTGTCTCCAAAAGCACAGCTGATTATTGACCGGTTTCACATCGTCCAACATATTGGTCGTACCTTTCGCAATCATCGAATCAAAGAAACGAACCAACTATTAAAAAGCAAAGAACAAAAACACTATCAATTAGGTAAGCAATTAAAAAGATACTGGAAACTTCTTCAAAAAGATGAACGCAAGCTTGATTATACTCGACGCCTTTGGCGACCTGGCTTCAAAGCTCATTTAACAGAGACCGATATTGTGGATCGCTTACTGAAAGGGAGCCCTGCTTTGCGTGTAGGCTATCAGTTATATCAAGACTTTCTTTACGCTGTAAAGGAACGAGACTACGTATCGTTTGAAGAACTACTTACCAATAATATCATGCTTCCCGAAGGCTATCAGACGACCTTGAGAACGTTCCAGAAATTTCTGCCACAAATCAAAAATGCTTTACAACAAAGTTATTCAAATGGCCCACTTGAATGTCTGAACAACCATATCAAAGTGTTAAAACGAAATGCATATGGCTTTCGTAGCTTTTATAATTTCAAATTGCGCATCATGATTCGTCATGGCAACGCATTGATTTTCAACTAAAAAAGATCAAGAGGAACTGATCCACTTGATCTCCAATTATTCTAAGATTTCTCTTTACCAACATCATTTGACAAAGAGCCGGGATAAAATGGAATCCCAGCCTCCTTGCTATTTTTTAAATCAAATAAACAATTGCTTCTTTAGAAAGACTTTCTTACCCATTACTGAACGCTTTTTCGAGTCTTTTACTCCTCGATTTCTCCTACACTTAAAATCATGCGGATGTCTTCTTCAGTCAGTTTCGTCAACTGTTCTTCATTACCTTGGATCACTTTTTGGAACAGTTCGCGTTTTTCTTGCTGGAGTGAATCCATGCGTTCCTCAATCGTTCCTTCAGAGATCATACGCCACACTTCTACCACATTTTTTTGTCCGATCCGATGTGCACGTCCAGCAGCTTGTTCTTCAATGGCAGGATTCCACCAAAGGTCATACAAGATGACCGTATCTGCTCCCGTGAGATTCAATCCAGTTCCCCCAGCCTTTAAGGAAATCAGAAAAACATCTTTTTCGCCAGCATTAAATGCGTCTACCATACTTAACCGATCTTGTGGTTTCGTACTGCCTCTTAAATAAAATGTCGAGATCCCTAGCTCGGCTAACTCTTCTTGCAAGATAGTCAGCATCCCTGTAAATTGAGAAAACAGCAAAACTCTTCGTTTGTTCTCTTTGGCAGCTACCAGTAGATCTTTTACTTGTTCGAGCTTGCCGGAACCGCCTTGGTAATCTTCAATAAACAGACGAGGATCGCAGCAAATTTGTCGCAGTCTTGTCAGACCAGCAAGTATCCCGATCCGGTTTTTCTTGAATGCTTCAGAATCCATTGATGTGATTTCTTCACGCATTTGACGCAAGTAAGCTAAATAAACAGTTTTTTGTTCTTCTGTAAGTGCAGAATATAGATTCATCTCTGTTTTTTCCGGCAAGTCTTTCAACACAGTTTGTTTATCTCGCCGTAAAATAAACGGTCGAATCATTTGCGCAATTTCTTCTGCGGCAAGTTCCCTGAATTTTGTTTTAGTCGGGAAAAATCCTGGCATAATCGTTGCAAACAATGACCACAATTCTTCTAAATTATTCTCGATTGGTGTCCCACTCAGTGCAAACCGCTGAGGTACAGCTAATTCTCTCAATGCTTGTGCAGTTTTCGTACTGCTATTTTTGACCATTTGTGCCTCATCAAGAATCAAATAATCAATTTTTTGCGACTGATAATTAGCTAGATCTTGTCTTAAGCTGGCATAAGAAGTCACTCGGATATCTGTGTCTTTAGCCAGTAATTCTTCACGTTCTTTTTTATTCCCATTGATTACTTGGATACTCAAAGAAGGGGCGAATTTTCTCACCTCTGCCTGCCAGTTGTAAATTAAGCTCGCAGGCGCTACGATCAAAGCAGAGAAGCTTTTCCGTTCTTCTTTTTCCGAAAGTAAAAAGGCAATTGTCTGTAGTGTTTTCCCAAGTCCCATTTCATCGGCTAAAATACCGCCAAACTGATAATGACCTAACATCTTCAACCATCGAAAACCTTGCTTTTGATAATCTCTCATCGTTGCATTCAATCCTTTGGGAAGCTGTGCCTGGTATCTTTCTGGATGAATGAGATCTTGTACCATCGTTTGGAACGATTCACTAAAAGTAGCATTGCTTTTTTCCAATTGATTTTGAATGATCAATCCTTGATTTTTAGGTACATGGATCGTTCCTTCTTCTGTACGTATCGATTCCCGTAATTGTTGCAACACTTGGCTTGTTTGTTGAAATTCTTCTGAATCAAAAGAAAGAACCTGACCATTTTCTAATGTATAAAAAGCATCATTTCTCAGCAAGCTTTGCAGGACATGATCGATTTCTTGCTCCTCTATCCCTGTCACATCGAATCGAATATCGAGCCATGAACCGGTCTCGGTTACTTCGATTTTCGGTTGATGTTTATGCGCATCTAAATACAACTCTCGCAATTTTCTTCCAAGTCTGACTTCACCAAACTGACGGAAGACAGATAGTTCTGTGCGGAAAAAGGCATATAGTTCTTCCCCGCTTGGCAATGGACGTTCATAACCAGTTTCATTTTTCTGGTAGCGATACATTCTGAATAGATCAAGTACTCGTTTCTCTTCTACTGTGTCACGTAACACCTGAAAAGTCTGATCTGTCGAGACCTCATGCTTCGGGTCAGTCGAATAGATGACTTCGCCATAGACGAAATCGACTCGAGCTTGGATTTTTCCTTTTGCTTTTCGGAAAAAGAAAATAAATTCGACGGGGATATCTGCTACTTCCTCTTCTACTGCAGGGGCAATAGCTACGTCGCCGATCTCTGACAGCAGAGGGATAATCTCTTTAAACAAAGACGGTAATTCTTTTTTCTTGAACACTACTTCTGGTTTCTCCAATCGGCGAATCAATTGTTTCCAAGTTTGATAAACCGTTTGTTGATATTTCGTCAGAGAATAAAATGTCCCTTGGATAACTCCCCACTGATAATGCATAAAGAAAAAATCAAAATCATTCAATGCTTGCAGCAAATAATCTTCTCCAAATTTTTCCACTTTGAATGATAAAGGTTTGTTTTGATCGGAAAATTGTATTCCTTGATCGTTTTGTTCATTTATCTGCAGATGCAAACGTGTAGTCTGATTCATCTGCTCTAACAGGAAGCGGGCTTGTTCTACTGGGAGAAGCAGATATCTTTTATCTAGTTTTCCTTTGACTTGTAAGCCGTTCGTACCTAATAATTGATGCGTCTGAGCACTTCCTGCAAGATGCGTGAGTATTTTTTGATCTTCTTTTTGAAACGCCCGTTTATCTAGACGAAACTGGTACTGTTTATTAACAGTGTAAGTTTCTTTTTCTGCGTAAGCTTGTAAAAAATCATAGATGTTTTTTACGATATATGTTTTTTTCGGTGATGCCAATGAACCGATACGCAAGTAAAGTGCCAAAATAGAAAGCTCTGGGTGATACTGATTAGTCTCGATCGTTTCTACTTGGTATTCAATAATCAAAGGTTGCACCGCTTGAGGATTGTTTTGTGTTTTTAGACGAGAAAAACCTTTTGCAATGATTTCTCCCTCACTTGTTGCTTTTACCGGTTCTAGCATTGGCTGGTCTTTTTTCATGATACGAGATAGATTTTTCGACCGTAAATAAAGTTCCACAGCAACTGTATGCTTACAATATTTATGTTCCTCCCAATAGGGACATTGGCAGTAATCTATCTCTTTTGCTGTACCATCCAAATCAACCATATACAATTCACTGCCCAAGACTTCTGCATGCCACACGTTTTCTTCTTGGTCAGGGACAACCGATAACACTCGGCCTTCTTGCAAGTATTGACGTCCACGTGCAATGACTTTTTCTGGAATACTCCATTTCATAGTTACCAATCTCCCTTTTTATCCAAGTTGATAGCGTATTTTGCTTTGTCCGCTACCTTCTGTATCAATTCTTATTTGTTGTAATACTCGTTCTTTCAATTCTCTTACATGACTAATGATGCCGATCATTCTTCCTTCACTTTCGATCGTTTCTAAAGCTTCCATTGCCATTTCCAAAGCTTCTTCATCTAATGACCCAAATCCTTCATCAATAAACAATGCATCGATTGCTACACCACCAGCTTGTGTCTGGATCACATCGGCAAGAGCTAACGCTAAAGAAAGTGCTGCAATAAAACTCTCACCGCCAGACAGGGTATGCGCGCTTCGAGACATACCTGCCTGATCATCATAGATATTGATTTCTAATCCGGTTTTCCCCCGATAACTGCCAATGGTATCCGCTAGCTCAAATTGATAACGATTTTTCGTTAAACGTTGGAGATGATCATTTGCTACTTGTAACACTTCTTTAAGATAAACCTGAAGCACATACCGTTCCAAGCTAGTCTTCTTAGGATTTTCTCCGTTGAATGTTTGCGAAAGCTGCTGTAATTGCGTAAGCTCATCTAATTTCGTCTGGCTTGTGTGATAAATCGAAAGACATTCATCGTAGATTTTCTGATTACTAATTTTTTGTTCTTGTAAACCGTATATCTTTTCTTGCTTTATTTCGATCATACGTCTTATCTCTTCTAACTGTTGGCTGATCTCTTCTGTATCTGGGAATGTCTCAGTTAGCTGGATATTTTCTAATTGACGCAGCCGGTCAGCTGTCACTAATTGCTCTTCATGATAAGAAGTAACTGTACGTTGGTTTTCTTTATATTGTGCTTGCTGTTGTGCAAATGCACAGATTTCTTCAATTGTTGAAAAATACGACTGGCTTTCTAACTTTTTAGCTATTCTTTCTTGTTCCTTTTCTATTTTTTCATCTATTTTTTCTATTTGTTCATGTTGAAGATCAAGCTGTGTCCGAAGCGTATGAAGATCTTGCAACAATTGCACTCCTGCTTTCTGCTCAACAGCTAGTTGATTCGAGTCTTTTTCTAACTGTTTTTCAAGTCGTCGTATCTCCTCTTCTAAACAGTTACTATCCGTATCTTGCAATTGTTGTTCTAAACTTTTGATTTCTCCTTGCAGTTGCTGGAGCTGATTATTTTTTTCTGTCTGCTGCTGTTTGTAGACAGCTAATTGTTTTTCGAGCTTTTCTGCTTGTTGTCTTATTTCTTCCAGCTCTATTCTTGCATTGGCCATCTTGCTTTTTCGTCTATCTAAAGATTGTTCGATTACTACAAGAGCTGTTTTTGTTTTTTGTTCTGTTATCTCAGGAAATGCCTTTTTCAAAGCCTGTTGCAAGTGTTCTTCTTGTTCAGCCAATTGTATATTCGTTGCCATGATTTTTTGTTCTAAATCTGATAATTGTTGTTGAAGATTATTTTCATGTGCTTCACTTTTGGCAATGATTTGCTGAGTTCTTTCTACAGCAGACTCAGCTTCTGCCAGTTGTTGTTCTACTTTTAAGATATCTTCCTTATTTGGCTGTTCGTGTTTTGATTGTTGTATGGGGTGTTTCGTTGATCCACAAACAAGACATGGCTCCCCTGGACGCAAAAAAAGCTGAAGACGAGCAATTTGCTGCTTTGCCCATTGGCTTTTCAGCTGTTCTGCTTGTTCTGTCTGTTCTTTCAATAGCTGACTATTTTTTGTTATTTCTTCAGTTGCTTTTTTGAGTTCTTCTCTTATCTGTGCGAGCGACCTAGTGTCTTTTGCTTTTTGTTTTTCTATTTCTTGCTGCTTTTCATCTAGATATTTTAACTGTCCAAAAGCAAGACGATCTTCTTGCAGTTTTTCCTGATCCAGTAAATTTTCTTGAAGAATTCGAGTTCTTTCCTGATAGATAACGAGATTTTGATACAGCTTCTCGGCATTCAATTCTTCTTTATCCAATGAAATTGTTAATTGTTCTGCGTCTTGTTTTTTACTACGTAAGGATTCGACAATTGGCACCATCATCTGTTTGTTTTGCAGTTTTTGAGCAGCTTCTTTGATTTTTGTTTGTCGGCGTACGCGGTTTGCTTCATTTTTTTGCCACTCTTCATAATTCTGCGTAGTCATCGCTAGTTTCTTTGTTTGCTCACTACTTTTTTGTGACAGTTCTATTTTTTCAGCTTTTATTTCTTGTAGGCGCTGGATTGGTTCGACTAATCGTTGCGTAAATTCATAATACCCAATCCATCGTTTCTTTTCCTCTATTTCGTCTTTTTGAGCAGCTAATTCCTTTTGCTTGTTTATTAATATCGTTTTTTCTTCATAACTTTTTTTCAAGCTTTCAAAACGATAGTAGGAATTTTCTAGTTGCTTTTGTTTTTCCTGAAGTTCCGTTAGAGCTTCTTTTTCTTCCGTGATTTGTTTTTCGAGTATTGCCTGATGGTTTGTCCATTGGGCTAAAACGGCTTCAAACCCTGCTGCTGGTTCCTCTTCTTTGACTAAAACAAACCTTTTTTGCAGAAGATGCAGTTCTTGCTCTAAATGATCCAATTTTTGTTTCTGTTGTTTTGCTTTTTCTTTTAATCGCTCATTGAACTGTTGGAAAAACTGAGTACCGAATAAATGACGTAAAACAGTCTCTTTATCACTGCTTGATGAAACCAAAAAATTACGGAATTCTCCTTGGGGTAGTAAAACGATTTGAGAAAACTGTTTCGCATCGAGATTCATCAGTTCTCTGATCAACTGATCTGCTTCTGTACGTTTTGTGATTTGTTTGATTTCTTTTCCTTTCCCATCAAAAATGGTCAACGTTACTTTGGCTGCCTGTTTTTTTGTTCCGTTTCCTTTTCGTTTTGCTAAAACTTGTTCTGGTTTTCGTTCGATTTCATAGCTCATCTGCTGATGTTCAAAAGAAAAAGTCACGCTTGTTTCTTCGTCTGGTGTAGCAAACAAAGAACGCATCTCTTTTCCAGAGCGAAGTCTTCCGGAAGTTTCACCAAAAAGTGCGAAGGTGATCCCATCAAAAATCGTTGTTTTGCCAGCTCCTGTCTTCCCGCTGATCAAAAAAAGCGGTGCTTCTGTCAAACGTGAAAAATCTACGGTCTCATTGATAAAAGGACCAAAATTTTTAAGTTGTAATTTTTTCGGTTTCATTCTTGATCATTCCATTTCCATGATTTCTTGCAACGTTTCTCCGAGCCATTTTTCTTGGTTTGCAGTTAGCTGCTCTTCCGTCATTTCACTAAAAAATGCTTCTGCTAATTTTTGAGGATCTTTCATTTCTAGTACTTTTCGTTTGCGCTTTGTTTGTTCTGCTCGACCGTTTGCCCGTTCAATCCCCAAAATACGAGGATATATTTGCCGAAGCTGGTTCATCATATTCGGGATGATCGTTCTATCAGTGAGATAGATATAGATGTAATTCTCCCGATTGACGGACTGATAAAAGGCAGGATCCAGCAATTCTTTGAAACTCGCTGTTATTTCTTCAATATCATGCAGGGGTTCGACCTCCCTAAAATTCAACTCCAGGCCTGTTGTCAGGTCAACGATCCATACGCCTTTTTTTTGGTTGATCTCAGATAAAGAGAATTTCAATGGGGAACCGCTATAGCGAGCATTATCCTGTCTCAAAGCAGCTTGATTATGCAAATGTCCTAGTGCTACATAATCAAACGGTGTAAGTAGTTCACCAGGGATCGAATCCAACCCGCCTACTTCGATTTTCGTTTCCGAATCAGATTTTACACTTCCCATTACAAAAAAATGGCTAATCAATACTTGTTTTTTCTCTGAATCAAAAAGCTCCTGCATTTTATCTATCACCTTGGCTACCGCTTGCTTGATCGTTCGGATATTGTCATCTTCAAAATATAATCTCGCTGCAATTGGTTCAAAGTAAGGAAGAAAGAAAAATTGTATGTTTTTAAACTCGACTGGTTCAAATGCTTCTGCTAGCTGTGTTCGCAAAAAATAGTTCGAATAACTGAACCATGGCGTACCCGCTGAAAGTCTCGTACTGCTATCGTGATTTCCTGATATAGCAAAAATCGGGATCTTTTCCTTTAAATTCCAATCGACCATCAATTCATTGTATAATTCTACGGCATCAACAGCTGGGACACTCCTATCATATAAGTCTCCGGCAATCACGATTGCCTCTACTTTTTCTTCTTTCGCGATATCTAGTATAGAAGATAGTACATGACGCTGGTCTTCAATCAAGTCATAACCTTGTAGTTTTTTTCCGATATGCCAATCGGCTGTATGTAAAAAACGCATTCAATCACCTCAAAAAATATCCTTCTAATTATTATAACACTTTGATCCATTACATGACACCTGTCTTCTATTTTACATATTGGAACGCAAAAAGAGGGCAGACTTGACGTCTCTCCCTCGTTTTCATTGAAAAAGTCTGAACTGAACAGGACAGTAGATTCAAAAGACCGCCCACGCATAAACTTATCATTTTATTTTTTTTTGACTTCATATTTGAAATCAGGGTTCACTTCTTTGTCCAATTTGTCAAAAGCTGCTTGTGTTCGTCGTTCGATCTCCGCCATACCTTCTTTATCCGTTTTCTTGATATCTGATAAGTCGATTGGTTCGCCGAAACGCACTGTCACTCTCTGACGCTTGAACAGATCCCCAAGTGTCAACGGACCTTGATATACAGCTGGCACGATTTTCGCTTTAGACATTCTGGAAATCAATGCCATTCCGCCTTTAAGTTCTGTAGCATGTCTTGTCCCACTGGGAAACATGATCAAACTCAAATTTGTCGATTTCAAAATCTTTACAGGTGTTTTAATGACGCTTGGTCCTGGATTTTCTCTTTTAACTGGAAAAGCATTGGATCGAGTTAATATAAATCGCAGAACTGGATTTTTGAACAGTTCTTCTTTTGCCATAAAGCTGAATTCCTTGGGTGCTGCAGCTACCGCCAGATATAATGGGTCCCACCAAGTACGATGGGGAGCAACTAGTATGTAATTCTCATCTTGCGGTAAAACTTCTTTATTCTCATAGCGGGCATTTCCATTAACTAAGGCTAATAGTACTCGAACTACCCCGCGCATAAATCGATAAAACATAGTCTCTTCCTTTCCCTTCTTATGGTCATAGTATGCATAAAAAATAGAGGTTTGACAAGCCACCTTGGTTCTTTTTAATAAAAATAGTATAATACAGACGACTATTTTTTTCATTTTGGAGGGAATCCATGCTTCACGAAGACGAACGAATCGACCAATTATACGCAGAAGATATCAAGATTATCCAAAGTTCCAAAGTGTTTTCTTTTTCTTTAGATGCTGTGCTGCTTGCTCACTTTTCCCGTGTACCTAAAAAAGGGAAGATCGTTGACCTTTGTGCAGGAAATGGCGCAGTTGGACTTTTTTTAAGTAAACGAACCCAGGCGGCTATCGACGCTATCGAACTTCAACCTCGTCTAGCAGACATGGCAAGACGTAGTATCGCGCTTAACCATTTAAATGAACAAATGACCGTCCACACCATCGATCTGAAAGACAGCTTATCTGTCGTTCGGCATAATTCTTGTGACTTAGTCGTCTGTAATCCACCTTATTTCAAAGGGCTGCCAACAAATAAAACGAACCCTAATAAACACCTGGCAATCGCCCGTCATGAGATCCATACGACGTTAGAAGAAGTGATCGATATTTCAAGTAAGCTACTAAAAACAAATGGACGCTTTACTATGGTCCATCGTCCTGATCGGTTCTTAGAAATCATTCAGGTCATGCAAGACTATCGAATTGCACCTAAAAGGATCCAATTTGTTTACCCAAAACCTGGAAAAGAGGCAAATATTTTGTTAGTTGAAGGAATCAAAGAAGGCAAATTAGACGGATTCAAAGTCGCTCCACCATTGATCACTTACAATATGGATGGAGAATACACTGTAGAGATTCGTGAGATGCTCTATGGCAAATGAACATTATTTTTACGTGTTATTCTGTAAAGATCAGACATTTTATGGTGGATATACAACCGATCTTTCTAGACGATTAGAGGAACATAACAATGGTACTGGTGCTAAATATACTCGTCTTCAAAAAAGAAGACCTGTTAAGATGATCCATGCAGAAGTATTTTCTTCAAGAAGCGAAGCAACAGAAGCAGAAGCTGCATTCAAAAAACTCACCCGAAAACAAAAAGAACGTTATTTACAGACACACTCAACCGTTTTGCTTCCTGAATCTATATGAATGTTAAAAACACGATAAATATAAAAAAACTTCAGGCAAAAACAAATGTTTTTGCCTGAAGTTTTTTGTAGCTATCATTCTGTCACGTTTGTCTCACTGCTGTTCGTACTTGAACTTCCTCCTAGCAAGGCTTCGCTGACTAAGTGAATGTAATGTGTCATCCCTTCAGGATTTGGATGGACTTGATCATCATAAAACCAGTCACTATGGTCATTACTGTAGCTGTACCAATCAATCAGCGTCATATTGTCGTATTTTTTCGTCATCTGTTCAAGCATCGCATTCACGTCATTTTGCCAGCGCTTCGTCGGTACTCGGACATTGACCCAGTATACTTTTCGATCACCGATTGCATCCATCACACTATCAAACTGAGCTTCCGAGAATGAGCCATTCGTTCCTAGTCCAATCAGAACAGTGTCTTTCAACAAATCTTGCTCCTTTAATTTTTCAATGTACGGTACACTGGCATATAATTGTCGTCCGACATCTCCATCTACCACTACTTTTGGATAAAGTTCTTGTAGATCCGTTGCAGCATCCAACATAACTGAATCACCAAATGCCGTTAGTTCTAATTTTTGTGCCTTATTCCCTTGTGCCTTGGACAACTCGTACTTATCAAGGATCGCTTGGTCAACCGAACTAGTGGTGTTTTCTGAATTGTTTCTGGTTTCTTCTGCTAGTTTTTTACTTTCAGCGATTTTTGCCTGCAGTTGTTTTTGATCGGCTGTTACAGCGTTTTTCGGTGCCGTAACGAAACCAACGAGTGCAATTGCTACAAGTAATGTGCCTGGAACAACCCATGGTTTGCTCTTACTGATGATCGGTTTGCTGAACCATCCTTTCATCACTTGGAATGTACGACCATAATCAAAACGTGCTAGCGGACGCTCCACATATCGATAAGAAAGTTCACTGATGATTAGAATCAATGTGATTTCCACTAAAGTATGCAACAAAACATGATTGGCAATATCAGTCACCTTTGCTTCATAAAAAATCATAACTGGAAACTGATACAGATAAATGCCATAGCTTCGTTTGCCAATCCAAGTAAATACTGGATTTGTCAGCCATCGATTCAAACTTGCTCCAGGGTGTGCTGTCACTGCAACTAGCACTACGCATAACAGACTCACTAGGAGCATTCCTCCGTAATAGATGAAATTGTAATGATCATCTAAAAAGAAGAAGCAAAGAATCAGTGCCAAAAGTGAGATTCCTCCAGCGATATTCAGAATATTTTTCGCTTGTTTCGGGATGTTTTTCTTTAAACGCGTACTTGGCCATACAAACGCAAGCGCACTTCCCAACCATATAGAAAATAGACGAGTGTCGGTACCGTAATAAACACGGGTTGGATCGCCTCCTGGTGTATACAAGATCATCATCAAGATGGCGGAGAGGAAGGATGTACCTAACACAGTATAAAAGATCCATTTTCTTTTACGAACAAATACCATCAACAATACAAACAAGATCGGCCAAATCAAATAGTTTTGACCTTCTACTGCTAAAGACCAGATATGCGTAAACGGTGACTCATTAGCAAATCGATCGAAATAAGATAAACCGTTATTGATTTGCCACCAGTTGTTGACATACAGTAAGCTGCTGACCACAACTCCTCGAAGATTGTTTAACAGCCCTCGCTGAAACAAAGTGATATAAGCCGAAGCTGTCACAAGCATAAAAACAAGTGCCGGATAGAGTCTATTCATTCTTCTGACATAAAATTGCCAAATATTGATTTTTCCATTTTGTTCCCATTCCTGCCGCAGCAGATCCGTGATCAAATAACCAGATACGACGAAAAAAATCGGAACGCCCAAATAGCCGCCTTTCATACTAGTTGGCAGAAGGTGATAGAAGATAACACCCACCACAGCTAATGAACGGAGCCCATCAAACCCAGTGATGTAGCGGCTGTTTTTTAACCTTTTTTGTTTTTCCATTCAATATTCCAACTTTTCATAAACTTTTTTCATTCGTAATATACGGGTATTAAGTGAAAATAGCAAGTAGAATCGTGTCCTTTCTCTACTATTTTTTTCTATCATCCCATAAATTTAAAAAAATAAACATGCTTTTTTTCAACTTTAAGAAAATTTCAAATAAAAAAGCAGTTTTTCTTTGCTGATTCTACTATGGTAGAAAAAAACTGCAGACAAACGAACGTCTGTCTACAGCAGTATTTCATGAATTTTTGTCAAACTCGATTTAAATGCCATCCTCATAGAAACGACCAAGTATCTGGACGTTTTCTGCAATACTTACAAAAGCTTGTGGATCAGAAGCTTTCATTGCTTCTCTAAGTAGAGGCAGTTCGTATCGTGTAACGATCGTCATCAATACTGTCTGCTTATCATGCTTATAAGCACCTTCTGCTTCATTGATGATCGTGATCCCTCTACGCATACAGTTTTGGATTTCATTTACTACTTTTTCTGGATGTTTCGTTACGATCATTACCTGCATCTTCTTTTGTTTAGTATAAACGACATCAGTTACTTTTCCACTGACGAAAATAGACAACGTACTGTAAAACATATATTGCCAGCCAAATAGAATTCCGGCAACAAAAACGATCAATGCATTGAAGTAGATCGAAATAGAACCAATCGACTTTCCTGTTTTTTTACGAATCGTGATACTCACGATATCTAGACCGCCCGATGATAGGCCGTTTCTCAACGCTAGCCCAATACCTAGTCCCATCACAGCCCCCCCAAACAACGCACAGATGATTGGATCGGTAGATAGGACTGTTTCCGGTAAAATATGGATACAAAGGGAGGTCAAAGTGACTGTGATAAAAGTGAAAATTGTAAACTTCTTCCCGATTTTTAACCACGCCAATACAAACAAAGGTATATTTAGTAAATACAAAGTTGTTGATACCGGTACTTCGAATCCTATCAGTGATTTTGACAAAGTCGTCAAAATCTGAGCTAGACCAGTAATACCACTTGAATAAATATGTCCTGGCTGATAAAAGAAATTCAATGCGACTGATGCGATCAACGCATAAACGATAGATACCGAAAGCTTGGTCGTATAATCATGATAAGCCCAATTTTCGAATGTTTTTTTCATGGAAAAGCCCCGCTTTATATGTTATGGCTTCATTATAAAGTGTTTTTCAATTAAATCAAGGTTGTCAAAAGAAGCGTATTCGACAAATCCTTTTTGCCTTTTTATCGGCTATTCTTCTATATTCGTTACATCAATATTCAATTCGAACAATTGTAAAGGCGAAACCATACTTGGTGCATCACTCATCACATCTGCTGCTTTTCCGTTTTTAGGAAAGGCAATGACTTCACGAATATTATCTTCTCCGGCTAATAACATTGCAAAACGGTCCAATCCTAATGCAATACCGCCATGTGGAGGGAATCCGTAATCTAAAGCTGTTAACAAGAAACCAAATTGTTCTTCCATTTGTTCTTTTGTAAAGCCTAGAGTTTCTAGTACTTTTTCTTGAAGCTCACGAGTATGAATACGGATAGAACCTCCGCCTAGTTCATAACCGTTCAAGACGATATCATAAGCTTCTGCATAGACTTTTGCAGGGTCTTCAGCCAATAACGGGATATCTTCTTCTTTTGGCATCGTGAATGGATGGTGAGCAGAGACATATCGACCTTCTTCTTCTGAAAATTCAAATTGTGGCCAATCAGTTACCCATAAGAAATTGAATTTCGATTCATCAATTAGTCCTAATTCTTTTCCTAAACGTGTCCGGATAGCACCTAATGCAGCAGCGACGATTTCACTTTTATCTGCGCCAAACATCAGCAAGTCACCTGGTTTTGCATATGTTGCTTTAATGATTGCTTCTGTTGCTTCTCCCATGAATTTAGCAATTGGACCTTTCAATCCGTCTTCTTCTACTTTCAGCCATGCAAGTCCCTTAGCTCCGAATTGTCCTACATATTGACCTAACTGATCCATGTCTTTTCGTGAGTAGCGATCTGCAGCGCCTTTAGCATTCAATGCTTTCACGACACCGCCGTTTTCAAGAGCCATTTGGAAGACTTTGAATTCTACTTCTTTGACTGTATCGCTTAGATCGATCAATTCCATGTCAAAACGTGTATCCGGTTTGTCGCTGCCGTAGCGAGCCATTGCTTCATCATAGGTCATACGAGGAAATGGCAATGTGACTTCGATACCGCGAACTTCTTTCATTACCTTCGCAATCAATCCCTCTGTGTAAGTTTGGATTTCTTCTGCTGTTAAGAACGTTGTTTCAATATCTACTTGCGTAAATTCAGGCTGACGGTCTCCACGTAAATCTTCATCGCGGAAACAACGAACGATTTGATAATAACGGTCGAATCCAGCATTCATCAGCAATTGTTTAAACAATTGAGGAGATTGCGGCAACGCATAGAAATGTCCAGCATGGACACGTGAAGGAACTAGGTAGTCTCTTGCGCCTTCTGGTGTAGATTTCCCTAGGTAAGGTGTTTCGATATCGAGAAAGTCATTATCATCTAAATAATGACGAATCGCTTTTGTTGTCGCATTTCTTAATTTGATGTTTTTAGTCATTTTTGGACGACGCAGATCCAAATAACGATATTTCAAACGTATTTCGTCACTGATTGCTTGATCATCTTCAATTTGAAATGGCGGGGTTTTTGCTTGATTCAAAATCACGATTTCACTTGCAATCACTTCGAATTCACCAGTGGCCATTTTAGGATTTACTGCATTTTCTCCGCGTCTTCTAACTTCCCCAGTCACTTCGATCACGTATTCACTGCGACATTTATCCGCGATTTCCCATGCTTCTTTGTTGATTTCAGGATTAAAGACGATTTGAACGATTCCTTCACGATCACGTAGGTCGATAAAGATTACTCCCCCAAGGTCTCGTCTTTTTTGTACCCATCCTTTTAATGTAACTGTTTGTTCTAATTGTTGTTCGGAAACTAATCCGCAATAGATCGTTCTTTGTGCCATTTATTTTTTTCCTCCTACTCGAATAAAGTCATTTCATCATAGACTTCATCAAAATGTTCATATATCTCTTCTAATGGAAAACTTTTTTCTTTTCGGCTTGCCATTGCTTTGACATTAATCGTTTGACTAGCAAGCTCATCTTCACCGATCACCAATACTAATTTGGCATTCGCTTTATCTGCTGTCTTAAATTGCGCTTTTGCTTTACGGTTCATGAAATCGCGGTCAGCTGAAAAACCAAAGTTTCGAATCGCTTGGACCACTTTCAATGCTTCGATATTTGTTTCATCTCCGAGTGCGACCACGTAAGCATCCAACTCATTAAATGCAGGGATAACTACTTCCTCTGCCTCCATAGTCAAGAGTAATCGCTCGATACCCATTGCAAATCCGAAGCCAGGTGTTGAAGGACCACCTAGTTCTTCCACTAGATTGTCATAACGTCCGCCTGCGCAAATCGTTGCTTGTGCCCCCATTTTTGGTGCGTCACTCATGATTTCAAAAATCGTATGTGTGTAATAATCTAGTCCGCGAACCATATTACTGTCGATTTCATAAGGAACAGCCAATGCATCCAGCATGGAAACAACGGTATCAAAATGTTTTTGAGCAGGCTCACTTAGATAATCTAAGATAGATGGAGCTTCTGCCACAAATTTTTGATCTCGTTTGTCTTTACTGTCCAATACGCGTAATGGATTTTCATGAAGGCGGCGTTTAGAGTCTTCACTCAGCTCTGATTCAAAAGATAAAAGATAGTCGATCAACGCTTGACGATAGGCTTGACGCGTTTCTTTATCACCTAATGAATTGATGACTAGCCGGATTTGCGTGATCCCCAACTGTTTGAAGAAATCAAGTGCCATCACCATGCTCTCCACATCAGTTGCAGGGTTTTCTGATCCAAATGCTTCTACTCCGATTTGATGGAATTGACGTAACCGTCCTTTTTGAGGGCGTTCGTAGCGAAACATTGGTCCCATATAAAAAGTTTTGAACGGTTTCGCATACTCTGGGCCGAACAATTTATGCTCAACAAAAGAACGAACGATTGGCGCTGTACCTTCTGGTCGAAGCGTCACATGGCGTTCCCCTTTGTCATAAAAATCATACATCTCTTTTGAAACGATATCCGTTGTATCCCCTACACTTCGGGATATCACTTCATAGTGTTCAAAAATCGGTGTACGCATTTCATTATACTGATAATCTCTGAATAATAAACGTGCTGTTTCTTCGACAAACTGCCATTTTTCTGATTCGCCTGGCAAAATATCATTTGTTCCTTTTGGTCTTTGGAAACTCATACTTTTCTCTCCCTTTCTTAGCTATGTAAATAAAAAAATCACCCTTGTTCATCATGAACAAGGGTGAATGAAATTCATACACGGTACCACCTAATTTTGAAAGATTTCTCTTTCCTCTTACGAATAACGCTCGTACGCGGGACGGCTTTTCACTCGTCCATCTCCAGAGTGTCTTTAGGCTAATGAAACTTTAGATCATTTTCAGCCTCGATGATCCTCTCTTGTAAAGTTTCAAAAACTTACTCGCTCTTTCATTGACATTCGATATTACTTATAACCTACTAAAAACCAGTCTCAAAGTCAAGAGATATCTGACTATTTCCCCTCACAAAAACGTTTTAGTTCAGCTTTTTGGTATTTTGTTTTAGACTAGACAAAAAGGAGGAATCAGCTATGGCAGAAATAAGAATCGGACATTCACAAGTCTACGCAGAACAGCTTGGATTAGGAGCAAATGCCGTTGGAGGACATAATCTTTTTGACGGTTTGGAAGATGAGACAGGAAAACAAGTAGTTCGTACAGCTTTGAATAGCGGGATCAATTTGATCGATACCGCTTATGCTTACGGAAACGGCCGTTCCGAAGAACTGATTGGCGAGGTACTGAAGGAAAAAGAATATGATCGCTCATGTGTCGTCATCGCTACAAAAGCTGCTCATGTACCAAATAAAGGGCGAACATTTGATAATTCTCCTGAGTTTCTCAAACAATCGGTGGAAGATGCACTAAAACGTCTGCAAACTGATTACATCGACATTTTTTATATCCACTTTCCGGATGAAAGCACACCAAAAAATGAATCAGTTGCTACATTGCATGAATTAAAAGAAGCAGGAAAAATCCGAGCAGTCGGTGTGTCAAACTTCACGTTAGAACAATTGAAAGAAGCGAATGCAGATGGATATGTCGATGTAGTAGAAGATAAATACAGTTTGATCCATCGGCAGGCTGAAAAAGAATTATTCCCTTATCTTGAAAAAAACAAAATCAGTTTTGTTCCCTATTTTCCTCTTGCTTCCGGTTTGCTGACAGGAAAATATGAACTTGGTGAGGAAAAACAATTTGGTGAAGGAGATCCTCGAAAAAGAAATCCAGATTTCCAAGGAGAACGTTTCAAAGAAATTTTAACCGCTGTCGATGTACTTCGCCCCATTGCTAAAAGATACCAAGCCACTCCTGCGCAACTTGTTTTAGCTTGGTACATGAAGAATCCACGAGTGTCTGTAGTTATACCTGGAGCTAAGCGTCCAGAGCAAGTATCTGACAATGTCCAAGCTTTAGATTTGCATTTATCCAATGAAGATTATCAAACCATTGATGAAGCATTTCGTGGATTTTGATCAATTGACTTTATCAATTTATAGTAATATGAAAAAAGGAAGATCAGCACTGTTTGATCTTCCTTTTTTTCGATAAGTTTATGCTAATCTAATTCTTGTAAAGTAGCGCTCGGCTATTCGGATAAGTCGGAAACTGATTGAATGGAATCGTCCAATCTTGTTCAGGTACAGAGAACTCAAACTTATTTACTAGCTGATCGGAAAACACACGTAGACTATGAAGAGTGATCCATTCTCCTGCACAGCGATGCATTTGTCGAAAATCTCCCCCGCCTTGTGCAATCATCTCATATTCTTCTTTATAGGAAATATCTTTTGCTTTCCCTACATACCGTTTAATCATAAAGGAATCTGGCGCTTCAACTGTTCGTTCATCATGGTCTGTTCCATATAAATCTAAAATAACCCAACTGCCTTCTGGTATACGATAACCATCTACTTCTACTTCTTTCAGCGAAATCGCAGGTAGCATTGGGAAGAAAGGATAATAGCGTCTCATTTCTTGAATAAACGGATCTTGTAACGTCGAAAAGTCATTTTTTAATTGCTGATACAAATCTGGTCTACTGAAAAGTGCATGTCCCATCAATGCCGCCCACACAGTTAGAGCAACCGTTGGACGGATGATGTTCAATAATTCAACAGCTGCCACTTCCAGAGGTAAAAGCTGACCATCTAAATCTGTGGCATTGGCAAAAGCATATAATGCCACATTTTCTTTTCCAGCCACAGGATTTTGTCGAGCTTCTTCAATCAAGCCTTGCGCCCATTTTTCTGATTTTTTGCGATTTTCGACACCTTTTATGTGATCAATCGGAGAAGTAAACGTTCCGCTGATCATAGAGATTTGATATTCTGCTAATTTTTCGACCTCATCTTTAGAAATCGCTGATAAATTGATACCTGCCCACTCGCAAATAGATGTAAAGAAAACCAGATTACTTAAATCAAATAGTTCAAATTGACCATGCTGTGCTTCAAGTGCTTGTGTCAGATTCTTATCTAAGATACGATGATAATCTTCCATTCTTTCCGGTGTCATTAGATCCATAAAAATATTTTTCCGATGGTGATGAGCAGCTCCATCCAAAGTCTGTACTCCACCTTGACCAAAAAGTGTCTTCAATACTAATTTTGGCATAGCACCTTTTCGTTTGAAATTCCTTGGATCATAAAATACTTTTGCTGCTGATGATCCGTAGATCGTGATAGCTTCTTTATTGAAAATCTTTGCTTTGACGACGGGAGCGTCCGCTTCATGGCGTAACTCCTCCAACATGTTGTATCCTTTTTGATACAATTTTTTTAAATCTGTGATTTTGATATCTACTACTGGTACTTCTTTCATCTTCAGCAACCTCCTATAAAAAATAACTTGTATAATTTAAGCTTAACTTTTTTTCCGACTGCTGACAAAAGAAGCGCTTTTTGCAGACAAAAAAGCCACTTAAGTTAGAGTTTATCAGTCTAACTTAAGCGACGTGTTTCATAGTTTTTACTAGTGAAAACCAGATTACGTTATTTGTTTTTAGAATCAATAATGATCGTTACAGGTCCATCATTGACGAGAGAAACCGACATATCTGCTCCGAATTGTCCGGTAGCGACTGTGATGCCGCGACTTCTGATTCCTTCATTGAATGATTCGTATAAAGGAATAGCTGTTTCTGGTCGTGCGGCTTCCACAAAGCTTGGTCGATTTCCTTTTTTCGTATCCGCAAACAGTGTGAATTGAGAGATACTTAAAATTTGTCCTCCCACATCTTCTACACTAATATTCATTTTTCCTTGTTCATCTTCAAAAATACGCATTTGTGCAATTTTTTTTACCAGATAGTCCACGTCTTTTTGCGTATCGGTTTCATGAATGCCTAATAAAACAAGTAGGCCGTAGCCAATTTTTCCAATTTCTTGCTGATCGACTGACACAGCAGCTTTACTTACCCGTTGAACAACTGCTCTCATATCTGTCCTCCTATCCATTCGTCCGGCGTACACTGTAGACATCAGGTACTGCTTTGATTTTATCCACGATACTCTTTAGGTGGGATAAATTCTGGATACCAACCGTCAAATGGATCGTCGCCATTTTATCTTTATTCGTCCGTGCTTCAACGCTGTTGAGATTTTTCGTTAGCGCATTGACTGTTTGAAGTACATCATTCAATAAGCCTGAACGATTATAGCCGTAAATTTCCAAATCTGCATCATACTCTTTTCGTGTATTCGATGTATCTTCCCATTCGACTTCAATCAAACGTTCTGCTACATTTGGTTTGTCAGGCTGAATATTCGGACAATCTCGACGATGAATGGATATCCCTCTGCCTTTAGTGATATAACCAACGATATCATCACCAGGAATCGGATTACAGCAGCGACTAATACGAATTAGTAAGTTTTCTACCCCTTGAATGACAACGCCACCTTCATGACGTACTTTCATTTTGTCAGGTTCTTTTTTCGGCTGATTCATGATTTCTTCTGCTTCTTGCTTTTGCTGCTCGATTTTTTGTTCTTTACGTTCTTTTTCAGTCAGACGATTGGCCATCGTCAAGGGGCTAACTTCTCCATACCCTACAGCTGCATAGAGATCATCTTCTGTTTGATAATTAAAACGATCGAGTGCTTCTTGCAGTTTGTTCTTCGTCAAAATATCTTTAGGCGTAAATCCTAGATCTGTAATACATTTGACCACGGATTCGTGGCCTTTGATCACATTTTCTTCTCGATCTTGGGCTTTGAAGAAACGTTTGATCTTATTTCTTGCTTTGCTAGTAGCAACTAATTTCAACCAGTCGCGACTTGGGCCAAATGAATTTGGAGAAGTCATGATCTCAATGATATCGCCGTTTTTCAATTTGTAATCAAGCTGCACCATTTTGCCATTTACTTTTGCACCAGTGGTTTTGTTACCGATATCTGTATGGATACTGTATGCAAAGTCCAATGGTCCAGATCCTTTTGGTAACTCAGTAACGTCTCCCTTTGGTGTGAAGACGTAGACTTTATCACTAAAGATATCTCCTTTTACGCCTTCCATAAATTCAGAAGCATCATAGCTTTCGTCTTGAAGTTCGAGTATCTCATGGAACCAGCTTAATTGTTTCGTCATACCATCTGGTTCTACTTTTTCATTTTTTCCTTCTTTATAGGCCCAGTGTGCAGCAACCCCGAATTCAGCGATTTCATGCATTTCCTGTGTTCGGATTTGAATTTCTACCGGATTTCCTGCCGGACCGATCACGGTAGTATGCAAAGATTGGTACATATTAGCTTTTGGCATGGCAATATAATCCTTAAATCTGCCGGGCATTGGTTTCCATTTTGTGTGGATTGCTCCTAATACAGCATAACAATCCTTGATTGAATCTACGATCACTCGAATAGCTAGCAAGTCATAAATTTCGTTGAACTGCTTTTTCTGATCTTTCATTTTACGATAGATTGAATAAATGTGTTTTGGCCGTCCATAGATTTCTGCAAAAATCCCCAGCTCTTCTGTTGCTATTCGAATATCTTCAACAGTACCACTTACGTATTTTTCACGTTCTTCTCTCTTCGTCTGCATCAAGTGGACGATACGGTAATACTGTTTTGGATTTAGATAACGAAGTGCTGTATCTTCTAATTCCCATTTGATCCGGCTGATCCCTAGACGATGTGCAAGAGGCGCATAGATTTCTAAAGTTTCCTGAGCGATCCTTCTTTGCTTATCTTCTCGCAGGTGCTTCAACGTACGCATGTTATGTAGTCTATCAGCTAATTTGACCATGATAACTCGTAAATCTTGAGCCATTGCTAGCAGCATCTTTCGGTGGTTTTCTGCTAGCTGCTCTTCGTGGGATTTATATTTTATTTTCCCTAATTTGGTTACACCGTCCACTAACATAGCAACGTCATCGCCAAATTCTTCTCTCAGATCTTCTAAAGTGATTTCTGTATCTTCAACAACATCATGTAAGAAGCCTGTAGCCACTGTATGGGGATCCATTTTTAAATCTGCTAATATACCTGCGACTTGGATAGGATGAATAATGTAGGGTTCGCCTGATTTTCTAAACTGTCCGTCATGTGCAGCAGTCGCGTATTCGCATGCTTTCTCAACAAATGCTACATGTTCGGGACCCATGTATTGACTAACGAGCTTTATGACACCGGGTCCCGTTAAAATTTCTTCTTTTGTCACAGGAATCGATCCCCCTTTCTTTTTTCGGTAAAACGGGAATCGGGACAAATATCTGTTTGATAATTGTCCCAAAATCCGTGCAGTTATACGTTTTTTCACGGAAATGTTCGCTTTTTAAAAGCTTTTTCAAACGATTTTTCGTATCCATTGTATAAATAATTGTTTCTATTATACAAATTGTTGACTATTTTTTCAATTCTTTCCGTCGATACTCTTTTATTAATGAAGAACGTTAGCTGAAAGAAGGATTCATTAATTCCCATTGATAGCTAGCAGCACTTAATAAATAAAGAGGTGCTGTTTCTGTACGAAGGATTCTTGGTCCTAATCCACAAAGTATCCCTTTGTGTTCTACAAAATAATCGACTTCATCGCGGGATAATCCACCTTCTGGTCCAAAGACAGCTAAGATTCGACTATCTGGTTTTGTTTCACTAAGAATTTTGGCTGCATTTGATTTTTCGCCTTGCTTTGCTGATTCCTCATAAGCAACCAAGACCACGTCATAATCATCTAGCCGCTCAAATAAATCTTGTTTCGTTTCCAATAACTCTACTGATGGCACGATCTGCCGATGGGATTGTTCCGCTGCCTCTTGAGCAATCTTTTCAAGCCGTTGTTGTCGTTTCATACGTTTTTTTGCATCCCATTTAACGACAGAGGCTGATGCCGGGAAACCAAGAAAAGCTTGCGCTCCTAATTCAGTGGATTTCTGAACGATCCAATCCAGCTTTTCCCCTTTAGGATAGCCACTCGCTATGGTAATCGAACTTGGCAGTTCCTTTTGATTTTCTTCTTTTTTAATTTCTTTCAGATAAACAGCCTCTTCAGTAATCTCCGTGATTTCTGCAACAATGGCTATTTGATCATTGAATGCCAAAAAAACTTCATCCTCGGGTTCCATCCTCATAACCCGTACAATGTGGTGATAGTTTTCCCCTTCTAAAACAAAATAGTCTTTTGATTCATATGATTCTTTTAAAAAATACCGCTGCATCTATTCCACCTCTGGTTTTTTCAAAATAATTGCATACCAGTCTTTTTGCTGGAAAATTTGATCCACGATAAACCCTTGTTCTAACATGGCATCCAGAACTATTTGCTTCTTCTCTTCAATGATTCCTGAAACGATCAACGTGCCTGTTTGCTTCAGTAAACGCCAAGCATCTGGGATCATCAATAAGATGATATCTGCTAAAATGTTCGCAACGATTACATCACTTTCAATCTCGATTCCTGTCAAAAGATCGTTAGCTGATACATGGACATCTTTGGCTATTTCATTCATATCCATATTTTCTTTCGCCGAACGAACGGCTACTTCGTCTAAATCAAAGGCATAGACATCTTTTGCACCAAGATATTTTGCTGCAATACTTAGCACGCCCGACCCAGTTCCCACATCTAGCAATGTTTCACCACCACGCAAGACTGTTTCTAGTGCTGTCAATGTCAAGGAAGTCGTGGGATGAGTGCCTGTGCCAAATGCCATACCAGGATCTAGTGTGATAATTTTTTCTAGAGGATCTTCTGTCTGGTAGTTTTCCCAGCTTGGCGCAACCGTCAGCATTCGCGTAATACGCACCGGATGATAGTATTTCTTCCAGGCTGTTGCCCAGTTGCTTTCCTCTACTTCACTAACTGTTACTTTATTTTTTCCAATAGCTAGACCAAACTCAGGTAATTGTGTGATACGATCTTTGATAAAAGGCAAGATTTCCGGTAAGAAAGTCGTTTCCGGAAAATAAGCCATGACTAGTGCGCCTTCTTTCAGCGATGTAAAATCATTTTTATCTAAAATCTCACCATATTGATCCGACTGAAAATGTTCAACATCTAAAGAATCTTCAATCGCGACACCACTCGCCCCTGCCTCCATCAAAATATTAGCAACTGCTTCGACTGCTTCACTTTCAGTTTCTACTTTTACTTCATTCCACTTCATATCTGTCACTCCTTAATAACTTGGGTACGGTAAATAAGTATCTGCTTCATTTTGCTGTTTTACTTCTACTAATTCTGCTAGTTGCTGATTATCCCAGTGAAGCTCGAATACAGCTTCGTCATCGTCTTCATCCAAAAAATCAAGCAAATCGCTTTGCCCTTGAGCTAATACTTCATTTAGATATTCCACTAAAGAATCAGCTACTGATTTTGCCAACCCTTTTTTTCCTTCATAAGGGATTACTGCTAGATAATTGCGTTCATCAAAAACAGATTTCTGAGGATTAAAAAGAAGTACGCCGTCTTCAAATTCGATAATTGGTTCTTGCGAAACGATCCCTTCTGCATCATCAATCTCAAATTGTGCTTTATTTTCTGCAAACAAGCGAACAACGATCTCGATCGTATGATTTTTTGTATCCCAATCTAAAGCTACATCATAGTCTGTCACTTGTTTTTCAATTATTTCATCTAAGTATGTTAATAGATCCTTTTTTTTCATTTTCTTTCCTCCAACCCCAATCTTTCTCGATTTGGTTTTTTCTTTGTAAAGAGATATAAGGATTTCCCGACACAACAAAACGCAACGGCTTTTCTGTCCATACACCTTTGTTTGGGATACCGATTCTAGGCAAAGCATTGATCTTTTTTGGTGTCTTTTTTTTCTCAAAAACTAAGCGTAACGAACTATCTGCTATAGACTGACCGTAAAGTTCTTGAGGAATTGCTAATGCTTTCACTAATTTTCCCGGACCGTTGCTGATATCTGGACCAGTTTTTCCGCCACGATTTTTACTCATTTGATCAATCATTGCGGCGGGTTCGATTGCACGTATCATTACTCCTTGAGGAATCCCTTCTGGCTGAGTAATGATGTTCAAAATCCGATGAGTATGCATCGTGTAAAGGTAGATCGTACCTGGTTTTTCATACATTGCCCGCACACGCGGTGTTCTTCTTAAACCATAGCTATGGGCGGCCTCGTCTTCTGGACCTAGGTATGCTTCCGCGTCTACAATATATCCAGCTAATCTTCCTTCTGGTGTGTCATGCTCCAAATACATCCCCAATAAATCCCGTGCCACTTCTGGCGTCGTTTTATTCCAAAAAAATTCATCTATCTTTTGTTTATCCGTCATTTTTCTCACCTACTTTATCATACACAATATTAGTTGGATAAGCTATGAAAACAAAACAACAGAAGGCTGTTCTTTCTAGGCATCTTGCTAAATATGATATAATTAAGGGACGTAAAAACAAGAAGGAGGAAAATCCTATGCAACAGCCATTGGCTTATCGCATGAGACCTCGAACGATCGATGAAGTCGTTGGTCAGCAGCATCTAGTCGGGGAAGGAAAAATCATACGCCGCATGGTCGATGCTCGCATGCTCTCTTCCATGATTCTATATGGACCTCCTGGTACTGGAAAAACGAGTATCGCAAGTGCGATCGCCGGCTCTACTAATTATGCATTTCGCATGCTAAACGCCGCTACAGATTCAAAAAAGGATCTACAAGTTGTAGCGGAAGAAGCAAAAATGAGTGGTACAGTGATCCTCTTATTGGATGAAGTACACCGATTAGATAAAACAAAACAGGATTTTCTGCTTCCTCATTTAGAAAGTGGCCGAATCATCTTGATCGGAGCGACTACTGAGAATCCTTATATTACCATCAATCCAGCGATCCGCAGCCGTACACAGATTTTTGAAGTCAAACCATTAACAGAGCAAGACATCCAGTTGGCAGTCGAACATGCTTTAAAGGATAAAGAACGCGGCCTTGGACAACAAGCAATCCAGTTAGACGAAGATGCTCTTCTTCACCTTTCGCGTGCAACGAACGGCGATTTGCGGAGTGCATTGAATGGGCTGGAACTGGCTACACTATCGACTCCTTCAGATAAAGAAGGAAGGATTCATCTTACACTGTCGATCATTGAAGAATGTGTCCAAAGAAAAGCCCTTACCCATGACAAAAATGGAGATGCTCATTATGACGTTATTTCGGCTTTTCAAAAATCGATTCGTGGAAGTGATGTGGATGCTGCACTTCATTATCTCGCCCGTTTAGTTGAGGCAGGTGATCTGGCAAGTATTTGCCGGCGTCTGATGGTTATCGGTTATGAAGATATAGGTTTAGGTAATCCTGCTGCTGCGGCTCGTACAGTGAACGCTGTATTAGCTGCTGAAAAATTGGGATTGCCTGAGGCACGTATCCCACTAGCAGACGTCGTCGTCGATCTTTGCTTGTCGCCAAAATCTAATTCTGCCTATATGGCATTGGATGCAGCGCTTGCTGATATTCGAGATGGCAAAGCCGGAGATGTTCCTGATCATTTGAGAGATAGCCATTACAAAGGTGCGAAATCACTCAACCGTGGCGTGGGTTATCAGTATCCTCATCATTTTGATCAGGCTTGGGTCAATCAGCAATATTTACCAGATAAACTGAAGAATGCTCAGTATTATCAGCCAAAAGATACAGGGAAATATGAACAGGCTCTGGGTCAACAGTATTACCGTATAAAAGAGTGGAAAAAGCATCCTCCAAAAAACTAGACAAGAAAACGGTTCTGTTCCTGCGAGCTCTCTCATTGCTCTTTTTAAATTCATATGCTACTATAGAGGTGGGAAATCTGTGATGTTCGAATTGTCCTCTTTGTGTGTTGACCGAACATTTTTATTGATATCTTGGGACCCGTCTTGTGTCACTGCTGGTAACATGCCTTATCATTTGGTAGTTCGAAGCTACGACCATGGGACCCACCTGCTTGAATTCGCGGGATCAATACTACAGGACAAACAACGACATTAACGGAGATTACCATCTTTTAAAGAATAAAGCAATTTGCTCTTGGCAAATTGCTTTTTCTATTTGTTGCTTATTTTGGAGGATTTGTTCATGATTAGGATTTTAATGATTATCGCCACTTTAGTATTATTATTCGTTAGCTATTATTTATTTAATAAACAGGATATCTTTTTTGTATTGATCAACAAAAATGATAAAAATCAAGGATTCCTACAATTTTACGGAGCTGCATATGCTGTTTTAGGCATAATGGGTATTTTAACAGCCTTTTTCAATCAACGCTTTATTGCCTTGGTCTTTTTACTGATCGTAATTATTGTTTCTGCCACCTTCAGTATCCGATTTGCAAAAAAAATTGCTGAACCAAAGCAGTAAATAATTTTCTTTTTCCCTAAAGTGTTCTACAATAAAAGAGTACAATACGATTGACTTGAGGAGTGAATGCTTATGTTACAACAATACAAAAAAATCATGGTTGCCGTAGATGGTTCTGATGAAGCTGAATTAGCTTTTAAAAAGGCGGTCAATGTAGCTATCCGAAATAACGGAGAACTTCTATTAGCACATGTCATTGACACACGTTCTTTCCAAACCGTTTCATCCTTTGATGGAATGCTTGCAGAACAAGCTACTGAAATGGCAAAGCAAACATTGGCAGATTATGAAAGCAATGCGAAGAAAGCTGGCTTGAATAATGTAACCTCTGTCGTAGAATATGGCTCACCAAAACAAATTATTGCCAGAGAAATCCCAGAAGATAATCAAGTAGATTTGATTATGTTAGGAGCCACAGGATTGAATGCTGTAGAACGTTTATTTATTGGTTCTGTTTCTGAATATGTTATTAGAAACGCAGCTTGCGATGTGCTTGTTGTCCGAACTGATTTAGAAAACCAATTGCCAACTAAAGACCACACCAAAGCTTAACACGTAGACGACCTGCCAACTATCGGCAGGTTTTTTTGCACAAAAAACCGTGATAAAAACAAAAGACGCGGCAAGCACTCATCGGTCTTTATAATGTTTAAAATAAAGGGAAAACAGTCAATGAGTTCAAGTAAAATAAAAAAAGTGAACACCGGCGGGCGATTAGTCGCCCTGGTGTGGTTTAAAACGACCTAAGCATGCCAAAGCTTATTGGTTCGTCAATGTGGAAGTTTCCGATGAATCTGATACGAAAAAATATGAAGTATCGATGGCGGATACCGATTTGATCGCCAAACTAAAATTTTATTTCGGGTTCGGGTACCGCGAGAAGGCAAGTGCTACATTCGGTAAATCATTCAAGAATTGATGAAAGGCTACCGCTTGCCATTGTAACCACAACGATACTCCTGAACGCGATTCTTGGTGATTTCCAAAGAAGAGCTGTTTAATGCAACGGTATTAAGCAAACGGCAAAAGGAAGTCATGTAGACAAAATTTTTTATCAAACACCATATGATTTCGCCTGAACGCTGGTTTAGCTCAGAATACAATGATGTGGTCCACGAGACATTACCATCAGTCAGATAAAAAAAAGCTCTCTGACAGAATTACACATCGATAAATATTAAGTAAATGTCAGCGCTAGTTGAACTTTCTGACACTTTCAGGTACACTGAAAAAGACAACTACACGAAGGAGGGAAAATACTATGATGCGCATGCCTAAAATAACAAGTAATGAAAATTACCAACGATACCATATCGCATTTAGCCATGCAATTGGTTTTACAGTTGCTGTTGACGGGACAAGTTTGTCCAAAACAGTTGAATTCACGTAAAATCAATGGCCATCTCAAGGTATTTTTCTCATAAGAATCTGAGTTTAAATAACACAGGCCATGGATAACCATGGCCTTTTTGAGTGGTCTCAAGGAGAGGGATCATGATCATACAAGCAATTTCTATTAAAAAAACAATCGGCGGGAATCCATTATTTGAGGATTTATCCTGTCAAATTGAAGCTGGTGAAAAAATTGCCTTAGTCGGTATCAACGGAACTGGCAAATCAACCTTTTTACAAATCTTGACCGGCAGAGAAGGTGTCGACAGCGGTATTATCAGTCGCAAAAAAGGCTTAAAGATCGGGACGGTCGAACAAGAACTTACAGTTTCCGAAGCAACCGTCAATCACTACTTGCTCCATTCTGCCGCTGAGATACAGGACCTCAAACAGCAAATGAGTCGCTACGAAGCATTGATGACAGAACCAGATACAAACTTAGAGAAGTGTCTGACCCGTTACGGTGAGCTGCAGCATCGCTTTGAAGAACTAGGCGGTTACGTATTAGAAGACCGGATTGCAGTGATCTTGCAAGGCTTAGGGATTCCACACCGTCAGGAAGCACGGTTAACAGAACTTAGCGGAGGCGAACGAGTTAAAGTCGCTTTAGCCAAAATTTTAGCAGCCGATGCCGATTTACTTTTACTCGATGAACCGACCAATCATTTAGATCTTAACAGTATTCGCTGGTTGGAAAACTATTTACAGAATACAAAAAAATCGGTTCTGGTCGTTTCTCATGATCGGCAATTTCTCGATCAAGTCACCACAAAAACATGGGAACTGGAAGAAGGTGCATTGATTGAGTATCCCGGAAACTACAGCCGTTTTCGAGTCTTGAAAGAAGCTCGCTTGGCTGAGCTGACAAAAAATTACGAACTGCAGCAAAAAGAAGTCCAGCGGTTGAAAGTCATGATTCGTCGTTTTCGTCAGTGGGCACATGAAGGAGACAATGAGTCCTTCTTCAAAAAAGCCAAAGAACTGGAACGCCGCCTGGCGAAACTGACACTCGTCAAACCGCCACCTCCCCCGAAAAATCGGCTGCAAAGCTTGTCTAATGGTGGAAAATCTGGCAAAGAAGTTTTCATCATTCAAAACTTGCACCAGCAGTACGCTGATCAAGTACTATTCAAAGACAGCAGTTTTGCAGTCTATCGTGGAGATCATTTAGCCATCATCGGCGACAATGGTGCAGGAAAATCAACCTTACTCAAATTATTACTCGGTGAGGAAAAGCCTTACGGTGGCACCATCAAATTAGGTAGTAGCTTGCAAATCGGTTATTTGCCGCAGCAGCTGCAGTTTGCCGATCCCGATAGCCGTTTGCTGGCTTACGCCATCACATTGACTGGAAACGAAGAAGTCGCTCGACGGCAATTAGCCAAAAGTGGCTTTTATCAAAGCGATGTGGGTAAACGGATCAAAGATTTATCCGGTGGTGAAAAAATCCGTTTGGCGTTGCTGAAACTCTTTTTAGAAAAAATCAACGTCCTGATTTTGGATGAACCAACCAATCACCTCGACAGCTATGCTCGAGAAGAAATTGAAGAAATGCTGCAAGACTATCAAGGAACGCTCCTAGCAGTCAGCCATGATCGCTACTTTTTGCAGCAACACTTCCAAGAAGCACTCGTTATTGAGCAGGAGCAGATCAGCCGCCAGCCGCTCGGCCAACTGATTGACTAGGACGCTTTTTCGCAACAAAAAACTTGATTTTCATACCTTGTGCTTTCACGATTCAGTCAAAGCACAGGTGGAAAATCAAGTTTTTATTATTCGATCAATAAATGTTTCGGGTCGGTTTTCTAGCTAAACATAAAGCAAAGAATAAAGTCGACAGCCCACGAGGCTGATCTAAAAATGTTTTTTCTTTTTACATATGTAATGTCCCTTATAAAGATGAATGAAAATAAAATATTGGGATTTTCCTGAAAATCAATAAATAAAATGCCAGTCTTTTCCCTTTTGACCACTTTTCCAAGCGAAATTCCCTAAGAATATCCTGTAAAAAAGAAGGTAAATTGAAGTTAAATTACCATTTTGCGGTCTTCTCCGCAAAAAAAAACACATGCAAGAATTCCCTCTTGCATGCGTTTCATCTTTTATCCTAACGAATGCTTTGGCTTAGCCGCGCAGACGCTCCACATCACGGGCAATCATTAGTTCCTCATCTGTTGGGATCACTAATACTCTTACTTTTGATTCTTTTGTAGAGATATCTACTTCTTCACCACGCAATTCATTCAACGCTGGATCGATTTCACAACCAAACCAAGACATACCTTTGATGATTTCACTACGTACATGTCCGTCATTCTCGCCGATACCAGCAGTAAAGACAATTGCATCAACACCATTCATCGTTGTCACATAACCGCCGACGTATTTTCGGATGCGGTCCACGAAAATGTCATAAGCTAAACGAATATGTTCTTTTTCATAGTTCTTTTCAAGATCACGCATATCACTAGACAATCCTGTTAGGCCTAGCAGACCAGATTTCTTGTTCAAAACATTGATCATTTCATCAATATCAATCTCTAATTTTTCCATTAAATATGGGAGAACAGCTGGATCGATATCACCTGAACGTGTACCCATTGTCACCCCAGCTAATGGTGTGAATCCCATAGAAGTATCCATGGATTTACCTCCATCGACTGCTGTGATCGATACACCATTTCCTAAGTGGCAAGTGATGATTTTTAGTTCTTCGATCGGTTTGTTCAATAATTTTGCCGCACGTTCCGACACATAACGATGACTTGTGCCATGAAAGCCATATTTTCTTACTTTGAAATCTTCATAATAAGACACCGGTAAGCTATATAAATAATTTTGCTTTGGCATTGTTGAGTGGAAAGATGTATCGAATACAGCCACACTCAAAATGTCAGGTAAAATCTTTTTAAACGCTTTGATCCCCATTAAGTTTGCAGGATTATGCAAAGGAGCAAATTCTGCTAATTCAGCAATGCGGTCCATTACTTTCTCATCGATCACTACTGAATCCCCATAAGTTTCTCCTCCGTGAACAACACGGTGCCCTACTCCGGTGATTTCATCATAAGAGCTTAAAATTTGCAGTTCAATCAACTGATCTAACAGCATTTTTACTGCTACTTCGTGGTTTTCGATATCCATGATTTGTTCGAATTTTTGATTATCGCCGTACTTGATGGTAAAAATAGAATCTTGTAAACCGATACGTTCGACGATCCCTTTCGCAACTACGGTTTCTTCTGGCATTTGATATAATTGCCATTTCAAACTTGAACTCCCAGCATTGATTGCAATTGTTTTAGACATATGACTCTCCTTCTCGTTGAATGATTACAGAGCAGATGATTTCCAGTTTTTAAACTCGTTGAAAAATTCCGTCACCTTCTCTGGTTCTTTTAATGAAGCAAGTTTCACAAGCAAGACTTCTTTTACTTGTTGTGCTTGTGGTCCTTTTTTCTGTAAGATCAAAATACTTTTTTGCGATTGTTTATTACGGAACAATTCATCTGGCAATTGAATCATTCCTTGAAGATAGCCTTCTTCTTTAAACCATTTTTTGATTTCTTCACTTTGATCCGTTTCTAAAAATCCACTCGGCATCAAAAACAAACCAAAACCATCCGGCTTCACATATTTCATTGATTGCTCTAGCAATAAATGATGTGCATAACTATGGCCTTCTTCGGTACTTGTTAAAAACTCTTTTGCTTTTTCGTCATTCGGATAATAACCGATTGGCAAATCGCTGATTGCAAAATCGACAGGATCTATTAATAAATCCTGCAACCCGTCTTGATGAAAGTATTGAACATTTGCTTGTGTCAAATCACTTGTAGAAGCTGCGACAGCCAACAATGTATCATCAATATCCACACCAATTCCTTCTGTTTGGTACCCCGCATTCGATAGGTTTAAAAGAACTGTTAATAACAAGTTGCCCATTCCTGCCGCAATATCCAGAATCTTAACCGGTGCTTTTTTATTTGTGTATAGTTGTTCAATAAGAAAAACAAATAAAAAACCGATACTATCAGGAGTGAGTTGATGGTTCGCCTGCAAATGTTCTGTCTGGCTGCCCTTCAATAAAAGTAATTGAGACAGTCTGCGCCATTCTTCTGGCTCGAAAGAAAGTTTCTTCAACTCTTCATAAAGAGCTGTGATCCGTTGCGTTGTCTCTTTTGTCGGCACTCCATCCACCACACGTACTTGATAATCATCTATTAAATTTTCTGCATTTTCGACATAGGCTTCTAAAAAGGAAGTTCCCAATGCATTCTGTAAAAGCTGAATAGCTTCCAGGTTTTGATTAAACCCTTGTTCCATTTTTTCTGGTAACATGGTGCACCTCATTTCTAGATATATTATAACAATTTTTTCACCTGTTTAATTCTATCGAACAATTGACAAAATTTCAATCGTTTTCACTGTTTTTTATTTGTGAAACGGCAAACATTTTTTTATTAAAAACAGTGTTATAACAGAAAAGAGGGCGTTTTCACGAACATTCCATCATTCTGTACTAGTATCTGTATCATTTTTTACTTCTTCTGTGAACCGAAAGATAAACGGTGAGACTTCCACCTCTAAGAATAGGGACTGTTGTACCCACTGATATGTTACAGATCCAGTTGTGTAGTAAAAAACTCCTTCCGAACTTTCGGCAAGCGTAGACTGTTCCGATAAAGCCATCTGCTTCATTATTTTTGCTATATAATAATTTTTGATTCGTATATTAAGATCCATTGACAAACGGTAGCTTTCTAATTCTGCCATCAATAAAAACGTACATAAAAGAAATAAAAGCAAGACAGAAAATAAAATAGAGCCCTTATAACATTTTCTACTGATCGTTTTTTGTCCATATGGCATATCCATCTTCTCCATTTTCAAAGTGTACATAAAAAGAAATTGTGTGTTCTTTTTCCAATAATTGAAGCTCAGTGATACTTGTTAACATAGGTTGATGTCCGCCGGAAGTTCTTCTTTTACGTATCATTGCCTGATATCTTTCGATGATATACTGTTTATCCTCGATCGTGTAGTGCAGTTGCTGATTTTTCACAGAGACATTGTGACTGCTCTTGAGTTCTTCTTCTAATTGTGCTAAAAATATTAGCCACTCTTTTTGATCTTTACGCTGCAAAAATTCACTTACTTGGATGGTTTGCTGAATCAAAAGATTGAATGTGAGCAATAGACTGCTCAATATCATCAGTCCAATTAGACATTCAATCAGCGTAAATGCTGGAATTACTTGTTTTTTCAATACTGATCGCTTCTTTCTCCATATTGACAAACACTTTTTCGATTACTCCATTATTATCGACAATTTGGATATCGTATGGGATCATTTCTTCCTTTCGCTCTGGTCTTTTGTGATACATCCGCTGCGTCTTGATATCTTCATAAATCATTCGAATAAATAGCAGTTCCTCCCCACTTTTCTTTTCTGCCTGAAGCAAAAACAGCTGGCCAAAGCTCACTAAGTAGACACAGACAGAAGCGATCATAAGCGCTGTAAGGGACTCCAACAAAACAAATCCTGTTTTATTCAATTCTTTTTGTATAGCGACCACTCCCTATCTGGAATTGATACGTAATCGCCCGCTCTTTTTCTTCCCAATAAAATTGATAAGCTTTTAGTGAACTTTCATTCCCGGTTCTAGCAGCAAAAGTAATAGAAGCATGGCGTTTCAAGGTAATCTCATCAGGAATATCTAATACTTCCCAATTTATTTTATCTGGATTTGGAACATGAAAAATGATTTGATTCTCTTCACTATTCCAATAAAAGCCTGTTTGGATCTGATTCACAATAGCGATTTTTTGCGTAGAATAGATTCGTTTTTCAAATTGGCTGAAAAATTGATAGACTGCCAATTCATTCTTCCATGCAGAAAATGCGAGAACTGGAAAAGAAAGGATCGTTGTAAGTAATAAAATCAGTAAGAGTGATTCAAACAACGTATATCCTGATGCTAAAACCTTACCTTCAAGGCCGCTGATAGATTTCTGCATGTTCTCGTTTGATATAGCCTTCATTCAACAATTCCTCCACAGTAGGAACTCTTCCATTATTTTGAAGCGCATAGAGTTCTTTTTGTGTGTCTACCAACTGGATGATCGCTTCACGACTTTCTTGGTCTACATGATTCCTATAACGCGACAAATTAGGGACGAACAACAACACTAATACACTGATGATCAGTAAGACGATTAGCATTTCGATCAATGTAAAACCGCTATAATAAGATATTTTTTCTTTTTCATGGCAAAACCTCCTCTATGCTTCCGTAAACAAGTAATAAAACAGCGGCATAAACTAATAAAATCAAAGCCGCTACGCCCAAAAAAATGATTGGCTGAATAAAATGCATCCAGTGATGAAGACGTTTGAAAAGCTGTTTTCTTGTCCATTCGCTGTAAAAAATCAGTTCTTTACCTAAACTTCCCTTTGCCTCTCCCTGTAAAACAATTTTACTGAATTCTTCTGATAGAAAACGATAATTCTGGAACTGCTCAGCCAATGACATACCTGCCTCCAATCCTTGAATCAACTTAGAGGCAAGATGCTGAATCAGACTTTCTTGTTTCGTTTCCTTTAAGCAGACTATGATTTGCCTTAATTCGAAACCTTCATGAAAAAGCTTTCCAATCTCTAGTGACAAATAAGCCGATTGATACAAGGAATATATCGGTCCAATCAATAATTGTCTGCTTATCCATTCACTCTGATCAACAGGAGACAACTTCATCAGACGATACCTTACTAGTAAAGCCAATAGAGTAACCGCTAGGATGAATAGTAGAACATACCAATGAAAGACTTGTATCAGCTGAATCCCCCAATGCTCTTGCATGACCATTCCTGAACCAATAAGCTGAGGCAAAACGAACAACCGCATACTAAACAAGATACCTAGCAAAAAGGTGAGCAATAGCATCGGATATGCAAGCAGCTTTTTCAAATCATTGCGAAATCCTTCAACAAGCCGAAACTGTTTGGCAATTTCCAACAAAGTTGTCGGCAGATTCCCATGACGTTCAGCTAACTCGATCTGTACCAGTTGCTCTGCTCCATATCCTATTTGCGAAAGTACCTCACTAAACGCTTGCCCTTCCTTTAGCTGATGTTGGATATTTGCCAAAATAACAGGTGGAAACGAACGGATCGTGAGTAATAAATAAAGGGATTCTTGCAGACTAAAACCAGATAAAAGCAGTTCTCCCATGGTTTGTGCAAACTGGTTTTGCTGGCTTCTCGTTAATCCTTTAGAATAGTTCTGACTGCCAAATGTTTTCCTGAGCTTCTTCATAACTTTCCTCCCATGATTTTTTTACTGATTCTTCCTCCATAAATTGATAACTCCATAAGACAGAAGGATGGTGATTGGCATCTTCCAAAAGTTCTTGATAAATGACACCAGCTAAACATTCAGATAGCTCTTCTTTTTTCTTTGTCAGTTCATGGATTCTGACCAATGTACCTTCAAGATTGCGTGCATGTACGGTTGCAAAAACCCGGTGCCCTGTTAGTGCTGCTCTTACCGCAGCATGTGCAGTTGATTCATCTCTTATCTCGCCAATGATCAGCAAGTCTGGACGATGCCGTAATGCGAGTTTCAAAAGTGTATCATAAGTCTGTGCTATTTTCGGATTGATCTGTAGCTGCAGAAAAAACGGTTCTTCTATCTCTACAGGATCTTCGATAGTAATCACTTGCAATTTTTCTTCCAAAGCCAACCGATACATTAGAGAAGTCTTGCCTGATCCGACTGGTCCGCTGAAAAGGTATAATCCACGTCTGACAGTTTTCTGTAAAATAGTTGCAAAATCTCGAGAACTAAAGCAACGATGGGGTGTTTCAAAAGTACCGTATAATAGCCGAATCACTAAACTCTCTCGTTGAAGGTAATCTCCTACAGAAGACAACCGCAGACGAACTTCCTGTTTTTCTAAAGAATAGGTAAATGCACCTAACTGAGCTTTTCTTTTTTCTCCGATATCCATCTGTCCCAAATACTTAAATCTTGAGATCAGTTGCTGTCCATCTGCCGAAGAGACTTTCTTCCAGAATGTTCGTTTTTTTCCATAGCGAAAATAGATGTAAAATACTTCTGAAGCTGGCAATATATACGTCTTGGGCATGTTTGGCAAAACTTTCACTTATCATTTGATCCGATAATCGTTTTATTTCCATTATTCTCCCCTCCACAAAAAACATACGTCTTTTTGATCTTTTTGTTTCAAATAAAATGAATTTACAAAAAAATATTGGCAAAAGCCGAATTTATGTTATACTTATAAAAATTTATCTTGGGAGGCACTCCATTGGAAACAACATTAAGGAAATATATCGAAGTAGCAAGTAAAAAAAAGCCCGCTGACCTAGTGATCAAGCATGCTAAGATCGTCAACGTCTTTACGAAAGAAATCATGGAAAAAGATGTAGCAATCTGCGAAGGAATGATCGTAGGAATCGGTGAATACGAAGGAAAAAGCGTACATAATGCTAATGGGCAATATCTAGTGCCAGGATTCATCGATGGCCATGTGCATATCGAAAGCTCACTTTTATCACCAAGCGAATTTTCAAAAGTATCCTTGCTTCATGGAGTTACTACTGTAGTGACAGATCCCCATGAAATAGGAAACATTGCTGGGAGTACAGGTCTTGAGTTTATGATAGAAGATGCAAGACAAACACTCATGAATATCTTTTTTATGCTACCTTCTTGTGTACCTGTAACCCCTTTTGAGACCAATGGTGCAAATTTAAATGCAAAAAAATTAGCCCCTTTTTTACAAAAACCCGAAGTTTTAGGCTTAGCTGAAGTCATGAACTATCAAGCAGTAGCAAATAATGAAGCAGACATCCTAGAAAAGATCCAATTGATGCACCAGCATAAGAAAAAAATTGACGGGCATGCAGCTGGTATCGGCATGGAAGAGTTAAATGTTTATCCTGCAGCAGGTATTCGGACGGATCATGAAGCTACAACTGCAAAAGAAGCTAAAGAACGTTTGGATCTTGGTATGTATTTAATGGTTCGAGAAGGGACTGTTGCAAAAGATCTGGCATCGCTACTACCGGCGATCACACCTGAAAATTCAAGAAGATGCTTCTTTGTCACCGATGATAAACTGATCAATGATTTAGTAAAAGAAGGATCAATCGATCATATCGTCCGTCAAGCTATTGCACTTGGAATCGATCCATTACAAGCCATTCAGATGGCAACATTGAATGCAGCAGAATGTTTTGATTTGAAAACACTAGGTGCGATTGCCCCTGGGTATCAAGCTGATTTCTTCTTAACAGACGATCTTACCAAGCTACCAATTCATGAAGTTTTCTATAAGGGAACATTAGTTGTTCAATCTGGGCAACTCCAAGACCATTTATTTGCTGATCATTCAAATTCATATACGTGTTGTCTGCCAAAAATAAACGCTCAACCATTAAATCCACATTCGTTAGAGCTGCTTCTTTCTTCTTCACAAGCCCATGTGATCGAAATTATCCCGAATAGTCTAGTGACTAAAGATTTGGTAGAAAAAGTGGACCGACAAGGCGAACGATTCATTCCTTCAATCGAAAAAGACCAATTAAAGATTGCGGTGATCGAGCGTCACCATCAAACGGGAAACATTGGATTAGGCATAGTGAAAGGATTTCAGCTGAAACAAGGAGCGATAGCGACAACGATTGCCCATGACTCGCATAATCTAGTTGTCGTTGGGACAAACGACGAGGATATGCTGTATGCTGCTAATCTTTTGATTCAAAAAGGTGGCGGGATGACCGTTGTCAACAAACAGCAGGAAATAGCTTGTGTTTCTCTTCCTATAGGCGGAATCATGACACAGGAACCTTTTTCGATCGTCTATGAACAGTTGAATGAATTAATAACTAAAGCACATCAACTAGGAGCAGCTAAAACCTTTGATCCTTTTTTGACACTTTCTTTCTTAACATTATCTGTCATACCCGAATTGAAGATCACCGACAAAGGATTATTTTCATTTTCTCGCTTCCAATTGATTCCACCTTGTGGAAAAACCGATGAAATAAATACATTTTAAATCAAATAAATCCCAGAAAATACATTACATCTGTAATGTTCATTTTCTGGGATTTATTTATGGATATTAATGTTTTTATGAAAGCAGAAAGTTAGTTTCGCAGACTTTCTTTTTGGTCTTATCTTGAAATTGAGCTTCTACTCGATAAATACGTTGACCTTTTGAAGAAAATTTTTCTTCATACTCCGTCATAATATTGCCTTCAAATTGACTTTGATGTAAATCTAACCATACCTGTTTGAGGATCATGCCATATTGAGAAAAACTTGCCAGAGAATACTCAAACAATCCTTGATTATCTGTTTTGAAATGGATTTCTCCATTTGGACGAAGAATCTGTTCATCTACAGCAAGAAAAGTCTTATATGTCAATCGCCGTTTTTCATGACGTTTTTTTGGCCATGGATCGGAAAAATTCAGATAAATTTGATCTACTTCGCTGTCAGCGAAATACTCTGTCAACGCTGATCCATCCACATGTAGAAGTTTCAGGTTAGGAAGCGGTTGTTCGATCAACTTGTCTAGTGCAATCGAAACAACACTGACCTGCATTTCTACTCCAATATAATTGATTTCAGGATGGGCTTTTGCCATTCCAGTGATGAACTGGCCTTTCCCCATACCAATCTCAATGTGGATTGGATGATCGTTTTCAAACAATTCATTCCATTTTCCCTTCCACAATGTTGGATCACTAATTACAAAATTCGGGTGAGCCGCTAACATTTCCGCTGCTCCCGGACGATTTCGGACACGCATTATTTATCTCCATTCCTTTCCTCTAATTAAAAAGGTTGGGCCAAACCTCAGCCACTGAAAATTCGTTTTAATTGTAAAATTTCTTCGTTCATCCGTCGATGATCTTCACGTTTGCAATATCTGGTGATTTCTTGGAGCAAATTCATGGCCGCATACCAATGAAATTTTTCAAGCATTTCGTCAGTCGGGCGTATGCCATAACTGATCAGCCACTGATTCCAGCTAGACAGTGGCACATAATTTCCTAAAATCGTTGCAATATCCACCGCAGGGTCTGCAAACATGATTGAATCCCAATCGACTAGATATAAATAATTTTTACATACTAACCAATTACGATGGTTTACATCTCCGTGTACTACTGATAAGTTTTCCTTATCTATTGACGGGATCTGCTCACGAAGAAAACGATGGACAATTTGCAGAAATTGATTTTTCTGGAGTTCTTCCGGTAATTCTTTTTCATATTTTTGCAGCATCTTCTCCGGCGTCATGACACGACCACCGATACGGGTCAGCATGGTTTTAAGAGAATTTGAATGATGTAAATGGTACAAAACATCAATCACGTCGTTTCTTTGACCAATCTCATTAGGAGTCAGCAAGCGACCTTCCAGCCACTCTTGTGCTGTCAAAGTATCGCCATTCCCCGTTCGTTTTGTCCAAACAAGTTTTGGTGTAATTCCTTCCCTTGAAAGAGCAGCCAACATCGGAGTCGTGTTTCGTTTAATAAAGACTTTGTCCTCATCACGCATGCCTATGTATGTTTTTCCTGTGTCGCCTTTGATGGGACGTAACCGCCACTCTTGGTCTAACTGAAACTCCATCATGCATTCTCCCGTCCTCTTACTCTTTGTTTTGCAGTACTTATTATTCTAGTCGCCTGAACACTACACGTCAAGCACATATACGTTCTTTTTCATTTAATTGCCATTCAAAAAACCAGCTTTTCTCAAAAAAAATAGAACGAACAGCATTCTTACTGTCAACGCTCTATTTTTCATTCTCATTTTTACCCTACACAGCTTTGTTTTCAGTCTGACATCTTCTTCAAACGAGTTGGTACATATAGTTTAACAAAGAGCATAGTAACAATCAAATAAGCCGCTAGCGGAACCCATCGCTGCTGCCCATCTAATACGACTGCAGCAATCAAACCAAAAATAACCGACGCGATAATTAATACCCATGTGAGTAGATACTGAATCGCCTGCTTCTTCTGATTCTTATGGATTGGATAAAGCTGAACGAGAACCATATAGCGGAACTGGTTCGCTAAAGGTAACAGTTGGAAACCGATCAAATATAAAAATAAGAAACCGATAATCAGACTAAAATAAAAGTCGACTACTCCGGCAATCAATAACCCACCTATAATTACTAATCGGAAATAAAGACCACTAAAATCAGAACCTCTTGCCAATCTTCTTGCAAACAAGTAAAAATAAGTGTTTTTTGATTCTCTTTTAATATGAGTCAATATAGGATCCAAATAGCGTCTTCTTTTGATCTTTGCCGTAATTTCAGGAACATCTGTGAATAAATTGATAAATTGATAGATCTGATGCAACCTATGTTCTTCTACATGCACCATTTTCTCCCAATCCAATCCTTTTTCTTGTTGCTTCCACAAAAACCAGTAATATAGACTTGCCTGTACTAATGCACCTGCTATTCCTGCCCATATCAGCCAATAAAATGATAGAAACAAAAAGATCAGAGAAGAAAAAAACCAGCCTAATTTCCAATAACGAATAACTTGTTGATCTAGTCGAAACAATTCTGCTCTCTTGATTTGCAGATGACTGAATTTCAAACTCCATAATATGATCAGATAGACGAAAAACATCGAAAAGGATTGCTCCGTACTAACCACCACTAATGGCATGGCCAATCCGCATGCCAATATCAAAAAGATCAACGGAAAAATGCAAGAATAGCGAAAAGCTCGTTCCAAATAGGTTTGCATTTCTTTTTCTTTAGGAAGTAAAAAAACAATATCTGCTGCCTCTGCAAAAGTAGCCATCTTACCCACGAATAAACAGAACATCCAAAATACAGAGATTATGAGCCCTCCAATTGCAAACGGTGGCTGCAGGGTTTTCAACCAATTAGAATAATATAATCCCACACCGCCAATCAAGAAAAGACAAACTAAAACAAAATGATCGTTCAATACATAACGCATATATTTCATCATTTTCTTTTGATGTCTTGCTAAACGTTTTTGAAAAAAACTACTCATGTACCTGCTCCTTTGTTAAAGCAATATAGATTTCGTCCAAAGAAGAATCCGGCAGCTGAAATTCTTTTCTCAACATCTCAAGAGAACCGTCTGCTCGTATCTCTCCGTTATGTAAGACCACAAAACGATCACAATATTTTTCTGCAGTAGCTAAAATATGCGTAGACATCAAAATACCGGCTCCTTCTTTTTTCATTTCTACCATCAATTCAAGCAATGCATTGATAGCTAGTGGATCCAAGCCTAAAAATGGTTCGTCGATGATATATAAAGAAGGCTCGATCAAAAAGGCGCATAAGATCATCACTTTCTGTTTCATTCCCTTTGAAAAATTAGCTGGGAACCAGTCAAGACGATTAGATAACCGAAAAGTCTCCAACAACTTTTCTGCTCTTTTCATTGCTGTATCCATAGGTATATCGTAGGCCATCGCAGTGACTTCGATATGTTCTCTCAATGTCAATTCTTCATATAAAGAAGGAGTCTCTGGAATATACCCAATTTGTTTGCGATATTCTTCCGTATTTTTCTTTAAGGATAGATGATTGATTTCTATCGTTCCTTTTGAAGCTTCCAGCAGACCGATAATGTGCTTGATGGTCGTACTTTTCCCTGCTCCGTTCAGTCCAATCAACCCTACTATCTCTCCAGGCTGTACATCGAAACTGATATCTTTTAACACAGGGAGATGTCCGTACCCCCCTGTGACATGATCGATAATTAAACTCATTCTTTTTCCTCCGCCATTTATTTTTATTTATTATACCACGAAGAAAATGACGGTATTTTGTTTTTTTCCTTACAATAGCTTTAACTTATGGTAAAGTTAAGCTGAAGTATTTATTCTTTATAGAAAGGATGTTTTATATGGAAAACTGTATTTTTTGCAAAATCATCAATCAAGAAATCCCAAGCTATAAAATATATGAAGACGACAAGGTCTATGCTTTTTTAGACATCTCTCAAGCAACGAAAGGACACACATTAGTTGTGCCTAAACGTCATGTAGCAGATATTTTTGAATATGATCCCGAACTTGCAGGAGAGGTTTTTTCACGTGTGCCTAAGATTGCTCAAGCATTGGAAAAAGCTTTTCCAGAAATGAAAGGTCTTAATATCTTGAATAACAACCGTGAACTAGCCTATCAATCTGTTTTTCATTCACATATCCATTTAGTCCCTCGCTACAGCAAAGAGGATGATTTTTCTATTCACTTTGGCAATCATCAAGATAGTTATGGATCGGAAGAACTAAAAGCTGTTCAAGAAACAATCGTAAAGCAGGTGTCCTGCGATGATTAAAAACTTTTTCAAAGGACTGTTATTTGGAGTTGCTGCTGGCACTGTCGGAGGTCTGTTATTGGCGCCCAGGAGCGGGAATGAAACAAGAAAGAAACTGATCGAAGAATTGGAAGAAGCAGCAACTCTGACAAACGATTTAAATAACAGCCTGAATCATTTTAAAAGCGCATTGATCGAAACAAAAGAAACAGCTAAATCTGTGATTCCTGCTTTCCAAGAAGCAATCAAAAAAGATATCGAAGATTTTAAATTCCAAGCTGAACCACGTATCACACAAATCAATGAACAAGTAGAAAAACTAAAAGCTGATCTGCCAGAGTATCCTGAACAAATATAATAATGATTATTTTCTCAACAGATTTAACTATATAAGTGAGAAAAGTTTGCGTATTTCCTAGGAATGTGATGAAATTTTGAATTTTGTTTGAAACTACCACGACAACGTTTTTAAAGGAAATGGGATATGGTATAGTTAATATATAAAAATAATAACTAATTACAGGAGTGCAAATTTTAATGAAAAAAAAATCAATTATTTTGGCAGCTACTAGTGCGTTGGCTGTTTTAACTCTAGCAGCTTGTTCAGGCGATACTAATAAAGATATCGCAACGATGAAAGGCGGAACGATCACTGTATCTGATTTCTATGATGAAGCAAAACTTGAATCATCGAACCAATCCTTAGTACAACGGATGATCATTTATAAAGTATTCAATAACAAATATGGCGATAAAGTAACCGATAAGCAAGTGGATGCAGAATACGACAAACAAGCGAAATCATTAGGTGATACTTTTGAATCACAATTAGAAGCTGCTGGATATACGAAAGATACTTATAAAGAATATATTCGTAACAATTTAGCTTTTGAAGCTGGCTTGAAAGCTCACGTAGATATTACAGATGACGATTTGAAAACTGCTTGGAAATCTTTCCATCCAGAAGTAGAAGCACAAATCATCAAATTATCAAGTGAAGATGAAGCAAAAGATGTGAAAAAATCAGCGGATGATGGAGATGATTTCTCTAAATTAGCCAAAGACAAATCAACTGATACAGAGACAAAAGAAGATGGCGGTAAAGTTAAATTCGACTCAACGACAACAACTATTCCTGCAGAAGTAAAAGAAGCAGCTTTCAAATTGAAAGACGGTGAGATCTCCGATGTTATTACTACAACAAATCCTACTTCTTATGCGACAGAATACTACGTTGTCAAAATGGTGAAAAACCAAAATAAAGGCAATGACATGGATAAATACAAAGATCAACTAAAAGATATCGCTACTGAAACTAAACTAAGTGACAATGCATTCACAACTAAAGTAATCGGTGAAGAATTAAAAGATGCAAATGTAAAAATCAAAGATGATGCCTTTGAAAATGTGTTGAGTGCATTCACAACAACTTCATCAAGTACGAAAGACTCAAGTGAAACTACAGCTTCAACAAAGAGTTCTGACACAAAATCAACTGATTCAACAAAAGAATCTTCAACTGAAGAAACAACTGATTCATCAAAATAAAAGAAAACAAAAAAAGCGAAGACTTATGTCTCGCTTTTTTGTTTTGAATGAAAAAAATAAATTTTTGCTATAAATCTTTTGGTACATAGAAACTTCGGTTGTCCATACCGAAAATCCGATCGGTGTATTTTCCTGGTTCTGTTTGACGAATCGAAGTCAACATCATCTGCATCGAAGCATCGATATTGTCGATTTGATGTAATATTTCTGCTTCCATTATTCTTGGACGTACAGGTGAGCCATATTCTAATAAGCCATGGTGTGCTAAAACCATATGACGTAATACGAGAACATCTTCGTCAGCTTCGCTGATTTTCAACGCAAGACAGGCTTTAGTTATTTCTTCGTCAATCAATACCAGATGACCGATCAAATTTCCTGCAAGCGTATATTCTGTCGACATAGGACCGGAAAGTTCAATCACCTTTCCTAAATCATGCAAAATGATACCAGCATACAACAATGCTCGATTCAGCTCAGGATATTCATCGGCGATTGATTTCCCTAAGTGAAGCATTGTCAAAGTATGATAAGCTAATCCGCTGGCAAATGCATGATGGTTTCTTTTTGCTGCCGGAAACTCAAAAAATTGTTTTTGATATTTATTAAGTAGATAGCGAACAATACGATTCCAATGCGCATTGGTGATCTCAAACAACAATTGATTGATTTCTTCTTCCATTTCTTCTTTCTTCAAAGGGGCTCTTTCCATGTATAAACTAGGCTCTCCTGGCTCATCTACCCTTGTTAAGCGCATATGAAGAATCTTTACTTGAGGGTTTCCTTGATAAACCTCTCTTTTACCGTTTAGAAAAACGACTGTGCCGGCTGTAAATTTATTGATTTCCTCCTCCGAAGCATCCCAGTATTTACCATCGATAGTACCTGAAGTATCTTGGAAAGTAAAAGCAATAAATTTTTTTCCGTTTTTAGCGATTCTTACATCTGCACTTTTGATCAGGACAAATTGTTCAAACTGCTCATCGATTACTAAATCACGAATTTTTTTCATTATTTGCTCCTTCTAATTGTTTTACGATTTGGTTCATCTCATGGTAATAGCTTACCATTTCTTTATCAGAAGAAAAACAAATTATTTGATACTTTTCTCCAAATTTAGCTAAAAGTTCAGCTAATTGATACTTTCGCTGATGATCATAATGAAGCCAGCCATCATCAATGATGATCGGGCATATCGAACGGTTAGCTTCTAATGAGAGGTAAGCAAATCTCATCGCCATAATCAGCTGATCTTTCGTACCTGTAGATAACTCATAGATGGGAAATTCTGTATATCCGTCTGTTAAAGTCAGTGTATCATTTTTCAGTAATATCTTCTGATAATTTCCTTTTGTTAAAATACCTAAATAATCACCTGCTGCTCTTAACAACTGGGGTAATTGTCTTTCACTCATCTCTGTTGAAAGATCACCTAAGAATGTCCCGGCGATTTCAAGTGCTCCCCATTCCTCCAGTAATTCCTGTAATTTTGCTTTTTGCCGGCTAGCTTGTTGATAAAGTTCGTCCAATGTGCCGTCTCTTTGCAACTCTTCTACTTGAAGTTGGAGTCGTTGCCGATTTTCACTTGCTTCTTTTTCTTCTTGCTGGAGTTGGGATTGCTTTTCTTTCAGTTGGCGCAGTTTTACAGATAATTTCTCTTTTGTCAGCTCTTCAGGAAATAGTGGAGTAAGCATTTCCGATAATTCATTGTATCTTTTCATCTGCTGTTCGGCTTGTTTGGCTTTTTGTAAAAAGACAGGTGCTTCCGAAGGATAAGATAAGCCTGCTTGAGTCAATTGTTCGCTGTATTCTTGTATCCATACTTTTTGTTTCTTTTTCAATTGATTGATTTCTTGCTTCAATAAAGTATTTTGCTGATAGCTTCTGGCAAATTTCATCTGTTCCATCTCTTGTATAAAACGGGAAAGCAATACCATTTTTTCTAAAATTGACTTATCTTGTATCGGTAACCATTCTTTAACAAGCTCAAATTTTTGGTCGATTTGTCGTAGTTTTTCTTGTATTTCCTGCTCTCTTTTATGTTTCCGCTCAAATACGCCATATAATTTCTGATAATCTATGACTTCCTGTCCATATTCTTTCATGAGTTTGAGCGTATCCATCTTTCCTAAGTGCCGATGATCCGCAAAACGATATACTTCTTGCCGAAGAATCTGTTTTTCTTCCCCAGTTCTCTTTTGTTTTTCTTCTGCTTCAGCTAATTGAGCTAAGGCTAGATCAAGTTGTCCTAGTTTTTCTTGCCACATTCCTTTTATCTCAGAGAAATCATTTTTAGTTTTAATTTTTGGTTGCCTTTTGTAGAAGAAATAGCCAATCATGCCTGCACCAATTAGTAAAAGGATCACTTTCAAGGGCATTGGTACAAATATACCAGCAATGATTATTGCTCCGCCAGCCATCAGCATATACGGTTTAGATGAAGAGAATGGTGCTATCTCTGACTGATTTTGTAATAATGCTGGATAGGTCTCTTCCAAGTCATTCACTTCTGCTTCAATCATCTCTTGTTGTTCTTTAGCTATTTGGAGACGCACAGAAATCTGGCTTTCTAGATCAGCAATCCTTCTTTCTTCAGCCAGAAGATGCTTCCATTCTTCTTCATATAAAAATTCTTCCGGTAACGGATTTTTCTGCCAATGCCACCTTTGTTCCAGAATCTTCAATTCTGAATTTGTTTCTCTAGTCTCAATTTGTAATCTTTGCCATTCTTCGTTTAATTGTTCCGCTGTAAATTGAAGTTGCTGGAGATCTTTTAGTTCCTGCTCCTGCTCTAAATAAAAATAATATCTGACTGACTGCTGATCCATCCCGCTATGCTTTTCCAGTGTTGCTTCTAATTCTTCCAAACGCTCATTTGTTTGCTGATACCGTTTGGAGAAAGACTCCAGATCTAAAAGAAGTTGCTCATCAGGAAGACCTGTAGTGCTGTTTTTTTTGAGAGATTGCCATTCTTCATATAAAGAAAAATTAAGTTCTTGCTGTCTAGCTAATGAAAATTGTTTGTTCGCCTCTTTTAATTGTGCCAATAACTGCTGCTGTTGCGACTCGTATTCCTGTTCTTGTTGGATCAACTTGCCAAAATAAGCTTCCTGTTCTTGTTTTTGATGAATTTTTTCTTGCAGCTCTTTCCATTCATTTAATTTTTGATTGATTAGTAGTTTTTGGCCTTTTTTCTTGAATAATTGTTGTGCTTTCTGATAATATTCTTGCCGCTTTTGGAATACTTGAGAACTGCCCGTGATGCCTAAAGAAATCAGCGCATCATGTAGCTCTTTTTCTCTCAAATTATCTAGTTCCATCAACTGTTCCTGCTGGAAAGTAAATACTTGCTGGAATAACTCTTTCGTTAAAGGCGCAATCAATTTTTCTAGTAACTCATCACTTCCCACTTGATCTCCCAGCCACACCTTCGATTTTCCGCGATTTTGCTGCTTGTAGCGCTCGACAGCAAATTCACCATATACAGGATGTTTAAGCCATATTTTGCCGCCATAGGCTGAGCCGTCTTTTGGTGTATAATCCTTTTTTTTACGGCCTTTTGAAGGGAAACCAAATAATATTGCTTGAATAAATTGATAAATCGTTGATTTTCCTGCTTCGTTTCCCCCATAGATCAGCTGATTGCCTGAATAAAAGTCAAAACTTTTTTGACGCCATTTTCCAAAAGCAGCAATCTCGATCCTTAAAATCTTCATTCCTGATCCTCCTCAAATAAAAAATCTTGATTAAGCAGCTGCTTGGCTTTTTCAAGTGTTTCTTCTTGGTATTCCGGCAGTTCGCTCAATATTCTAGCCGCTTCTTGATGACTATATACTTCATTTAAAATTTGTTGGAAATCTTGAGGTGTCTGATAGTATTGAAATAACTGTTCCATCAATTTAGCAGAAGCAGCAAGTGGGATCTTCGTATAAAAGGTATCCTCTATGAGAGAAATACGCCAAATAAAGAAATCATTTATCCTATCTGAGAATTCCTCTAACAAATAGTCTAATAGCTCTCCTGATTGTATCCGTTCCAAAACATCTGTATTGAGATGGTCATAATCTTTTAATTTTATTTCGATTAAACTAAAACCATACTCTACTTTTGAAAGTTGCTGACGAATGTGAACAATGACCTCTTTTGTCGTTCTTGCTTTCCTCAATGATATTTCCTTTGTCTTCCAATAGACCTCTGCTACTTTAATCGGATGTATTTGGCAACTTCCTTTACTTAATTCAACTAGTAGAATAGATGTAGAAGTTTGTTCTTTTTTAGTGTGTCCTTGAGGCGCACCTGGATAAATGATGGTTTGCTTTTCATTTAAAACTGTTGGCACATGGATATGCCCCAAAGCCCAATAATCGTATCCTTTTTCTTGCATTTTTGAAGGTTGGAAAGGAGCATAGTTCCCTTTTTGCGAGGTACCAGGTTCCCCGTGATACAAACCAATATGGTAATCTGTAAGTTCTCTAGAAGGAAATTCCATCACTTTGTCTTTTTGAATCCATGGTTGTCGATAACTGAATCCACTGAGAGAGACAGTTTCTCCACTTTTTATCGTTATTTTTTTTGTCTCTACCGTTTCGGATGTAAATAAATGGACATTTTTAGGAAAGGAGAACCAATACCGCTCTTTTTGATAGAAATCATGATTTCCGAATATTATAAATACAGGTATATGGTTCTTTTCTAACCGTTTCATCTGTTCTGAAAAATGTTTCTGTATTTTTAATGAAGGACGATTTTGATGAAAATTATCTCCTGCAAGTAAAACAAAATCAACGTTATTTATTATTGCCTGTTCAATGATATTTGATAAAACGGTCAGATTCGTCTTCAATAGTTTTTCCTGTACAGTTTTATCAAGAGTTGTCAGTCCTTCAAATGACCGATCCATATGTAAATCTGCCGCATGGATAAATTTCACCATTAAAAATTTCCTCCTTTTTTTCTTTTATCATACCATTTTCAATGTTTTTTTTCATCAATAACCGAAAATTTGTTCGTATTATGCAAAGAAATTACGATAAATGGCCGGCTTCAAAAAATGAGTTTATTCGAAAAAAAGATTGTGACATAATTTTTGTCACAATCCTAAATATCTATGTTATATTCGCTTCGTTTGACACTGAAGAAGTACTATTTATACTGGAATTTATGCTCCATTTTTCCGTATTTAGAATTCTATGTTCTATACTACC
>NZ_JBBOYG010000001.1:2275000-2360000 GCF_038008005.1 Enterococcus sp. FSL R5-0957
AAGCTTTAAGAGATTAGCTTAGCCTCGCGACTTCGCAACTCGTTGTACTTCCCATTGTAGCACGTGTGTAGCCCAGGTCATAAGGGGCATGATGATTTGACGTCATCCCCACCTTCCTCCGGTTTGTCACCGGCAGTCTTGCTAGAGTGCCCAACTGAATGATGGCAACTAACAATAAGGGTTGCGCTCGTTGCGGGACTTAACCCAACATCTCACGACACGAGCTGACGACAACCATGCACCACCTGTCACTTTGCCCCCGAAGGGGAAGCTCTATCTCTAGAGTGGTCAAAGGATGTCAAGACCTGGTAAGGTTCTTCGCGTTGCTTCGAATTAAACCACATGCTCCACCGCTTGTGCGGGCCCCCGTCAATTCCTTTGAGTTTCAACCTTGCGGTCGTACTCCCCAGGCGGAGTGCTTAATGCGTTAGCTGCAGCACTGAAGGGCGGAAACCCTCCAACACTTAGCACTCATCGTTTACGGCGTGGACTACCAGGGTATCTAATCCTGTTTGCTCCCCACGCTTTCGAGCCTCAGCGTCAGTTACAGACCAGAGAGCCGCCTTCGCCACTGGTGTTCCTCCATATATCTACGCATTTCACCGCTACACATGGAATTCCACTCTCCTCTTCTGCACTCAAGTCTCCCAGTTTCCAATGACCCTCCCCGGTTGAGCCGGGGGCTTTCACATCAGACTTAAGAAACCGCCTGCGCTCGCTTTACGCCCAATAAATCCGGACAACGCTTGCCACCTACGTATTACCGCGGCTGCTGGCACGTAGTTAGCCGTGGCTTTCTGGTTAGATACCGTCAAGGGATGAACAGTTACTCTCATCCTTGTTCTTCTCTAACAACAGAGTTTTACGATCCGAAAACCTTCTTCACTCACGCGGCGTTGCTCGGTCAGACTTTCGTCCATTGCCGAAGATTCCCTACTGCTGCCTCCCGTAGGAGTTTGGGCCGTGTCTCAGTCCCAATGTGGCCGATCACCCTCTCAGGTCGGCTATGCATCGTGGCCTTGGTGAGCCGTTACCTCACCAACTAGCTAATGCACCGCGGGTCCATCCATCAGCGACACCCGAAAGCGCCTTTCAAATCAAAACCATGCGGTTTCGATTGTTATACGGTATTAGCACCTGTTTCCAAGTGTTATCCCCTTCTGATGGGCAGGTTACCCACGTGTTACTCACCCGTTCGCCACTCCTCTTTTTCCGGTGGAGCAAGCTCCGGTGGAAAAAGAGGCGTTCGACTTGCATGTATTAGGCACGCCGCCAGCGTTCGTCCTGAGCCAGGATCAAACTCTCATAAAAAGTTCGAACAATCTTGCGATTGTTAAGCTCAATTTGTTTGCTAGCATATTGCTTGCTTGTTAAAAATGTTTGTTGTCTTGAATTGAATCAAGACGCCCTACACATTTGGTTTGTCTTACTTTGTTCAGTTTTCAAAGGTCTACTTCATCGAGAGTGTTTCCCGATTCATTTTTGGCTGCCGCAGCAACTTTTATATCATATCAGAGAGACAAGCGATTGTCAACTCTTTTTTAAAAGTTTTTTTCGATTTCGTTTTTTGAAATCTTTCAGCAACTCATTTATCATAATTTATCGTTTGTTATTTGTCAAGAACTTTTTTGAAGTTTTTTTCGATAGAATCAAGCTTCGCAAGTGGTTCCTTTTAACGACTTAGTTATCTTATCACGTCTAAAAACATGTGTCAACTCTTTTTTGGAATTTTCATAAAATGTTTCAATGAAGCGCGACAACGTTGTTTAATATATCATTAAAAAAAATAAAGGTCAAGCTAAAATATTATTTAAGCTTGACCTTATTATAATTTCAACGATTGTCAAAAGTATTGTTTGCAGCTGTATTGCCAGTTTCTATAGATAAATCACAGCTTTTGAAACATAAGTTTTGTACTGCTTCAATTCGCCCGAATTCTTTTGCAGTTATTTGGCAATGAGAAAAGCAGACATCTTCTATAGGCTTTTCAGGAAATGCTACTAAATCAAAAGCTCGGGAAGGAAGTGAGTAACCTGGAGAAAGGCATGCCTGTACGTTTTTGATGTGTATGTCTTTGACTTTCGTCATTTGCTTTGATTCAGGTATTTCTTCAGCCACTGCTTGCCAACTTTCTGGCATTTGAGTAAGGTCATTGCTATTTTTTCTATTGTATTCATTATGCCAGTCCATTATCCAAGAAAAAGGAAATTGTACATCAATCATATTCAGATTTTCTACCCTGATATTTTCGATCACTCCCCCTCTTTCTTTTGAAGATTTCATTCGAATACCACAGTCTGACTGAAAAAAATCGATATCGTGAATATATACGTCACTAACTCCAGCACTAACTTCGCTACCAATAGTTACACCGTATCCTGAACGGATTTTACATCTAGCAACCTCGATTCTTGATGATTTTCGATTGACTCTTGCACCATTGCCATCTCTGCCAGACTTAATAGCAATACAATCATCACCACAGGCCAAATCACATTCATAGACACGCACATTTGTTGAAGAATCAATATCAATCCCATCTGTACTTGATCCATCATTGTTGCGGATGATTACTTTTTCTACTAATACATCGTTAGAATAAGTGATTTGCAAGTTCCAAAAACCTGATTTCTGAAAAATCAAATCACGAACAACAACATGTTCTGCATGATACAGTAAACAAGCGCGTGGACGTTTAATAGCATAATCCGCAATCCAACGAAGTCCCTTTTGATCGTATTCAGCTCTTGTCCCGCTTTTTTGATCTTTTCCCCAATACAGCTCCCACCAATGGTCTCCTTGACCGTCGATTATTCCTTTTCCTTCTATAAGAATATCTTTCGCCGAGAGAACATTCAAAATCGCTGCTGGCCATTTCATTTCTACGCCGGCTACTCGTGTATCGATTTCTGGAAATGCTTCGATATCTGTTCTCCCCTTGAGGACTGCACCTTCTTCAAAGATAAGATGATTCTTATCTTTTAAAAAAAGGGCTCCGACTAAGGCTCCGACTAAATAAATGCCTTTTGGAATAAATACAGGTAAGTGTTCTTTCGCACCTTGATCGATTGCTTTTTGCAGTATTATTGTATCATCTTGTTGAGTGTCGTTTGTTTTAAAGTTCAAAGCATTGATAATCCCTTTTTTTGTCCGCAATACGTTTCTCCCTATCTTTCATTGATTTTTTTCAATTCTTCACCAATAAATACAGTTTTTGAACGATTCAGTGGGTAACCTACTAGCAAAATGATTGCGGATACAAATAAGCAGAATGCTGGTAACAAGTTTGCCATCGTATAAATCCTTTCTTGTACTAAAACTGATTGGATGGCTCCACCTGTTGTAGACGATTGGTAACCAATGAGTGCCAGCATAAATCCGCCTACCGCTCCTGCACATGCTTGTCCTACTTTTCTCGCAAAAGAATTTACTCCGTATACTGTTCCATCTTCTCTTAAGCCTGTCTTATATTGATGATAATCAATCACGTCAGTAATGAATGCCCAGACCATCAAATTGAAAAAACCAGATCCTAAAGTAGCGATAAATAAAAGAATCAGATATACCCATGCATTTGTTATATGAAGGAAATACATCAGCAAGTACATACATGAAGAAGCAAGTAACGCAAATACGCTTGCTTCCTTTTTACCAAATAATTTTGTCAGCTTTGTAGCAAATGGTGCTAAAACTACTACTGTTCCGTAAGTAAATAAAAGAGCAACAGACATTGCTTGTTTATTATGGAAGTAATCATTGAATAAATAAGTCATATTCGTCCCAGCTAAAATCTGATTGATCACAATGAAAATGTCAACAATGACTAAAATAATCAGTGCTCGATTAGCTAACAAACCTTTTACCAACTGAGAAGCAGATACTTTTTCGTTTTTGACAACTCTTACTCTTTCAGTAGTCAATTTACAAGTTAACATATATGCGACAAATGCTATTGCAGCACATCCGATTGAAATCCAAAAGAAATGATTCCCTGAAACGACTTGTTGTCCACTCTTGTTATGGGTATACATTAAAATCGGAATGAAGAATCCTGTAGTTGATCCGCCAATCGCAGAACCAATGCTTCGGAAAGTGGACAACGAGGTGCGGTCATTAGGATTTGAGCTAATTGCTGCTGTCATTGCTCCATACGGGATATTGATCGTTGAGAGAAAAATCCCATAAACAATGTATGAAACAAAAATATAAGCAATCTTCACCGTCATTGGAAGATGTTGGACGAATGGCAAAAACAAAATGACAGTTACTAAGCAAAATGGATACTTCATTTTTCTGATCCAAGGAATAAATCGACCAGCTTCTGTTAACTCTGAGACATCACATAATCTTCCAACCATCACATCAGCAAACGCATCCAAAATTCTCGAAATCAAGAATAACGTACCTACGATTGCCCCTGAAACGCCAAGAACATTCGTATAATAAATCATCAAGAAACTATTGACTAAACCTAAAATAAAACAGTTACCTAGATCACCGAACATGTAGCCTATCTTATCGGAAATCCCAAATTCCTTTTTTTCTTTTTTTACTGTATTTGCTGTAACAGCATTTTGTGAAAGCATTTGAATTCCTCCTACCTTTTCTAGTAAACGTTTTCGAAATTATAACTCTTTTTTTCTTGTTTTTATATTCACAATGTTGGCTTTTTATTGCATTATCTTGACAGATAAAAACAAAAAATAATCTAAAAACATTGATACATAAGATTGATAACTTTTTTACATAACAATATATACAAACAAAAAAATTCACTAACTAGTGAAAATAAGTTAGTGAACCTCATTTATTAAAGAATTAAATTACAGATGATCTTTTCCATCATACTTGAAAAACTCAAAATCAGCATAACTCCCTCTTTTTTTATTTAGATCATGCACTGCTATCCCGATAAAATTTCCAGTAAACCCTCCTGAGAGTATACACATGTTTTTTTGCGGACCTACTTTCTTCCATTCTTCAGTTGATACGTCTTTCAAATGAAACTGTGCTGTCTCTTTCTTTACAGTGACTTTCAAAAAAGTCTTCTTTTCTGTGAGTGGAATCGTCCAATCTTCTATTTGTGCTACTCCGTTTTCTGATTCTATCATACGTAGGCATTTTTCCTTGTCCTCATTCCAAGTAACATAGCAATAAATATAATTGGATTCATTTAAGTACAGTACCAGTCCAGCCATCTGATTAAAATTATTAGGCATGTATTCAAATGCTGTCTCCGCATCAAAAGTAAAATCCGTTTGCCGAATAGCTAACAAATGATGTTCGAAGGTAGATTGAAGAGATTCACCGGAAATCAGACGTAAAAAACCTGGTCTACATTTTGTATCACACCAATCAGCATTTGGCAAAATGCGTCTGGCATTCCAGTTCTTCTTTAGCTCTCCTTCAAATGTATCCATAAACTGATGATCTTTTTCTTGTTGTACCTCTTCATTTGTCTCAATCATTATTTCTTCCATCGGAGTTGTCTGGCTATCTTTAAGTCTTAACCAATCGTCGGACGTCCAATACACTTCTTGAATAGCGGTTTCTCTTCCCAAAATAGCCGCACCGTTTAATGGTCTGGTACAAAGATATGTCATGTACCATCTTCCTGACGGGGTTTGTACTAAGCTCCCATGTCCTGTACATTGCAATGTAGAAGCAGGTTTGTCACTAGCTGTCAGCATAGGAAAACCAGGATCAAGCTCGTAAGGACCAGTAATATTCTTTGCTCGGCAAACTGTAACTGAATGTCCTCTTCCTGTACCGCCTTCTGCCGTCATCAAATAATAATACCCGTTACGAAAATACAAATGCGGTGCCTCCGTTTTCGCTAATTCTGTACCTGCAAATATTTTATAGATGGGACCATCAAGCTTCTTCTTCTCTGCATCATATTCTTGTAATACGATACCGCTGGATTTATTCGGTGTGTCCAGACGATAATCCCATAGTTCATTGACAAGCCATTTTTTCCCCGTTTCAAGATCATGGAACAAAGAAGGATCAAAGCCGTTACTATTTAAATAAATTGGTTCGGACCAAGGACCTGTGATCTCAGATGCAGTAATCAAATAATTGTGGACATCTTTAAACGGACGGCCTGCACTTTTGACATCTGTGTAAACAAGATAAAACAATCCATCAGCATAACTGATCTGTGGCGCCCATATACTTCCATTTGTAGGATTTCCTTGCAAAGATACTTGAGTGGTCAAAATATCCGTTGTATGTGACCAGTTGACTAAATTTTTCGACTCATATACTCGGATTCCTGGAAGCCATTCAAAAGAGGAGACAATAATGTAATACCGCTCTTTCACTCTTAATATATTAGGATCTGGATTGAATCCTCTTAAAATAGGATTTTTCACTTTGATAGTCTGCATGATTCAGGCTCCTTTTCTCATTCTTACTCGATATAAACTGAATGCCCCAGCTGCGAAATAAAAAAATGCAAAAGGAAACGCAATAAACTGAGTGCCAATCAACAATATGAATCCTGTTATAAAATACAAACCAGTGGCAGTTGTTAAGTATTTTCCTTTAGCAGTCAAAAACAATGCTACTGCTAAAAAAGCAAGTGAAATAAACAACACAACAGCAAACAGACCAGTCATGTCCTGTAATAATCCAAATATATTTTCTAAAGACAAAGTTGGATGATCTACAGCAAGCGACTGATAACTTTTTTTAAACTCTGACGCAGACATATTACTTAAAGTAACTGCTAACCCGCCAAAGAAAATCAAAGATAGACTGCCACCGACCATTCCTAGCAATAGTTCCCATTTTCTTTTCATTTCTGAACCCCCTGCTTTTCTAAATGGATCCATTCAGGTCTTTTGATCGATGTTTCATAATTGTTATTACGTTCAGAGAATTTGACAGTCTGTTCATTTTTCTTGTCATCCCAATTATCCCAACCAGTTGGGTGAACATGCCCACCTATCTTACACGCTTCAAATAAGACATTTGCATACGGACGCCACGGTCTTCCTAAATAGACGTTTCTAGTATCAGGTTCTGCAGTCAAGGTACAGCTTTCAAAACGATACCCTGTTTTTTGATTTTTCGGCGTAGATGCTGCTGTGATGTATCCAGGATTTTTACTGGCTAAGCTATGGATATGACACTGATGAAAAACGGCATCTGCCCCACCAAATATGAAATCCACCGTTCCTTCAATCCAGCAATATTCATAGGTCTGACGACAATACTCAGGATTGGCAGAAGCCGGTGTACAAAAAGGAGTACCATCTTTTTGCAAATCAGGCAACGGACCCGTGCATAAGGTATCCTGATAACCAGATAGTCGACAGTTTTTTAAAGATACGCGATCTCCTGAATTGAATAAAGCAACAGCCTGTCCTACCTTTTCTCCTGGACCTGCTGTATTTTCGATGTGAAGATTTTCTAATACGACATTCGATCCTTCTAAGAAAAAAGTAGCACTTCGGAAAGTCCCTAACTGGCTACCGTCAAGATACTCCTGTTTTGCAAAACGATTACCGGAGATCACTACTGTTCCTGCTCCCACAAGTTTAAAATTGGATAATCTGCTTTCTATATATTCATCATATCTTCCTTCTTTTACTATCAAGACCTTTGGATAGCTATCCGGCAGGCCTGCCAAATAATCGATTCCTTCTTGGATAGTTTCAAAATCCGTCGGGGTATCTATAGCATTTTTTCCAATTATCAGTTTGTCTTTCATCCTCATAAATGCTCCCTTATAAATTGTTTCCAAATGTTTCTCATTTCTTGTGTTTCCATATGACCGCCTGTTAAAGAAAAAGAAGAAAAGTTTTCTGGACTACCCATTGATTGATACTTTTTGTCCAGCCCTTTTCTCAGCTTCAGTACGCCTTCGTCCAAGCACATCGTATCGTTTTTTCCAACTAAGCTAAGACGAGGGCGCGGAGCGATTTTTTCTTGGATTGCTAACGTTGTATAAGCTGTCAATAGATTTGGCACATAGTAATAAAACCCATGATGATCTAGGCGGCGATGTAGCAAAAGTGTTTCGATGTCCACCTGTGCCGCTAGATCAATACAAACTTTGACACGAGAATCCAATGCTGCCACCCACCAGCTTAATAAGCCTCCCATAGAAAGACCAATCGTTGCGAGCCGTTGAGTATCTGTGTCTTCCCTTGTCTCCAAATAATCGATCAAGCTGATCACATCATAAATACGCATTCCCCATAACGTTTTTCCTGTTAATAAAAATTGTTTGAACAACTCGCTTTCAGAAATACCTCCGCGTTCTTCAAATCCCCAAGCATCAATCGACCAAACAGCATATCCCATCCCTGTCAGTACTTCTGCAAAAGATGGAGAAGCTAAGTAAGGAGCACCATGGATCAATTCACTTTTCCCGACTGAAAAATCTCCGCCGTGAGAATGCAGGTAAAGGACCGTCGGAAACGGTCCTTCTTTTTCTGGATAAGCATAGAGGGCTGGTACTGTTTCCAATTCATTTAAGTACAGTTGATAGTATTCAAGCATAAAACCGTTTTGTTTTTCTCGGTATAATCGTTTTCCACTAGGGGTACGTCTGCTAGATGGAGCACCTAAAAAATCATTCAACTGCATAAGCAAAGTTTTTACGAACAACCAGTTCATCCATATTTTCTGATTGATTTGATTGGAATTTCTCAATACTGATTTCTTTAGTATTTTCTAATAGAAATGCTGGTCCCTCGTGATTTTCAATCGACATCTGGTTAAAGGAAACCTTACCCGCAAAGCCAATATAAAATCCTTGTCTGCTCATTTCCTCTATTCCTGTCATCATAGCAGGAACACCGGGAACTGCATCTTGGGCCATCGAGACATCGATATTGTCAAATGTGATTTCTTGTATGAATTGTTCCGCTAATCCATAAATAAAACCTGCAGAAGCATGGACATTCCTTGCCGTGATATTCGAAAAATGGATCCTTCTGAATGCTGGTGTCCGTTCATCTATCGGATAAGCCTTTTTTTCCCATACATACGGTTCTTTCCCTCGCGGACCACAGAAATAATAAAGATTCAGTATAAATGGACACATCACATTATCCATGACTATATTGGATACTCGAATATCTTCAACGATCCCGCCTCGACCTCGTCTAGATTTCAATCGTATTCCTCGATCAGTTTCTTGGAAGATACAATTTGAAATGGTAATATTACGAATACTACCACTCATTTCACTTCCTAATACGACACCACCATGTCCATGGACCATCGTGCAATTTGTGATCGTGATATTTTCGCAAGCGATCCTTTCGTACGTATCTTCAGTCCCTGCCTTGATTGCAATACAGTCATCTCCCACGTCAATATGGCAATTACTAATACGCACATTTTTGCATGATTCTGGATCAATTCCGTCTGTATTTGGTGAATCCGTTGGGTTCAAGATCGTCAAGTTATCAAACGTTGCATTACTGCAAAGAATCGGGTTGATCGTCCAACTTGGTGACTGGATCAATTTAATATCTTTCACAGTAATTCGATGACAGTTATGGAAACTCATCAATTTAGGACGAGGATAAGCGAGATTATCTGGTTCATTTCTAAAAGTATGCCACCATTTTTTCCATTTCCATCTAATGTACCGAAACCAGTGACAGAGATGTTCTCTACATTTTGAGCATAGATACAGGAAGCATAAACTTTTCGATGGACTCCTTCCCAACGTGAATGAACAACAGGATAATCTTTTGGATCGTCAGAGAATTTCAGAACCGCTCCTGCGCTTAAATGAAGTTCGACATTGCTTTTTAAAAATAAAGCTCCTGTTAGAAATTCACCTGCTGGAACAACTACGGTCCCGCCTCCGTCACTTGCTGCAGCATCAATGGCTTGTTGTATTGCTTCAGTATTCAATTCATCAATTGATGCGCCAAATGTCAAAATATCATGCATATTTATAATGCCTCCACTTCAATCAATGCTTGCAAGAATGCACCAACGCCTTTTTGATCATTACAAATAATTGGTTCACTGATGTAGTAAGCATATGAACCATCTCGCTGATCTGCTCCGCCTAACCCTGCTACTTGACAGTTTTTATTCAAGTTCAGCCAGCCTTCTTTTGTTTCCAGAACAAATTCATCAAGTAATCCTTGATGTGATTTCTTCACTTGTGGAAGCCATTCTTCTTTGTTCAGCAGGCCCAAACGTATTCCTTTAGCCATTGCGTAAACAAACATACTACTGCCGGAAGCTTCCAGATAATTTCCTTTCCGTTTTGTTTCTGTTGTTACTTGATACCATGTCCCGCTGTTTTCTTCTTGATATGGAAGTAATGCAGCCAGTGTCTTTTCTAGAATTTCTTTCAGCAAAGAACAATCTGTTTCTTCATGAAGTAATTCATAGGTATCTGCTGCAGCCATCAAATACCAGCCAATCGATCGACTCCAAAAATGATGGGATAGACCTGTTTTTGGATCGAATAGATGTTTATAACTGATTTCAAACTGTCTCAAAACATCTTGGTAATCTTTTTCTTCACTAAAATTCTGGATAAATTCAGCATAAAAAGGAGAACCCATATATAAGCCATCCAACCAAATTTGATAAGGATAAATTTCTTTATGCCAAAAAGCTCCTTCGGATGTGCGTGGATGGTTTGCCAACTGCTGGGAAAGGAGTTCTGCTGCTTTTTTATATTTTTCTTCGCCTGTTTCTTTGTACAATAAAAAGAAAAGCTTTCCTGTATTTACATGGTCGATATTGTATTCTTCAACGCTGTAGCCACGGATCGTTCCATCTTCTTGCACGAAATAGTCGATATTGTCTTTTATGAAATCAAAATAAATTTTTTCTTGGGTTCGTTCCCAAAGTAATTGGAACCCTTTAAGTACGACGCCATAGTCATAAGACCATTTTCCTTTATACCACTTTTCTTCATATAAGCGAGGTGTTCTTTCCATGATACTTTTTGCTAATTTCTTTGACCAGTTTTCCATTATTTGCTCTCCTTTAAAAATTAAAATAGGATTTGGGACAAATACCAAGAAGTATTTGTCCCAATCGTCTATATTACTGTGCCGCTGCTTTGTATGCTTCCTCGTACTCTTGTGTGATTCGATCGCCTCCTTGTGCTTTCCAGTCTTCTACAGCTTTTTTGAATCCATCTTCGTCAAGCTGTCCCATGATGTATTGCACCGTAGCATCAATGACGATTTTTTCAATTTCTGATCCTACTTCATTGTTCGTCGATGAATCCAATGGCACAGAAGGATCCATTACAGCAAATTCTTCATTTTCTTTGATCAATTGATTAGAGAATTCTTTTTCAGGGTCTGTATCTTTGAAAGAGAACGTCACTTCACTAGGACGAGAGCTTGATAACGGTTGCACCTCTTGCTGCCAAAGATCCATATCGATAAATTCGATAGAGCCATCATCATTCAATTCATAATGCGTTCCTTCGATACCGCCAGCCATCAATTTATACACATCTTCTTCTAAAAGATCATCAACAAATTGAAGTAATTTCTTCAATTGTGCTTCGTCTTTTACTTGAGATTTGGGAAATGCTAGCAAGCCGCCAATACCATTTCCTTCTGACCAAACATGATAACCGCCGCCTTCACCATCTGAGATCTTGTTTACAGGCACTAATTCCATATCATCTTGAATACCTTGACCCATCGTCTTCAGATTCTTGATATCCACCATTCCAGTGTAGATTCCAGTTCTTCCTTGTGCAAATTGTTCTTGCTGATCAGTCTTTTGGGTAACTGCAAAGTCTTGTGCCAAATAGCCATTCTCAAATAGATCTCTTGAAAAATTCAAAGCTTTCATATACTCTTCTGTATCAAATTCTGGAGTGAATTTGCCATTATCGTCTACAGCTCATCCATTTGGTGCTCCAAAATAAGAAGTGAAAAGTTTAAAGCTGGTATAACGAATATCACTAGGCGCACGATCGCCAAAACCAACTGTGTCGTCCACACCATTTCCATCAGGATCGTTTTCTGTAAATTGTTTAGCTACTTCATAAAGCTCATCCATGGTAGTTGGAACATCTAGTCCTAGATTATCCAACCAGTCTTTTCGAATGACTAAGCCAGCACGAGCGTAGTCTTTTTGTATCGGTACGCCGTACAAGGCACCGTCGATACTCGCAGCTTCGATTCTATCTTCAGAAATTTGACTTAAATTTTTATAGTCTTTTAAATATTCTGATACATCCCAGAATACGCCTGATTTTAACGCATTGCGGACAGAAGAGTTTTTCAACATCGCAATTTGAAGTGTAACGATATCTCCTAGTTCATCAGAAGCCAATGCAGTTGTTAATCTTTCTTCTTTTGAAGCATCAGGAATCCAGTTGAATGTCAGTTCCGTATCGGTTTTTTCTTCGATCAAGTTCACAATCGTGTCTGTAGGCGGTGAAGCATGATGCAAAATATTTAACCAAGTGATTTTAGCTTTTCCATCTTCTGTCTCTGAAGAACTGTTACTTGAACTGCTGCCGCATGCGGCAAGTGCTAGAATTCCTGCAAAACTAAGACCTAATTTTACGAGCGTTGCTTTTTTCATAAATTTTCTCCTTCACTGTTTTAATAATATTTTTGTTTTCTTCTGTTTTTTCTGTATATGAGTTCTTCCATTCCAAATGGCAAAATATAGAATTTGCTGTCCACGTGACTGCGGAAAAGAAGAGACTGCCACCGATAAAGGTTAAAACACCTGGCATTGTTTGGATGATCATCAGATAAATCCCTACCATACTTAATATCAACACTAATGAGTAATGAAGATGTGAGAATCCGAATAAAAATGCCATTTTCATTTTGAAAAGATATCCTTTCCAATCATAATGAGCCATGATTGGGAAAATATAGAGTGCTGAGAGCACATATATGAACGCAGCAATATACAAAGCGATCCTAAGATACCAATTGTGTATGAAAGAAAGATCCACAAGTAAAACAATCCCGATGGTGCCATATATCCAGCTCATCAGCAAGGTTTCACGATAGTTTTCTTTAAAATATGAGAAGTACGTTTTCGTCAAAGGAAACGTTTCTTTTGAGCGCAGCCATTTTCTAATCACTGCAACCATCGCATACGATGCAGGACCGAAAGTAAAAACTCCCAAACCTGCGATGACTAAACCGCCCCACAGAAAATTCAAATAAACCAACTGTAAAATACGATTTAGCCTTCCGTTTATTTTATCTAATGACTGCAGCATATCTTTCCCTCTCTTTCTATCTTAGTAAACGCCGTCTTCTCCTAGCTTTTTGGCAATCTTGTTAGCTAAAATTACCATAAACAATCCTACGACCCCTTTAAACAATCCCATTGCTGTACTGAAACTTAACTGTCCATTCTTCAATCCAGCTGTATAAATATAGGTGTCGAAAATTTCTGCAACGCTTCGATTCAATGAATTCAATAACAAGTACATATGCTCGAACCCTAAGTCTAATGTCTGACCGATTTTTAGAATCAGCAAGGTAATGATTACTGGACGAATTGCCGGCAATGTAACATGCCATGTTTTGCGTAAGCGTCCTGCTCCATCCATTTCTGCAGCTTCATACAACTGTGTATCGACTGCAGTTATCGCTGAAAGGTAGATGATCGTAGACCAGCCCAACTCTTTCCAGATCACTTGTCCGATATATACTGTGCGTGTCCATTCAGGGGATGTTAGAAAACTGATTTTTTCAAATCCCATCGTTGCAAGGAATTCATTCAATACCCCTCCGTCAACATTCAAAAATACATAAGTAATCGAAACAATGATTACCCAAGACATGAAGTGAGGGATGTAAATGATCGTTTGAATCCCGTTTTTCAATCGTTTGTTCGTTACTTCATTTAATAGTAAAGACAAAATGATTGGCATCGGAAAAAACACGAAGATATTTAATCCGAACAAGATCAACGTATTTCTTAATAATGTAAAGAATGTCGGTTCTGTAAACAAACGAATGAAATGTTTGAAACCGACCCAAGGACTTCCCATTATTCCTAAAAATGGTTGATAATATTGAAAAGCAATAACGAGTCCCCCCATAGGAAGATATCTAAAAATCAAAAAATAAAGGACTCCCGGCAGAATCATCACATATAAAAATTTATTCGTTTTACCCGTGGTGCTAGTTAATTTTAATATCCTAAAGAATATCTCAAAGTTCCTTCAAAACGTCGTTGTGCTCGACTTAATAGAACACTGTAAGCCAGTAATATGCTTTCAAATCTACTCTCTAGCCCTTTAACAGAACGTGAGTTGAAATTTTGACAACCTAATTTTTCTAAGGAAGAACAAACAGTCTCAACTGTTTTTCTTTGTTTTCCAAGTAAGCTGTGGTCTAGTTTTTCTGATTTATCCATGTTTTTACGTGGCGGAACGGATATAGTAATGCCCTTAAGGGCAAGCTTTTCATGGATTTTATGGCTAATATATCCTTTGTCCCCTAGGATATTGGGAAGATTCGCTTCTTCCGATAAAGTCTCTAACACTTTCACGTCATGGACACCTGGATTCGTGATTGAGTAAGTAATCGGAAAGCCAGTCTTAGTAACGATCATATGAATTTTAAGACCATAAAAATAAGATTTTTTTGTTGAGTTATAGCCAACTTTGGCTATTTGATTCAATAGTTTTGCTTGTCTATTTCTAACTGGTTTACATAATGGACTAGGAAAACTATCTATAATTCCGACTAGTTCACCTTTGGTGAGCTTCTTGATGAAAAAGTATCGAATAATCTTGATAGTGTAAGCTAAGTTTGAACTTAAGCGAGTGAATCGACTCCTACTAGGAAAGTCACCATTAGGAAATAAGACGGAACAAACCGCTCTATACGTGGCTCTTTGGCTAGTATAGCCATTAATTATGCCCCATATAACACAAGCAATAATCACTGTATCGCGTTGCTTCAGTTGATCAGTATTTCTTCGGTTTTTAATCTTATCTGGTACACAATTGTGGTATATGTTAGAAACAGTTCTCATAATTTCCTTGAATGTTATAAAAGTATCTGTATAATGTTCAGTATATTTTGATGAACGCATATGTAGTCCTCATTTCTTGGGAGTTTTGAGACTACTATATGCGTTTTTTTGTTGATTTACCAACATGTTTAGACATTTTCCTCTAGGAAAAAATTAACTAGCACCACGGGTTCGTTTTGATTCCTGAAATTATTTTTTTTCGTCTTCTGAGCTTTTCTTCTTTTTTCGATAGCGTCAGTTGAAATGGTTCTTGTTTCTTTACACTTTCCATAAGCCCCTCCTTAGTTTTGTGAATGTTTGCTACTTATGACTTCATGATAGATAACTATCTGAATTACGTATATAATCATTTTTATCGTATGTAAAAACGCTTACATAGCAAACCTTCTATTTTTTTCTATCTGACACTTAGCATAGGAAATGATTATATACGTAATCTTTCACCGATGATAAATTGAACATATAGAAACAGAAACATTTAATTTATTTTGAGGAGGAGCCTATCTATATGAAAAAGAAAGTCTCTATAGGAGAAAGAAAGTCTCTATAGGAGAAAGAAGTTTTACACTTTTCAACAATACGTTTCTAATTTTGCTAGCTTTGATCTGTATCGTTCCTTTTTTAAATATCATCGCTACATCTTTTGCTTCTACACAAGAAGTCGTCGCGAAAAAGTTTATCCTTTTTCCTACTACCTTTTCTTTAGACGCGTATCGCTACATTCTTTCTACGCCGACCATTTTTAGAGCACTTGCTGTTTCGATTGGTGTTACAGGTGTCGGAACGATCGTCAGTATGTGTGCAACTTCACTGATGGCCTACGGTCTTTCCAGAAAGTATTTGTTTGGTCGAGGTTTCGTCAACTTTCTTGTTGTATTTTCTATGTTGTTCAGCGGGGGGATGATTCCAACGTTCTTAGTTGTTCGTTCTCTAGGGCTGGTCAATTCTTACTGGGCCATGATCCTGCCTGTGGCTGTTAATGCAATGAACATGATCATTATGAGAAACTTTTTCCAAGCCTTGCCGGATAGTTTGGAAGAATCAGCAAAAATGGATGGTTGCACAGATTTTGGTGTATTTTTCAAAATTATGCTGCCATTAGCGTTACCGTCTATTGCTACTATCTCGCTTTTTTATGCTGTTACTTACTGGAACACTTATATGACTGCTATTTTGTATATCAACGACTCATCTAAATGGCCGATACAGATTCTTTTACGCCAAATCGTCATTGTATCAAGTGGGATGCAAGCAGAAAGTAGTGCCGTTGATGTGATTCCACCAGCACAAACAGTTAAAATGGCTGTTATCGTTATTGCAACAGTGCCTATGCTGATTGCTTATCCTTTTGTTCAGAAATATTTTGTCAAAGGAGCACTCGTAGGTTCTGTCAAAGGGTGATTATGTACTGAACGCAAAATGGTAGTTGTGTCAGAAGTGGTCAGCTTCAAGAAATAAGAAGGCATTTACGAAAATTGCTTCTTAAATTTTTGTGAAATTTCGGCTTATTTTTCGAAGGATCTACTCCTGGAACACCGTGTATCAGAGGTTGTGAAAGAGACGTTCAGCCTTGAGCGATGATAAAAACTCTCACAAACATTGCGACGAGTAACCCACAGGAGCAATAAGAAGCGATTTTGAAAAATAGCTTCCCATATTTCACAAAATTATGCCTTATTGTCGATAGGCTGTCTCTTGAACGCCATTTATTCGTAAAAAAGAACTGTGACAAGACTTTTGTCACAGTTCTTTTTGCGTGCTTAGCCTTGAAATTTAACTATCCATAAATACAAATACTAGGGTTATTCTAACTTCTTTTATTGCTTGAATCAGTCCACAAGAAAAACAGCCTCTTGATTAAACGGCGTTTATCTTGTTGATTCTGCGGCAATAAAATCAGCCAGCAGCAAACCATGAAGTGCTGTTTTTTGCTATCCTCTTTTATTGCTTGAATCAGATCACAAGAAAAACAGCCTCTTGATTCACAAATATTTTTTTCGATATTCTCCCGGCGTAATCGATTCCTTCTTTTTAAAGAAAATCACCAAATTTTTCTCCTGTTTCCTTTTTAAATACATTACTTAAATAGTTAGGGTTATAATGCAACCTATCAGCGATCACATCTAAAGACAGATCACGATCATATTCTGTGTAGACGATATGCATAATATTCTCCGACAAATTTTTAAATTCATGATCAGTGATTGCTTGAGAGCATTCTGTGATTGGCAGAACTAATTGTTCTAAAACAAGTTTTTCTAGTTCTTTGGGATGATAATTGTTCAGTGCTTTTACATAAATTTGTTTCATGTTATCAAAGTTTTTTGAATCTACTCCCAATAACTGTCCTAATTGAACGAGTTCATTGATCAAGCGGACCGAAACTACTTCCAGACTCAAAGGATTTTTATTTTGTGCAAACAATGCATCAATCAATTCATGTACTAAATTCTTCACTTCCTGATTTCCAGAACGAATGGCTTCAAACAATCGATTTTGTTCTTCTATCGGATATCTAATAAGTGTTTTTTCATGAGCAGCAGGAACGATTTCCTGATAAAAAATAATTGAACTTGGACCAGTATTTACACGATAATACAGGGCTTCTTTTGCCCGATCAACCGATTGCTTGCTTTCATTCAGCGTTTCGAACCGGTTACTGATGCCTATACTGATAGTTAAATTCAAGTATTCTTTTACACGTTTTTGAATGAGTCGGCAATACTCCATGACTTTTTTGCTTGCTTCTGCATCATCTTTATCCATTCGATAAATAGTGGCTTGCATTTCTTCATTCAAAACGATCGGCAGCATTCGATTTTCCTTTGGCACAATTTCCGTGATCATGTTGTTGATCGCTAAAAGTAGCAAATCACGCTCCCCACCGTGACTATCTTCTAACAGATCGATTTGAACCAAAGCTGTATAATAGCAGTCATTTTGAGAACTATATCCAAATTGCTGCAACCGCTGATCTAGTTCTCGCCTTTCTACTCGATTTCTAAATAAACTAAGTACAAATAGCGTTTCCAGCTGTGGCTTTTGGGTAACTAAGTGTGCACTTAACGCTTCTTTTTCTCCTATGATCCGGCTGACTGATTGAGCGACCAAATCTAGTTCTTTCCCACTGAATCCTTTTGATTTAAGATTCAGACGTTCCTGTATTTGAGAAATCGGACGGGCAAATCTGTCCGAAAATAAGTAGGAAAGAAGACCAATGAGTCCTACCAGTGTTAAAGACACTGCAACTAGCCCGATTCTCAGATTGCGGATCATTGCGCCAATTGCACTAGAGTCAACTTCTAATCTGTAAATCCAATTATTATAATCTGATTTCAGTACTATATACGTTTTATCTTTTTCTCTTATCACTTTCAGCTGATTGTAATCTAGATCCACGTCCGTTAATACAGTTGGTTGCTCTTTATTTTTTACTGTCTGAGTAGTAAAAAGGTTGCCAACTTCGTTTTCAATAGAAAGTATGTCTTCTCCACTTTCACCAACAACTTGTTCTATTGTATGTTTCTCTATCGTAGCAATTCCCAATACATATTTTTCTTTTTCAAACATTGGCAAAGGAATCACCATTTCGATTCCTTTGTTTTTCTTTTGCCAAAATAAATTATTTTTGTTATTTATGTACTTCTGTTGATACTTTTCAACTTCCTCTTCGGTCAGTTGACTCAACGATCCATTGATTACTCCCCATTTACCAGCCAAACTGACTAAATCATAATTATTATCATCCATAACAATCGTTTCTATAAAATTTAGTTCTTTCCTGATTTCAGAATAAGTGGAGTAATCTGTATATGTCAGCGGATGCTTGAATATGTCCGAGAAATTTTTGGTCGAACCATACGTAGAAAACGAATATTCAATCGTTCTAATTTTCCATTCAACGTTAGTTTTAACTTGCCTGAGCAAATTCTTTTTGTCTGTTAAATAACTCGATTCGATCGATTCATAGGTATTCTGGTAAATGAATAAACTAAATCCTATGACAAGTACGGCTCCTAATAAAAACATCGGTAAAAATATTTTATAAAATACTGTACTTTTCTTCATTTTCTTCCTCTCCTCCTTTTAAAATAAAAGGCTTTCATTTTTCTGTAAAATTGATACTCATCTAATTAAATGAGCATTCCCCGCTTTCAAGAATAGCATAATTAAAAATAAAAATCCAAGTAATTTTTAACGTGTGCAATCTTTTCATATCAAAGATCTATTGACTTATCGTAGTTATCGTAATATGATGAATGCGTTAACAAAAAGTGAAAAAGTAAGGAAAATGATGGAATGGTAACGATCAAAGATATCGCTAAAGCAGCTGGCGTTTCTCATACGACAGTTTCTCGTGCTTTGAATAACAGCAGTTTAATAAAAAATGAAACAAAACAAAAAATACGACAACTAGCTAAGGAAATGAATTATTCGCCAAACTATAGTGCAAAAGGTTTAGTGAATCAAAAAAAATATCTAATCGGACTATTTTTCTCAAGTTTGCATAAAGGAACTTCATCAAATTTCCTAGCAGATTCCATTGCAGGCATCCATTCAGTATTAGACACAAATTACAGTTTATCTGTTGAAAGTATCGATGTTGTTGATTTAACAGAAATCAACCTGCAACGCTACGATGGACTGATCGTTATGAGTCAAAGTGATGATGATCAGCCTTTCATCGACTATCTCAAAGAAAAAAAATTTCCTTTCGTTGTTGTCAATCGTCACATCAATGATCCAGCGGTTATCAACGTCACTGCCGATGATGCGGCCGGTGTTATGCAGGCAGTAGATTACGGTATTGGATGCGGACATACGAAGATCGCTTATATTGGCGGAAAGAAAAATTTTCGTTCGACAAAAGAACGGGAAAAAGGGGTATTGAAAAGTCTAAAAAAAGCGAGCATCCCTGTCAATCCAGCCTATTTTTTAACAGGAGATTACAGCTTAGAAAGCGGCCTCCAAAACATGGAATACCTATTATCACTTTCTGACCTGCCTACTCTGGTTTTTTGCGGCAACGACGACATAGCGATTGGTGCATTGAGAGCTGTACATTTAGCTGGCCTCCGTGTTCCCCAGAACATTTCTCTGATCGGGTTCGATGATTCTCCAGTCGTCTCCTATCTCAATCCGCCGCTTACCACCGTACGTAAGCCTTTGAAAGAAATGTGTCAAGAAGGAACAAAGCTTTTACTAGATTTGATCGAAGGCAGGACGATCGAGCAATCTAAAATTGAGCTCTCCACCTTGTTGATGCTTCGTGAGTCGATCAATTACTTGTAAACTACAAGTAATTTTATATAAAAATGTTAACGTGTGCATAACACAGAAAGGAAGTTTATATGAAAAAACTGACAAAAGAATTAGTGAAAAAAAAACGAAGCACCCGTAAAAGTTCTTCAGTTTGGCGAAGGCAATTTTATGCGTGGATTTATTGATTGGCAGATTCAGCAGCTGAATAACCAACAATTGTTTAAAGGTAATGTTGCAATCATTCAACCTTTAGAACAAGGTCTTGGGAATATGATGAACCAGCAAGACAATTTATATACGGTCATTTTACAAGGACTCAGCAATGGCGAAATCGTTGATACTTCCGAGATTATCACCGTAGTAGAACAAATGATCAATCCTTATGATGAATGGGATGCTTATCTATCTCTAGCAGAAAATGATGACTTGGCCTATATCGTCTCCAATACAACAGAGGCAGGAATCCAATTCGTGGAGACTGATAATTTAACAGATACTCCCCCACAGAGCTTCCCGGGCAAACTGACAGCCTTTTTATACCGACGTTTCAAATTAAACAAAGCTGGCTTTACCATCATTCCTTGCGAACTGATTGACAGAAACGGCGAACGTCTAAAAGAAATTATTTTACGCTACGCAGAAAAATGGGATTTAGAACCTGCTTTTGTTGAGTGGTTAGAAAAAGAAAATGTTTTCTGTTGTAGTTTAGTTGATCGCATCGTCCCAGGTTATCCTCGCGAAGATGCAGGTGTTTTCAATCAACGGCATAACTATGAAGATCAATTGATGGTCAAAGCAGAACCATTCATGCTTTGGGTGATCGAAGGGCCTAAAGAATTGGAGAATCAACTACCATTCAAACAGGCTGGCTTGAATGTCATCATCACAGATGATATGACTCCTTATCGTGAACGTAAGGTGCATTTGCTTAATGGACCGCATACAGCGATGGTCCCTCTTGCTTTGTTGGCGGAATTGGAAACTGTAGAAGAAGTAATGAAAGATTCTTTATTCTCCGCATATGTTGATCAGTTATTCAATCTAGAATTGATTCCTATGCTTTCTTTACCTAAAGATGAATTAGCCATTTATGCTGACCAAATCAAAGAACGTTTCTTGAATCCTTTTGCCCATCACAAATTAGAAGCGATTTCATTAAATAGTGTTTCAAAGTTCAGCACCCGTCTGCTTCCAGTGTTCAAGAAGTATATCGAAGAACAAAATCAGGTACCACCGTTAATCACTGTTTCACTAGCTGCGCTATTTCTTATGTATCGAGGCGATCAAGTAAAGCCACATGATGATGAAAAGACGATAAGCGAATTTACTGATGCTTGGTCTGATAATGGAACAGCTATTCCTCGATTATTGCAAAACGCTGCGCTTTGGGGAGAAAATTTGTCTCAAATACCGAATGTGACAGATACAGTTCAAGAAATAGCTGCAAAGATCGATCAAAAAGGTGTCCGATCAGTATTACAAGAAATGAAAGGAACGATGGTCCATGCTTGAAACCCTTCAACCAACAATGAAATTAAATCAACGAGACAGTGTGGTCGTCGCATTAACACCTATTCCAAAACAAACACAGCTGACGATTGATCAGCAAATGATCACCACTCTTGAAGATATCCCGCAAGGTCATAAGATTGCATTGGGTGATTTGAAAGCTGGAGACAACGTGATCAAATATGGCTATCCAATCGGTCATGTGACGACAGACGTAACTGCCGGTCAATGGCTGCACACTCATAATGTAAAAACCAATCTTTCTGGTGAATTGGATTATCGATATGAAAAAGATGTCCATCCAAGTCATTACCCTTTTGAGAACCGAACATTTCAAGGTTACTTGCGAAAAAATGGAAAAGTAGGGATTCGTAATGATTTGTTTTTAGTACCTACCGTTGGGTGTGTAAATGGCATTGCTGAACTGATCGTCAAACAGTTCAAGGAAAAACATCCAGATCTGGGACAGTTTGACCATATTACAATTTTAAAGCATCCTTATGGCTGTTCGCAGCTTGGAAAAGATCATCAAAATACTCGAGAAATTTTAGCGGACGCAGTAAACCATCCCAATGCCGGCGGAGTTTTAGTATTTGGATTAGGTTGTGAGAACAATACAGTTCCTGAATTCAAAAAAATTTTAGGCGAATATGATGAAAACCGAGTGAAATTTCTAGTGGCTCAAGATGTTTACGATGAGATCGAACAAGGTGTGGCTCTATTAGAAGAGCTTTTAACAGCGGCGGAAAATGACCAGCGCATATCAGTCCCACTCTCTAAGTTGAATGTCGGTTTGAAATGCGGCGGTTCTGATGGTCTATCGGGAATAACTGCTAATCCTTTACTTGGTGCATTTTCTGACTACTTGATTGCTCAAGGAGGCAGCACGATCTTAACAGAAGTGCCAGAAATGTTTGGTGCAGAACAAGTATTGATGGCACGAGCGGAAAATGAAGAAGTTTTTGACTCAATCGTTGACTTGATCAATGACTTCAAACAGTATTTCTTGTCTTACGGGGAACCAGTTTACGAAAACCCATCTCCTGGCAATAAAACAGGTGGAATCACTACATTAGAAGACAAATCATTAGGCTGCACACAAAAATCAGGAAGCTCTCCTGTCGTTGATGTGCTGCAATATGGCGAGAAAATCAGAAAACCAGGGCTTAGCTTGTTGCAAGCTCCCGGAAATGATCTTGTAGCTGCTTCTGCTCTTGCTTCATCAGATTGCCAGTTGGTCTTGTTTACCACAGGAAGAGGAACTCCGTTTGGCTCATATGTCCCAACGGTCAAGGTATCTACAAATACGACTCTTTTTGAACGTAAAGGTCATTGGATGGATTTTAATGCAGGCGTCTTATTAGAACAACCAATGGAAGTAATCTTAGAATCGTTTGTTCAAAAAATCATCTCTGTAGCTAGTGGAGAAGAAACGAAAAATGAACAAAATGACGTTCGAGAAATTGCCATTTTTAAAAATGGAGTAACACTTTGATTTTCATAAAATAGTATAAAAAGAAAGAAGGAAGATTTATGTTTTTATCTGATGATTTTTTATTAAAAGACGATTGGGCGAAAAAGCTTTACCATTCCTACGCAAAAAACATGCCCATTATTGATTATCACTGTCACTTAGATCCAAAAGAAATTTACGAAAACAACAATTTCAGCAATCTGACGGAAGCTTGGCTGGGAGGCGATCATTACAAATGGCGCTTGATGCGAGCTTGTGGCGTACCTGAAGAAAAAATCACAGGAAATGCTTCTGATTTTGAAAAGTTTTTGGCTTGGTGTCAAACCGTGCCAAAAATTATCGGAAATCCGCTTTACAGTTGGTCACATCTTGAATTGAAGCGTTTCTTCGGTATTGACTTGTTGATAAATGAAGAAAATGCAGAGAAAATTTGGACACAAGCAAATGAAATTTTGGCAGCTCCTGATTTTCGCCGTCGGGAAATCGCAAAAAAATCGAATGTAGAAGTGATTTGTACAACAGATGATCCCGCAGACGACTTGCACTATCATCAGTTGCTTGCTCATGAAGAACCAGATTTGAAGGTTCTCCCTTCATTCCGTCCAGATAAAGCACTCAATATTGAAAAAGAAGGATTTAATGCATGGGTCACACTACTGGAAGAAGCAGCTGACCAAACGATCACCACCTATCAAGAACTGATAGAAGTCTTAGGGCAGCGGATAGAATACTTCCATCAACATGGATGTCGTGTTTCCGACCACGCTTTAGACATCTTACGCTATAAAGAAGCGGATGAAACAGTATTAGAAGAGATTTTTCAAAAAGCACGAGCTAACAAACTATTATCTTCAGATGAAATCGATGCTTATCGTACAGAAACACTGATACATTTGACCCACTTCTATCATTCTCATAATTGGACGATGCAGCTGCACATCCATGCTTATCGTAACTGTAATACACAAATGTTGGAAAAATTAGGGCCCGATACCGGCTATGATGGAATGAATGATCTTTCTTTGACTATTCCTCTGAAAAAATTATTGAATCGTGCAGAAGAAACGGATCAGTTGCCAAAGACGATCCTTTATTCATTGAATCCGAATGACTATCCTGCGATTTTAGCTTTGATGGGCTGTTTCCAAAAAGAACAGAATGGAAAACTGCAGTTAGGTTCTGGATGGTGGTACAACGATACTCGAGCTGGTATGCGCGATCAATTGACACAATTTGCTGATGGTAGTGCTTTGGGGAATTTTGTCGGCATCCTGACAGATTCAAGAAGTTTCCTGTCCTACACTAGACATGAATATTTCCGTCGTGTTCTTTGTGAATTTTTAGGAGAAATGGTCATGCGAGGAGAAGCACCTGAAGATGAACAACTTTTAGGAAGTCTAGTTCAAGCGATTAGTTATACAAATGCTAAAAATTACTTTGGCTTTTTTGCCTAATTGATTAATAGTAACAGTAACGAATCAAAAACAGGATAGCGAAATAACGGAATCCGTTTATCCACGTTTTAGAGAAGAAGACGGACCAAATTTGCTCCGTCTTCTTCTCTTGCTGTTCTGCTTCATTGCCTATAAACCTTTATGAAAGAAGAGATAACATGCCTACTATCCATATTGCCGGTGATTCTACTGCGGCAGAAAAAGATGAAAACAAGCGTCCCGAGACAGGTTGGGGAGAAAAAATCTCTGCTTATTTTTCACCCGAGATCCAGATCAATAACCAAGCAAAGAATGGACGCAGCACCAAATCATTTATCCAGGAAGGAAGGTTAGCCCGTCTAGCTTCACAGTTTCAGCCGAATGATTTCTTATTTGTACAATTTGGACATAACGACCAGAAAATCCAAGAAGAAAGAGGTACGCTTCCCTTCGGTAGCTATTTAAAAAATCTGCAGATATTTTTTGAATGCGCAAAAAAAGCGAACGTCCAAATGGTCTTACTGACATCTGTGACGCGACGAGATTACTTAGAAAACGGAACATTGAATCCAGATATACTTGGAGACCATCCAAAAGCGATGCGTGCATTTGCTGAGAAACACCATATTCCTCTTTTAGATGTGTTCTCAAGATCACAAGAATTGTTCCAGACCTTCTCAAAAGAAGAGACAAAAAAATTCTACCTGCATCTTATGCCTGATACTTGTAAAAATTACCCAGAAGGACTAAAGGACAATACCCACTTTAGTCCAGAAGGCGCTGATAAAGTTGCCCGAATAATTGTTGAATTGATAAAAGAATCCCGTCTGCCTCTTGCTAATTATTTACAAAAAGGAGTTTGAGATGTTTCCATTAAATTTAGGCATCCGTGCCCACGATTTAGATGTTCGAAATCGTGAAGAAATCGTTCAAAAAGTATCACAGCTTCACTTGTCCCATATCCAATTTGCACCACAAAAAGCATTTCCTGAACAACTTAAATTAACTGACATGACACTTGGGAGTGCTGCCTATTTTGGTGAATACTTCCAAAAAAACAATATCGAACTTTCCATTTTAGGATGCTATATCAACCTATCCAGCAAAAATCAAGAAGTTCGTGCACAAGCATTGGCAACTTTCAAACAGCAAATTGCTCTGTGCTCTGCCTATCAAGCCAAGATGATTGCTACGGAAACCGGTAGTGTCTCTGTCGGTTACACAAAAGAAAATTTTACTGAAGAAGCTTATCAGATCGCCAGAAATTCTATCATTGAATTAGTCGCTCATGCAGAAAATTTTGGCGTAACTGTTGCTGTTGAAGCAGGGATCAATCATCCAATCTATAACTATCAGTTAGCTAAACGTTTAATCGATGAAGTAGCTTCACCAAATTTAAAAATCATTTTAGATTGTGCGAATTTGATGCATAAAGAAAATCATGCTGATCAGGAAAAAGTGATCCGAGGTACCTTGGACAATTTACATGGTTATATTACAGCGCTTCATCTCAAAGACTATATCATGGAAAATGGAAAGATCCGCATGGTACCTGTTGGCAAGTGCTGTTTAGATTTCCGCCCGGTACTGCATTATATCAAATATGAGCGTCCTCTAATGTACGCCACTCTTGAAGCTACTCCTGAGATTTATGTTCCTGAAGCAATAGAACACTTGCAGTTTATTTACCAAGATTGTTAAGGAGAAGATTATGGAGGAACGAATACAGAAAAGTTATCAAAAATATCATGCAAATGCTTTTCAGACATTGCTGCATCTTTATCAGGGAAATTATTGGCGTTTTGCCATGTCAGGACTCTTTTTTATTATCAAACATCTTCCATCTTGGTTAATGCCGATCGCTATTGCCAATGTAATCAATGCAGCTTCATCGAAAGATTCTTCTCAGTTGCAGGCCATTTATTTCAACGCTTTTTTGATGGCTTGTCTGATTGGTCAAAATATATTGACGAATTATTTTCATGTAAAATACCATAGCACTTCGATCCGTCAAGTAGAAGCTGGACTAAGAGCGACCCTTATCAAGAAAATCCAAGAACTATCTATTCCTTATCAAAAAGAATTGCAATCTGGACGAATCCAGTCAAAGATCATCCGTGATGTAGAAGCTATCCAAACGTTGTCCTCTCAAGTATTTGTCAGCGGATTAAATATCGCTGTCAATTTATTCGTAGCTTTAGGTATCACGCTTTATAAAACTCCTGTTGTTTTCATGTTTTTCTTATTGACTGTTCCTCTCGCCGCATTCGTTACTCTCTTTTTCCGTAAAAGGATCAGACAGTCCAACTCAGACTTCAGGCAAGAAATGGAAGAGACTTCTGCAAAAGTGATCGAAGTGATCGAATTAGCACCGATTGCTCGAGCTCATGGGTTAGAAAAACACGAAACAACTCGCTTAAATAAGCATTTTACTCAAATCTATGAAAAAGGATTCCACTTAGATATCCTGCAATCTGTTTTCGGATCAGTCAGCTGGGCTAGTTTTCAGATATTTCAGCTGATTTGTTTGAATTTCACTGGGATATTAGCTTTACAAGGGCGCATCCAACCCGGCGATGTCGTTATGTATCAGACGTATTTCACGACGATCGTCAATTCCGTTTCTGGAATGATCACGCTGATTCCTACGATTTCAAAAGGCATGGAATCTATCACTTCTATTGGCGAACTGTTGATTGCTGGCGATGTAGAAACTTATCACGGTAAGAAAAAAATCCAACATTTGGATGGAAATTTTCGTTTTGAGGATGTTTCTTTTCATTACCCGGACTCACTCAAGCCGATTATCGATCATTTTTCTCTAGAGGTGAAAGCTGGAGAAACAATTGCTTTTGTTGGGCCATCTGGTTCTGGAAAATCTACACTCCTTAACTTATTGATTGGATTTATCCAGCCGTCTTCAGGGAGGATTTTCCTAGATAATCAGCCTTTGGATGAATTGGATATGCGAAGTGTGCGTAATTATTTAGCCGTTGTTCCTCAAACCACTTTGTTGTTCTCCGCTTCGATCAAAGAGAACATCACTTATGGCTTGAAAAACGTATCAAAAGAACGTTTAGATGAAGTCATCGAAGCTGCGCAACTTTCTTCACTGATTGACCAGCTTCCTGATGGTCTGGATACCTTAGTAGGCGAACATGGCAACAAGCTGTCTGGTGGCCAAAAGCAACGTATCTCCATTGCACGAGCGTTGATACGTCAGCCAAAAATCATTTTGCTAGATGAAGCAACCTCAGCTTTAGATAACCAGTCAGAGAAAAAAATCCAGCAGGCCCTGAATTACCTGACAGAAACACCCACTACTTTTATTGTGGCTCATCGGCTTTCAACGATCAAAGAGGCAGATAAAATCGTTGTGATCGATGAAGGAAAAATCGTTGAAATAGGTACTTACGAAGAACTGTTAGCTCAAAAAGGCTATTTCTACCGCTTGAAAAATGAATGACAAAAAAATAGGAGCTATGACAAGACTTTTGTCGTAGCTCCTATTTTTGAATAAAAGGTGTTCTCCTGCCAACTCCTCGGTCACAAGTCACAATAGTCATCAAACATGAGAAGCTGTTTTTTGAAATTGTTCCTTGTAACTCAGAGCTAAACGGTAGGCTCACGACCTCTTGGTAAACGGTATTCAAGAGATAGCCTATCGGCAATAAGAAGCAATTTTGTCATCGCTCAAGGCCGAACGTCTCTTTCACACCCTCTGTTGTTTCATAAAATAGTTTTATTCGCTGTAAAGGTCGCGAACTGGTGTCATGATGATACGGTTCAAGTCATTGATGATTGTACTGAAGCCTTGCTCTTTTTGCATCAAGTCATTGATTACTTCTTCTGATTGGATTTTCACAGCCATTTCTTGTGCTTTCATTGCATCTTCGTCGCTGAATTCTTGTCCACTCATTTGTTTTTCTTGTAATTCGATTTGCATCGCTTGGAAGTCTTTGAACAGTTTGTGTGCTTCTTCGTTTGCTTGTACTTTCTCGTACGCTTCTTTCAACGCTTTGAATTCTGGTAATTCACGGATCTCACGTTCGATTTGATTCGCGCTATCGTAGATGTTTGACATGTTATGCCCTCTTTTCTTTTAGTAGTTACTCTCTATTGTAACATGGGGTTATTCGTTTTCAAAGGGTCTACTCTCCTTGATATTTCCGCCAGAGGTCTTTAGCCGCTTCACCAATTCCCTGAACGCCTTCTTTCACCATATCGCCGAAGTTTTTCAGCCCTTCTTTTGCTTGTTCACCATATTGATTCAAGTTATCTTGCCAATTTCCAGACTCTCCATTAGAATTTCCTGTGTTTCCAACTTGATCTGCAGCTACCACTTGTCCTCCTGTGGCATAGGCATCTGCTACACTAAATCCTGTTTTTGAAGTATACGGAAGGATGCCTTCTGCCGCTGATTTGAAGACTTTCCCGACAACATTTCCACTTGTCCCTTCCAAATAGTGCAGCTTGCTGGATTCTTCGTAACCCATCCATGTCGAAATCACTACGTCTGGCGTGTAACCGATCATCCATTGGTCATTTGCTTTTGTGGCATCGAAATTAGTTTCTGTGGTTCCTGTTTTCCCTGCTATCGTATAACCTGCAGGATTCGCAGCAGCCGCTGTTCCATTTGAAAATGTACCAAGAAGCATGCTGGTCATTTCATCGGCTGTTTCCTTTGATATGACCTGTTTTGGTTTTTTGTTTGTGTTATCGACGATCACCGCTCCAGTCGAATCAACGATTTTCGTGATAAGATGCGGCGTATACATCTGACCATCATTGGCAAATGCACTGTAAGCACCCGCCATGATCAATGGAGATACTCCTTTTTCCAGTCCACCAAGGGCTAAGCCATAATACTTATCAGATTTTGCTAAAGGCAGGCCGAATTCTTCTGCTTTATCATATCCTTTTTGTAAACCGATCTCATGCAAAAGCCATACAGCAGGCAAATTCAAACTTTGTGCAACAGCTTGATACATCGGTACTTCTCCTTGGTATGTCCCGTCAAAATTATGCGCATCGTAATAACTTTGCGGTTCGTCTTTCAAGATACTGGAAGGCTTGTATCCAGCTTCCAGTGCTGGTGTATATACGCTTAATGGTTTGATCGTTGATCCTGGTGAACGACGCATCTGTGTAGCAAAGCTGAATCCTCTAAAGACATGATCTCCTCTTCGTCCTACTAGTGCTTGTACACCACCTGTATTCGGATCTAAAGCTACTGAAGCAGATTGGACCATGGCACCATCTGAAGCATTTGCTGGGAATAATGCACTGTTTTGATAAGTAGCTTCTAATTGCTTTTGATAATCCTGATCTAAAGCTGTATAGATTTTATAGCCTTTATTCATGACATCTTCTTCATCAAGACCATACTCGTTAACTGCTTCATCGATCACTGCATCAAAATAATAAGGATAACGATAACCAGAATCTGAATTATCGTATGTGTCATTAAGATACGCGCTGATATCTGTCTGACTTTCTGCTTGTTCTTTTGTGATTTTTCCGTTTTCTTCCATTACACTTAGTACTGTGTTTTTCCGATCATTCGCATTTTCTGGGTGATCGATCGGATTATAAATACCAGGACCTTTCAGCATTCCTGCCAAAGTAGCAGCCTCAGACAGCGTAACATTCGTTGCATCTACTCCAAAATACTTTCTGGAAGCGTCTTGGACACCCCATACCCCGTTGCCAAAATAGGCATTGTTAAGATACATGGTCAAGATTTCTTCTTTGCTGTACTTCTTTTCGATCTCGATTGCCAAAAATAATTCCTTCGCTTTTCGATCAAACGTTTGGTCTAATGTCAGATACGCATTTTTGGCAAGCTGCTGAGTGATCGTACTTCCTCCGCCCCCTGATGTTCCGCCAGACAAGACCATTCGGACTGCTGCACGGGCAATCCCTTTGATATCAAACCCGTGATGCTCGTAAAAATTCCTATCTTCTGTCGAGATTACTGCATCTTGGATATAGGGAGAAATCGCGTTTAATTCTACATATGTTCCTTTTTGGGCGTACAGTGTGCCAGCTTCTTCGTTTTTCTTATCATAAATGACTGTCGATTGGCTTAATCCTGATTTTAACGTTTCGACATTTGCTTGTTTTGCTAAAATAAAGAGGTAGATACTTGTCACTAAGACACAGATCAAACCAATCAGCAAAATCAATTTGTTCACATGATATTTTTTCCAGATGCGCTTTCGCCATCGATGGAATTGTCCGAGATATGGTCTGATCCAACGCCAAAAACTGATCAAAGCAGCTTTTATCTTTTCTAAAATGCTTTGAAAATCCATTTGCTTCTTCTCCTGTCTATTCGATTCAATCGTCTTATTTTACCATAGTGAAAGAGTGTTTTCTTCCTGCTTAAGTTGTAGTTCAATATGTTTTTTTACGTTAGTGCAAGTAGAGTAACATAAGAATGAACAGAAAAATGTAAGTTTTTTCTTAAATATGTTTTAAAAATGGTACAATTAGTCTGCAATTGCACTGAAAGGAGTACACTTGTGAAAATCACGATCACTTTACCTATGAACCATCCTGAAACAACGATTCGCGACTTGCTTGAAAAGGAATGGTTAGTCCCTAGAAAGGTTCGACATTTTTTGCGTATACGTAAAAACGTTTGGATCAATCAACAACCTGCTTTGTTCCATCATGAAGTAAAGGGCAATGACCAGATCACATTGTTATTCGAAGAAACAGATTATAATTATCAAGAAGTCCAGCTTGGAGATGCGGCGCACATCCGCGTTTTACATGAAGATGAGCATTTGATTATAGTTGATAAGCCTGCAGGAATGAAGACTCATCCAAATGAACCGACAGAAAACAGTACCTTGCTCAATCATTTAGCTGCTTATCTCGACACTAAACAGCAACGACCTTACGTTGTCCATCGCTTGGACAAAGAAACAAGCGGTGCCGTTTTATTTGCAAAAAATCCATTTGTCTTGCCGATACTTGGAAGATTGTTGGAACAAAAAATGATCTATCGGAGATATCAAGCCATCGTATGGGGAGAAATTGCCAAAGATATGACCATCACCAATAAAATTGGACGAGATCGCCATGATCGGAGAAAAAGGGTCGTAGATGATAAAAATGGTCAGAGCGCCTTGACACATGTCACTGTCAACAAAGTACTTTCTGAACAAACACAAGTCTATTGTGTTTTGGAAACCGGACGTACACACCAGATCAGAGTTCATTTAGCTCATAAGGGACATCCGATCGTTGGAGACCCTCTCTACCAAAATAGAACAGCTGAACGACTGATGCTCCATGCATTAGAACTGCACATGATCCATCCATTTACTCAAGAAAAAATAGTCGGTAAAGCTTTACCTGGATTATGGGAATAGAAAGAAAAAAGAACAGAGTCTTATCAGCAGATAATGATAAGACTCTGTTCTTTTTGTGTAATTTGTCTGCTTACTTTTGATGTTCGTGTTCTGCTAACAGCAAACTACCGATAATCCCACTTTCATTCGGCAGTCCCCAACGAACGATATATTCACTTACTTGAGGTGTTTCCATATAACCACCCATCAATTCAACAAATTGCTGACGGATTTTTTGAAGGAGATGATCCTGATTCATTACCCCACCGCCTAAAATAATCTTTTCAGGTGCTAACGTCAACGTATAGTTGATCAGTGCTTGAGCAATATAATAAGCCTGAATAGCCCAAACAGGATGATCTTGCGGCAGATCTTGCCCTTTGATCCCTGTGCGTGCCTCAATAGACGGTCCTGCTGCTAATCCTTCTAAACAATCTTTATGATAAGGACAAGTACCTTCATAATGGTCATCTGGATGGCGTTTCACCCAAATATGTCCCATTTCAGGATGTGCGATCCCTGAAAAAATTTCTTCATTGATCACGACACCTGCACCGATTCCTGTTCCCACGGTAAGGTAAATACAACTATTTTTTCCTTGTGCTGCTCCTTGCTTCAATTCCCCATATGCAGCAGCATTGACATCCGTTGTCCAAGCAGCAGGAATATTGTAGCGTTCCTTGATTGTGCCAAGAAAATCGAATTGTGCCCACCCTTTTTTGGGAGTTGCCAAAACGTATCCGTAATTATCTTTTGTTTTGTCGATACCAATCGGGCCGAATGAGCCAATCCCGATTCCCTTCAATTCATAACGATCAAAAAATTCAAATACCTGATCCAATGTTTCTTCTGGTGTTGTGGTAGGGATACTTAATTTTTCTAAAATTTCTCCACCATCTGAAACCGCACACACAAATTTTGTTCCGCCTGCTTCTATTCCGCCATACATTCGTTTTCCTCCTCGAATCCGATTGTCCGAATCTCATAAGGTTGGATTATTGGGACAACCGCTTGCTTCGTTGGTTCTTCAAGCAGATTCAATATGACAGTTTTTCCATTGTCTTTAGTTATTTCCAATTTTTCTAAATGACTAGACATATTGAAACCTCTTACTACTACTTTATCACTAAACTTGCTGCGTTTCAAAGCTGTAATTGCAAACGTTTCACTTTTTATCGTTAAATATTGTTGTTTTGAAATCAATGTTCCTTCATGATGTTTGATTTGTTGAGTGGAAAAAGGAATCTGTGCTGCGTATGCATGCAAATAAGTAGAGAATTTTTCTTCTGGTCCATGTAGTTCAATGCTGTAATTGAACCGATGCTCACCTAGACACTGTGCTTCTGGTGTTGGAAAATATCCCCAATCGCCTAGTTCTCCCACACTGCGAAGTAGCGTCACTGCGATTTGTTCGTCTTCTGTTACTTCATGTTCATTCAAACCAAAGTTTCCGACTGTTACACCGTACTCTTCATCATGAATATTGACAAATGCTTGCTGATGTTGCGGATTCGTGGGGTTTTCCCAACTTTTAGACACATGGTTTGGGCGCTTCACCACTTCAAAAATACTATCTGCTTCGTGATGTTCCACATGTAACTTTGTAGGAAACAAGACACGTAAGCGATGATCTTTCATCTGATTGTCGAGAGTCGTTTCAAAGTCGATTTTTTTACTATCTTTTCTGATTGTCATGATTGTTTTTATTTGAAGGATTCGTTTTTCTTTGGAACGTTCTGCTTTTCGATAACGAAATTCCACAACCATCTGCTGTTCTTTTTCTAAACGCTCGTCTGCAGAAACAGGGATTTCCATTTCCTGTAGAATACTTATTTTTGCTATTTCCGGTGTATCTACTAATACTTTTACTTCAGAGTTTTCTTTGTTACTGGATAGGATTGGCTGATCACAGAAAGGTTGTTTAAAGATATACTCATTTCCTATATCGCCGATATCTTCAAAAATATTCAGATTATTCAACTTTCGTTTGTTTTTGCGATCTTCCATTGTAATGGTACCATTTTTTTCAATCGTCAAATGTAGAGGGCCGTTTTCGATGATTCGTCCACTCTGATGAATCATTGTTTCCTTTTCTTCTGCTGTCGCTTCCCCTTCTACAAGCGCGAATGTTTCCCAAGAAAATGCTGGCATGTTTTCTAATGGTAAAGTCACTTTGATCATTCTTGCCATATATGGCACACGGAAACGGTCTTTCGGCAAATCATAACCAAATTGGACAGTTTCTTCAGATAAAATAGCTGGTATAGTGGCCCCACTTTTTGTTTCTACATGATACTTACGTTTAGGCAAATTTTCTAACTCTTGATATAGTTGTTCAGGTATTCCTTCAGCGAATCTTTTTCTTTCTAATTCGATGGTTATTTCTGCTTCACCAGTTTTATCCATTCCTGCAGTATTTACAATGACAAATGGAAAGCTGTCTTTTGGGAATCCGGTCGTATCGATTGCTGCGGTCAGCTGTTCTAAGGAATCTTGTGCAAGATACTTTCCAACTTCATCTGCTTTTTCAAAACGAGGTATCATTTCCCGATGGACAGAATCGACTGAACAACCGCAAATACTGTCGTGAGGATGATTTTGCATTAATGTCTTCCAAGCATAATCTAATTGATCATGGGGATAGTTTCCACTAACTTCATAAGCCATCGTCGCAAGTGGTTCTGTAATATTTTCTAGCTGTCGCTGGACCTTGGTATTCCATTGTTTTAAGTAAACCCGAGCAGATGCTGTATTGGCTAAAGTATACCAGCCATCCGTTTCTTGACTTGTCAATTCTCCTTCTACTGAGCCTAAGTCTTCTGGCACATCTTTTTGAACTGCTTCCAGATAGTCAGTAAAATTAGAATGAATAAACTCGTAATCTGGAAACAGTTCATTTGCGAGATGGATTGCTTTTGATATATCTTTTTGTACCGGTTGATGATCAACACCATTCATCATCAATAAGTGGTTCGTAGAGGCATATTGTTCTGCATCCGCTAATTTTTGCTTCCAAAAGGCAAGAGCTGCTTCTTTTTCTACTGGAATCTCATTCCCGTTGCTATACCAATTGGCAAATAGCAGACCAAAGATTGCTGTTTGATCAGGTCCTTTCCACCACATCTCTGAGTATTGGGAAGAATAGTTTTCTGCTTCCAAAACTTGATTATCAAAGCCAATTGGTTTTACACCACGGCCAAACGCTGCTGCTGAAATACCAGCTTGTTTCATTAATTGAGGCGTCTGTCCCATATTTCCAAATGTATCGGGAAAATAGCCTAACATGACAAGGGTTCCCCATTTACGGCTTTCTTCCATGCCAATCAGCATATTTCTCACGTTCGATTCCGAGCTGATAAGAAAATCATCTTGCAAGATATAAAATGGTCCAATTCTCAATTTTCCTTCATTGATTGCTTGTTGGATTGCCTGTCTTTTTTCTGGCCTTACTTGAAGATAGTCATCTAAAATAATCGTTTGCCCATCCAAATGAAAACTGTTGAAGGACGGATCAACTTCAAATAGCTCTAGTAGATCGTCTATCAATTCAATCAGTCGCATGTGATGCTGTTTGTAAGCCATGTACCATTCACGATCCCAGTGGCTATGAGAAATGATATATACTTTCTTTTTCATTTACGATACCTCCTACTTTTCTACTCTAATATCAAAGTAATCCATGACTAATTCGCAAAACATCATATTTGCCCAAGAAAACCATTCTCTCGTATAATTTTCAGGATTGTTCACATCGAATCCTTCGTGCATAAGGTGTGTTCCTGCGTCAGTTGCTACAAGTAAATTCAATATCCGCTCTTTTTCAGATTTGTCTGACGTTGTCATTCCTTCCATAGCTAATGCAATCGGCCAAACGTATTTTTCTGGCGTATGGGAGGATCCAATTCCTTTTGCGTACTTTCCTTCATAGAAATATGGATTTTCTTTACTCAACAATGTTCTTCTTGTTTGCAGATAATCTTCCTCTTGTTCAGAACAATATCCCAAGTAAGGTGCGGCGATCAGATTGGGCACATTACTGTCATCCATGACTGTGGCGTTTCCCATTCCATCTACTTCATATGCATAAATCGTTTGCCCTTTTTGATTAACCGTTCGTCCGTGATTCTGAATCCCCTCTTGGATCTCTTTCTTCAATTTCTGTGTTTGCTGTACAATTTCTTTATCATCGAGTATCGTTTGAAAAATTTCTTCCACATAACCTAACACGACCACCGCAAACATATTGGATGGTACCAGATATCCATAACGGCAAGCATCATCGCTAGGACGGAAACCAGACCATGTCATTCCTGTAAAAGCTGTTTTTGCACCTCGCCCGTCATTGATCAGCGTATCTTCTTTTCTTGTCGTGTCTCGTACAAATGTATAAGGAGAGTGTTCATGATCTTGCTCTGTTTTGAACACGTCCAAGATTTTTTTGATACCTTCAATAAAAGATTGATTGAATTGATCAGTTTTTCCTGTATTTTTGTAAAGAAGATAGGCCAACTGTATTGGGTAGCATAAAGAATCAATTTCATATTTTCTTTCCCAGATCCAATCGTTCATTTTTGTATGATCTGTTTGGTGGCCAGCACCGTTAGCTTCTTCGTTGAAGGCATTCGCATATGGATCGATATTGATATAAAAAAATTGCTTTTTGACTAACCCGCTGATCATGTCAGCTAATTCCTCATCTTCTTTTGCAATCACTAAATAAGGACGAACTTGTGCAGTAGAGTCTCTTAACCACATCGCTGGAATGTCTCCCGTCAATAAAAAGGTGGTTCCGTCATTTTGCTTTTTGACTGTTGTCAACAGAGTATTGGCAAATGCTGCTGTAAAATTCTTTGCCCAGTCCGCATGGATATCCCCACATTTTTGTGTGATATCTTCCATAAATTTCTGCACCGATTTTGGTATATCTTTATAAACCACTAATAAAACCTTCTTTCTATTTGATATATCTTTAAAGATTATACTTCATACAACCAATTATGTCTACGCTTTCAAAAAATATCTTTTTATTTACTTTTTCATCCATTATGGTATTATTTAAATATGATATATCATTAAGAGGTGTTTATATGAATCAACCATTGTACCAGACAATATTTAATGATTTGCAAACGGCTATTTTAACTGGTGAATTACCTGTAGACAGCCAACTACCAACTGAAAAAGAACTTTCACGTACCTATAAAGTAAGCAGAATCACTTCCAAACGTGCATTGACCGAATTAGAGCAATTAGGACTTATTTATCGCGTTCGCGGGAAAGGCAGTTTCGTTAAATCCGCTTCTCCTACAAAAACACGACGGATTCTGTTTCTTCTTCCATATGTCGCTGATTTGTCTGTTGGTGATTTTAGCAAGGGATTGAACCCTGTGATGCAAGATAAACAGATTGATGTCATGATGACGACGCTTGACTTTCTACAAAATAAAACAGCAAAAGAGCTAATCAATGAATTTGACGGATTGATTTATTATGCTCTTGATACAGAACAACATCTCGACTTACTTTTTGAGCTTTCATTGAAAGAATTCCCTGTCGTCATATTAGATAAAAAAATCTATGAGTTATCTTTTCCTACCGTTCTTTCCGATAATTTCCAAGGCGGTGCGCTTGCTGCCTCTTATTTGATCGAACAGGGTCATTCAAAAATCGCTTATTTGTTTGGTACGCAGACTCATCCACAATCCGTTCGACAGCGTTACCTTGGTTACCTTGAAGCATTGGACAAAGCTGGTTTGACTTTCCACACTTCACTGGATGACAAAAGCGCGACATTAGATGAATTGCTTTCTTATATCACTAAGTATGAAGTAACTGCTTTTGTTTGTGAAAACGATGTTGTCGCTATCCAGACCATGAATCTCTTGAGACAGCATGGTTATCATATCCCTGAAGATTTTTCAATTATCGGATTTGATGATATCCAAGCAGCAGCTCTTGTTGACCCGCCACTGACAACCATCGCACAAGATTTTGAACAGTTAGGTAAGCTTGCGGGAGATGCTTTGGTCACTTGGTTAGAGACAAAAGATCGACCATCCGATAGTAAATTTTCAGTTTCATTCATCAAAAGACAATCAACAAAGGAGAAATAAAATGAATATCGGTCAAATAGATACTAGACATGCAACAGCGAATCAGCCAAATTTCTCTAATGGGAACTGCCAGCCTTATACTGGCGTTCCTTTTGGGATGAATTATTTTGCACCGCAAACTACGGATCAAAACGGCAGCTGGTGGTTTCATCCTGATGACCGTGTTTTTCAAGGCTACCGTCTTACCCATCAACCAAGTCCTTGGATGGGTGATTTCAGTCATATGCTGTTTACGCCGATCAATGGAAAACTACAGGAGAACACCCTTTTCCATGCTCAAAGTTCTTACCGCCCAGAAGAAAGTATATTTTGCCCGACTCATCTGTCGATCTGTCAATTACGTTATGGCATCTGTTCTACATTGATACCTAGCATGTATGGCGGAATCTTATCTATTGATTACAGCAAAAATAACAGCGGTTTACTTTTATCCTTTCCGGGACGCCATCAGCTCTTTGTTATAGATCCTTACACAGTGGAAGGAAAAATCACACATTTTGCTGGTTCAGAAGATCCTGATTTTTCTTTTTATTTTATATTGAGATTTGAATATCCTTTAACAATTGATGAGTTAGCTGTTTCCAACAAAAATAGCGACTCGATCCCGTTGTATTTTGAACAGACAAAAAAACAAACTATCCGATTTGGGACATCTTTTATCAGCTCGGAACAAGCAGCTTATAACCTGGAACTAGAACAAAACCAAAGCAAAGAGACTTACCTTGCTCACAGTCAAGAACAATGGCAGTCCTATTTTGATCGTATACAGCTCACACACCATGATCAACAACAATTGCGGACGTTTTATCATAATTTATATCGGGTGTTTTTATTTCCACAAACTTTTTATGAAATTGATCCTAGTGGGCAAAAAATCCACTATGATACGACTAGTCGATCTATAAAACCTGGTGTTCTCTATACAAATAATGGGTTTTGGGATACGTATAAAACGGTTTATCCTCTTTATTCTTTGATTGCTGTAGAAAAATACGAAGAAATGCTGGAAGGTTTTTTGAACAGCTATAGAGAAAGTGGCTATTTGCCAAAATGGCTGTCTCCTGATGAACGTGGACTTATGCCTGGGACATTGATCGATGCGGTCATTGCAGATGCTGCTGTAAAAGATATCCGACGAGACTTGATGCCTGAATTTCTAACGGCAATGGAAAAAGGTGCTACGGTTCAAAGCAAACATCCAAATTATGGACGACAAGGAACAGAAGATTACTTGACATATGGCTATGTTCCTAATCACTACCACGAATCAGTCAATCACACATTAGACTATGCTTATAGCGATTTTTGTATTAGCCAAGTTGCCAAGGTACTAGAAGAGGAGGAAATGGCGAAGAAATATCAGCAGCAATCATTGAACTATCAAAATATCTTTGACTATGAGTCAGGATTTATGCGTTCAAAAGATAAAGATGGCAAGTTCAGAGAACCATTTTCAGCTAATCGTTGGGGACAAGATTATGCAGAAGGAAGTGCTTGGCAAAGCAGCTTTGCTGTTTATCACGATTTTTCAGGACTGATCGGAAAATATGGTGGCAGTGAGAGATATAAAGAAAAACTCATTGAGCTGTGCAATCAGCCCCCAACGTTTGACCCAGGAGGATATGGTTTTGAGATCCACGAAATGAGTGAGATGGCCGCGATAGAATTTGGACAATTAGCTATTTCAAACCAGCCAAGTTTTCACTATCCTTACTTGTTCAGTTATATAGGACAACCTGAAATGGCACAGCCACTGCTTAAACAGTTGATGACTCAGACCTTCGACGATTCTCCAATGGGTTACCCTGGAGATGAGGACAATGGAAGTATGGCCGCTTGGTATATCTTCAATAGTCTGGGATTTTATCCTGTCACGCCTGGAACCGGTGAATATGTTATCGGTATGCCATTAATTGACAAGGCTGTTTTGCTTTTGTCAAATGGAAAGGAATTGACGATTGAAGCAACGCCTAATCGGCCGCAGCAACAATTTATCCATAAAATCAAACGGATGGACAAAGAATATACGAAATTATATTTTACCCATCAAGATTTGCTGAAAGGCGGCACGATCTCTTACCAATTAGGGATCGTCCCTCACCCTAAGAAATATCAAGCAAAAGATTTGCCTTTTTCCTTATCAAACTATAATTAACAAGAGGTTGTGAAAAAGCTGTCCTGCATCAAGTAATAAGAACAGCCAAGCAAAAATAGCTCCTCATATTTTTCGTTTGGTTGGTCTTATTGCCGCAGATGCAAGCTTTTGAACTCCGTTTATTGAGAGGTTGTGAAATCAGCGTTCTGACCTGAGTATTAGAGAGACAAATGGCAAAATAGTTCCTCATATTTTGCCATTTTTTGAGCTAATACCGAGGGTCAGCTGATTGAACACCGTTTAGTGGAGAGGTCGTGAAAAAGCTGTTTAGTTTCGAGTATTAAGAAAAATTTTGTGAAAATGGCTTTCCACATTTTTGCATAAATTTGGCTTAATACCGAGAAACTGGCTTTTGAACTCCGTTTACCGAGAGGTCGTGAAAATGCTGCCCTGCATCAAGTAATAAGAACAGCCAAGCAAAAATAGCTCCTCATATTTTTCGTTTGGTTGGGCTTATTACCGCAGATGCAAGCTTTTGAACACCGTTTATCGAGAGGTCGTGAAAAAGCTGCCTTGCCTCAAGTAATAAGAACAGCCAAAAATTAGATTTCTAGACAATTTTTTATAAGTTATTTCATTACATTGGCTTTTTCTTTTATGATTCTCCACTGTTTTCTCGGTACTCTTTAGGGGATCTGCCGACGATTTTCTTGAATAATTTAGAGAAATACGTGGTGTTGTTGTAGCCAATCTCACTTGCTATCTCATTGATGTTTTGATTACTGTGCAAAAGCAGTTGTTTCGCTTTTTCCATACGTAAATGGTTCAAATAAGCTGAAAAACTTTTTTTCGTTTCTTTTTTGAACAGCTGTCCTAGATACATGACATTTAAATGCAGGTTTTCTGACACTTCTTTGAGTGTAAGTGGTTCTTGATAATGCTGGTGCAGGATTACGATTACTTTTTCCACATTGTCACTGTACTTTTTCTGTCTCTGATGCTTTTTGATGAATGACAGAAGTAGCTGCTGAAGTTCTTGCACCGTTTTTGCCTGATGGATTTTTTCGATTCCTTGTAAATATTCCTCATCTTCCAGATCAATCAATTCCCGTTGAATCTCCATAAACAGTAAAAAACTGGAATATCGTATATCTTCCGGCATCATGGCTGCTAACTGAAACTGTTCAAAAAAATCAGTGATCATTTTTTGAGCGACTTCCAATTGTTTATTTTGCAGCACGCGTCTGAAACTTGAAAAATCGATGGTTTGATCTTTTGTTTCTGCTTGTACTGCGTAAAAAACATGCTCGTCTTTATCTCCATAAAATTGATGCAACTGTAGATTGTCTTTCGCTTGTTGGAATGTTTCAGGGATTTTGTCCAAAGAATCTGTCTCTTCCCCGATACTGATCAGCCATTCCTGATCAGGAAAGTTTTCTTGAACAAAACAACAGAAGCCATCAACTTCATCTGCCTCCAACAACAACGTGATCAATACACGGTCTCCGTAATTTCGTTGATAGTAAAAGATTTGTTGCCGTTCTTGCAACCATCTATTGATAAGAGTATCATGAGTTCTTGCCAGTTGAATCAATACTATCCTATGTTGCTTCTCACTTATTTGTCCTATTATTTCTTCTTCACTTATTTCATCCAATTCTTCATTCAACCATTGACTGAATAACAGTTCTTGATAGATTTCTTGTTGATTTTTTTATTCATTTTGCTGATCTAACCGTGTTTTGATTTTCTTGAGGCTTTCAACCAATTCGAACTTATTCACGGGTTTCATCAAATAATTCACGGCGCCTAATTGCATACCTCCTTTCAAATAATCGAACTCTTGGTATCCTGATAAAATCATAAATTCAAAATTATGACGTTCTTTTTGAGCCGCTTCAATAAATTCCAGTCCATTTATTTCTGGCATTGTCACATCCGTTACTACTAAATCAATCTGTCGCTGTTCAAGTACAGCTAGTCCTTCTTTGGCATTCTCTGCTGTTGCTACTATTTGAAAGCCTAAACTTTGCCAATCAATTATCTTTTTTAACCCATTCAAAATCATGTATTCATCATCTACCAATAACACTTGATACACGCTCATCCCTCCTTGAATGTAATAGAAACGGTCAGTCCACCTGTCTCATTATTCTCAAGCGACATATAATAACTGCTGCCGAAGCTGGCACGTAAACGTTCATTCACGTTTTGCAGACCGATAGATCCGTGAAGTTCCACTTTAGGATGAGACAGTTTTTCTTCCACCTGTTTTAGCCGTTTTTCAGTCATCCCTTTTCCATTATCTTTGATGATGATCCTTACCCGTTTGCCTTCCTGCAAGACTTTGACACTTAGCGCATTATCGAATCGAGTAAAATCAATACCGTGTTTAAAATAATTTTCAACTAATGGCTGGATCACAAATTTAGGTACTTCGATCTTTTCCAAATCAGGATCGATCATAAAATGATAGGCTACTCGATTAGGATAACGCATTTGATACAAATAGACATATTTTTCGCAAAAGTCCAGTTCTTCTTTTAAAGTGATCGTTTTCTCTTGATTCGTATTGTTTCGAAGCAAAGCGGAAAACGCATATACAACATCTGCTAATTCTTCACTTCCTTCGCTGATTGCATACATTCGGATATATTCTAATGTATTATATAAAAAATGTGGATTGATCTGTGCTTGAAGCGCCCGCATATGTGCGTCTTGCTGTTTGATTTCTAATTTGTAGATGTCTTCTACAAACTGATTGATGCTATCCAACATTTCGTTGATACCGATTGAAAGTTCCTTCAGTTCATATTCCGTGTTTGTTATGTCGATCCGCGTCTCTAAATTCCCTGCTGCTGTTTGATCCATGGCCTGCATGACGATAGATACTTGCTGTGAATATCGCTTGAATGTTTTATAAAGAAAGATAAGCAATATATTGTCTAAAATAATGATACCAATGATCAGCGGGGCAAGATTTTTTCCCGTTTCGATTTTTACACTTTTTTTATCTAGTACAGCTAATATACGATAATCATCAGACAGTTCTTGGTGTTGAACAAAATTGTTTTTTTCCAGATCGTCAATCGGCAATTGTGAATTTTTCTGCAGACTCTCTGTGATGATCATTTCTTGTCTTTCAAACGTTTCTTTAGCTATTTTATTATCATGGAATGTGTATAGTCGATTTGTCGTTCCAGAAATCATGTATAAAGAGAGTCCATTGAATGACGTTAGATTTTCTAAAATCATATCTAGTTCTTTCTTTTGAAAACCAATAAAAATACTTCCTGACTCAGCTCCTCCTTGTGTGATAGGCAACTTGATATAAAAAGCGTCTAGTAATTTTGGTGTCCCCTTTTTTATTTCCCCACCTTTGTTTTCTCTAGAAGATTCATAATACTCCGGTAGTTGATTCAACACGATATATATCGCACTTAGTTCTTCATAATTTGCGTAGAGATCTTTGATTTGATTTGGGAAAGAAACTAATTCATCAGTACTGTTTTGCTGTTCGTATACATACATCAGATACTGATCTATGGGTTTTGTTAAGTAGGTCGTCACATTTTCGATCTTTTTGGAATTCCCTACAAGCTGGTTTTTGATGATCCTACTCAAGGTTGTTTTATCATTCAGCATTCTGCTTGTGCTTTGAACGGCATCACTTGTCATGTTTTCTGCCTGTTTTTGATTTTGTTCCCAAGTATGGATACTAAAAATAACGGTAGCAGTCATCGTTACACCGATCATGATAACCGCGTATTTCCGCAACAGACGATTGAGTAAGGTTCCTTTTGAAAATAGAATCCGAAACTTATTCATAACTTTCCAACTGTTTATCTAATTCTTCACGCCAGTGTGTTGTCATCGTACCATTCCAAACTGTCAAAAGACCAATGACACCAAACAGGATCAATCCTTTGAATTGCCAAGTCACGCCTAAAATTATACCGCTACCAATAATTATTTTTAGAAAAGACGAAAAGCTGGAAAAAACCGAAATAAAACTTAGCTTTAGCAGATTAGGAACAGAGATCGTATATTCACTATCTAAAATCATACTGTATTGATAAGTAGCAAATAAGCAGAGCAAGGCAAAAAGTAAAATAAAATCAATAGCTAAAAAAATGAGCCCTTTGATTTGAACAGATAAATATAAATTGTAACTCAATAAAGCAGTACCAGATAAAAATAAACTAAATAGCAGATTGCCTCTTAAAAAATTTCTTTTATATATATTCCAGCCTCTTTTTATTGTGATTTCTTTATACTCGAATCCGTACAAATAAAATAGTTCATTGACTGTTTTCCATGCCGCACCTAATCCAAAGATGATCCCGCCGGCAAATGTATATATCCAGAAATACAAGGTTAGTTTTATAACGACCCAGATCCGGATAAATAACTCTTCCAAAACCTTCCCTAACATATCTTCTCCTCCAAACATTAAGTTTATACTTTCTCATTATACAAAAAAAGGTTAGGCAATCAGCACCTTGACCTGATTATTAGAGAAACAAACGGAAAAATAGTTCCTCATATTTTGTCGTTTTGTGAGCGAATACCAAGGGTCAGCTGATTGAACACCGTTTACCAAGAGGTTGTGAAATAGCCGCTTAGTTTCGAGTAGTAAGAAAAATTTTGTGAATATGGCTTTCACATTTTTACATATATTTAGCTTAATACCGAGAAACTGGCTTTTGAACACCGTTTATTCGGAACAAGAGGTTGTGACACGTCTTTTGTCACAACCCCTTTGTCTTTATTCATTATTATTCTTGTCGGAACTCATCATATTGTTTTTGCATTTCTTTCAATACCTTATCATAGCCAGCCTTGTCCAAAGCGTCTTTCAATTTCGGTAATGTTTCATCTGGATCAACAGTCCCTGTATTCAATCCATCTAAATATTGATTCATGACATTAGAAATATTACTTAATTCTGTTTTGACACTGTCAGTGTTGAAGCTGAATCCTAAAATCGGTGAAGTTTCTGCATCAGCAATCGATTGATCACGTTTGGCAATCATGTCATCCGTAATAGACTCTTGTGTATATAGAATCTTGTTGTTTCCTGTATTCCAAGCAGACATATGTGTATTTGGCTGATAACCATCTAGCAATTTGATTTTATCATCTGAACCATCGACTTTTTCCCATGCTTCTCCTTCGATCCCCCAAACAAGCCCATTCAATAATTCTGGATCACTGTTAAGCAGCCCTAGAAGCTCTACTGATTTTTCTTTATTTTTTGAAGTATTTGATACGACAAAATTTGCCATTTGTGCTTGAGCTGTAGATTTTAGTGGAACAGTAATTGCTTTTGAGACAAGTTCTTGTTTTGCTGCATTTGTCAAAATTGTATCGCCATAATCATACGGTCCTTGTGTTTCTCCACGCATTAGCCAAGTATTTCCTTCTAGTGGATAATCCTTATTGCTCGTTGCAGCGTCACTTGGAATGAGTCCTTGTTTGTACCAGCTATGCATTGTACGTAACAGTCCGATATACGTTTCATTATCGTATTGGTTGATGATTTTCGAATCATCTCCATCCAGATCAATAGCAAACGGTAACGTATTCCCTAAAGGATAATCAAAGTTCCCTTGGACTTTGAAGCCTTGTCCAATGGCAAAAGCTGCCGTGTTTGGTTCTTTTTCATGGAATTCCTTCAAGACTTTTTCTGCATCAGCGTAAGATTGGATTCCATCAATTGAAAGATCGTATTTATCTAGTAAAGCTTTGTTAAAAGTAAGTACTTGTTGAGCAAAGACATTTCCATTGACTGGGAAAGCATATAATTTTCCATTGACCAGATTTCCTTTAATATATGCTTCATCTAAATCATTATAAGCTTTTTCAGCGTACTTAGGCGCTAATTCAGTCAAATCAGCAAAGGCTCCTTTTTGGGCATTGGAAACATAGTTGTTCGCAAAGGCGATATCATAATTTTCCCCGGAAGAAATGATGACGTTCATTTTCTTTTCGTAATCGCCCCAGCCAATGTAATTGATATTGACTTTTACACCGATCTCTTTTTCGATTCGTTTGTTTGCTACTTCCATCAATTGATCGAAATTATCTGGTTTATCTCCGATTTGATACATCTGCAAAGTGTCCGAATTGCTAGCTTCTGCCTGGTCTTTAGAACCAGAACCTCCGCATGCTGCTAATGTTCCCAACAACAACGCTGAAACACCTGTAAAGGCTAGTTTCTTCCATAACTTCATTTTTCTTCCTCCTAATTTTATGATTTATATTTTTGTTTCTTTATTCTTTTACTCCGCCGATTGTTAGACCTTTGACAAAATGCTTCTGGAAAAATGGATAGCTGATCGCAATAGGCAACGTCGAGATGACTACGATCGCCATTCTGGCAGATTCTCCTGGAACTGAGGCTAATCCGCCTGTCAATTGGCTTCCTGCTCCTGAATTTTGTGTCAGATATTGAATATTACTTTGGATTTTCATCAAAAGATACTGTAGTGGAACTAGCTTATCATCTTGGATGTATAGTAAAGCATTGAACCAGTCATTCCAGTAACCCAATGCGGCAAATAAACTGATTGTCGCAATACCTGGAACAGCTAACGGTAAAACGATCTGAACAAATATTCGCAGTTCGCTAGCTCCATCGATCCGTGCCGATTCAATAATCGAATCTGAGACCGAACGTTTAAAGAATGTGCGCATCACAATAATATTGAAGGGACTGACAGCCATTGGCAAGATCAATGCCCAAATCGTATCTTTTAACTGAAGAAGATTTGTCATAACAAGATAATTGGCCACCATCCCTGGTGAGAACAACATCGTAATCAAACAAAAAACGGTAAAAAAACGACGGAATGGAAAGTTTGACCGTGAAATCGCATAAGCATATAAAGAAGTAGCCGTGCTATTGATCAGTGTACCTAAAACAGTAACAAGTACAGTGACGAAAAGCGCTTGGAAAATTTTATCCTGCATCTGGTCGAACAAGTACGTATAACCAAATATACTGAACTTTTCTGACCAAAAACTGTACCCGTGAGTCGACAATATGGACTCATCGGTAAAAGAGATGGCGATAACAAATATAAATGGCAAAATACAGGAAATAGCAAAGAGTGCAATCATTATATTAGAGAAAAAATTAGCCGTCTTATTGAAAGAGCGGACTTGGACTCTCTCCACTTTCTTTTTTTTCATTTTTTTCCTCCTTAGAATAATGCAGAATCGCTATCAAAACGTCGGGCGATCGTATTTGTGATCATCAACAAGACAAAGCCGACAACTGATTGGTAAAGTCCTGCAGCAGCCGTCATACCAAAATCTCCTGTGGATGTCAGGCCATTGTAGATATACGTATCCAAAACTTGAGTCACATCATATAATGCACCGGAATTCCTAGGAATGTTATAAAACAGGCCAAAATCAGCTCGGAAAATGTTTCCTACGGCTAAAATCGTTAAAATCGTCATTAGTGGAATAAGTTGTGGTATCGTCACATGTTTGATCTGCTGCCATTTGCTAGCTCCATCAACCATAGCAGCTTCATAATAAGTCGGATCGATTCCCATAACAGATGCAAAGTAAATAATGCTGTTATAACCAATCCCTTTCCATGTACCGATGAACACCAAGATAAACGGCCAATATTTCGGTTCATTATACCAATTGACAGCTTCTCCTCCATGTCCAGTGATCCACTGATTGAATATTCCTTTGTCGGGACTTAAAAAAGCGTAAACAAAGTAACTGATAATGACCCAAGATAGAAAATAAGGTAGTAAGGACATCGTTTGATAAACTTTAACGAGTCGTTTATTTCTCAACTCGCTCATAATGATTGCAAATACGACTGAGATCAGCAGATTCAAAAGGATAAATGCTACATTATATAAAATTGTATTTTTAGTGATGAGAAATGCTTGATCCGAAGAAAATAAAAATTTGAAATTTTCCCAACCCACCCAAGGACTTTCCCTCAAGCTAGCCAAGAACCCATCTGCTGAAATATGAAAATTTTTGAATGCTACGACATTCGCCATTACAGGTATGTAAAAGAAAAAAATCATCCAAAGCATACCCGGTACAGCCATCAGGACAAGTGCTTTATAACGCCATAGATTCATAAAAAAATAATTGAACCCCTTTCGTTTTTTCATCTAAAAACCCCTTTCGATTCATTCGCAACTCAATTATAGCGCTTTCAATAATGAGAATAAATAAACAAAGTATAGGGAAAATGAAACAAAGTATAGGAGAGGTTGTGAATTCAGCGTTTTGGCCTGAGTATTAGGGAGATCGTGTCCTTACTATCTAACTCTGAGTCACAAGGAACAATGGGGACTGTGACAAAAGTCTTGTCACAGTCCCTTATTCCGAACAAACGGTGTTCCAGAAGTAGCTTCTACGGAAATAAGCCGAAATTTCACAAAAAAGCCATCCGAAAGTCAGACGGACAAGTCTGCTTTTCAGATGGCGCTACAACTACTCTGCTTATTCTTTTAGCTATCCATTCAATTATTTTTCTCTCACTTGTTCTAGCTCTTCTTTGGTCATGGGTCGATATTGCCCTTTATTCAAATCTTTAGGCAGCCAAAATTTTCCCATACGGATTCTTTTTAAATATAAGACTTCTTTTCCTACTGCTTTGACCATTCGCTTAACTTGGTGAAACTTTCCTTCATGCAAAATCAGACGGATAATTGAAGTTTCTGTCTCTTGATCTACTTGATCAATTTGGAGTTTTGCCGGCAATGTCTGCTCATCGCCATCAATAATCAGTCCTTCCGCAAATAAACGGATATCTTCTTCTGTCATTATACCGCTAACCTCAGCTAGATATTCTTTCTCCACATGTTTTTTAGGTGATAGTAACTGATGGGCAAACACCCCGTCATTCGTTAAAATCAAGAGGCCCTCTGTGTCTTTATCTAATCGGCCGACTGGAAAAAGATCTTCCCGATAATCCTGGTCTTCCAATAAATCGATTACGGTTTGATCATGATTATCCTGAGTAGCAGAAATGACTCCTGCAGGTTTATGCAAAATGTAGTAAAAATCTTTTTGATACGTAATGATTTCTCCTAAATAAGTAACCGCATCTTCGAATTCATTTACTTGCGCTTTATCGCTTTTCACCACTTGTCCATTGACTTCGATCGTTCCTTTTTTGATCAATCCTTTGACTTCTTTGCGGCTGCCAAGTCCCATATCTGCTAAAAACTTATCTAAACGCATGCGTTTCCCCCATTTCAAAAGAGCATCAATCTAGCTCTTCTGATTCACTTATTTTATTTTTAATTTATGTCGTAAACGCGCTATTCCTGGTCCTAGTAGTCTTTCTGCCAAGCGGATTTTCAAAGCTAAATAACCATACACTAAAGCCCCTATACCTGCTACTACAAGAATCAACAATAGAGACTGGAATTTGCTATCTTCGTTTAAAAAAGCACCAAAAATCATCTTTGTGATCCACGAAGCCAAAAGCATAATCAAGGTAAGAATAAAGATCAGCAATGTCCTGCGCCAGACAAAACTTGGTTTAAAGCGGGCTACTTCATGGATTCTCTTTAAGATCAAGGTACAAGACACAGCAAATCCGATCATTGTCGCCAATAAAGGGCCGTATACTTCAAATAAACGAATGGCTGGGTATTGAAGAAGGAGTTTCACTAGAAACCCAATAACCAAATAATTAATTGCCGCCTTGTTTTCAAACATTCCTTGCAGCATGTTGGAAACTAGCATATATAGTCCTAGGAAGAGTCCTACAAAACTTGCTTGGATCAGTACATTACTTCCTAGAGAATCCGGTGTATAAAATAATGTATTTAGCGGATAGGCAAGTAACATAACACCAAATGTCGCCGGAAACATAAAAAATGAAAACAACTGTAAATTTCCGCTTGTCAATTTTGCCAGACCTACTCGATCTTTCAACGTAACAGCTTCTGTAATCAACGGTAACCCAGTAGACGCGATCGATGTTGCCAATGCGATAACTACCATCGTCAACTTATCTGGATTGGCACTAAAAATCGAAAAAAGATCCAGTAACTGTGCATTGGAATATTCGGTGGATGCAGACATGATCTTCATAAAAGTGAACTGATCGACTAATTTGAAGATCGTTACCCCTGAACCCACAATAATAAACGGAATCGCTTCTTTAACGGTATCTAACAACAATTCCTTCGTTGCAATATTTACTTTGTTTTCGCTGTAGTGAATAAACGCCGATGTATACGCTTGATGTTTCTTCAAAAAATACAAAAGGACAAGAATACTTGCTAGCATACCGATAAATGCCGCGAAAGTTGATTGCGTGACCGCCGTCACATAGTCACCATCCATGACTTTCATGATGATGAATGTAGCCAATAGCATATAAAAAATACGTGCCACCTGTTCTACAATCTGCGACAGCGCATAAGGCATCATCTCTTGATTGCCTTGAAAATACCCTCGTATCACACTCATAAAAGGAAAAACCAATACAGCGATACTCAAAGAACGCATCGTTGGAATCAGTTCTTCTCCGCCACCAGAAGCATGAGCTAGCCAAGGAGAGGCGATGTACATGAACAAAGCAAACAATAGACCTAACCCGCCCATCATCTGTAATGCACGGATAAATAATCGTCGTGAAGTGCCATATTCATTCAATGAATTATAGCGTGCAGTTTGTTTTGCAATCGCAGCAGGTATTCCTGCTGTAGAGATCAGTAGAAGCAATGCATATATATTGTATCCCATATTGAATAATCCATTGGCAGCCTTAGCATTTTCGCCCATCCAAGCATACCAGGGAATGATATAGACAGCGCCTAGCAATCTTGAAATGATATTACTGGCGGTCATCCAAGCAGAGCCTCGTGCCATTTTTTCTTGCGGTGTTAATTGATCTAATGCTGGTTTTCTTTGATTATCCATCGGTCAGATTCCAACTTTCTACAAAACATTACTATCATTTTAATTGGTAAAACAGAAACTGGCAATCGATTTTATATAACTTTTATAAGAACAATTGTTTTTTTGAATTCGGTTTCGTTTTTTTGGTAAAGTAAAGAAATATACAGCCTTTTATGGCTAACATTTATAGGAGATATCAATGACACAAGAAATAAAAAAACTACCCGTTATATTTTTAGGTCTTTTCTTTATCACAGTTGGATTGAATTGGTTCTTGCTCCCTCACGATATAGCTTCCGCCGGAGTGGGCGCCATCGGACATTTAGTTGAAACGGCCTTTTCTATCCAACGCTCAGTTACTGTTTGGAGCATCAATCTTATGATGCTGCTTCTAGCCGCTGTCCTATTAGGAAAATCAGTATTTTTTAAGACTGTAGCGGGAAGTCTGCTTTTTCCTGTTGTTTTAGAGATTGTTCCAAAAGTGGAAATGATCTCCTCACATTTCTTTTCACTGATTTCAGGAAGTCTTTTGTTCAGTCTTGGGGTTTACACATTGTACACAGTCGGGGCCTCAAATGGCGGTATAACGATACCGCCGATTATTTTCCACAAATTTTTTCGGCTTCCAATGCCGCAAGGACTTTTACTTACCAATAGTCTTATCGTCTTTTTGAATTATTATGTTTTTGGATTGTTGGAGACACTATTCGTTCTCCTATCTATTACAGTCAGTTCATTGTTTATGAAAATACTCATCCGCTTGTCCCCTGTGTCAAGAAAATTTGAATAAAGCTGGATTTTGTCATAGCGGAAACAAACGATATATTAAAAAGAGTGTGCTATAATAAACCAAGAAATTGAATGAAGCGAGGGATCAATCAATGAGCTTCTCTTTAGAAGACATCCGTCATTTACTATTAAAAGAAAATCTATTAAAAGAATTTGTTTCAACAAGAGGCTGGCATCTTGATGTACCAGAAAAAGCTGAATTTCTTCAGTTAAGTTATGATTCAAGAAAAGCTGATGCTTCTACTTTGTTTTTCTGTAAAGGAATGAATTTCAAAGAAGAATATTTGGATTCAGCAATCGAACAGGGTATTCAATATTATGTATCAGAACAGCCATACGAAAATTCAGCAGTAGGAATCATCGTAACGGATATCCGTAAAGCAATGGCGCTTCTTGCTATGGCTTTTTACGACTATCCGCAAAATAAATTGAAAGTGATCGGATTCACTGGAACAAAAGGTAAAACAACTGCTGCGTACTTTACAAAAGCAATCTTGGATCACACAACAAATAAAAAAACAGCATTGCTTTCTACTATGAATACAACGTTAGATGGCAAAACATATTTCAAATCCCATTTGACAACGCCTGAGTCATTAGATTTATATCGTATGATGTCAGAAGCAGTTGAAAATGGTATGACTCATCTAGTGATGGAAGTTTCTTCACAAGCTTACAAAACACAACGCGTATACGGCTTGACTTTAGATGTCGGAATCTTCTTGAATATCTCGCCTGACCATATCAGTCCGATCGAACATCCGACATTTGATGACTATTTCTATTGCAAGCGACAATTGATCTTGAATTCAAAAACAGTTGTTTTAAATCATGAAAGTGACTATTTTGATTTACTTAGGGAAACAGCCGATCTATTCCAGATTCCAACGATCACTTATGGTCGTTCGGAAGAAAGCAATTATCAAGTGATCCGTTCAGATAAAGGTACTCACGGTTTTACTTTATCTTCTCATGAAGATCGCTTAGCTATCTGCGATACTGCTTATGATATTTTGCTGGCTGGAGGATTCAACCAAGAAAATGCAGCCAGTGCGATCATTGCCGCAGCACTAACAGGTGCCTCCAGTCAAGATGCACAAGACGGATTAAAAGAAGCTCGTGTACCAGGCCGAATGGATCAATTGATCCAATCCAATGGAGCGCATGTCTATGTGGACTACGCACATAATTATCTAAGCTTGAAAACATTGCTGGAATTTGCCAAAAATGAACATCCAGATGGCCGTGTAATTGTTGTATTAGGCAGCCCAGGAAACAAAGCAATCTCCCGTCGACATGATTTTGGAAAAGTGCTATCAGAAACAGCTGACATCGCCTTTTTGACGGCAGATGACCCAGCATTTGAAGATCCGAAAAAAATCGCGGAAGAAATCAATGAAGCAATTACTAATCCAGATTTGATCGTTCATTATGAAATGGATCGTCCTGAAGCGATTCGACGCGCTTTAGCAGAAAGCGCTCCGCAAGATTCAGTCGTTATTGCGGGAAAAGGCGTGGATCCCTATCAAAAAATCAATGGTGTAGATGAACCTTATGAAGGGGATTATGCAATCGTGAAGCGGTTGATTGAAGAATAATGGTATTTATATACTAGTGGTTTCCCATTTCTAAGAAAAAAGGGACTGTGATTTTTTGTCACAGTTCCTTTTTTCTTAGAAATCATTTTAACTTTTCACTAGCTAATTCTGCTGCCTTTTCTCTTTCTTCATTTAATAATTTATTATCATAGAATTTGATAAATGGGAACCAGATAATGAATGCGATGATTGCACAAATGACTGCTAACACAGCCGCTTTCCAATCACCACCACTACCAACAAATGCTCCGATCCCGACTGGTGAAGGCCACGGCATCTGTGCAAGCATCGGTTTGACGATTTCCAGCCGAATGGCAAAATAAGCGAGTGTAGCAGAAGCCATCGGAGCTAAGAAAAACGGAACCGCTAAATAGGGATTGTAGACGATTGGCATCCCGAAAATGATTGGTTCATTGATATTGAATAATCCTGGTACAAGTGAGGCTTTTCCTAACACTTTCAGCTGATCAGATTTCGCGAGGAATGCAATAAAGATGATCAATCCTAAAGTCGCACCTGATCCACCAACGGTTACATAAGAATTGTTGAATTCTCCTGCCAACGGATAATTTGCGCCTTGTGCGTTAGCTGCCATATTAGCTAATACGATCGGGGTCAAGAAAGAAGTGATGATATTCGCTCCATGGATCCCTACGATCCACAATGCATGGATCAAGAAATAAATCACCATGACACCAAGCCATGTATTCGTCAACTGCGTAACAAACCCAAATGGGATAGCAATCATTTTGAAGATATCCGTTCCTAGTGCAACTAATAATCCATTGATGATCATCACCACAAACGCAATGACAAATGTTGGGATCAGAGCAGTGAAAGAACGAGAAACTCCTGGCGGAACAACATCTGGCATTTTTATGACCCAATTTCTCTTGACACACATACAATACAATTCGACCGCAATAATCGACATAATAATAGCTGTAAAGATTCCTGAAGTTCCTAAACGTTCGACAAAAGAGCCCATCCTAATACCATTTACTACAGTTTCTGTCTCATTGATAGAAGCAATCAAGCTGATTTTACCATCAGTCATGATCAATTCAGGGATACACATAAAGAATGCAAAAACAGATAGTAATGCCCCCGTGAGCGGATTAACATTTAATTTTTGTTCATCTCGTTCAATTGACGTTAATTCATAAGCAAACACAATGGCAAAGTAAATAGATAAAATCCCCATCGTCATTGTATTGACGATCATGTACAAGTCACTAACTTTGAAAAAAGTTGCATTAAAAAATCCTTCTAAAAATGGGAACGGTAATGGCAAAATATTTAAAGCCAAAAACATCGAGCCTACAATCGTGAAAGGAATAGAAGCCATCCCCGCTGCCATGACAGCCCGAACGATTTTAAGTTGCGCAATTTTCCCCATAGGTCCCATCAGGTATTTCTGCAAAAAATCAAACATTAGTTATTCTCCTTTCCTAAATATAACGCTTTTTCATATTGTTTAATACGGATATACTGTTGGTCTTGGTTGAGTGAAATTTTCTTTAAACGATACTGTATAAATGCACTGGTAAAAATACCGCTTACAAAAAGAATGAAAACAAATAACTGTCCTCCATTGTTATTTGCCATAAAAGGATACAAGAATGTAAATCCTGAGGTAAACAACACTGGAATCAATAATAAATTAAAGACACTCTGGAACAAAAAATACCACTTTGTCCATGGAACGTTCGTTTGGTGTTTTCGATAAAGCTTTACTTGTTCTCCTACTGCAGGCAAAATAGCTAAAATCAGAATCATCGGTAAACTACTTCCTAAACTTTTAGCTGATAGAAGCAGAATCATCCATTGCATGTTCATGAAAAAGAAAAAGGCAGTCAGGTAACGTACGATTAGATAACGATTGAAATACATGTTTTTCAAACTAAGTTGCTTTTTTTCTAATTCGATTTTCCTTTTTACTGTATCCTGCACAATGATCCTTCCTTTCTATTTATTTTTTTGATACAAATAATTCATTTCCTGTGCAACTTCCAATAATGTCATCGTCGTCATCAGATGATCTTGTGCATGGACCATGATAATTTCCATTTCTATTTTTGTCCCGCTGGCATATTCTTTCAGAAGTTGAGTTTGTGACTGATGCGCATGAAGAATCTCTTCATTTGCTTGTCGCAACTTCTCTTCTACTTCTTCAAACATCTCTTTACGCATCGAGCGAAATGCTTCATGTATCAGTGTACGTGCATTTCCGCTATGGAAAATGATATCAAAAGAAGTCACTTGTAGTGTTTCACTGTTTATTTTTTCAGCCATCTGTTTTCCTCCTTATTCGATCAGTTTGATAAATTTACTGCTGAAATTCTCAAAAATAGGTTCAGCTAAGATTTCCTGCTGTACTTTTAGCTGGTCAACTAACCTAACGATTGCTTTAGTCACGACCGTAATTCCTTCATTTTCGATATAAGAAGGCGAAACTAAAAAAACAAAATGAATTTCTTGATATTGATCCCACTGCATCCCAGAAGGAATCAATGCAACGGCTACCTTTGTTTCGATTCCAACTGGAACAGCGGGATGTGGGACTGCCACTGTATCACTGAATATGATTGGTCCCATATTTTCACGTTGTTAGATCTGCTTTCGCATTTCTCTTATATATCCTTCTTCTTCATTTATGCTCAGCTTTTGCAGCAAATCATGAAGAATTTCTTCCTTTTTCGGTTCGTACGTATAAGTCTTGAAAAATTTTTCAGACAACTGTTCGGTGTAAATCTGCTTTTTTTGCTGTAGAGAAAATGCTGGTATCGGTCTATCTGAGGAATGATAGGGTATAGATTCTCCAACTACCTTTCGTATTTTACGAACATCATCTTCATTCAAAAAAATACTGACATGTAAAACTGGAATTTTGAAAAACATTGTCGAAAGATCAATAGAAGAAATAATCAGGTCGATTCCTTTTAAAGTTGTTTCATTGATCTCATAATAGCCTTTTACACTTACCACTGTAATATTTTTACCGAATTCACTGACTACACGATTCTTTAATAGTTGGGCACTGCCGTAACCCGTTGCACAGATAATCAATGCATGTAGTTTATGCGCAGCTCTTTCTTTTTCCAATGCCGCCATGAGATGCAAAGCCAAATAGGCCCATTCATCTTCATTGATGGTATAGTTTTTCAAAGCCGGCATGTTGCTGAAATGCCTTTTTACTGCGTCAAAGACTTTGGGATTTTCTTTCTTTATCTCCTCAGTCAATGGGTTCTCAATGCGAATACCTCGGCTCAATCGAATCATCATCGATGACAAATGATCGAGTAGTCCATTGAAAAGCTGGAGATCCTCTACTAATGAAAAATGAAATTCCTGAGACAATCTTTTCAGAACTTTCGCTAATTCCTTTGATAGTTCCTGATCATTTTTATTTTCTTTGTGATTCGACTTAGCCATGAGATGTAATGTCAAATAAGCAATTTCTTCTTCGGGAAACGATACACCTGCGATTACCTCAATACGTTGAACGATCCGCTGCGCCACTTGATACTCTACTCGCTTAGAAACTTCTTGTTCGATGCCTAATTCCTTGATTTCAAACCCTTCTCGGAGCCGTTTGATCCCCAAAGCCAAGTGTAAAGTCAGATTCTGTATGATAAAATCCGAAACTTTTAACTTAGCTTCTCTTGTTTCATCGAGAATGATAATGACTAGCTCTTCAAAACTGATGTCTGGTAAAAAACGGCTTTGTCCTAAATATTCTTTCAATGAATTTCCATAATAGTTTCCAAAAAAAGTATCCATGATAAAATGCCGTCGATTTCTTTCTTCCCCTTCGATCCATGTTCCTTGACCATGCTTAGAAACGATTTTTAGTGAATATGGAATCAATCGCTCCTTGATTTCTTGCATGTCCTTTGTCAAACTGGAACGACTGATATAAAGCTCTTCTGCCAAATCATCCATAAAAAGAATGGCATCTTCCAAAAGCAATTGGTTCAATATATACTTTTGTCGATCTTCGGACTCATAAAATCCTTGCGGTTCTCTAGCATATCCAGGTACTATTTCTTGCCGACTCAAGAACAAGTCAAATGTCAGTCTTTGTAAAATATGCAGTTGGTAGCCATAACCTGGTTTAGCAATGATCTTACCTCCGTTTTTTTCTACTAACTCTTTGATCCGCTGCAAGTAATTACGGATTGTCCGATCAGATAATAACAATTCAGAAGCTAAACGTTGACTGGTGACATACTCCTTCTTGTGATCAATCAAATATCTCAACAGCAATTTTTCCTTCTGTTTCATTATCATCCACTCCTATTCCATCATATGTTCTCTTCGATCACCTCTGCTAACTTCTGGATGCCTGTAGGGATTGGGACATACGCTTGGAAAGGGATACTAACAACAGGCTTTCCAACAGATTCTCCTAATTTTTTGAATTTATCCAAAAACATCGTCGTTTGCGGGCTGATCAGAAATAAATCAAAATCACTATTCTTAATCATATTATCGCCTTCTGTAGCTGAAACTGCATCTACGAGTACCTCTTCTCCTTTTTGCTTAAAGAAATCTGTTGTCTTTGAGGCCATCATCGAGGATGACATTCCTGCCGCACAAATAATCAATGCTTTTTTCATAAATCAATCACTCCTTTTATTTTTATAAACCAAGCATATCTTGTAATCGTTTTCTATTCAAAATATATATTTCCGTAGTATTGCGGAAAAAATGTGTATCATATCTTGAATAATAATTTCTGGCACCGTGATATACTAGTGATAGAATTTTTTCAGGAGGGGATTTAGTGAGTATCACAGTGAATATTTTGTATACAAGTACAAATAGACAAGCCAGAAAATTTACAGAAGAAATGGTCGAAAGAAACATTGTCAAAGCGATTCGTGCAGAAGAAGGAAACGAGAAATATGACTATTACTTTCCACTAGAAGATCCAGAATCTCTTTTACTGATCGACCGTTGGAAAGATGAAGAAGCAATCGAAAAGCATCACAAATCCGAAATGATGGCTCAAATAAACGAACTCCATAAAAAGTATAAATTAAAAATGAAAGTCGAACGTTTCACTGATTTACCGTAAAAAGATACACATGGAATGATAGCAATTTATCATCCATGTGTATCTTCACTTTTTCCTTATTTTTTATTCGATCTCATCTAATGATTCAAACCGTGTTTTTCTCTTATTTTTCGGATAAGTATTTCAGTCACCCCAATATACATGATTCCTAAACATACCCCAAGGATATTCTCAAAAATGCGGATCGTTACTGCTCCTGGAACCCCGAATAAACTGGCAGTGATTGCCAAAGCACCAAAAGAATTAAAAACTGTTTTATATCTATAGGTAGAACAAACACCTAAAGCTAGACCACCTAATATACCGACCCAGTTAAAAGGAATAAATTGGCTGATACCAATAAATAAAACACATCCAATCAATGAGCCAATGATTCGGTCTACTGCTCGTTCTTTGAAACCAATCGACATCAATCCATAGCTAGATACAATAGAAGAAAATGCAAACCCTGCCCACATCAATCGCTGAAAAGGGACATACTCTCCTGCAACGATCAAAAGACTAATGCCAAATGCATAGATGAGCATCCAAATTTTTTCCTGCGAATACATGCCTTTCAAAAAAATCTCTTTAAACAAGCTTTTGTCTTTGTTCTTTTCTCGATGTTTTCTGTAAAGGAGAACTGAAAACCAACAAAAAAACAAAAATAATAAGCTACTTGTTTGTGTAAAGAAATTCTTGTTCAACGAATCTTTAGGTAACGAATAAACAATAAAGAGATATGAAAAGCCGTACAAAGAAGCATTCCCCATTTTGGGATCACTAGCGGTTGCCATTAATATGCTGCTTAGTAAAATAAAATGAATCAACATGCCCATAACTGACCATTTGATCAGCTGGACATACGGTGCTACTAATAGTGAGAACATGACGATTGCTAAACCTATGATCGAATGGGAAATCTTATAACCAAAGTCAACAAAACGAATACTCATCAACATACAGAATAAAACGACAGCGTATGGTTTATGCTTCGATTCAAATAATGTTGTAATTATAATGATAAAACAAATGGCAAACAATACGATGAATAATGATCGTAAAAACAATGAACAAATATACATGCACTTTTCTTTTTTAGAAGCTGCTTCTCGTATTTTTTGTTTTAAAATAAACGGATCTAGTTGTAGAGACTGATAAAAATCCACCTGTTGTCGTCCTTTCTTTTTACTTTTATTTTTTACAGTCATCTATGACAGGTTGTAAATACTATGGAACATCATATGGCGTTGTCATTTTCTTGTCAACTATTTTTCCTATTCATGTTTTTATAAAAAAACATATCGTTTTCTTGTATGATTAAATCACCACAAAATAAACAACTGAGAGAACGATATGCTTTATGAATGGTTCTATCAAAAAAATTCTGAGATCAATAGACAAAAATTTGATGATTACAGAGGTCTCTTACGAAACCTTACAGAAGAAAAAACATTGATCGTTGCTGCAGTTCTCTTCCCTGCTCCATGTGTCTGTAGAAATTGTGGTTCTGCTGTGGTAGATGGAAATAGGAAATTAATGGTGGTGAAAAACAAGAAGAAGGAAACCATTGTCCACTTTGAATAATATAATCATATGCCAATGGTTATACGCCTAAAAAAGCAGCGCTATACCTGTAAAAACTGTCGAAGCCATTGGACCGCTCAAAGTTATTTTATCCGTCCAAGGCACTCGATTTCAAATCATGTCAGACATAAAATCACTTCTTTACTGACTGAAAAAGTGTCGCTATTTTTTATTTCGAAAAGTTGTTAGGTATCTTTGACAACCGTTATTCGCACATTGAAAGAGTTGAGAAGCTATTTACCAAAGTCTTCCAAAAGAATTCTGTCTTGAGTGTTGAGGGTTGTGAATTTCGTTCTCACGTTTCCGTTGAGGATAAACTGAGTTTTATTTCCGCGGATGGCGAGACAGTAAAATTAATCGAGAAAATTTACCTACACAAAAAATTCCTCGATTAACAAACTATTTCCTTAGCTGCACTAATCCTAAAGAAATAGAATTCTTAGTTACAGACATGAACGCCACCTACTTTCAGCTCACCAAACATGTTCTACCAAATGCGAAATTGGTGATTGATCGATTACTTGGTTTTTCCACGCCTTTCAAGGAAGCGTAACCTTTATTCACGAGTTGGTTGAAGCTTTCCGAGACAAAAGACCCGACTTGTTTTTCTCCTTATTGACAAAGAGCCATTAAAACTAGAGAAAAAATTACAACTGATCGCTGATTATTTGTAGAAAGAAAATCAAAGTATTACCCAATAAACTTGAGTCATTAGGCAAAAAACACTGCGAAACTCAAGAATGATTTTCGCAGTGTTTTTGTATATTTTTTATTAACTAGTATTACTACAAAGGTTTATTTTTCACTTCTCAACGCAGCACAAAATTGTCTTTACTTATTTACTGGTTGGGTTCAACCTTCTCTACTCCGATACTAATATTTGTTTGTATACCCCTTCTAAAATCGGTAGTTTCCATTCAATTGATGGGTACTAGTTGATTTTAAAAACTATGCTTATTCAATTTTTTATTTTAGCTCATATATTTCGTTTCTTTCTAAATTTTATACTGATGAAAACAAGTAGCACACCCAATATTGACAATATAAACTGGCTAATGATGGTTTCTCCAGTTTTTGGAAGATGCTTATTTCCACTGCTTGTTGGATTGTTTCCTCTTATATCTGAGCTATCAGCAACTTTTCTATTCTCTTTTGTTAAAAAGATCGCCACTTCTTGTTCTTTTTCGATCTTGAAAGTTACTGGTGTCGCATCCAATTCATACCCCGTTGGCGCTTGAGTTTCTACCAGCTGATATGCTCCTGGTGCTAAACCGTCAATTGCCAGTTTTCCATCTGCTCCTGTGGTTAAACCTGACTGCAGAACGGTTCCATTGGCATCTTGTAACTCAAAAACAGCTCCTTGCAGGACTTCTCCGCTTTGGTCATCGATCTTTGTCAACACGACACCGCCTGGTGTAAGTCGATTTTCTTTCGTCAATTCTACCACCGCTGTCTGACTTCTTTCGATCTCAAACTCGATCGGTGTCGCATCCAATTCATACCCTATTGGCGCTTGAGTTTCTACCAGCTGATATGCTCCTGGTGCTAAGCCTTCAATTGCCAGTTTTCCTTCTTCTCCTGTGGTTAAACCTGACTGCAGAACGGTTCCATTGGCATCTTGTAACTCAAAAACAGCTCCTTGCAGGACTTCCCCGCTTTGGTCATCGATCTTTGTCAACACGACACCGCCTGGTGTAAGTCGGTTTTCTTTCGTCAATTCTACCACCGCTGTCTGACTTCTTTCGATCTCAAACTCGATCGGTGTCGCATCCAATTCATACCCTATTGGCGCTTGAGTTTCTACCAGCTGATATGCTCCTGGTGCTAAGCCTTCAATTGCCAGTTTTCCTTCTTCTCCTGTAGTTAAACCGGTTTGTAGCGTTTCTCCTTCTCGGTTCTGTAACTCAAAAACAGCTCCTTGCAGGACCTCACCGCTGCCTTCAGCATGTTTAATTAGTTCAACACCACCCGTATCAAGGATGTTTTCAATGGTTAACGTCACTTCTTCTATGGAGTATTCATTTATAAAAACATCATGTACCGTCGCATCTAAAAGATACCCTTCCGGTGCTTCTATTTCTCGGACTTGATAGCTGCCTACAGGAAGCGGTTCACTTAAAAATTCTCCGTTTTCTGCCGTTATACCTTCTTGTATCACTTGTGAATCGCTTGATAAAATTTCAAATTTTGCTCCTGCCAGCCTTTGGCCATTCTCATCAGTTTTAATTACTTTAATACGCCCATCGATTTTCCTTGTTCTTACAGTACTCGTATTCAATCGATTGTCACTATTCACAAGCGTTGCAAAGTTTAAAATTTGATCGCCGACCGCATACGCCTCTACATTGACCTTAAAAGAGAGGGTAAAACTTGTCGGACCACCAATCGTATTATTCGCACTGAAACGAACTATTCCATTATTGACTTCGGCATCAATGAAAGAGGGAATATCTGATAGAAATGACACAAATTCCATGCCTTCTTCCAAAACATCTTCAATAACAAGCGTATTGCTTGTTCCAGAAAACATCGAGACATGCAGAGTATACGTTAGTTCATTTTCATTGAGATTGATAACATTTTTATCCACACTTTTTCTTAAAGAGATTGCCGGAAGATTACTTTCAGGGATTCTCAAGCGGTAGTCTCGGCTCATTACCTGATTATTGTAGGTCATACTCGCTCGATTCCGAGAAAACCCATCCTCTTGTCTTCCTTCATTGAACAAGTCGACATCGGTCACTTCAAGAGCATATTCAATAAAATACGATTGACCCTCTGCTAGATTACCAAAGTCCACAACAAGTGTATTCGTTTCCTTATTAAAAGATACTTTGTCCACAAATTCCTCGGAAACATAATGAGTTCTAACGTTTGCTTCACCTGGATTCGTTACTTCTGCGATCCGAACCCCACCTGAAATAGGTTCTCTATTTCCAGTGGAACTCCATGTAGTCGGATTCGGTGCCAAAGTTGTTCCTTGCGGTAGTACATCGGTAACCACTACACCGTCTTTTCGTGATCCTTCATAATTTACCTGCAAAATAAATTTATTACTGTTGGTCACGTCTTGCCCGTCAATCAGCAGATTCCCAAGATTTCCTTGGCTGTCGATTTCTCTAGAGCCATAGTATAATTTCGAAAAAATGGGTCTTGATGAAGGAATAGGCGTAATTAAAAATTCCGTGTTTGCTGCTCGCTCAGCATAAGTAAGACTCACTTGAAAGTCATTATTTGGCTCAGTACCGCCTGATTGAAAGAAAGCAACTTCAAACGTGATACTGAATGTATACGACTGAGCGGCTTCATTTAATCCTTCATAATCAAAGGTAAATGGAAAAACAACGTCTGTGCCTTCTTGGTAAAATGCCAGTGGCTTTAAAGGTGAATCATCAGCGACCTCCACTCTAATGAACTCAATTAAGCCAATCGATGCTCTAGGAACTCGTACGACCATCTCCCCATATTCTTCAAGAATATCGCCAGCGCCTCCTTGAATGTATCCCTTTAACGTTTGTGTATGCCTGCTCGGCAAAGTGGGGCGCTCAGCAGAGATGCCGATGTCATAATTCAAGAGCTCCTCTTGTCTTTCAATCTGAGATTCCTGCGTTATAGATGGCTCAGATGATCTCGCTTCATTAAAAGATTCACTTGTGCTTTCTTCTGGTACATTTAAAGACTCACTTGTGCTTTCTTCTGGTACACTGATTTCTATTGAGACCGTATTTGATTGAATATCACCGCTTCTTGCGGTCAATTCGTATTTACCTGAATGCTGGGAAGAATAAGTAATCAGACGTTCGTAATCATTGAGTTGCTTCACTTCCCCTTCAATCAAATCCTCACTCTTATCAATGACCAATGCATTTAGCAGGTCTGGTGTTCCTCTGACTCGCAACTGGAACTGCTCACCCAAAGCAGCCTCCTCTTGATCAACTTCGATCGTCAGCGAACGCTCTGGCTGTTCTGCTAAAGACTCAGCTAGAACCGTTATGTTCCCAAATTGATTGATCACAATAAGCATAACTAGAAACATACTTAACAGTTTATGAAATTTGTTCCTCACTATTACTCCCCCTTATAATTTTGACTAAACAACAAGGTACCCGATAATTTTCTAAAAAGATTCCCCAACTCAAAATGGCTGCGTTACCTCCCTCGTATTTTCGGTTCAACTCAAGCGTTGCAATGTAAGCTGTAAACAAAGCTAATGATTGCCGATTGTCTTCTGTTGATTGATTCGATAGCTTTGTATGACTTTTAGTTGTCCGTGTGGCTTAACCATAATTATGATTTCACGATTCCTCCTGCCAGTGCCTTGCACAAGCTGGAGCGTAACCCTAATAGTTATTTTGTTAATGTACTTATATACTTTTATACTTTTCCATTAGAAACAATCACTAAATCGTTGATACCAAGGTCAGACTCTAGAATTTCATCAGTGAGTCCCTGTATTGGTTAACCTTCATCAATCCCAAAAAAATATATCAATGCTTAGCATCAAAATGAATATATAGTTTAGAATACTTGGGATTCATCGATAACTGATCGCTTATTTGGCCATATTATTTGGCACTTGGTTCAACTAAACGCATTTAGGATGTTCCTTCATTCTCGTCATGGATGTTCTCAAACCGTCATTACTAATAAACTGTCCACCGAATCGATGGTACATTTCTTGTATTTTCCACGTCCAATTACTCTTTTTGCTCTTTATTTGGGCGTAGTTTTACTTTCTTAACTTGTATCGTCTTCCATCAACTCCTTAATCATCTTCTTAGCTTTATTGGCTCGGTTTCCTTGTAAAAGGTATCTACAAATAGTGACAATCTGTATTAAATCTTCATCATTTTCTGTAATGTCAATAATTTCTATATTCTGTACCATATATTGCAAAGGGTTTCACTAAGTTCATAACCGAAGCGAATTAAACAACTTTTGTATAGAATAACTACCTTTTCTATTTTTCCATTGGTAATTCTGTCTATTAATTGGTTTAATCCTTTTGTTGTAGTTGATTCCACTACCAAGATGATTCTCTCGAATTTTAAAGCTTGAAGATGTATTGCTATTTTTGCTAACTGGCGTATTTGCAACTATTTTTCCCTTCTATTCTTCCTTCATTGATTCCCCTCTAAAATTACTATCCATAAAAAATTGCATAAATGACAATAGTATTTATATTAGTCATACTGCTTTTTAACGCAGCAAATTCCAGAAAAACATTCGTTACATATTTGTGAATTTTTCCAAAAAATAACATTTTTATAAAACGACGAAAAATAAATCACTACCAGTCAACTTCTATAATATTACCAAATAACAAACTAACTATCCATCAATAACGTGTTTTATTTTTTAAAATTTCTATAAAAAAATAATCATTCTTAAAAAGAATATATAAAAATAACAATAACCTTTGTGATTTTTCTTGTTTGAAGAATGTTAGAAGAAAAATCTCTAAATACTTATAATTATTTTATAAGCAAAAAAAATGCTATCGGTAGTATCACCGATAGCTGAGGAAAGTCACAGTAGGGACTATTTGATTAAAAAATATGTTTATTCAATCCATCTATTTATTTTTGCCTTATTAACATATTGTAATAATGTAAGCAACAATGTATTTTAAGTGTAATGCTTTTATGCACCTATTTAATTTATCATTCTCATCTGATACAATCTCACTCATAACAATATGAATTTTTCTTCTCATTAGTCTCAGTTCACCATGAATTATACATAACACCCAATACAATTATTTTTCCATACTTTTTTAAGAGGACAATTACATCGTATATATCGCTAAGAATTGCAACCATTCCATTTTTAAAGACATATTTCCTCTAAAAAACTAAAATTCTATCTATCCACGACTAATAATCCCCCACATTAAACCCGTAATCGAACCAGAAAATTTTTCTTTATAATATGATTTGTCAAATTAAGCTAGAATAAAATGCTTCTTGTACATAGCTCAAAAATATTTCGATTGGTGTTCTGTAATTCAATGATTTTCTTGGAATATGATTACGTTGATTGCTGACACTGGAAATAAATGTCTGATTCACTTCTCTAAAATCCATTGATTTCGGCAGTCCATTACGACGCAGAATCCCGTTAGAATTCTCGTTTAATGGGCGTTGAGAAGGTGTTCCAGGGTCCGCAAAATATATATCAATATCATGTTGGTTACTAATGGCTTTCCAGTTAGAAAATTCTTTTCCACAGTCAAACGTAATAGATTTAAAGAAGTTTTTAGGGAAGCGAGAAAACCATTGATTAAGGGCAGTTTCAATATCTAATGCCTTACGGCCGTTGGGTTTAATCGTGATAATGACTTTAGATAATCTTTCAACTAAATTGAAATCAGGATAATTATCAGGTCGATCATGGATTGAGCGCTGATACTGTTGTTTTCCCCGTTTTTCCTGATGGCCATTGGGTTTTCTTTTACCTTTCATCGGTAGTGTGTCAATATCAAATATTCCTTTAGAAAATAAACGATAAAGTGTTCTCATACCGCATGAAACAGGTCTTTCTTTTCGCCCGATAATGACGTCAGGCGTCCAACCAAGAGTGACTTTCTCTTTAATGTAATCTACTTCATGAGCAGGTAATTGAATGACTTTTCTACCACATTTTTTCTTTATACTGGTGCCAATAATCAAGAGCAGTCTTACCTTGCTTGAACTTATTGACTACATTATAAATAGTTTGTATAGCACGTCCCATTCGGTTAGCGATTTCAACCGGCTTATTATGTTGAAGATAATATGATTCTATCATTGTCAGTTCGTCTATGGTAAGATGTTTGTAGGTCATTTATGGTTACACTCCTTTGTTTTCTTTCGTCGGAAATACAATTTGAGTGTACCATAAATGCCTTTTTATTTTTCTAACTTAATTTTACAATTCGCGCATCAAAAAATACTAAGATTAATAGACAAAAATTTGATGATTACAGAGATCTCTTACAAGACCATTCAGAAGAAAAAGACATTGAACGTGTTTGAGAACATGAAAATCAAAACCTTTTTGATCAATCAATTAATCAATTTGAAATAACAAAAAATCTGAGACAGAATGAAGTTCATTCTGGCCCAGATTTGATTTTGCACAACTCATCAGTCCTTATTGACAAAGAGCCAATTAATTAGCAACGATATTGACTAACTTGTTTGGTACCGCAATAACTTTTCTGACTGTTTTGCCTTCAATATATTCTTGCACTATTTCATTGGCTAATGCTGCTTTTTCTAGCTCATCTTTTCCTAAGTCTCGGGGAACATTGCTTTTCGCACGAACTTTACCGTTTACTTGGAAAACAACTTCTACTTCGTCTTCAACAAGTGCTGCTTCATCGTATGTTGGCCATGGTGCGTAAGAAATACCACCATCATTTCCAAGGATTGCCCATAGTTCTTCACCCATGTGAGGAGCAATCGGTGCGAGTAGTTGAACAAATCCTTCGATATATTCATAAGGCAGAGCGTCCACTTTATAGGCTTCATTGATAAAGACCATCAATTGGGAGATTGCTGTATTGAAATGAAGATTTTCATAGTCTTCTGTCACTTTTTTCACTGTTTGATGATACACTTTATCAAGCTTGCCATCATTCAATGTAGTGATACGGTCACGCATTTTATTGTTCTCATCAACGATCAAACGCCATACACGATCCAAGAATTTACGGCTTCCTTCTAAGCCATTTTCGCTCCAAGCAATCGAAGCATCTAATGGCCCCATGAACATTTCGTACATGCGCAGTGTATCTGCACCGTAAGTTTCGACCACATCATCAGGATTGACTACATTACCACGAGATTTTGACATTTTTTCGTTGTTTTCGCCTAAGATCATTCCTTGATTGTATAGTTTTTGGAATGGTTCTTTTGTAGGAACAACACCGATATCGTATAAGAATTTATGCCAGAATCGTGCATATAGTAAATGAAGTACCGCATGTTCTGCTCCACCAATGTAGATGTCAACTGGTAGCCAACGCTTCAACTTTTCATAATCTGCTAGTTCTTTTTTGTTATGAGGGTCGATATAACGCAGGTAATACCATGAGCTTCCTGCCCATTGTGGCATTGTATTCGTTTCGCGACGGCCTTTTTTACCTGTTACAGGATCAACGACATTGACCCACTCCTCGATATTTGCTAATGGAGATTCTCCAGTACCGCTTGGCTTGATGTTTTTTGTCTTAGGCAACCGTAATGGTAGCTCTTCTTCTGGGACAGCTGTGACTGTTCCGTCCTCCCAATGGATGATTGGGATTGGTTCACCCCAGTAACGTTGACGGGAGAATAGCCAGTCACGTAAGCGATAGCTGACTTCTTTTTTCCCTACGCCATTTTCTTCTAGCCATTCATTCATTTTATCGATTGCTTCTTGTTTGTTCATGCCGTCTAGAAATTCAGAGTTGATGTGCGTACCATCTTCTGTGTAAGCAGCTTTTTCAACATCTCCACCTTCGATAACTGGAAGAATCTCTAGTCCGAAAGTTTGAGCGAATTCAAAGTCACGTTCATCATGTGCTGGAACAGCCATGATGGCTCCTGTGCCGTATGAAGATAATACATAATCGGCAATCCAGATTGGGATTTCTTTGCCATTAACTGGATTGATTGCATAAGCACCAGTAAATACTCCTGTTTTTTCTTTTGCAAGATCGGTTCTCTTTAGATCTGATTTTTTAGCTGTCTCTTCGATATAAGCTTCTACAGCAGCTTTTTGTTCAGGGGTCGTAATTTCTCTAACAAGATCTAGTTCAGGTGCAAGAACCGAGTAAGTTGCACCGAATAGAGTATCTGGTCGTGTCGTAAATACGGTATAGGATTTATCCGTACCAGCCACTTTAAATTCAATATTTGCTCCTACTGAACGACCGATCCAATTTCTTTGCATTTCTTTAATGCTTTCTGGCCAATCAACTAATTCTAGATCATCCAATAAGCGATCAGCATAAGCAGTGATTTTCAGCATCCATTGGCGCATTGGTTTTCTGACTACATCATAGCCACCACGTTCACTTTTCCCATCGATCACTTCTTCATTTGAAATAACTGTTCCTAATTCAGGTACCCAGTTTACCGCTACTTCTGCTTCATAAGCTAGACCTTTTTCATAAAGCTTCGTAAAGATCCATTGTGTCCATTTATAATACTCCGGATCAGTTGTATTCACTTCGCGATTCCAGTCATAACTAAATCCTAAAGAATTGATTTGGCGTCGGAATGTTTCGATATTTTTTTGGGTAAACTCAGCCGGATCGTTTCCTGTATCTAGCGCATATTGTTCAGCAGGCAGACCGAATGCATCCCACCCCATTGGATGCAGTACGTTGTATCCTTGACTTCTTTTCACACGTGAAAGGATATCCGTTGCCGTATAACCTTCAGGATGCCCTACATGTAGCCCTTGACCAGATGGATAGGGAAACATATCCAGTGCGTAAAATTTTGGCTTTTCAGGATCATCATGGGTGTTGAAAGTATTCGTTTTTGCCCAGTATTTTTGCCATTTTTTCTCAATTTCTTTATGATTGTAACTCATTTGCTGTCCTCCTGTTCTATTGAAAACACTTGTTTCTATTATAAATATAACGAAAAAACCGGCAGAATCTGTTTATTTTTATTTCCTTTTGCTTTGTTTTCTCAAACTTCACAAAAGAAATAAAAAAATCCTATAAAAAGATTGCTCTTTTTATAGGACGTAATCTACGCGGTACCACCTAATTTTACCTTAGTGAAAAGGCCTCGAACGTTGTAACGGCCGTCACCGCCGCTTGCTTACTCGGGTATTCAGCAAGGGCAACTCAAAGGCGAGTTCAAAAGCATCCGTGCACATTCTCACCAGCCATGCGCTCTCTGAAACTTCAGTCTTTTTACTACTTCCTTTTCAAGTGTTGTCATATTTAAGTAGCCTTATAGTAACAAATATTTTTGTGGAATTCAATCGTTATTTCTTCGAACAGCTATTTTATTTAGCTACAATCAACGTTTGACCTGGATAAATAAAGTTGTTCTTAATATTGTTCCATTCGATTAGTTGAGCCATTGTAATTCCATGACTGTCAGCAACACTCCAAACAGATTCTCCAGATTTCACAGTATAGGTTTTCGAACCAGTAACTGATTGTTGGTTTGTTGATTGAGATGAACCTTTCTTCACAATCACTTGCTGTCCTGGATAGATGAAATTATTTTTGATATTATTCCATTCGATTAACTGATCCATCGTGATATGATGTTTGTTCGCTACGCTCCAAACTGACTCGCCCGCTTTCACGGTATACATCGTATTACCAGTGGATGATGTACTTGTCGTAGCAGACGTATTCGGTGTATTTGTTTTCGCTGCAGAAGTAGTTGAACCTGTATTTGTATTTGCCGAAGTTCCACCTTTAACGATCAATTGCTGTCCTGGATAAATGAAGTTGTTTTTGATATTATTCCATTCGATTAACTGATCCATCGTGATGCCGTTTTTATTTGCCACGCTCCAAACAGATTCACCTGCTTTCACGGTATAAGTGCCTTGAGACGAACTGCTGCCAGTATTAACTGAACTGCTGTTATTTGTATTGGTTGACGAACCTGTATTACCTGACGTGCTGTTTGTTGATCCACTGTTTGAAACAGTCAGTTGTTGTCCTGGGTAGATAAAGTTATTTTGGATATTGTTCCATTGGATTATCTGAGCCATCGTAATTCCGTATTTATTTGAGACGCTCCAAACAGAGTCTCCGGCTTTAACTGTATATTTCGTTCCTGAAGCTGTATTAGAAGAACTTGAGCTGGACGAACTAGAGCCACTTGTATTCCCAGTATTTGAGCCAGTATTTGCTCCAGCATTAGAAGAACCGCCATTTGATACGATTAGCTGTTGTCCTGGATAAACGAAATTGTTCTTGATATTGTTCCATTCAATCAATTGAGCCATCGTAATTCCGTGATCATTTGAGATCTTCCAAACAGAATCACCAGATTGAACAGTGTATTTCGCACCAGTTGTTTGTCCTCCGTTTGATGTACCAGCATTTCCTGAAGAATTGGTATTGTTACCGGAATTATTCGTCGAAGAGCCATTTTCCTGGCTACCTTTGATTGTCAGTTTTTGTCCTGGATAAATGAAATTGTTTTGGATGTTGTTCCATTGGATCAATTGATCCATTGTGATACCGAATTTATTTGAGATTCCCCAAACAGAATCACCAGATTGGACAGTATAAGTGGTCGAAGTTGCTGAACCTGAGTTTGTATTACCAGAATTGCTTGAACCGCCAGTACTACCTGCACTTCCAGTATTATTGCCACCTGTAGTCGCTCCACCGCCTGCGTTTCCGCTAGCTGGTGTATCATATTGGGTCAATCCGTAAGTTGCGATGATATTATTTAATTTGCCTGCGTAACCAGGATCAGTCGCATAACGCCCTGTCAAACAAGCTGTCGCATCTGTATAGGATTTCGTGTTGCTCTTCCAAGTACCGGCATAGTAATAACCGTTGCCAAATGAAGTATTTCTAAGTACATAGGCATTGTCATTGAAAGATTCAGCAAAAGAAGGATATTGTCGGAAAGGCTCCTTTTTATTTACCCATTGATTATTTAAAAATTCAAGCGTATCCATGTAGACGGTTTGTCCTTGATAGCTGCCTTTTATCCCAAAAAGATTATAATAAGGTGCTTGAGATAACGCACTACTGCCCCAACCGCTTTCTACAACTGCTTGTGCGATCATCACTGATGCATATAGATCGTTGGCTTGAGCGATTGGTTGAGCATAAGTAGCAATTTCTGTGATAAATGCCGCTGTATTGATTCTTGCGCCGAACTGAACAGGTGTTTCATCCGCTTGAACAGGAACCGGCTGTACTAATGGGGCAGCGACAGAACAGCCTACCATCGCAGTTCCCACGATTGCTGCCCCTCGTTTTGCTTTTCGAAAACGTTTGGTCTGTTCTAAACGTCTCCGTTCTTTTCTTGCAATGTTTTCCATCTTCTATCCTCCAACTTCAATTTATCTATTATTAATAATTATAACTTCTCTTAATATTTATTAAAAGTTATTTAAGAGCTTTGTTGTTTTTTGTAATCATATTGTAATTTACCGTAATGAACAACTTCTGTTCATTTTCAAGTTCTTCCTACGTCTACGTTCTTGTTTAAAAGGATTTCGAAAAACACTGATTTTATTTCCCTAACATTTCATTTGCATTACCAAAAAATGTCTTTCCGATTACAGTTATTTTTTTTATAAGAATATTGGTTATTCAAAGAGGAATCATACATTGGTTTTATCTCTTTACCGTTTTTTTCGCTGGACCAAAAATGCTATAATAAGTCATTGCTTCAAAGGAGGAATTGTATGAAATATAAAACATCATTTCAGGTGGCTGGTAGCTTCTTTCTTGTCCTGTTTTTCATTTTGGGCTGGATCGTAAAGTTCCATCTGTCGTGGCTTTCTGGTTTCGATCAGTGGTTTACAGGCATTGTCAGAGCTTCTTATCCTGATCTGAACAGCTACCAACTCTTTATGACTAAATTCGGTAATCCTCTTACCGTCATCATTTTATTTGCTTGTGCGGCTTTATGGATGTGGTATAAGAAAAAAAGGGCAGAAACATTTTGGTTCGTTTCTGGATTTATTGTAATTGCTGGAATCATCAACCCGGTGATCAAACTATTTTTCATGCGAGAGCGTCCTTCATTGGCGCACTTAGTAGTTGAAACAAGTTACAGTTTCCCTAGTGGACATGCAGCAGGCAGTATGATTCTTTACGGTTCTTTACTATTTCTGCTTCCAGCTTTTGTTCAAAAAAGAACCTTACGCACATTGCTTCAATTGCTGATGGTGTTTATTATAGTAAGTGTCGGGATAAGCCGCATTTATCTGGGCGTTCATTTTCCTACTGATATCATCGGCGGCTACTTACTCAGTCTTTCTTGGCTGTGCCTGACTTATCCAGTGTATAGAGAAAAAAGAAAACAAATAGATAACTCTTACAGAAAGAAGGACTTTTAATGACTTTTCCTTATTCAGAAGGAAATAAAAGATATCATTCTTGGAATTACGCTTTACGAAATGAGTTTGGCGGGAAAATTTTCAAGGTGCCTATCGATGGAGGGTTCGACTGCCCGAATCGAGATGGGACTGTTGCCCATGGCGGATGTACTTTTTGCAGTGTATCTGGTTCGGGTGACATGATCGTTGCACCTGAAGACCCTCTTCCAATCCAATTCCAGAAAGAAATCGACATGATGCATCAAAAATGGCCTCATGTCCAACAATACATCGTTTATTTCCAAAATTTTACAAACACCCATGCGCCAGTTGAAATAATCAAAGAACGATTTGAGCAAGTAGTCAATTTACCAGGTGTCGTAGGATTATCAGTCGGTACACGACCGGATTGTCTGCCAGATGAAGTAGTTGATTACCTTGCTGAACTGAACGAGTGGATGTATTTATGGGTAGAACTTGGATTGCAAACAACTTTTGAAGAAACTTCAAAACTGATCAACCGAGCACATGATTATCAAACTTATTTAGATGGCGTGGCTAAATTGCGCAAACATAATATCCGTGTTTGTACGCATTTGATCAACGGATTACCAGGCGAAAGTTTAGAAATGATGAAAGAAAATGTCAGACGCACCATTTTAGATTCAGATATCCAAGGAATCAAGCTCCATTTGATGCATCTGATGCGCAAAACGAGAATGTTGCGGGACTATCATGAAGGTCGCCTTCAATTAATGAGCCGTCCTGACTATGTCAATGTCATTTGCGACCAGCTGGAAATGATACCAAAAGAGATCATCATCCATCGTTTGACAGGGGATGCGCCGTGGGATTCCTTGATTGGACCAATGTGGAGCTTGAAAAAATGGGAAGTCTTGAATGCAATTGATGAAGAACTTCTTCGCAGAGATAGCTTCCAAGGAAAATATGATGTACGGAAAAAGGTGAGCGTCTGATGTTGCAAACTGCTTTGCATTTCAGCCATACATTACTGCAAGAAATCTTGCAACCAGGGGATCACGTCGTAGATGCAACGATGGGCAATGGCCACGATACGGTTTTTCTAGCAGAACACATCGGAAAAACTGGTCATGTCTATAGTTTCGATATCCAGCAACAAGCAATCGATGCTACTCGTGAAAGGCTAGAACAGCGTCAGTTAGAAGAACGTGTCTCATTGATTCTACAAGGCCACGAAACGTTAGGAGAAGTGATAGCTGAACAACAAAATCTCAAAGCAGGGATTTTCAATCTAGGGTATCTCCCAAAAAGTGATAAAGCAATCATCACTATGCCAGAGACTACACGCACAGCTATGGAAGAAATATTGAAACGACTTGTGCCTCGCGGACGATTGATCCTTGTCGTCTACTATGGTCATGAAGGTGGAGAAAAAGAACTGGATATGGTTGATTCTTTTTGTTCCAAACTGCCACAGGAAACATATAATGTGCTGAATTATCGGTTTATCAACCAAAAGAACCAGCCGCCTATTTTATATTGTATTGAGAAAAAAAGATAAATAAAAAACGCAAAACATAAATGATATGTTTTGCGTTTTTTTCTCTAATACTCAGGTTAAGGCGTTGATTTCATAACCTCTTTATTCACGGTGCTCAAAAGCTTATATCTGCGGTAATAAGTCCAACCAAATCAAAAACATGAGAAGCTGTTTTTGATTGGCTGTTCTTATTACTTGATGCAGGACAGCTTTTTCACAACCTCTTTATTCAAATACAAATTGATTATGATAAAGTTCCGCATAAAATCCATTTTCTGCTAATAACTCGTGATGACTGCCTTCTTCAATGACTTCCCCATCACGCAAGACAACGATTCTATCTGCATTCAAGATTGTTTTCAGCCGGTGAGCAATCACAAAGCTGGTTCTTCCTTTGATTGCTTCATCCATTGCTTTTTGGATCCTTGCTTCTGTTACCGTGTCTACATTACTTGTTGCTTCATCCAAAATCAATAAAGATGGATTTGTGATAATCGTTCGAGCAATACTGATCAACTGCTTTTGACCTGTACTGAATAAGTTATTTTCTTCGGATATCTCTGTATCATAACCTTTTTCTAACGTCATGATGAAGTCATGAATATTCGCTTGTTTTGCTGCATTGATGACTTCTTCATCTGAAGCGTCCGGTTTGCCGAATGTGATATTGTCTTTGATCGTTCCGGAGAACAATACAGATTCTTGCAAAACGATTCTTACATGTCTACGTAATGCATCAAGATCATAATCTCGGATATCTATTCCATCGATGACTACTGAACCATCATTGACATCGTAAAAACGGTTTAGCAGATTCATGATCGTCGTTTTCCCCGATCCTGTTGGACCAACAAGAGCAACCATTTCTCCTTTGTCCACATTGATCGAGACATCTTTCAAGACTAGTTTTTCTGGAGAATAACCAAAATCTACGTGCTGCAACGCAAGACCTTTTTCAACACCATCAAATGCTTTACCGTTTTCTGGTTTGACTTCATCTTTTTCATCAAACATTTCATTCAATCGTCTTGCCCCTGTAATCGCTAATTGGATCATGCTGTATCCAGATGAAATCTGCATCAGTGGTTGGTAATATTGTTGTGAATACTGGACGAATGTCACAACTAAGCCTAATGCCACCGAACGTTCCAAATCACCATTTAATGCTAACCAGCCGCCGAAAAAGATAACTATCGCTGTATTGACCAGTGACATTCCTTGCATCATCGGAAATAATAGACCAGAATAAGCTTGTCCTTTGAAGGTTGCTTCGCGAACACTTTGATTATGCTCTAAGAATCCTTCAATCGTTTCTTCTTGTAAGCCATTTGTGATGATGACACGTTGTCCGCTGATTTTTTCATCCATATAACCATTTAGTTTCCCCACTTCATCTTGCTGAAGATCCACATATTTCCGTGCTTTGCGGATAATCAAGACAGCTATCAAAACGGCTACTGGAGTGGAAGCAATTGTAGCCCAAGCTAACTCTACATTTTGGCGGAACATCATGATCAAGATCCCGACAAGTAAAACAGCATTCGTGATGACTTGAAGCAAAGCTTGGTTCAAACTATTTTGAATATTATCTAAGTCACTGGTAAAACGACTTAAAATTTCACCGTCTTGATGAGAATCAAAGAAACGGATCGTCAATTTTTCCAATTTGTTGAATAGACCGATACGCATTCGGTTCGTTGACTTCCCTACTACTTGTGTGAACAAAATACTATAGATAAAGTTGGCTGCACTAGCTAGTACATAAAACAGCAAGAGTTTCCATATTACAGAAACAAATTTGCTTTTATCGTCTACGCCTTGCATCAAGCCTCCTACGTAATTAGCTAATTCTTGAAAAGCTTCCCCGATGTATTGAGGTGCCTTTACTTGTAGATAGGTAGCAATGATCACTGTGATAAAGATAAAGAAAAAGGAGAGTTTGTACCGCTTCAAATAGTGATAGAAAAATTTACTTGCTTTTATTAGATCAGTCATACTTACTCCTCCGTTCCTTTTTGAGTTTCAAAGATTTCCTGATAGACACGGTTTCCAGCTACCAATTCCTCATGGGTTCCTTCGCCGACTAATCTGCCTTCATCCAATACTAAGATGCGGTCTGCTTTGACAACAGAAGCAATTTTTTGTGCGATGACAATCGTCGTTGTTCCCTTCAAATCTCGATCGAGTGCTTCTCGGACCAGCTTTTCAGAGCGAGCATCCAATGCACTCGTACTGTCATCTAGGATCAAGATCTTTGGATTACCGATAACGCCACGAGTAATGGATAAACGTTGCTTTTGACCACCAGAAAAGTTACTGCTACGTTCTTCTACTGGTGCTTCGTAACGATCAGATAACTTTTCGATGAATTCTTTTGCTTGAGCAATAGAAGAAGCATGTTCCATCTCTTTTTCTGTTGCATTCTTTTTCCCTTGACGCAAGTTTTGAGCAATCGTTCCTGAGAATAAAATTGCTTTTTGCAAAACAAAGGACACCGTTTGTCTTAAACTCTTTTCATTTACTTGACGAAGATCTACACCACCTACTTCAACTTTGCCTTCTGTCGGATCAAATAGACGAGGGATCAATTGTGCTAGTGTTGACTTCCCGGCACCAGTCGCCCCGACGATACCAACCATTTCTCCAGGTTTGATAGAAAAGCTGATATCTTTAAGCGTATCTGTATCCTCACCAGGATAACGAAAAGAAACATGGTCAAAAGTGACAGAACCCGTCAACTCTTGTTCTGGAACGTCTAAATAAGTAAGATCTGGTTCAGCATCTAAAATTTCCGCAATCCGCTTCAGCGATACGGCTGCTCTGGAAGTCATCATCATCATTCCGCCAATAATGATTGCCATCATAATCTGCATCAAGTAGTTCATGAATGAAGCAATTCCACCAATTAACGTAGGATCATCTTTAACAAGATCGCTCACAAAAAAGATCGCCCCAACCACAGCCAAATTGGCAGCCAGCATGAAGGACGGGATCATCACAGAAAATAATGTACCGACTATGATGTTGTGTTTTGTTAAGTCCTCACTTACTTTGCTGAATGACTTCAATTGGTTTTCTTCTTGTACAAAAGATTTCACTACACGAATCCCTAGTAAGTTTTCTTTTGCAATGCTATTCACACGATCAATCAGTTTTTGAATGATCATGAAGTGCTTGCCCATCCTTGTAAATGAAAGTGCCGTAATCAGAAATACCGTAACGATAAGCGCTACGATGATCCACCATAATTGCGGCATCGTGATCATAGCTAAAATGAAGGCACCAATAAATAAGAATGGAATTCGAAAAAGTGATTGCAAAGAAATCATCACTAAATTTTGGATTTGCGTGATATCATTTGTTAGACGAACAACAAGATTTCCAGCAGAGAACTGTTCGATATTTCCAAATGAAAATGTCTGGATCTTTCGAAATGCTTCTTCTCGGATATCTGCACTTACGCCTTGAGCTACTTTTGCAGAGAAAATCGTGTTCGTTACACCTGCGGCTAATCCTAGCAAAGCCAGACTGATCAGGTAAATACCAATTGTTTTCATTTCATCATTATCTTCTGTAATAATAGCTTCCAATACTTGCTGTAGTAACTTAGGTTGCCATAATGCTGCTGCAACCATGACTGCTACGGACAGCAAGGAAATAAAAACAGCTACTTTATATTTTTTCGCATGTCATAAGATTAATTTCATTCGTTGATTACACCCCTTTGTTTAAATTGACAGGACTAATTTAACACTGTAAAATTAGACCGACTAACAATTTACCATGTTTAAAAAGATAATGCAATACACGAGGTTGATAAAATGGAAATAAAGCTTTCTCAAGCAATCATCATTCAGGCCGCCTTTGATATCCTGGCTGAAACACAAGCTCTTTCGCAGCTTTCCATGCGAAACATCGCAAACAGAATTCATGTTCAAGCACCTGCTTTATATTGGTATTTCAAAAACAAACAACAGCTCTTGCAGAAAATGGCTGAAACAATGGAAGAAGAATTAGCGCTTCCAGATCCAACTTTGCCTTGGAATGAACAGTTGCTGCAGTATATGGAAAATTACTATGACCTTTACACACGTTTCCCTTGTGGGGCAGAATTAGAAATCAATACTGTGCCCGCTTTTCCGAGTCGATTAGAACATTTGGAGCAAATGATCCAATCACTTGTTCGTGAAGGATTTTCAGTCACCCAAAGTCATCAGGCCATTGCCTCTCTCCACAATTTATTGATTGGACAGTTAATGGATCAGCAGCATGAACAACAGCTTCGGCAAAAGATTATGGACGGAAATGAATTTTTGAAAGAAACAGTTCTATTTATGCGTAATTATGTAGTTGAAAATCAATTAGAGGGATTTAAAGAAAGTATGCAGTCCCATGCAGAATTGAATGAAAAAGCACTCTTTCTAACGAGTGCACAAACCTATATTGAAGGTTTATGCCAACAAAATAAAAGAAGAGAAAACGAGCAGTAAAAAAGCTCCTATAGAGATCACAAACATAGTGATCTCTATAGGAGCTATCTTTTTAAGACTCTTTTTTTATTTTTCTTCCATTAGCCACGCCAATGCACGTTGAATCCATTGGTCCCAGAAGATCCAGTTATGATCGCCAGGTCCTTGTTCAAAGGTGACCGCCAAGCCTTGTTCCTGCATAGCAGATACCATTTCCTGATTTGCCTGATAAAGAAAATCAGATTCCCCACAAGCCATATAAAATCTTGGAACTGGTTTTCCGCTTTTTACTAGTTCTTTCAATAAGTATTGCGGATCATTTTTTGAACCTTCGATTTGATCCAATGGTCCAAAGATCCCTTCCCAAAAAGCTGCTTTACGAACCATCAAAAGATCATCCATTCGATTTCCTACAGAAACAGCGCCTGAAAGAGAGATTACTGCTGCGAAATTTTCTGATTTTGCAAGGCCTAGTTTTAACGCGCCATATCCGCCCATCGATAATCCAGCGGCATATGTTTTTTCTCTTTTTCTTGTTAATTGCGGGAATAATTCATGACAAATCTCAGGTAGCTCTTCTGCAATGAATGTCCAATACTTCATGTCATAAACTGTATCTGTGTACCAGCCAAGATCAGTAGATGGCATGATGACAGCTAATCCGTAGTCTGCTACATAACGTTCAATCGACGTACGTCTTTCCCATACACTATGATTGCCACCCATTCCATGAAGTAAATATAAAACAGGTATATCCGTTGTCTCTTGCTCTGAACTGGTGCCAATCACCTTTTTTGTTGTTTGCGGTAGTATCACATTTAGATTGACTTCCATTTCTAACACATTCGAATAAATATTTGCTTGAATAAATGCCATATTTTCGCCTTCCTTAGTAAGAAGTTATTTTTGAATAACTTTAAATTTGAATGATTCGGCTACGTACATATCTTAACCGAAACTACTGTTTTATTTTACCACTTTTTTCATGAACGAAAAGCGTTAAGACCAAAGCAATGATCACGAGTAACAAGCCAACTAGATAAACGGAATGTAACCCATCATAAAGAATTTTTCTTAATGGTAACAAAATATCCGCATCAATATATTTAGCCGTTTGTGGATTCACCAGTTTATTCATGATATCTGCATCATTTGTTAAATTTGCTGCTGCAAGTTCTCGTTTAGTTACCCCATTTATCAATAAACCAAAAATAGAAACCATGACTGTTTGACCAATTGTTCGAACTAACGTATTAAAAGAAGTTGCTACACCAAGCTGGTCACGAGATACACTATTTTGTGCACTGACAGTCGAGGTAGTCATGGTCACACCTAAGCCTATACCGATGACCGTTGATATAGCAAAAAAACATAAATAGTTACTTCTGAAAGGCATAAGATACAACCAAGCGCCCCCAATAGCTGCGATTAGTAGTCCAATTCTCAAGACCCAATGAGTTTTCATTTGAGTCATCCACTTGCTTGCAAGGAAAGAACCGACCATCCAGACTAGTGATAATGGTGCTAATACCAACCCACCAATTGCTGCATTCAGTCCTAATACACCTTGCATCCACATAGGAATATAAACATCGATTCCCATCAAAAAACCACTAGCCAATGCTGCAGCCAAGTTTACCACAACAAATAGTGGATTTTTGAATAAATGCATCATGATGACAGGATCTTTAGCTCTTTTTTCAGCAAAAATAAAAACACCCAACAGTACGATACTGCATAGCAACAAAGCAGAAACAAGCGGACTCATTCCCTCGTCTCCTAATAATTGGAACCCTAACAGCGATGAGACCAGCATAGCCATCAAACTAAAACTACCAAAAATATCCATTGGTTTAGACTCATGTATGATTTTTGGTTCATTTAAATATAGCCAAATCAAAATAATTAATAGAATACCGATCGGCACATTGATAAAAAAGATCCAGTGCCAGCTGATCGTTTCAACGATGAATCCTCCCGCAAGCGGTCCAAAAACACTGGCAATCCCCCAGGCTGAACTATTCAAACCTAAAACTTTTGCTCGCTTTTCAATAGAATAAAGATCGCCGATGATTGTCAAAGCTACTGGCATCATTGCCCCAGCACCCATCCCTTGAATCGCACGAGCAGCAATCAACCCAATCATGCTTTGAGATAAACCGCAAAATAACGAACCGATAATAAACAATAATGTCCCAAAAATAAAGATTGGTTTCCGTCCCACTTTATCCGCAAGTTTTCCGTAAATCGGAGTAAGCATAGCGTTTGTCAGCAAATAAATCGAAAATACCCAGTTCATGATTTCCATTCCATGTAATGAACCGACAATCGTTGGCATAGCGGTTGTTACGATTGTACCTTCAATAGCCGTCATGAACGTTGCAATGAAAATACTCACTGTGACCAAAGTAACATTTGTTTCTTTTTTCATCTTATTCCTCCCTTTCATTATGACAGGATCTAAAAATATATAAATAATTACTATCTTTTTCAAGAGGTTAACTGCCATAAAAAAAGCTGGAACAACCACCACTTGGCGATCGTTCCAGCTGAATATAACTTATTTTGCTAAACTTGCTTTCAACGCATCTACTTTGTCCGTATGTTCCCAAGGCAAATCTACATCTGTACGACCAAAATGACCGTAAGCAGCTGTTTGTTTGTAAATCGGACGACGCAAATCAAGCATCTCGATGATTCCTGCTGGCCGAAGATCGAAGTTTTCTCTCACTGCAGCAATCAGTTCTTCTTCCGGAACCGTTCCAGTACCGAAAGTATTGATTGAGATCGAAACAGGTTGAGCAACACCAATCGCATAAGCTAGCTGTACTTCTGCTTTGCGAGCAAGCCCTGCTGCAACAATGTTTTTAGCAATATAACGTGCAGCATAGCTGGCAGAACGGTCAACTTTTGTCGCATCTTTACCAGAAAAAGCACCGCCACCATGACGAGCATAACCGCCATACGTATCAACAATGATTTTTCTTCCTGTTAATCCGGCATCCCCTTGAGGACCACCAATGACAAATCGGCCAGTCGGATTGATATAATATTTCGTTTGATCATCTAATAATTCAGCTGGAATAACTTCCTTCACTACTTTTTCGATGACATCATGACGAATTGTTTCATTATCTACTGCATCATCATGCTGTGTTGAAATAACGATTGTATCTACGCGTTCCGGTTGTCCTTGATCATCATATTCAACCGTTACTTGAGATTTTGCATCTGGACGTAAATACGTTAATTCATTTGATTTACGCAAATCTGCCAAGCGGCGTACCAGACGATGACTCAAAGCGATTGGTAAAGGCATCAATTCTGGTGTTTCATCTACAGCAAACCCAAACATTAAACCTTGGTCACCAGCACCAATCTCATCTAATACGTCTTTTTTATCTTCATCCCGGATCTCAAGTGCTTCATCAACTCCTTGAGCAATATCAGGAGATTGTTCATCAATCGCAACCAATACAGCTGCTGTATCTCCATCAAATCCGAATTTTGCACGTGTATAACCAATTTCTTTTATTGTTTCCCGTACGACTTTTTGAATATCTACATATGCCGTCGTAGATATTTCTCCAAATACTAAAACAAGACCAGTTGTTACAGACGTTTCACACGCTACTCGTGCTGTTGGATCTTGTTTTAAAATTGCATCCAAGATTGCATCACTGATTTGGTCAGCAATTTTATCTGGATGTCCTTCAGAAACAGATTCTGATGTAAATAAGTGTCTTTCTACCATTATAATGATTCCCCCTAGTTAAATTCGGTTACAAGGCATCTCCGTCTTGCGGATCCTTTCGGGAACTTGCAACGAACCAAGTATAGCAGATAAAACAGTTTTCTGCTCGTATTTTTTCATTTTTTTGCTTAAAAAATATAAAAATATTTTACATTAGAACTGTCCAAAAAAGCTTAGCACAATCATCCATAAAGATAACTCTGCTAAGCTTTTTAAAATCATTCTTTCAGATAAAAAGAAAAAGATACTCAAAAAGTATCTTCCATGACCCGTACGGGATTCGAACCCGTGTTACCGCCGTGAAAGGGCGGTGTCTTAACCGCTTGACCAACGGGCCAGGTAAAACAAAATATTGAAACGGAGAAGGAGGGATTTGAACCCTCGCGCCGGTTTCCCGACCTACACCCTTAGCAGGGGCGCCTCTTCAGCCACTTGAGTACTTCCCCAAAACCAATAAGATTTTGTACTAATGGGCCTAAATGGACTCGAACCATCGACCTCACGCTTATCAGGCGTGCGCTCTAACCAGCTGAGCTATAGGCCCATAAAAACTAAAAGCGGGTGACGAGAATCGAACTCGCGACAACAGCTTGGAAGGCTGTGGTTTTACCACTAAACTACACCCGCATGGCGGTTCCGACGGGAATCGAACCCGCGATCTCCTGCGTGACAGGCAGGCATGTTAACCCCTACACCACGGAACCAATGTTTTTAGTTTTTAATTGCGGGAGCAGGATTTGAACCTACGACCTTCGGGTTATGAGCCCGACGAGCTACCAGACTGCTCCATCCCGCGATAATATGAAAAAGGAGGATAAGGGATTCGAACCCTTGCACGGTTTTACCCGCCTGACGGTTTTCAAGACCGTTCCCTTCAGCCGGACTTGGGTAATCCTCCATGTAAAACTATATTAAATTAATGACCCGTACGGGATTCGAACCCGTGTTACCGCCGTGAAAGGGCGGTGTCTTAACCGCTTGACCAACGGGCCAATAAAATAAATGGGCCTAAATGGACTCGAACCATCGACCTCACGCTTATCAGGCGTGCGCTCTAACCAGCTGAGCTATAGGCCCATAAAAACTAAAAGCGGGTGACGAGAATCGAACTCGCGACAACAGCTTGGAAGGCTGTGGTTTTACCACTAAACTACACCCGCATAATGGCGCGGGACAGAATCGAACTGCCGACACATGGAGCTTCAATCCATTGCTCTACCAACTGAGCTACCGAGCCAAACGGTTCCGACGGGAATCGAACCCGCGATCTCCTGCGTGACAGGCAGGCATGTTAACCCCTACACCACGGAACCAGTGTTTTTAGTTTTTAATTGCGGGAGCAGGATTTGAACCTACGACCTTCGGGTTATGAGCCCGACGAGCTACCAGACTGCTCCATCCCGCGATAATATGAAAAAGGAGGATAAGGGATTCGAACCCTTGCACGGTTTTACCCGCCTGACGGTTTTCAAGACCGTTCCCTTCAGCCGGACTTGGGTAATCCTCCATATGAAACTTACAACGCCACAATGGACCTTGTAGGACTCGAACCTACGACCGGACGGTTATGAGCCGTCTGCTCTAACCAACTGAGCTAAAGGTCCAGGCTCTTAAAAATCGCGGCGGAGGGGATCGAACCCCCGACCTCCCGGGTATGAACCGGACGCTCTAGCCAGCTGAGCTACACCGCGAAAAAGATATTCATTATTTAAATGAAATGGAGCCTAGCGGGATCGAACCGCTGACCTCCTGCGTGCAAAGCAGGCGCTCTCCCATCTGAGCTAAGGCCCCGTGTTTAAATTTATAATTATCGGGAAGACAGGATTCGAACCTGCGACCCCTTGGTCCCAAACCAAGTGCTCTACCAAGCTGAGCTACTTCCCGTTTAATTAACGCGCCCAAGAGGAGTCGAACCCCTAACCTTTTGATCCGTAGTCAAACACTCTATCCAGTTGAGCTATGGGCGCATATTTGAAATGCCGAGGACCGGAATCGAACCGGTACGGTGATCACTCACCGCAGGATTTTAAGTCCTGTGCGTCTGCCAGTTCCGCCACCCCGG
>NZ_JBBOYG010000001.1:2362500-2532500 GCF_038008005.1 Enterococcus sp. FSL R5-0957
TTCCACTTAACATATATTTTGGGACCTTAGCTGGTGGTCTGGGCTGTTTCCCTTTCGACTATGGATCTTATCACTCACAGTCTGACTCCCGGATATGAATGAATGGCATTCGGAGTTTATCTGAATTCGGTAACCCGAGATGGGCCCCTAGTCCAAACAGTGCTCTACCTCCATCATTCTCAATTCCGAGGCTAGCCCTAAAGCTATTTCGGAGAGAACCAGCTATCTCCAAGTTCGTTTGGAATTTCTCCGCTACCCACACCTCATCCCCGCACTTTTCAACGTACGTGGGTTCGGTCCTCCAGTGCGTTTTACCGCACCTTCAACCTGGACATGGGTAGATCACATGGTTTCGGGTCTACGACTACATACTCAAACGCCCTATTCAGACTCGCTTTCGCTGCGGCTCCGTCTCTTCAACTTAACCTCGCATGCAATCGTAACTCGCCGGTTCATTCTACAAAAGGCACGCCATCACCCATTAACGGGCTTTGACTTGTTGTAGGCACACGGTTTCAGGTTCTATTTCACTCCCCTTCCGGGGTGCTTTTCACCTTTCCCTCACGGTACTGGTTCACTATCGGTCACTAGGGAGTATTTAGCCTTGGGAGATGGTCCTCCCGGATTCCGACGGAATTTCTCGTGTTCCGCCGTACTCAGGATCCTCCTAGGTGTCTTCCACATTTCGTCTACGGGGTTTTTACCCTCTTTGACTGACTTTTCCAAGTCATTCGACTATCTGAAAGAACTACCATATTGGAGTCCTACAACCCCAACAAGCAAGCTTGCTGGTTTGGGCTTTTCCCGTTTCGCTCGCCGCTACTCAGGGAATCGAATTTTCTTTCTCTTCCTGCAGGTACTTAGATGTTTCAGTTCTCTGCGTCTACCTCGAATGTGCTATGTATTCACACAATCGTAACATCCTATTAAAGATGTTGGGTTCCCCCATTCGGAAATCTCTGGATCATAGCTTACGTACAGCTCCCCAAAGCATATCGGTGTTAGTCCCGTCCTTCATCGGCTCCTAGTGCCAAGGCATCCACCGTGCGCCCTTATTCACTTAACCTTATCAACCTTACGGTTGGGTTTTGATCCTTCTTCTAGCGATAGAAGTTAGATCAAGAAAATAAGCAATTGAACTTATTAAAAAACTCTATCCAGCTCACAAATCAGCCTGTACGGCAAAAAGATCGATCGTCTCATAAAATCAAAGATTTTATGGCCGTCCGCCTATTTTGCTTCAGGCTAAACAATTTGTTCAGCTTTCAAATTCAACGCGGTGTTCTCGGTTTGTATTACTTACATTTACTTCAAATATCCAGTTTTCAATGAACAAAAGTGTTTGAGAGTAAACCTCTCAAAACTGAACAAAGTAAAAACAAATTGTGTAGTCTCCGTAATATTCCTTAGAAAGGAGGTGATCCAGCCGCACCTTCCGATACGGCTACCTTGTTACGACTTCACCCCAATCATCTATCCCACCTTAGGCGGCTGGCTCCAAAAGGTTACCTCACCGACTTCGGGTGTTACAAACTCTCGTGGTGTGACGGGCGGTGTGTACAAGGCCCGGGAACGTATTCACCGCGGCGTGCTGATCCGCGATTACTAGCGATTCCGGCTTCATGCAGGCGAGTTGCAGCCTGCAATCCGAACTGAGAGAAGCTTTAAGAGATTAGCTTAGCCTCGCGACTTCGCAACTCGTTGTACTTCCCATTGTAGCACGTGTGTAGCCCAGGTCATAAGGGGCATGATGATTTGACGTCATCCCCACCTTCCTCCGGTTTGTCACCGGCAGTCTTGCTAGAGTGCCCAACTGAATGATGGCAACTAACAATAAGGGTTGCGCTCGTTGCGGGACTTAACCCAACATCTCACGACACGAGCTGACGACAACCATGCACCACCTGTCACTTTGCCCCCGAAGGGGAAGCTCTATCTCTAGAGTGGTCAAAGGATGTCAAGACCTGGTAAGGTTCTTCGCGTTGCTTCGAATTAAACCACATGCTCCACCGCTTGTGCGGGCCCCCGTCAATTCCTTTGAGTTTCAACCTTGCGGTCGTACTCCCCAGGCGGAGTGCTTAATGCGTTAGCTGCAGCACTGAAGGGCGGAAACCCTCCAACACTTAGCACTCATCGTTTACGGCGTGGACTACCAGGGTATCTAATCCTGTTTGCTCCCCACGCTTTCGAGCCTCAGCGTCAGTTACAGACCAGAGAGCCGCCTTCGCCACTGGTGTTCCTCCATATATCTACGCATTTCACCGCTACACATGGAATTCCACTCTCCTCTTCTGCACTCAAGTCTCCCAGTTTCCAATGACCCTCCCCGGTTGAGCCGGGGGCTTTCACATCAGACTTAAGAAACCGCCTGCGCTCGCTTTACGCCCAATAAATCCGGACAACGCTTGCCACCTACGTATTACCGCGGCTGCTGGCACGTAGTTAGCCGTGGCTTTCTGGTTAGATACCGTCAAGGGATGAACAGTTACTCTCATCCTTGTTCTTCTCTAACAACAGAGTTTTACGATCCGAAAACCTTCTTCACTCACGCGGCGTTGCTCGGTCAGACTTTCGTCCATTGCCGAAGATTCCCTACTGCTGCCTCCCGTAGGAGTTTGGGCCGTGTCTCAGTCCCAATGTGGCCGATCACCCTCTCAGGTCGGCTATGCATCGTGGCCTTGGTGAGCCGTTACCTCACCAACTAGCTAATGCACCGCGGGTCCATCCATCAGCGACACCCGAAAGCGCCTTTCAAATCAAAACCATGCGGTTTTGATTGTTATACGGTATTAGCACCTGTTTCCAAGTGTTATCCCCTTCTGATGGGCAGGTTACCCACGTGTTACTCACCCGTTCGCCACTCTTCTTTTTCCGGTGGAGCAAGCTCCGGTGGAAAAAGAAGCGTTCGACTTGCATGTATTAGGCACGCCGCCAGCGTTCGTCCTGAGCCAGGATCAAACTCTCATAAAAAGTTCGAACAATCTTGCGATTGTTAAGCTCAATTTGTTTGCTAGCATATTGCTTGCTTGTTAAAAATGTTTGTTGTCTTGAATTGAATCAAGACGCCCTACACATTTGGTTTGTCTTACTTTGTTCAGTTTTCAAAGGTCTACTTCATCGGGAGTGTTTCCCGATTCGTTTTTGGCTGCCGTAGCAACTTTTATATCATATCAGAGAGACAAGCGATTGTCAACTCTTTTTTAAAAGTTTTTTTCGATTTCGTTTTTCGAAATCTTTCAGCAACTCATTCATCATAACTTGTCGTTTGTTATTTGTCAAGAACTTTTTTGAAGTTTTTTTCGATAGAATCAAGCTTCGCAAGTGGTTCTTTTTTAACGACTCAGTTATCTTATCATGACGTTAGTAACATGTCAATAACTTTTTTGTTATGTTTTTGAATAAATATTTTCTTCTGTCTTTTGGACAAGTAATAATATACCAACTAAATTTAGCTTGGTCAACGAATTTTTTGTATTTTTTCAAGTTTTTTTCAATAAGCGATTATTCATAACTTTTCTTTCTTTATCGTTCGTTTTCGTCTTCTTTAATGTCTAGAATAGTCGGCATTAGCTTTTGAACTTTCGTTATTATTTATTCCTTTCTACACAGCAAAAGCTGCCTAAGGAATTCCTTAGACAGCTTTTATTCGATTATCTCATTGTTGGGAATAGCAAAACATCCCGAATTGATTGTGCATCAGTTAGCAACATTACTAATCTGTCGATCCCGATACCTAGACCACCAGTTGGCGGCATACCGTATTCTAAGGCTTCCAAGAAGTCTTCGTCTACACCGTGAGCTTCGTCATTTCCTAGTTCACGTTCTTTTTCTTGCGCTTCGAATCTTTCTCTTTGATCAATTGGATCGTTCAGTTCTGTAAAGGCATTAGCAAATTCGCGCCCCACGATGAATAGTTCGAATCGATCTGTGAATCGAGGATCTTCTGGATTTTTCTTCGCTAAAGGCGAAACTTCGACTGGATGTCCGTATACAAACGTCGGTTGTGTCAATGTTTCTTCAACAAATGTTTCAAAGAATTCATTGATAACATGTCCGACACCCATAGCTTCGGTTACTTCTACATTGTGTTTTTCGGCTAAAGCTAATGCTTCTTCCAATGTCATTTCTTGCCAGAAGTCTACACCAGTTTGTTCTTTGATTGCATCTACCATATGGATGCGTTTAAAGTCACTTTCTAAGTCGACAGCTTGTCCATCATATGTGATTTTTGCTGTTCCTAGTACTTTTTCAGCTGCGTTACGGATAATACCTTCTGTCAGATTCATTACATCATTGAAATCAGTATATGCTGTGTATGCTTCTAACATCGTAAATTCTGGATTATGTGTAGTATCAATTCCTTCATTACGGAAAACGCGGCCGATTTCATAAACTTTTTCCATTCCGCCAACAATTAGTCGTTTTAAATGAAGTTCTAGCGCAATACGCAAATATAAATCAATGTCCAGTGCATTATGATGCGTGATAAATGGGCGTGCGGCAGCTCCACCTGCCTCATTGTGCAATACTGGTGTTTCTACTTCAATATAGCCATTGCCATCTAAATAGCGACGGATTTCGCTGATAATTTGGCTTCGTTTCATAAATCGGTCAAAGCTTTCGCGATTACTGATTAAATCCAAGTAGCGTTGTCTGTAGCGTTGTTCAATATTCGTTAAGCCATGGTATTTATCTGGCAGTGGACGAAGTGCTTTTGACAAAATCGTGATTTCTGAAGCTTTGATAGAAACTTCGCCTGTGTCTGTTTTCATGATTTGTCCAGTTACACCAAAGAAATCTCCAAGGTCTGCATGTTTGAATACTTCATAGGCCTCATCACCTACTTGGTCTTTTCTTACATAAATTTGAATTTGGCCTTCACGATCTTGTAGATGCGCAAATCCAGCTTTCCCTTTTCCTCGGCGAGTCATCATACGACCAGCTACACTAGCGGTCAATCCCATTTCTGCTAGTTCTTCTTTTGTTCTTGGATCAAATAGTTCATGCAATTCTTCTGAGTTGTGCGTGCGTTCAAATCGTTTTCCAAATGGATCGATTCCATCTTCACGCAATTGTTCCATTTTTTGACGACGTACAAGCATTTGATCATTTAAATCTTCTACTTGATGTTGTTGTTCCTGTGTCACAAAAGTTCCTCCATTCTCATGTTAATCTCTTTCCTATAATGCCAATGAAACACAAAAAAAGCAAGCCGAACTTGGAATTTCGGCTTGAAAATTCACGAAAAACTTAGAAATCACAACGTTTGTTTCAATAGTACTTTTTCCGCTTTTTCTACAAATTGATCCAGCAGGTCATTGATTTCTTGCTGTTTTTCTGTCTGATTGATTGCTACTTTCACTTTCGCTGCTCGAGGAATCCCTTTTAAATAATAAGCCGCATGTGTTCTGAATTCTCTACAAGCTACTTTTTCTCCTTTGAGATCTGCTAAGCGTTGTAAATGAAGTTTAGCTGTAGCAATTTTTTCGGCTGGTGTTGGTTCAGGAATCAGTTCTCCTGTTTCGAGATAATGCTGTGTGCGGTGAATCATCCATGGATTGCCCAGCGCTGCACGACCAATCATCACACCGTCTGCACCGACATAGTCAAGCATCCGTTTTGCATCTTCTGGCGTTTTGACATCCCCGTTCCCCATAAATGGGATCGTCAAATGTTTTTTCACTTCTTTCAATACTTCCCAGTCCGCTTTTCCTTCATACATCTGAACCCGTGTACGTCCATGCATAGCGATGGCACTCGCTCCAGCTGATTGTGCTGCTAATGCATTTTCTACAGCAAAGACGTGCTCTTCATCCCAACCAATACGCATCTTGACTGTTACTGGGATATCTACTGCTGAAGAAACAGCTTGGACCATTTCGTATACTTTCTCAGGATCTAAAAGCCATTTTGCTCCTGCTTCTGCTTTGATTACTTTATTTACTGGACAGCCCATATTGATATCTATTATATCGGCAGCTGTGTTTTCTTCGACAAATTGAGCAGCTTCAACTAGACTATCTTTATTTCCGCCAAATATCTGTAAACTTAATGGATGTTCTGTTTCTTCAATGTGGAGCATCTCTAAAGTTTTTTTGTTTCTGAAATGAATACCTTGGTCACTGATCATTTCACATACGACTAAGCCTGCACCAAATTCTTTGACAGTGACTCGAAATGCTGAATTTGTTATTCCAGCCATCGGTGCAACAACGACACGATTAGGGATTTCCACATTGCCGATTTTCCATGTGTGTTCCACTTAAATCCCTCCTAAGGCTTCTTTCTTCAATCCAGCTAATTCTTCTTCACTATACTTGTATTTGTTATTACAGAAAGAACAAACCGCTTCTGCACCGTGATCTTCGTCTATCATTGCTTGGATTTCTTCTGCACCTAACGCGATAATTGCTTCTGCAAATTTTTCTTTTGAACAGTCACATTTGAATTGAACAGGCATTTTTTCCAAAATGTTCAATTCTTCTGTACCAAGCAATCCTTTCAATATTTCTTCTGGTGTCTGTCCTTCATCTAAGAGGGTAGAGATTCTTGGTGTCGTTTTTAATTGTTCTTCGATCTTGCTGATTGTTTCTTCATCGGCACCTGGCATGATTTGGATCATGAATCCTCCCGCCGTCTTGATGCTGTCGTCAGTATTGACCAATACACTCAGTCCAACAGCTGAAGGGATTTGTTCTGAGATAGCAAGATAGTAAGTAAAATCTTCAGCGATTTCTCCAGAAACAATCGGCGTTTGCCCAGAAAAAGGTTCTTTTAATCCTAAGTCTTTTGTGACAGTAAACATTCCTTGTGTTCCAACTGCTCCCCGCACATCGATTTTACCTTCACTATTTAGAGGAAGACTGAGATGCGGATTTTTGATGTAACCTTTCACATCTCCCTTTCCATTTGCATCTACTACAATTCCTGTTGCTGGACCATCGCCTTGGATTCGAACAGTTAGTTTGTCTTCTCCTTTGAGCGTCGCACCAAGTAGCAGACTACCGACCAATGTCCGTCCCAAAGCAGCTGAGGAGGTGTGCCAAGTATCATGACGTCTTTGTGCCTCCGCTACGGTATTTGTTGCTTGAACGGCGTATGCTCGGACGAATCCGTCGTGAGCAAGTGCCTTAACCAAATAATCTTTCATTTGTTATGTACTCCTTTTTCCGTTTTTAAACTCATAGTGAATCATACTAGCAACTACTGCTTTTTTCAACTTTGGAATGCTTCTTTTAAAAATAATTCAGAATCATCTAGAAAACAGGACATCATCCTATTTACATCTTAAATAAAGAAATCTCCCGAAAACCGGTTTTTGTTCCGGTTTTCGGGAGTCATATCAGATCAATTGACCTATATTTTTTTATTTGTATTGATCGTCTGAATGATTATCTTCTGATTGTTGAGAATCTGAATCATGTTCTGCTTTATTTTCCTCATTCAGTTCATGTTTTGCTTCTTCAAAATCACGTTTTTCTTCCGCTTGTTTTTCAGCGTCTTTTTCTTCCAAAGCACGTTTTGCTTCTTCAAAAGTTTTCGCTTCTTTTTCGCTTGGATAATCATTTGACTCAGTACCTTCAGGCATCACACCGTGTTCAAACAATGACTTGATTGCTTTGGCATCCAATGTTTCGAATTCCAAAAGTTTTTCAGCAATCAGTTTATGCTGTGCACGATGAGCTTCGATGATTTCTCGAGCTTTATCATGAGCTTCCATCAAGATTTTTCGTACTTCTTGATCAATCTCGAAAGCGACTTGTTCAGAGTAAGCTTTTGTTTGACCATAGTCGCGGCCAACAAACACTTGATGGTTTCCTTCATATTGAACAGGACCTAAACGATCACTCATTCCATATTCTGTTACCATGCTTCGTGCTAGAGCTGTCGCTTGCTCAAAGTCATTGGAAGCACCAGTTGATTGGACATTGAAGATGATTTCTTCAGCTGTACGTCCACCAAGTAAGCCTACGATTTGTTCAAACATATCTTCTTTCGTCATCAAGAACTGATCTTCTTTTGGTAAAGCGATCATATATCCGCCGGCGCGTCCGCGAGGGATGATCGTTACTTTGTGGACGACCCGAGCGCGACTCAATACTAATCCGACAATCGTATGACCAGCTTCGTGATAAGCAACCATTTCGCGTTCTTTTTTGCTGATTACGCGATCTTTTTTAGCTGGACCTGCAATCACGCGATCTTCCGCTTCATCGATATCAGAAGCATCGATTTTCTTTTTATTTCTTCTAGCAGCTACTAACGCTGCTTCATTCAAGACATTTTCTAAATCTGCTCCGGCAAAACCTGGTGTCTGTTGAGCCACAACTTTCAAGTCAACGTCATCTGCCATCGGTTTATTCCGTGCATGGACTCGCAAGATTGCTTCACGACCTTTTACATCTGGACGTCCAACTAAAATCTGGCGGTCAAAACGACCTGGACGTAGTAACGCTGGGTCTAGTACATCAGAACGGTTGGTTGCAGCAATGACGATTACTCCTTCATTTCCGTCGAAGCCATCCATTTCTACAAGCAATTGGTTCAATGTTTGTTCGCGTTCATCATGTCCGCCGCCCATACCGGCACCACGTTGACGACCTACCGCATCAATTTCATCAATGAAAATGATAGCTGGTGCGTTTTTCTTTGCTGTTTCAAACAAATCACGAACACGACTTGCTCCGACACCGACAAACATTTCTACGAAATCAGAACCCGAGATCGAGTAAAACGGTACTCCAGCTTCTCCGGCAACAGCTTTTGCTAATAAGGTTTTACCTGTTCCTGGAGGTCCTTCTAAAAGTACACCTGCCGGGATACGGGCACCTAATTCAACAAATCGGCGAGGATCTTTCAGAAATTCAACAACTTCAACTAGTTCTTGTTTTTCTTCTTCCGCACCCGCTACATCAGAAAAACGTACGCGATTAGCTTTTTTGTCTGCTTCTTTGGCTTTTGATTTACCAAAGTTCATGACACGGCCGCCACCGCCACCGCCGCCTTGTTGTCCCATCATCATGTAAAAGAAAAAGATGATGATTACGATTGGCAAGAAGCTAAGCAATAGGGAAACCCATATACCGCTGCTTGATTCTTCTTTTACTGTTGTAGCAACTTTGTTTTCTTTTGCCAGTTCTGTTACTTGGCTCAATGTTGTATCATTTGGCAAAATGATTGTTGTGAAATGGGTAGTAGTCGTATCTGTTGAACCTAAGATAGCTAACCCACCGCTGTTAGCGACGGTCTGCTGTTCTTTGTATTCACCAGTGATCTTATATACACCATTTGCAGGCTGCACTTCAAATTCTTTGATCTTGCCTGCTTGTAGTTGTTCTGTGAATTTTGAGTACTCGATATCTGACGATCGCTGGCCGTTATTACCAAAAATAAAATAAACGACCATTACCATCGCTAAGATTACGAGGACATAATACAAGGCATTTTTCATCATGCCGTTGTTCTTTTTGTTCATAGTTGCCCTCCCTAAGCGTCAATTTAATTTAACAGTTTTTTATCAATCCTGACCATTCTATTGTACCATAATTTAATTGAGATACAGCATTAATTCGATTGATAAACACTAGGTTTCAATACACCGATGTACGGAAGGTTACGATATGCTTCTGCATAATCCAAGCCATAACCGACCACAAATTCATTTGGTACGTTGAAGCCAACATAATCTGCTTCGATATTTACTACTCTTCCTTCAGGTTTGTCAAGTAGTGTAACAATTTTGACTGATTTTGCTTTGCGGTATTTGAAAAGATCCACTAAATAAGCAAGTGTTCTTCCGCTGTCAATGATATCTTCAACGATCAACAGATCGCGACCTTCTACATTCGTATCTAAGTCTTTGACGATTTTTACTTCCCCTGACGAGACTGTTGCATTCCCGTAGCTTGAAACATCCATGAAATCCAATTCCAAATACGTATCGATAGAACGAACGATATCTGCCATGAATGGTACCGCTCCTTTTAAGACACCTACTACTAGGGGATTGGTGTTTTGGTAAATTTCTGTTAACTCTTTGCCTAGTTCTTTGCAACGAACTTGTATCTCTTCTTGTGAGATCAAAATTCTCTCAATATCCTTTTCCAACATCAGGTTCTCCTTCCAATTGCTTCTTTTTGATATTTGTAAAGAAGTATGTAGTGTATTTTATCAGTTTCTTCACGAATACTCAAATATGAAAAGGCAAAAGGTATCAAGCTATATATATTTCTTTTGGCATCTGTAATGATCCAAGCATGCTGCCTTTGTGAATTAGGTACTTTCTGATCGATAAAATATCTAGATACTTTTTTTGTGAGATTCTCTGTTAATTTAATGCGGTCTCCTGCTTTTCTTTTTTCGACATACAGTTGCACATCAGCAGGAATCCAAATGTCATGAGAAAATAGAGAACATGAATCTGTTGCTTTGATGTCCCCTGCATTTTCAGGTTTGACCAGACCAATCCATTCTGTTTCATTCAAATATATTCCTTGTTCTGGAATCAGCAACAAGCGCTGGTCTTCTGTCTGGCTAGTTGCTTGTTTTTCTTTTTTAGCGAGTACAACAAAATGATACTCTCTTTTCAGTATCCAATTATTGCCAATACTGAGTTGCCATTGGCTTTTTTTCTGTTGCCACTGGTCTAAAATCGACTCCATTTGTTGTTCTTTCAAAATAATCCCTGTTTTTGAGAATGCTTTGTCGAAAAAGGAGTAAAAAAAATAGTATCGTTCAGCATCTGTCATTTCTTCAATCATTTCTGCAGAAAATCGAAATTGTTCCTCCCACTGTTCGACTTCCTTTTCGATCAACTGTCCCATATATTTTTGAATGACTTGGTCTGCCCATTGGATCTGTTGCGAAAATTGCTGGAAATGTCTCAACGCCTGTGTATTTTCTTGTTTCAATTGAGGAACTACCAAATGACGAAGCCGATTTCTCTGGACATCTAACAATTGGTTTGTCTGATCCTCAAAGTAAACAAGCTGCGATTCCGCTGCATAAGTATATAGGTCTTCTTTGCTAAAACTCAGCAACGGACGAACCAGTCTGCCAGCAGCAAATGGTTGTACTTCTTTGATTCCAGAAAAAGTATTTAACTGTCCCCCACGAACGATTTTCATTAACACCGTCTCGATTTGATCATCTCCGTGATGAGCAGTCATCAATGTGTCATATTGTCCTTCTTCCATCACGCGAGTGAATTCTTGATAACGAAAGTTACGAGCTTCTGTTTCTATGGCGGATTTGGCTGGATCTTCCCAAATACTTACATATAAAGGGAGATTCTTCTCTTCACAATATGAGCGAAGATAGGCAGCTTCTTCTGCTGATTCTTCTCTTAATTGGTGATTGATGTGGACGATACCTAAAGAAAAACCGATTTGGCGTTGCACTTGTAAAAGTAAATGGAGCAAAACCATCGAATCAACACCACCTGATACCGCTGCTAAAATTCTCGATCCTTGTTGCCAGAATCCTTGTTCATTCCCGTGCCGAATAAATGACTGCTGTAATAGCGGTGCTTTTTTCCCGCCTTTTTCAACGTTCATCCTTTCCACACCCTTTCTTCCTAAAAAAAAGAGAGCGGGAAAACGTCTAAAACGACAATTAACCTGCCCTCTGTTGATACTATGACCCAAATAGTCGCACTATCCTTATTTGCGGCTTTTTAGCTGCGGCGTCCGCCACGGCCACCGCGCTTTCCTTCTGTGTTTCGCTTCAATGAAGATAAGCGGTCATCGCTATCTTTCAAAAATGAACTCATCAATGAATCGAAGTCTTCTTTTTGAGCTGAAGGTTGACTGCGAGAAAAAGATTTTTTCTGTGCTGGACGATTTCGGTTGTCACGGGGATCTTTTTGTTGATATTTTTTAGGACGGCTTTCTTCTCCAGATTCAGCAGGTTGTTCCTGCGCTTTCCGGATAGATAGTCCGATTTTTCCATCATCATTTACTGAAATAACTTTAACTGTTACTTCATCTCCTACACTTAAAACATCATGGATGTCTTTTACATAGCCATTTGACACTTCGCTAATATGAACTAGACCCGTTTTTCCAGCACCTAGATCAATAAACGCACCAAAATTTGTGATTCCTGATACTTTTCCTTGCAGTTTTGCTCCTACCTCGATTGACATAAAAAAAATGTTCCTCCTAATTATTTCCCTTTTTTATATTCCTGCTTATTTTGCAGTTGTAGAACTAGTTGATTGATCTGTTTCATTTGTCGAGCTGTCTGTATTTGATTCTAATATAGGATAAACTTTTTCACCGTCTTTTGAGTAAAAGAATTTGCTTCTGGCAAGTTTAGCTACATACTCATCATCTTTCAGCAATGAAACATCTTGGTGCAGCTGATCAACGTCTGCGTTGACTTCTTTCATTTCAGTATTTGCTTCGACTCTCAATTCGTTCAATTGATGCATCCTTTGCATGTCATGGAAAATCTGCACACCTATTATCGCGAAAATGACCAAAGCACCAACAAAAATTGCAGCCAGTCTGCGTCTTCGAAAAATCAGTTGACGTTGTTGTTGCTGAAATTCAGCATACTTTTTCTTTGCATATTCCGTATCTAGCGCAGCGATTTTATTGCTTTTTTTCGTCACTTGGATTCGCTCCAATCTTTTTGATTGTCTTTTTCATTATACCAATATCGTGAAAGCTTGTCTAATCTATTTCTTTAGTGTTTCTGTGCGATTTTCAGAAATAATTTCGTACATTTTTTGTGCATCTTCTTTTTTGGTTGATTCATGTAATTCCGTGATTTTCACTTCCAACGTTTTGTTGCCGAACTGGACTTTCAAAATATCGCCTACTTTGACATCACTGGAAGATTTCGCCAATTTACCGTTGATTTGAATTCTTCCTTTATCAGCTACTTCTTTTGCTACTGATCGTCTTTTGATGATTCGGGAAATTTTTAAAAATTTATCTAATCGCATATCTTATTCCTCACTTTTTAATTTTTTTTATTTAATCGCAGGATTTTCTTACCAAAAGGCAACATTAGCCATTCTCGTACTGTAAACAGACGAAGACGGATCACTGTATAAATGAACACAGAAGCCCCGATCCCAACTCCTATCACGCTGACAAAAAAAGCAGTGGAACGATGAGTTACAGGACCAAACACTATATTCAATACACCATAATACAGCAGCAGTACTACTGCCATACAAAGAAGGCTGATCATCAACTTCCGTCCAAAATGCCGTTCTTTCCAAAAAGCATTTAGCTCTTTTGTTTCGATTCGAACAAAATACCAAAGCGTCACACCTAATCCTAAAAGGGTAGACAGGCTTGCACCTGCTGTTCCTAATAAACCGGTCAGAAAAGAAGTAGTCAATCCTTTTACCAATAGTCCCCATCCTGCGCCTTTTAAAGAAGGGCGAAACGAGTTCTTGCTTTGAGCAATACTTTGATAAGCTTGGATGACTGCAGTGAAAGCAATGGAAAAAACAAACAATACAAGCGCTGCATTTCCCGCATAATCTTTAAACAACGCATAATTGATATAAGGGAGCAGCAAGGCTAATCCCAAAGACGCAGCTAATGCTAAAGCGGTCGTCAATCTAAGATATATTTTGGCTGTCTGTAAAAACTGACGATAGATCCGGTTGGTCAAATGACGAGTCAACGCAGGCAGGAATGTCGCACTTAATGCAGTGGCAATCACTAAACCTAATTGTACTAAAGGCTGACCTCGATCATAGACCCCTTTTGCTATCTTCGCACCGTATTCTGACAGTCCGTAAACTTCCAAAGCATTTTTTACAAAGAAAGAGTCGATCAGCTGGAAAAAGATAAGCAATCCACTATAAATCGAAACCAGTCCGCCTTCTACCAGAAAACGCCGGATCAAGGGCTTTGACGGCTGTTTGAACAATGGAAACCGTCGGAAGCCTAACGCTCCTCCATGAATCTTTTGTTCATAGTAGTGAAGGATCCCATATGCGCATAAACCGCCAAAAACAGCTCCACTCATTGCTGCCGTCCCTGTTTGGTACACCGTCCATCCAAGCTTTCTAAAAGCAAACGCACTACAGACAATCACAAAAACACGAACGAACTGCTCAACTACTTGAGAAACAGCAGTTGGTTCCATCAAGAATCTTCCTTGGAAATTCCCTCGATAAAAAGATAGACCAGGCATCAGCAAAAAGGTAAAGGAAACTACTTGGATCAGCGGTTTCAATTGTATGTCTCCCATCATCCAAGCAATCCAGCTGCTAAATGCAAAGACAAACAACCACAAAAAGACACCTGTCCAAAATACTAAGGGATAAAGATTTTGCAAAGCTTGCTTTCGCTCGAAAGGATTCTTTCTTTCTGCAACGTACTTTGATATGAACTGCGGAAGACCGGATAAAGCTAAAGTCATTGCTATCCCATAAATTGGATAAACTTGCTGATAAACATAAAAACCTTCGTCGCCGACTAAGTTTTGGAGGGGAATTCGGTAAAGGGCACTTAATACTTTTGCTATGAAAGAAGCAATCGTCAATACAAATGCTCCTTGCATGACGCGCCGCATTTCTTTATGATCCAAATCATTGCTCCTTCCTACGCTGACAGATATTTTTGCTCACGCAACGCTTTGACAAACTTTTGGATTTCCTGAAGCCATACTGCTTCTTCCATTTGGTTGGGGATCGTCAAGCGTATCACCATCTGTTCTTTTTCAACGCCTAGACTGGCTTTTAGTTTTGTCGCTGTCAGTGCTTCGAATAACTGTTCCACACTATAGCGTTTTGTTCCAACTTTACTTAGAGTAAAGACTATATGCGCCTCCTGTTTCCTTATCGTTTCTAGGAGCGCTCGATCGCCATCCATTTTGATCTGCCCAATTGTCAAGAGATGTGCTACTTCTTCTGGATATTCTCCAAAACGGTCGAGCAGATCATCTTCTAGTTCATCTAGCATTTCTTGCGAATCAAGTTCACGAATTCGTTTATAGATCTCGATTTTCTGCCGTTGATCTGCCACGTATGTTTCAGGTAGATACGCATCGACACCGAGGTCGATCTCAACAGTGGTCTTCTCCACTTGACTATTCTTTCCTTGTTTACGATAAACAGCTTCGCTTAGCATTTGAGAATACATATCGAAACCGACTGCATCAATAAATCCATGCTGCTGAGCACCTAAGAGATTACCTGCACCGCGAATGGAAAGATCCCGCATCGCAATCATGAATCCAGATCCCAGTTCTGTAAAATCTTTGATTGCCTGAAGACGTTTTTCACTGACTTCGTTAAGGATCTTCTGCTGCTCATACATAAAGTAAGCATATGCGACACGGCTGCTTCTTCCTACCCGCCCTCGCAATTGGTATAACGTGGATAATCCCATATAATCAGCGTTCTCAACGAACAACGTATTTGCGTTCGGGATATCTACTCCTGTTTCAATGATGGTTGTAGTGACAAGAACATCATACTGACCTTCAATAAACTCAAAAAGCGTATTTTCTAATTGCGCCTCTGTCATTTGCCCATGAGCATAACCGATCCGTGCTTCCGGAACGAGTTCTTGGATTTCTTCTACTTTTTGTTCGATCGTTTCTACCCGATTATATAAATAGAATACTTGTCCACCTCGTCCCATTTCTCGATGGATTGCTTCGCGAATAGCCCCAGGATTTTTTTCCATAACATATGTTTGGATCGGATAACGATTCGCAGGCGGTGTTTCGATTACTGAAAGATCCCGCACGCCTAACATCGACATATGCAAAGTTCTCGGAATCGGTGTTGCAGTCAGAGTCAAAACATCCACTTGTGCACGTAACTGTTTCAATCGTTCCTTATGTTTTACACCAAAACGTTGTTCTTCGTCAATAATCAGTAGACCCAAATCGCTAAATTCAATATCTTTTGACAAGATTCGATGGGTTCCTACAACAATATCAACTTGACCTGTACGCAGTTGTTCGATGGTTTCTTTTTGTTGCTTTCTTGTTCTGAAACGACTTAATAGCCCGATATTTACGGGGAAACCTTCAAATCTTTCCAGCATCGTTTCATAGTGCTGCTGTGCCAAGATCGTTGTTGGAACTAAAAAGGCTACTTGTTTGCTTTCCTTTATCGCTTTAAAGGCCGCTCGAAGCGCTACTTCTGTTTTCCCATAACCAACATCACCTACGAGTAGCCGATCCATTGGTTTTTCTTTTTCCATATCCCGTTTGATCTCCGCTGCACTTCTCAACTGGTCATCAGTTTCAGAGTAGGGGAAGGCATTTTCGAATTCTTTTTGGTAGGCGTCATCAGGTCCAAAAGCATATCCTTTTTCTGACTCTCTTGCGGCATATAATTTGATTAGATCGTCAGCGATATCCTCGATTTTTGAAGAGACTTTTCGCTTGGTTTTCGTCCATTCACTTCCGCCTAGCTTATTGATGCGAGGCGCTTTGGCTTCAGAGGCGACATATTTTTGGATCAGGTTCAGTTGAGTAACAGGAATAAACAGTTTATCGTCGTTTTGGTACAAAATAGTCATATAGTCTTGGTGAACGCCATCTACTTCTAGCGTTTCCATCCCGATGTATTTCCCGATACCATGATTGGCATGGACAACGTAATCTCCTGCTTTTAATTCATTATAGCTTTTCAATCGCTCTGCGTTTGTTACTGTTTGACGTCTCGTTTGTTTTTTTGTTGTTTTTTGAAAAATTTCTTTTTCTGTGATAGCTACTATTTTTTCTTGAGGAAGTTCAAAACCAGCTTGCAAAGCTCCTTCAACTAATTGCACTTGTCCTCTGATCAATGCATTTTTTTCTGTTTCTACTACTAATATGTCTTCATCTCGAAGCATTTGTTCTGCTTTGCGTATCCTGTCCTTTGTCGGAATAAAAATCACAACAGTTTGCTTTTGCTTGCGCCAACGGTCCATTTCTGTTTTCAGCAATGGCATTTGTCCGAAGAACTGTTGCATCGTCCGATATTGAAAATTATGGATTGCTTGGAAGCGAAGATTTCCCATTCCTTTTTGAAAGAGCGAGAAAAAGGTTGTGGTGAACTTTTCCTTCTGCACGATTTTTTGTATATCTGCTGAAAATGTCTGCTCAGAAAACACCCGCAATTCGCTGATTTTTTGAGTCTGCCATTCTGCCGCTTCCCTTTCAATTTCCCGATTTGTTTCCATGATTCGCTGATAATCATCAACGACTAGTAAACTATTTGAAGGGAAATAATCCAAGATCGTCACAGATTCTTGGTAAAGAAGATCTGAGTAGAATTTTGCTTCTTCTGTCGGGACACCTGCTTGCCAGCTTGAAGTCAGCTGACCGAAGTAATCTTGCAAAAACTCGCGGTCTGCTTCTTCTGTGGTCGCAGCAAGCCGTTTTTCTAGCATTTTTTGCATTTGCTCTATTCCATGTTCTAGATCCTCTGGTCCGTAGACTTGTTCACTCGTTGGGGAAACCCAGATTTCTTCCGTTTTTTCGATTGAGCGTTGTGTTTCTGCTTCAAAATACCGCATAGAATCTATCTCTACATCAAATAGTTCTACACGAACAGGATAGGTTGTCGTTAACGGGTAAATATCGATAATGCTTCCTCGAATACTGAATTCTCCCGGTTTTGCGACCATCTCTTCTCGTACATAGCCCATCAAAGTCAATTGGCGAGGAAGATTTTCCACGTCTATCTCATCACCAATATGCCAATTCAATTGCGCCTGTAGCCAAGTTTTCTTATTCGGCAGTCGCTTGTGCAAAGATGCGACTGGCAACAAATAGATACCTGCTTTTTTTTCTTGAAGTGCGTTAAGCGTTGCGACTCTCTCGCCTCGCGCTTCTGGAGAAGAAAAGGCCATTTCAGCAGAAAGCACTTCATCCACTGGAAATAAATGGATCTGATCTTGCGGAATCACATGTTGCAGATCTTCTGCTAACTGATTCGCATAATACAAATTTGGCATCAGAATAATCATGTTTTTATTTGTTTTCTTAAACGCTCGAGCAAATAGAAGTGTTTTCGCTGAGCCCGCTAATCCTGTGATTAGTTGTCTAGGCATTTTTTCTTCTAAATTGCTGACCCATTCTTTTACTTGCGGATCTTTTCCGACTAATTGAATAATATCCATTCCTTTTCCTCCTTCCTCAATTGAATCGATTCATCGCATCCACGAACGAATGCCCTTCTATGAGATATTCGACTGCTTTAACAGATTGACACATGCTTTCTTCTATCAAAGGCTGATTTTCTTTGCTGAAAGGACTAAGCACATGCTGGACTACTGTTTTTTTCCCTTCTGGCCTGCCGATTCCCACCTTGATTCGATCAAAGACATTCGTATTCAAATGGGAAATAATACTTTTGATACCGTTATGCCCGCCGCCACTTCCCTTTTGACGGAGCCGGATTTTTCCCACTGCCAGATCTAAATCATCGTAGATTACGACTAATTCCTCTGGATAAATCCCAAAATAAGTCATTAGCGGGCCGACTGCACGACCAGATTCATTCATGAATGTTTGTGGTTTGACTAAAAGGATCTTTTCTCCATTATGAAAAAATTCGGCAACTTCTGCTTCGAACGGATTTTTTTTGAAAGTAGCTTGATGCTCGCGTGCAATTTTATCCACGACCATAAAGCCGATATTGTGTTTTGTATATTGGTATTTGGTACCTGGGTTTCCTAACCCGACGATCATTTTCATTTTTGTTTTCCACCTAATTCTAAAAAGCAGCACAAAAGGCTGGACTGCTAATTAGCGGTCCAGTCCATCGAGCTTTTTTCTTTTTTATACTTGTCAATGCATAGTATAACACAAAACAAGGCGTTTCGGCTAAAAGAGAATCGTTAATAAATGATAAAGAAATTAAAAATTTCTTCAAAGTTTAATAAAATAATTGATATATAAAAATAGTGAAATAACGCACATGTAAGCTTTTACATATAATACAACCTTGTTATCTGTTATATTTTATAGCCAAATAGCGTGACATGGGGCTTGAGAAATGTTAGCATAAGCATGGGAAAAAACAAATCAATGGAAGGATTGATACTAAATGACTGCAGCTGCAGAAAAAAAAGATCATCAAAAAGTTATTCTTGTTGGAGACGGCGCCGTAGGTTCTAGCTATGCCTTTGCTCTAGTTACTCAAAATATCGCTCAAGAAGTAGGTATCGTGGATATCAATACTGCTAAAACTGAAGGAGACGCAATTGACTTGTCTCACGCTTTGGCATTTACTTCACCTAAAAAAATCTATTCTGCTACTTACGCAGACGCACATGATGCTGACTTAGTTGTTATTACAGCTGGTGCACCACAAAAACCAGGTGAAACTCGTTTAGACTTAGTAAACAAAAACCTAAAAATCAACCGCGATGTTGTCACACAAATCGTTGAATCAGGATTTAACGGTATCTTTTTAGTTGCCGCTAACCCAGTAGATATTTTGACTTACTCAACTTGGAAATTCTCAGGTTTCCCTAAAGAACGCGTAATCGGTTCAGGTACCTCTCTTGACTCAGCTCGTTTCCGTCAAGCACTTGCGGAATTAGTTGACGTTGATGCACGCAACGTCCATGCTTACATCTTAGGTGAACACGGAGATTCAGAATTCCCAGTTTGGTCACATGCAAATGTTGCCGGCTTGCAAATCTATGAATGGGTAAAAAACAACCCAGAAATCGATGAAGAAGCTATGGTTAACCTATTCTTTGGCGTACGTGACGCTGCTTACACAATTATCGAGAAAAAAGGCGCTACTTTCTATGGTATCGCAGTAGCATTAGCACGTATCACTCGTGCCATCTTAGATGATGAAAATGCTGTTCTTCCTTTATCAGTATTCATGAATGGCGAATATGGATTGAACGACATCTACATTGGTGCACCTGCTGTTATCAACCGTCAAGGTATCCAAAAAGTAATCGAAATTCCTTTAAGTGACAGCGAGCAAGAACGTATGGCTGCTTCTGCTAAGCAATTAAAAGAAATTCTAGATGAAGCTTTTGCTAAACTAGACGCTGAATAATCTTTGAACATGACGGAAAACATCTATTCGGTGTTTTCCGTTTTTTTTATTTTTATCACCCTTATGGTTTCTAAATTTTTTCATAAAGTAGAGATAACCTTCGTCTTTTCCTCTAAATTATGCTATCATGAGACCGTTCCACCCTAAACTTTTACTTAAGGAGTTGTCGATATGACAAGATCTTCGCATCGAAAAAAATCGAAACATGTTGCTTTGCTTTCAGCTCTTGGTGTTCTCTTAGTGCTGATCAGCTTTTATACCTATCGCAGTACATACTACACAAAGCATTTTTTGCCGAATACAGAAATAAATGGAATAAATGTCAGCAATCTAACAGTCGAAAAAGCAAATGAAAAATTAAAAGAAGCTTATTCTGATAAAAAACTGGCTATTAAAGAAGATGGAAAAGTCTGGCAGGAAGTACCAAAATCCGAGCTCGGCTACAAAGATGATTTCACTTCGGAGCTTTCTCCGATCCTAAATGAACAAAACGGATGGACTTGGGGAATGACTTATGTCTCAGCGGCAGAAAAACAAGAAATAGATCCTGTCAGTCAAAACCACCAAAAACTAGACACTACCGTTCAGACATTGACAACTAAGCTGACTGATTTGAACAAAGACCGGACACCTACTACTGATGCAACGATCGAAAAAGCAGGTGACTCTTTCGTTATCAAGCCTGAAGTCAATGGAAATACGATCGACGTCGATGCTGCGGTCAAACAATTAAAAAGTGCGGTAAACTCTGGTAAAGATACAATTGAATTGACTGAATTCAAAGAAAAACCAAAAGTAACATCTGAAGACAGCTCACTGAAAGAACAACTCGCATCCATGAATGCTATCGCAAATGTAAAAGCTACTTACAGTATAAACGGTGAGACTTTCCAGATCCCATCAAGTGATATTATGAGTTGGCTGACCTACAATGATGGAAAAGTCAATTTAGATACAGAACAAGTACGTCAATATGTAACAGATTTAGGCACAAAGTATAACACAAGTACGAATGACACAAAATTTAAAAGTACAAAAAGAGGAGAAGTTACGGTCCCAGTTGGCACTTACAGTTGGACGATCCAAACAGACAGCGAGACAGAAGCATTGAAAAAAGCGATTCTGGCAGGCCAAGATTTTACTCGTTCACCCATTGTGCAAGGTGGCACAACCGCTGATCATCCATTGATCGAAGATACGTATATCGAAGTTGATCTGGAGAACCAGCATATGTGGTATTACAAAGACGGAAAAGCGGCCCTTGAAACAGATATCGTTTCCGGAAAGCCAACTACACCTACACCTGCTGGAGTCTTCTATGTTTGGAATAAAGAAGAAGATGCAACTTTAAAAGGAACAAATGACGATGGAACACCTTACGAGAGTCCGGTAAACTACTGGATGCCGATTGACTGGACAGGTGTTGGTATCCACGATTCAGACTGGCAACCTGAATACGGTAGAGACTTATGGAAAACCCGCGGTTCACACGGCTGCATCAACACCCCACCAAGTGTAATGAAGGAATTATTCGGGATGGTCGAAAAAGGAACGCCTGTATTGGTCTTCTAACAAAAATAATATATAAAAAGAAAGCACCCGTACGATTGGTACAGGTGCTTTCTTTTTATTATCTAACCATGTGCTACTTACATTTCAGCAGCAGTAAAGACTTCTGAAACATCATCATCGTCTTCTAGCTTATCTACTAGACGTTCCAATTGCTCTTTTTGTTCCTCATTTAAATCAATCGTCGTTTGTGGAATCATCGTCAATTCTGCTTGCGCCAAAGTGAACTCTTTTTCCAACTCATCTCGTACAGCAGCAAAATCTTCTGGTGCAGTATAAATCTCGAATACTTCAGGAGAAGTTTGCAGATCTTCTGCCCCCGCCTCTAATACATCCTCAAACATCGTCTCTTCATCAACAGTCAACCCATCGCGTTCAATAGCGATATATCCTTTGCGGTCAAACAAGTAACTGACTGAACCCGTTTCTCCCAGTGATCCACCGTTTCGAGTAAAAGCTACTCGGAGGACATTTGTCGCTGTCCGATTACGGTTATCTGTCAATGCATGGACTAAGATTCCTACTCCACCCGGACCATATCCTTCATACGTGATTTCATCGTAATTCGTTTCATCTACGGCACTCGTAGCCTTTTTAATCGCCCGTTCCACATTGTCGTTAGGCATATTTGCAGCTTTTGCTTTGTCCACAACAAGCCGCAAAGCTGGATTCATAGATGGATCAGGACCGCCTGCTTTAGCTGCCATATAAATTTCACGAGAAAGTTTCTGAAAGACTTTCCCTCGTTTTGCATCTTGGGCATTTTTTCTTCCTTGGATATTATGCCATTTACTATGTCCTGACATGATTTTTCCTCCCTTGTTCTTTTGAGAATACACTTCTATTCTAGTACTATTTCACAAAAAAACAAAGCCACAGCCAATCTATAAACGCTTCTTGAATGCCGCAAAAAGCACACATAATATCACAGCAGTCAGAGCACCGATCGAATCCAACATGACATCTTGGAACATAGGTGTTCGTCCACCGGTCATCATCTGATGGAATTCGTCCAAACCTGCGTACCCTGTTGCTGAAAGCCAAGCAAGGATCGCTGTCAGCCACCAAATTTTTAGCTTGGGGAAAACACCTAAAAACAAGCTGCCTCCCAAAATAAAATAGGTACCGAAATGTGCGCCCTTCCTTAAAAAGAACTCTAAAAATTTGGCGTAGCCCAGATGGTCGATACTCACCATACTTCCACCATAATTAAAACGTATACCCGCTAATGTGTCTTTAAATGGCTGATTAGGCAGCCAGCTTTCTAATCGCGAAACTTGTGATTGCTGTCCGTAAGTTTGAGAAGAACTGTAAAATAAGATTATAACGACTATCAGTGCGATTACTAAATAAATATTTCCGTTTTTCATTTGTTTTTTTGAAGAATTCATAAGTCACCTCTGTATTTTATCTTAGACTTTTTTTGAAGAAACAACAATCATTTTCATAGAGACTTCTTCCATAAAAAAGTGCTATACTTAATTTTGTATTACAATATGAAGGGAGTTTTTTCATGAGTTATTCATTAAATTGGAATCTAGATTCTATTTTTTCCGGAGGCAGTCATTCTGATGCTTTGAACCAACGGATGAAGCAATTGGAAGACCAAATGAACGAGTATTATCACCGCGTAACAAAATGGTCACCTAGTTCTGACAATGCAGAGCAGTTAAACGCTATTCTTCAATTGCAAGAAACGATTACGAATGGCTTTACCCAATGCAGCAGCTATATTACTGCATTGCTTTCTGCCAATGTCAATGATTCAGATGCAAAGGTCTTATCGGGCAAGCTTTACGCAATGCTGCCTCGTCTGCAATCAGCCGAAACTGTATTGTCAAAGAAATTTGCAGAAATATCTGACAATGATTGGAATCAGATGCTTTCTCAATCTTCGTTTGAAACAATTGCTTTTCGTTTAAACGAGATTCGTCGTGATGGCTCACAATTATTATCAGAAGCTGAAGAAAACATTATAAATACGCTTTCTTTAGATGGTCTAAATGCTTGGAGCAGTCATTATGATACGATTGTAGCCAGCATTTCGATTCCCTTCGAACAAGATGGACAAGTAGTCGAATTATCTGCTGGACAAGCCTTCAATAAGATGATGGGCGATCCAGATCCAAAAGTCAGAGAAACACTTTTCGCAGCATGGGAAGAAGCCTGGAAAGAAAAGGCACCCCTCTTCACGGATACTTTGAATCATTTAGATGGTTTTAGAATTTCTGACTATGAACTTCATGGTGTCACAGATTTTCTACAAAAACCATTAGAGTACAATCGGTTGAAGAAAGAAACATTGTCTGTCATGTGGGATACAATCCAGAAAAACAAACAACCCCTTGTTGATTACTTGACTAGAAAAGCTAATCTTTTCGGTAAAGAAAAAATGGAATGGCAAGATCAAGATGCACCTATTATTTTAGGCGATTTGAAAGAAAAAACCTTTAGTTTTGACGAAGCAGCAGCATTTATTATCGAAAACTTTAACAAATTCAGTCCAAAAATGGCTAAATTTGCCCAATCTGCTTTTGAAAAGAGCTGGATCGAAGCAGAAGATCGTCCTGGGAAACGTCCTGGTGGTTATTGTACTGAGTTACCAGAAACAAAAGAATCAAGGATCTTTATGACCTACAGTAATTCTGTTAATGAGGTTGCGACACTTGCTCATGAACTAGGACATGCTTTCCATAGCAGCACGATGTGGGATTTACCTTCTTTAAATCGCGAATATGCCATGAATGTCGCAGAAACAGCAAGTACATTCGCAGAACTGATCGTAGCCGATGCTACATTAAAAGTCGCAAAAACAAAAGAAGAAAAAATCAATTTGCTAGATACAAAACTGCAAAATGCTTTAGCTATGTTCATGAATATCCATTCCCGATTCATTTTTGAAAATCGATTCTATGAAGCACGGCAAGAAGGATTAGTCTCAGAAGATAAGATCACAGAGATGATGGTTGAGGCGCAAAAAGAAGGCTATCAAGGAGCTTTAGCTACTTACCATCCATATTTCTGGGCTGCAAAATTGCATTTCTTTATTGATGACGTACCGTTTTATAACTTCCCATACACATTTGGCTACCTCTTTAGTTTGGGCATCTATGCTTACGCCAACCAAAAGGGAGCAAATTTTGAAGAAGAATATATCCATTTACTACGCGATACTGCCTCAATGACGACGGAAGATCTTGCGAAGAAACATTTGAATGTCGATCTTACCCAACCAGATTTTTGGCAAGCAGGTATCGACATGGTGACTGAAGATATCCAAACGTTCATGGAATTGACAGAAGAATTTATCTGATTTCTATTTTATCACAATAAAAAAAGAGTTAGTCCAGAATGGGCTAACTCTTTTTGATTAATCATTCTTACATGCTGACAGCAAAGTCAGGTGCAAACCATTGAACTGAACCAACTTTTACGCTTTCGCCTGGTTGAGGAGCATGGATATATTGTCCTCCGCCTAAAGCAATCGCTACGTGGTAAGTTCCGCCTTGTGATCCCCAGAATAACAAGTCTCCAGCTTTTGCTTGAGAAACTGAAATTTTTGTTCCAGCTGATTCTTGAGGAACTGTCCAACCACCGATGTCACGACCAGTTACTTGCATGTAAACATAGCGTGTGAACCCTGAGCAGTCAAAGCCACTTGGATCTTTACCGCCCCAAACATATGGAGTACCAATATATTTGTAAGCTTCTGCTACGATTGCTGCACCATTCACACTTCCAGAAGGAGCTGGAGCAGGTGTTACAGGTTTTGGTTGTTCAGGTGTTGGTGTTGGCGTTGGAGCCGGAGTACTACTTCCTGTGCCGTTTCCTGTATCAACACTTTGATCTGTTGATGGTGTTGTAGGCGCAGGTGTTGCAGGTGTTACAGGTTTTGGTTGTTCAGGTGTTGGCGTTGGAGCCGGAGTACTACTTCCTGTGCCGTTTCCTGTATCAACACTTTGATCTGTTGATGGTGTTGTAGGCGCAGGTGTTGTTGATTCTTCTGTTGAAGATTCAGGTACAGTTGTTGATTCTTCTGTTGTTGAAGATTCAGGCACTGTTGTTGATTCTTCTGTTGTTAAAGATTCAGGCGCTGTTGTTGATTCTTCTATTGCTGAAGATTCAGGCGCTGTTGATTCTTCTGTTGAAGATTCAGGTGTTGTTGATTCTTCTGTTGCTGAAGATTGTGTAGCTGATGATGATTCTTCAGTCATTGAAGATTGTGTAGCTGATGATTCTTCTGTTGCTGAGCTTTGTGCAGTAGATGAAGCTTGAGTAGCTTGTGCTTCAGCCTCTGCTTGTTCGCGTGCTTCTTTTTCAGCTTTTTCTTGTGCAGCTTGTTGACGAGCTTGTTCTGCTAGACGTTGTTGTTCACGAATACGAGCTTGCTCTGCTTCAGCTTCTGCTTTTTGACGGTTCAAGTCAGCTTTCTTGTCTTCAGCAGTTGCTTGTTCAGCAGCTAATGAAGTTTTCAGTACGTTCAAATCAGCTTGTTTAGATAAAAGATCGCCTTTTTGAGATTCCAAAGCAGCTTGGTTTTCAGCTAATTCTTTTAGTTTAGCATCGTTTTCAGCTTTTTTGTCTTCTACAGCTTTTTTATCTTGTTTTTGTTGTTCCATCAAGTCGTTGTTTGCTTTTACCATCGTTGTCATTGCTTGAACGCGTCCAATAGCATCTGCTAATGATTCAGCATTCAATACAGCATCGATGTAGTTTGAGCTTGTGTTGCTTACTTGTGCTTCGCGTGCTTGTTTTTGGATTGTATCTTCCCGTTTTTCAATACGTTCTTGTAAATCTGCAATGTCTTTTACTAATTGTGCAGATTCTTGACGCAATGTATCTTGTTTTGCTAATAGGTCTTGTGCTTGTGTGTTGATTTCAGAAACTTGGCTTTCTAAGGCATCGATTTGTGATTGTGCATCTGCTTGTTGATTTTTCAAGTCTGCAATCTTTTGATCTTGCTGTTGTATCTGAGAATCAAAATCGTCCGCCGCGGCAGCGATCGGTGATGCTACGGCAGTCAAGGTCATTGAACATACCATTACTGCTGATATTAAACTCTTTTTCACTCTTCATTCCTCCGACTGGCTTAATTTAATAAATATCTAAATATATTTAAGTCTTTCTTAACGATATAAAAATTGTACCATAGCAGTATGTCAACGATATAATAGTTATGTTACAAAAATGTTTCAAAACAACTTTTAAAAATGACAAAACTGTTCGTTTCAGAAAATGATCATGAAAAAGCCGCGTTAAGTCTAGCATTTCTTAAGATAACAACGATTTTTTTCGCTTTCGACCTAAAAATAAAAAAAGAAATTATTCATCACTGAATAATTTCTTAAATGGAAAAATGAATAATACAAATATAATCATGTTCAACAGCAGTGTAGGTCCTAAAAACCTTGTAATAAAATACGTGTTATTTACTACTGCTAATTTAAAAATCAACTGGACCACCATCGTAAACAATTCATAACCCGTGACAAAGATGATCATACTGAAAAATTCAGTAAAGATGTTGACATGGATAACGTCTTTCATTACATACATCAACCATACAATTAAAGGGAGAGCTACTGCATAGATACCGATAACGCCAATATAGTAAGCGTCATAGATAGCCCCGAGAACAATCGTGGTAATCAGTAAATAACGTTTTTCAAACGCCATACTGCAACATAATAATGCCAATATCAGAAAGTGGGCATTTGACATATAGGTGCCTTTCGACCACTCCCCTAGCATTCTTGTTAAATGACCATCTATCAACATCAAAAAGAACAAAACGATTGGCAGATAGTACTTCATTGTTTCTTTCTTCAACATGGACTAATCCTCCGCTAGCCGTTGGACAATCGTCACAACTGACACGTCATACATTTCTGCATAAGGTTTCACATAAACTTCCCGATCCAGCCCATAACTATCTGGTTTCGTTTTAATAACCGTACCGATCGGCAAGTTAGCTGGAGAATTCCCTCCAAGACCGGATGTCTGGACAACATCCCCTTCTTTGATATCCGTATCACCAGTTAATTGGGTCACCACTAAGGCATGGAGCTTTTCATCATAGTTTTTAAGCAAACCAAACGCTTCGCCATTAGCCGAAGATACCCGTACTGGAAAATGATTGGAGCTTTCATTAGAGGATGACAGTAATTCGATTTTAGACGAAGCCGTATTGACCTCGATCACTCGGCCAATCAATCCTTTTTGCGACATGACTGCCATATTTGCTTCGATACCGTCTTTAGAACCCTTGTCTACGATCAGCATGTCCTGCCAACTGTCAGGCGAACGAGTAATGACATTTGCCGTTACTTTTTCGTAACTAGTCAGCGTCTGATTCAACTCAAGTTCTTTTTTCAACGATTCGATTTCTCTCTCGTAATTCTTGTTTTGCTGTGAAACGTCATCATAGCTATCGATTTTTTCTTTTAGCCGCTCATTTTCGGCATAAGTTGAAAAAAGATTATGGACAGAATCTACTCCATTTCGTACCCACCGTACTGGGGCAGAGATTGTTTTATCAACCATTGCAACACTGTCATTAACGATGGATTGGAAGAAATTGGGCTTTCCTTCATTCGCTCGCTGCGCAGCGGTCACACTTAGTATCGTCACCACGATGATAACAATAACCAAGGTAATAATAATATTTTTATTAGGATTGAACTTCTTCACAAAGACACCTCGAATTAATTAGACTCTTGTGTTCAATTTTATCACTAAATGCCGTGAAACAAAAGGTAAGTTGCTCCTCTTAAGCTTTTTTTTAGCAAATAATAGATTCTGTCATTTTTAGCCTGAAAGACAAATTTTTTTATTTGTTTATGGATCAATCTTTGCTTTGAATAACTGCAATCATACCATCTGAAAAAGAAAATTCTGCGGTATCTGAAAGAAATTCGTTACTTGCATAAGATGTCGGATATTCTACTTCTTTATTTTCCAATACATACTTGCTGCCTTTTAATGTAAGATTCGAGACGGGAGTCAAGCAGCAATAAGCTAAATACTTCATATCTGGTATCTGTCTTACTATATGCTCTCCAGGCAAATAATAAGACAAATAATTTTGACAATCTCTGATAATAAGCTGATGGGCAAAGGGTTTGAAGCGAGGTTCCATACCTAACCAGAGATTGGCTAAAAGATGATCCAATCTTCCGCCCGTAGCTCCAATCAAAGTGACTTCCGCTTGCGGGTAACGTTCAAATGTTTTTAAGATACCTAACTGTGTATCTGTATCGTCTTTTTCTGCAGGGGAACGGGTATACTCTTTGGCTTTTGCAAATACTTCCTTCTGCTCTTCGTTCGACAATGAATCAAAATCACCCACTGCCAGATCTACTGGGTAGCCTGCTTGAAGCAGGTACAGCGCACCACGGTCTATCCCGACATAGGCATCGTATTTGGACAGCAGAGACTGCGGCCAGTTTTGCGGATTACCTCCAGCAGCTAATAAAATTTTCATTTAGTCTAATGCCTCTTTTAATCGTTCGATTTGTCCGACTGGATTTTCGGCTCCATAGATATATGATCCTGCAACGAAGACATCCGCCCCTGCATCTTTACAGATTTTTGCTGTTTCTGGAACGATTCCGCCATCTACTTCGATTGCATAAGTCCAATTGTTCTCTCTACGTAGATCAGCGAGTTCCGTAATTTTTTCTACTGTTTCTTCAATAAAGCTTTGTCCGCCGAACCCAGGATTGACAGTCATGACTAGTACTTGATCAGCCAAAGGCAAAACATGTTTGATCATGGAGACTGGTGTTCCTGGATTGATAACTACTCCAGCTTTAACTCCTAAGCTTTTTGTCATTTGAAGTGCCCGATGAATATGAGGAGTTGCTTCGACGTGGACAGTAATGATATCTGCTCCAGCTTTTGCAAATGCTGGAATGTAGTTTTCTGGATCAACGATCATCAGATGGACGTCTAACGGTAATTTAGTAACAGGACGGATTGCCTGAACAATATTTGGCCCTAATGTGATATTTGGGACAAATTGGCCATCCATTACATCTACGTGGATGTAATCCGCTCCTCCTTTTTCCACTAACTCAATGTCTCTTTGTAAATTGGCAAAATCTGCACTCAAAATGGATGGTGCTATCTTCATTCTTGTTTCCTCCTATTTTCGTTTACCTTCTTTTTTTGCATACATTGGTTTTCTTTTTTCGATTTCTTGTAAGAATTGCAAATAATTGTCGTAACGTGTCTGTGCGATACCACCTGTTTCTACTCTATGTTTTACTTCGCAGCCAGGTTCTTTAGCATGCATGCACTCTCTAAATTTGCAATGGACAGAAGCTTCTACAAATTCAGGAAATTGTCTCGGCAGTTCTCCTGCTTCAATTGTCAAAAAGTCAATCGAGCTAAATCCTGGTGTATCTGCTACTAACCCGCCATAGATAGGAATCAGTTCCACATGACGTGTTGTATGCCGTCCTCTTCCAAGTGCATCAGAAATCTCTCCTGTTGCTAAATTCAGTTCCGGTGATATTTGATTCAGTAGCGTCGATTTTCCTGCTCCAGACTGACCCATAAAGACCGATAGCCGTTCTGGGAAGTAACGGATCAGTTCTGTCGTATCACCCGTATGATTGGGTACAATCACCGGATAGCCTATTTTAGTATAGGTTTGCTTGATCTCTTCGATTTTTTCTGGGTCGTCTGACAAGTCGGTCTTTGTCAAAAAAATAATCGGTTCGATCGACTCGTATTCCAAGGTAACTAGAAAGCGGTCAAGTAGATTATAAGAAAATGCAGGCTCTACGATACTTGTGACAATGATTCCAAGATCAACATTTGTGACTGGTGGGCGAACTAATTGATTTTTTCTCGGCAAGATTTCCAGAAGATAGCCGTCTGTTTGATTTTCACTCTCAAAGATCACCTGATCTCCGACAAGCGGCGTGATTTTCCGATTCCGGAAATTTCCTCTTCCTCTTGTTTGATAGGTCTCTCCGTTTGCGTATACATAGTAAAAACCGCTGATTGCTTTTCTGATTTGTCCTTTGATAAGTGCCACCTCCGTTTTTGTTTATTTTACCATACGAAGAGGAAAGTAGGTGTTATTCCATGCAAACTTCTCAAAGTATAAGGCTTGAAAATTGATCAAAAGAGATAGAAACACAAAAAAGAGAATGCAACAAATCAATGTCGCATTCCCTTCTGATATATTTTATTCAGCACTTATTTTGAACTTTCTGAGGGGCTAGCTGATGAACTTGTGGAGCTGGAAGATTCTTCTTTTGAAGAGTTGCTTGTGCTACTGGAGCTACTTGAGCTGCTAGAACTGTCTGAAGAGTCTTTTTCAGAACTAGAAGACGCTGGATCTGGTCCTTTAGAGTAAATTACGTTCACAACCATTCCTTTGGTAATTGTCGTTCCTGCCCCTGGTACTGTACGAATCACTTTATCTTTATCCACCGTGTTTGAATATTCGGAAGTCTCATGCCCGATATATTCTGCACCGACACTAGCTAAATAACTTTGTGCTTCGCTTTTTGTATAGCCGGAGATATCATTCAATTTAGGCTCTGTTCCTTGGCTTACGACAAAATTGATGTAAGTTTCTTCTGCTACAACTTCACCCGAGGCTGGATCCTGACTGATGATCGAACCTGATGGTACAGTGTCGCTATAGTCATAAGTAGCACTAATATTATTGATATTGAATCCTTGTGTAACAAGCCAATTACGAACAGTTTCGTAGTTTTCTCCTACATGACTACTCAAAGTCACTGTTTCTGGTCCTTTGCTGACTGTGAAAGTAATCGTGTCTGTTTTAGGATCGACTTCTGTATCTTCTGATGGAGATTGCGAAATGATCATTCCGCTTTCTACCTCTGAACTGAATTCCTCTTCTTTTTGAATCAAGTCAGCAGAAAACCCTAATTCTTTCAAACTTGCTTCGGCATCTTCATAACTTTTACCACTGTAATCATCTAATTTGATTTTTTTCGTGCCGCTACTAATATACAGAGTGACTTCGCGTTTTTGCTTGACTGTCGTTCCCGCTGCCGGGTCTGTCTTCACTACATTACCTTCTTCGATTTTGTCATCTGCAATTTCTTCTGTTTTTGTTGCTACTTCTAATTTCGCTTTTGCGAGTGTTTCTCTAGCAGAAGCTTCAGAAAGATCAGAAACATCAGGAACAACAACTTCTCCTCGCCCGCCAGAAGCAAAGAATACAGCTGTTCCGATTCCTAAAACAGCAAGAATAGCTAATAGGATCAGCCACCATTTTTTCTGTCCTTTCTTTTTAGGATCAGGCAGAACTTCTTCCTCCTCTGGTAAGGTTTCGTTTTCTGGCTTGTCTTTTGGCAGAGGCATAGATTTGAATGAATCAGGCATTGGTGCATCTTCCGTAAGGGGTGTGATAACTTTTGTTTCATTATCCATCACATGAGGCTGCCATTTTTCTTCGTTTGCACGAGCTGGTGATAATACTGTAGAAAGATCATCAGACATTTCCTCGGCTGACTTATAACGGTCTGCAGGTTCTTTAGCCGTTGCCCGTAAAATCACGTTTTCCAGTGCTTGTGGCACATTTGGATCAAGTGCTTTTATAGATGGAAGATCATCTTGAAAATGTTTTAAAGCAATTGTTACAGCAGATTCACCATCAAACGGTACGCTACCCGTCAACATCTCATAAAGGATGATCCCTAAAGCATAAATATCTGACTGCTTCGTTGCCATACTTCCTCTGGCCTGCTCAGGGGACAGATAATGAACAGATCCTAGCATCGTATTCGTCTGCGTGATCGATGTTTCAGATAAAGCGATAGCAATCCCGAAATCCGTGATTTTTACAACACCTTCATTATCGATCAGTACGTTTTGGGGTTTCAAATCTCGGTGGATGATTTGATGGTTATGAGCTAAAGAAATAGCAGAAAGGATCTGCTGCATAATATTTACTGCTGTTTCATAAGGAACAGGATAATGTGTTTGGATATATCGTTTCAAGTCCATTCCTTTGACGTATTCCATCACCAGATACTGCATGTTGTCTTCTTCACCAACATCGTAAACACTAACAATGTTTGGATGAACGAGTTCTGTTGCTGCTAAAGCTTCTCTCTGAAATCGTCGAATCGCAGTCTGGTCATTTTGAAAGTCAAATCGTAAGACTTTAACTGCTACATCACGATCCAAGATTAAATCGTGCGCCAAAAATACATTTGCCATACCACCGCTACCGATATTTCCAGTGATTTGATAACGGCCATTTAATTTTTTTCCCAACTCGATCATACACTGTCCTCCTTATATTCGATAAGAAGAACGGTGATATTATCCGCTCCGCCTGCTTCATTGGCACGATCAATCAGCTCAGTTACTTTATGAGACAATGGGCCTTCTTGATTGATGATCGTTCCTATTTCTTCTTCAGACAGCATGTTCGTCAAGCCATCTGAACATAACAGCAGTCGATCTTTTAGTTGCCAAAGATGAGTAGAAACATCTACTTCGACTGTTCCAGGCATGCCGACAGAACGTGTTAAAATATTTTTCCTTGGATGGTTCACTGCCATTTCTTCGCTGATTTCTCCTGATTTGACTAGTTCATTGACTAAAGAATGATCCTCCGTCAATTGCATGATTTTATCTTCACGAATCAAATAAGCTCTGCTATCCCCAACATTGGCAATCGTGAACCAGTCATCTGACAGAGCGGCCGCTACGATTGTTGTTCCCATACCGTTATATTCCGGCTGTTCTTGTCCACGCTGATAAATCAGCATATTTTCTTCTTGAATCGATTGAATGAACCATTGGGCGATTTTTTCATCGTCAACAGCTTCTTGTTTTTCCCAAGCTTCGCCTAGATTCGTTACCGCCATCTGACTGGCAATGTCTCCGGCACGATGACCACCCATCCCGTCTGCTAATACAGCAAGCTTGAGACCTGAACGGCTGGTAAATACACTGGCATAGTCTTGATTTGTGTTACGTCGTCTTCCTACATCTGATTGATATTCAATCTGCATTTTTTCACCTCATTACTTTTTGCGCAAACAACAAATGAAAAATCCATCTGTGTAAAACTGATGCGGATACAAAGTCAACATTTTCTCTTCGATTGATGATTGTAGCATAGGATTGGTCAAAACATCAATCCTCTCAAAATCAGGGTGTCTTTCCAAGAAAGCAGAAACAACGTCTTGGTTTTCTTCTTTTAAGATCGTACAAGTACTATAAGTCAGAATACCGGAAGACTTTAAAGCTGGTGCGCAGCTTTCTAAAATTTCCAATTGGATTTTTGGTAAATTCGCTAATTCATCCGGCTGTTTTTTATAACGAATATCTGGTTTTCGCCGAAGCAGCCCAAGACCTGAACAAGGCGCGTCTACTAAAATCCGATCAAACTGCTCTGCTTCGAACTGTTTACTGACTTCTCTAGCATCCATCTTTTGAGCGTAGACAGCAGAAGAGACACCTAGACGTGCTGCATTATCTTCAATGAGTTTGACTTTGTGTTCGTGTACATCTAAAGCGACCACTTCTCCACCGCATGACGGATCTAAAAAAGAAGCAATATGCGTCGTCTTACCTCCGGGTGCTGCACAGGCATCTAAGACATGATGTTCAGGCTCGATTTGCATAGACGGCGCTACAAGCATCGAACTTTCATCTTGGATCGTCATGACGCCATCGTGGAACAATGAGCTAGAAGCTAAATGCCCTTTTTTCGCTACTATACCGTATGGACTGACTTGGCTTTTTTCAGCTGTGATCTCTTCTTCTTGCAAAACAGTGATGGCCTGATCTCTGGAAAGTCGGCGTGTATCTACTCGGGCACTAGCATGGCTAGGCTGATATAGCGATAAACCGAGCTTTTCAGTTTCTTCGTATCCGATTTGATCCACCAGTCGTTTCGTCATCCATAGAGGCAGGCTGATTTTGACAGAAAGTCTTTCGATAGGATCAGCAATGCCTTGCAGATCTGGTGCTCCTTGACGCTGATAATTCCTCAAGACACCATTTACAAATTTCCCTGTCCCAGGATTTCCTTTTACTTTTGCGATTTCGACCGCCTCGTTTAAAATAGCATGTGCAGGGACTTTATCTAAAAATTCTAATTGGTATACAGAAAGATAAAGAAGCGTCTTGACCCAGTCATCCACTTTTTTTGCTTTAGCGATCAATGGTGCAACGTAAAATTCCAATAGTCGCTGATGGCTAATTGTACCGTAGATCAATTCTGTAAATAAACCCACATCTTTTTGATTTAGCTCGCTTTGTTTGATCATCTCATTCAACAAAAGATTCGAGTAGGCGCCACCCTTGTTCACTCGCTCTAATGTCAGTAATGCCATATATCGTACTGATTTTTTCATTTTTTTAGGGATTTTTTTCATTATTTCACCTGCTGACCAATCTGAACTTGCTGACCGCTTCCGTTAAGGAAATCATGTACGGCCTGTTTTCCTTTACCAGCTGGCTGTAATTCATTGATGGCTAAGACGGTCTGTTTACCGCAAGCAATCCATAGATTTTTTTTGTCTTTCCGGATGATCGTACCAGGTGCTTTGTCTGTAGTTTCTGCCAATACTTCAACCGATAATAATTTCCAGCGTATGCCCTCATAGGTCGTGAATGCAATTGGCCAAGGACGCATTCCGCGTACTTGGTTGTCAATTTCTTCTGCAGTTTTATGCCAATCGATTGCTTCTTGTTCCCGTGTGATGTTTGGCGAAAAAGTTGCTTCTGACTCATCTTGAGGTACTGGTTTTTGTCCATCCAAAATATTGGGCAATGTTTCTAGCAATAGCTTTCTTCCTAAAAGGCTAAGCTTTTCAAACATCGTCCCTACATCATCTTGTTTAGTGATTGGTATGCTTTCTTGCGCATAGATTCCGCCTGCATCCATTTTTTTGATCATTTCCATGATCGTTACACCAGTTTCTTTCTCCCCATTCATGATGGCATAATGAACAGGCGCACCTCCCCGATATTTAGGAAGTAAAGAAGCATGGACATTGATTGCCCCTAATTTTGGTACTTGCAATAACTTTTCAGGCAAGAATTGGCCAAATGCCGCAGTGACGATCACATCAGGCGCCAATTCAATGATTTCTTCCATTTCTGGCGAACCGGAGATTTTCTCTGGCTGCAACACACGGATACCGTGCTTCAGAGCCGCTTCTTTTACCGGTGTCGGCGTAATTACTCGTTTCCGCCCAACTGGACGGTCGGGCTGTGTTACCACTGCCTGGATCTCGTAACCTGATTCTATCAGCCCTTCAAGAATCGGCACAGAAAAAGCAGGTGTGCCCATAAATACTAGCTTAGTCATCAAGATGTTCCTCCATATATTCTTCAAGTTCTTCTTCCGGGATCTGCTGTATCATTTTCTCAATGAACAAGATACCGTCTAAGTGATCGATTTCATGCTGGAAGGCACGGGCTAAATAGCCAAAAGCCGTCACTTCTATCTCTTCTCCGTCTCGATCATAATAACGCACGGTCACTTCATCTGCTCGCTTGACCGTTCCATAGACATGCGGAATACTGAGACAACCTTCTACGTCAAGGCTTTCACCTTTTGCTTCGATAATTTCTGGGTTAATCAGTTCAAATTTCTCGCCTTCATCTACTTCGATCACAGCAATTCTCTTGTTTTGTCCTACTTGAGGAGCAGCGATCCCTATTCCGTCATTCGCAATCATTGTCTCATATAAATTGTCTAATAAAGCGATTGTCTCGTCCGTGATTACATCGATTGGCTGAGCAGTTCTTTTTAATTTATCATTAGGGTGGATCAATATAGGATAGCGCATAATTTGGCCCTTTCTTAAATAAAGTTTAATGGTTCGTTGTCAATTGCCACAAAAAGACCTTGTCGCTGTTCTTTCTGGCTTCCATTCAAAATTTCATCCAAAACATGAGGAAGATTCGGTTCATGTTTATATTTGATGATTAGTTGATAATAATATCGGTTTTTCACTCTCAAAATCATGCTGGGCGTTGGCCCTAATAGCAAGCTTTGAGGGCTTAACACTTCTTTTAGCTGATTGGCAATCTGAAAGATTTTCTTTGCCGCCACTTGTTCTTCAGGATGGCTGGCGGTTATTTTCACAGTAAAGTAATAAGGAGGATAGCCTCCACGATGCCGTACATGCATTTCCTGCTGATAAAACTGCTCATAATTTTGTTTTTTAGCCAATTCTATGGCGTAATGTTGAGGATTGAATGTTTGGATCACGACTTCGCCTGCTTTTTCCGCTCGCCCTGCTCGTCCTGAAACTTGGGTAAGCAATTGGAATGTATGCTCACTAGAACGAAAATCCGGTAAATTCAGGGAGGTATCAGCATTCAACACCCCAACTAATGTCACTTCTGGAAAGTCCAAACCTTTAGCAATCATTTGTGTCCCTAATAATATATCTGCTTCTTTTGTACCGAATTTTTGTAAAATCTGTTCGTGTGCCCCTTTTCTTCGAGTGGTATCTACATCCATACGCAAAATCCTAGCTTGCGGATAAAGTTCTCGGAGTTCCTCTTCTACTTTTTGAGTACCTGTTCCATAGTAGCGGATTTTATTGCCGCCACAATTAGGACAGCGATTGGGAATAGGTTCTTCATGTCCGCAATAATGGCAGCGCATTGAACGTGTATCCATATGCAGTGTAAGAGAGATATCGCAATTAGGACATGGAAGAACAAATCCACAGTCCCTACACATCACAAAAGACGAATATCCTCGACGATTGAGCAGTAGGACAGTTTGTTCTTTTTTGTCTAATCGATTTTGTATTTTTTCCTGCAAATTAGCAGAAAAAGTAGAGGTCCGATGATTCTGAAACTCTTCACGCATATCTACGATCTCAATAGCTGGAAGCTGTGCAGCTGCTTTGGCTCGGTGGTTTAACTGCAATAACTGATAAACGCCTTTTTGAGCTCGTGCTCTTGATTCTAAAGAGGGCGTCGCGCTTCCTAGAACTATTGGGCAATGATGATATTTACTGCGCCAAATTGCTAGATCTCTCGCATGATAACGCGGTGTCTCATCTTGTTTGTAACTTGATTCATGTTCTTCATCGATAATGATCAGCCCGATATTTTTCAGCGGGGCAAAAATAGCAGATCGTGCGCCTACTACTACTTGCGCTTCTTCCCGCTCAATCTTGCGCCATTCATCATATTTTTCGCCTTGGGAAAGTCCGCTATGTAAGACCGCAACTAATTCTCCGAAGCGTCCTTTGAATCGCTCGACCATTTGCGGAGTCAATGCGATTTCAGGCACTAACATAATAGCCGTTTTATTTTCTGACAAAACATCAGCGATTGCTTGAAGATATACTTCTGTTTTCCCGCTGCCGGTGATTCCCTCCAGCAAAAAGACCTGATCTTTTTGCTGCTGACCTGCTGTGATGATTTGTTCGACAGCATTTTTTTGTTCTGCATTCAGTTCCAATGCCGTCGTTTGGTCAAATACTCGGTCTTTATAAGGGTCGCGATAACGTTCTGATTCTATAAACTCCAGCCAGCCCTTTTCTTTTCCTTGATTCAAGACAGCAGTACTGATTCCTTTATTTTTGAAATAAGCAATTGGTTCTTCTTGGCTCAGTTCAGATAAACACAAAAGAAGTTCTTTTTGTTTCTTGGCATTTTGCCGTAATTTTGCCCATTCTTCTTCGATTTGCTTTTCAGTTAACAAAGAACGGACCAAACGAATCGTTTTTACTTTATTTCGTGTATGGACTTCATATTTGATATCTACTAATTGCTCTTGGCGCCAGCGAATCAATTGAGAAAGGCTGCCTTCTTCTTCTGCTTCCTTCCAGGAAATCACTTCCCGCTGATCAAACAATACCTGAACTTCTGGTGTGTCTGCCAAAGGATAGATCAATTTATCATATTCTGCTTTCATCACACTCGGAAGCATCGTTTGTAGACAAGTGATTTTGAATGCGTAAGTAATTTTTTTCATATAATCAGCTAATGAAAGCAATTCTTCATTGACCACCGGAGCAAGGTCTAGCAAACGAATAACTGCCTTCAAAGATGGATTAGCTGATTCTTCTGATTTTTGGATAGCCATAACAAATCCTTGGACATGACGATTGCCATTACCAAAAGGGACTTCTACTCGCATCCCGACTTGCAAAGCTGTTTCCATTTCAGAGGGAACCAAATAAGTGAATGGCTGATCGGTCTGCATAGTAGGTACGTCCACAATGACTTCAGCTGTTAATATCATGGTTCGTTTCCTCCTTTTTTTGTCTTTTCTTATCAAGCGACAAAAAGTTCCTTGCCTATTTTACTAGAGATCGATGGATTTGTCTTATTTTCTGCCAAATCCTAACAAAAGATTAACAGCAGATAAGAAAAAAAAGAACTGTGTCAAAAAGTTCAGACACAGCCTTTTCTACCAGACAATAAGTGGCGAATGTTTGAAAAGGAAACAGCTGGGTTTGCTTTTCTTTTTAGATGTTCGCTCTATTTTTCTTTATTACATTTTTTGCTCTTCACGGATACGTGATTCCAATTCGTGTTGTTCACGCTCTTTTTGTGCTTGACGTTCCTCTTCTTCCATCTTCAAACGTTCACGTTTTAATTCAGGATGTGGATCATTGACTACATTTCCTGCATCGATTTCTTCTAAAGCTTGACCGACGCTTTTTACTGAATCAAAAGAATCTAGAGTAGGCTGTGCACCTGCATCCAATTCATGCGCGCGTTTACTTGCTAAAATCACTAGAGAATATTTTGAATTTACACGATCTAATAGTGAGTCAATTGAAGGTTTTAACATCATAAGACTACATCTCCTTTAACATTTTAATATATTTACCGATTACGCGATCTACTCGAAAATGTTCACTGGCAATAATGTTTTTGATTCGTTCAACTGCTAGCGGCACTTCATCATTTACAACAGCATAGTCGTAAAGAGCCATCATTTCGATTTCTTCTTTTGCAACTTTCATTCGTTCTTCGATTACTTCATCTGCATCTGTTCCTCGGCCTACGATCCGTGATTTTAATTCCGCTAAATCTGGTGGAGTCAAAAAGATGAATACACCATCGGGCACTTTTTCTTTGACTTGTTTTGCTCCTTGGACTTCAATCTCCAAGAAAACATCTTTTCCTTCATCCAATGTCTTGTTGACATATGACAAAGGAGTTCCATAATAATTCCCGACATATTCTGCGTATTCCAGCATCTCTCCAGCTTCGATCATTGATTCAAACTCTTCTTTGCTTCGGAAGAAATAATCAACGCCTTCGACCTCCCTTTCACGCATTTTACGGGTAGTCATTGAGATCGAATACTGAAAATCATTATCCTCACTCTCAAAAATTGCTTTTCGTACTGTGCCTTTTCCTACACCGGATGGACCAGACAACACGATTAATAATCCACGCTCTGACATGACGACGTCCTTTCAACTAGTCTTTTTGTACTTATCGTTTATTTTGCACTTTTTTTCTGCAACTTTCAAGGTTATCTTTAATTATAGCTAGAAATTGGTAAAAAAGCTACCCTGTACCAAGAGGTCGTAAAAAAGCTGTTCTGCATCAAGTAATAAGAACAGCCAAACATAAACAGTTTCTCATGTTTTTCGTTTGGTTGGGGTTATTATCGCAGATGCAAGCTTTTGAACGCCGTGTATAAGAGATCGTAAAAAAGCTGTTCTGCATCAAGTAATAAGAATAGCCGAACATAAACAGCTTCTCATGTTTTTCGTTTGGTTGGGGTTATTATCGCAGATGCAAGCTTTTGGACGCCGTGTATGAGAGGTCGTAAAAAAGCTGTCCTGCATCAAGTAATAAGAACAGCCAAACATAAACAGCTTCTCATGTTTTTCGTTTGGTTGGGGTTATTACCGCAGATGCAAGCTTTTGAACGCCGTGTATAAGAGGTCGTGAAGAAACCGATTAGTTTCGAGTATGAAGAAAAATTTTGTGAAAATGGTTTCTCACATTTTTGCATAAATTTGGCTTAATACCGAGAAAATGGTTTTTGAACATCACTTATTCAAAATAAAAAAAGGTTGTGACACGAATTTTGTCACAACCTTTAAATGTATTCCTAGAGCAAAGAAGCTAAGCGAAGAAATCCAATTCTGATTATTTATTGTATTTCTTTGTTCAGCATCCTTGCTAAAAGCCCATATTGGACAAAGTATTCACTACACCCATGATCTCATCTTTTCGAGAACGTGCTTTTTCTGTCGGATCTTCTACCTCTTCTGTGTCGATTCGAACAATAAATTTCCGATTCATCGTCACGTAAGCACCGTCGTTGATCAAAATAAACAGTTCGTTCTCATTATAGTCTGCACAGGCATCTTTCCATACGTCAAAGCCGTTTTTTTCAGAAGGGATATCCCGTTTAACCACAGTTTTTCCACTTAATTCGTGGAACGTTACGTCATAGTATTTCATTATCTCTACCTCTTTCGTCATTCAATATTTTGTACTTGTTCTCTGATTTTTTCTAAGATCGTCTTAGACTGGACGACTTGATTTTTAATTTCGATTGCATTTGATTTGGAACCGATCGTGTTGATTTCCCGATTCATTTCTTGGATCAGGAAATCTAATTCCCGACCTACAGGACATTGTGCTTCGATAAGTTCATCTAGTTTTTGTACATGGATCGCCAGACGATCCAGTTCCTCGTGAATATCTCCGCGTTCCAACAAGATGGCTAGCTCCGTCAACAACCGTTGCTCATCGACTTTCGCTCCAAGAAATTCCTCCAGCTTTTTTTGATACCTTATTTGAAATTCCTTTTCATAGATTTCTACAAAACTATCGAGTTTTTTTAGTACTTCTTTGAATTCTTCAGTATTCTTTTTCAACACTAAAGCTAAAGCTTGACCTTCTTTTTCTCGACTCGCCTCAATAGAATCAAGTGCGCTTTTCAATGTATCTAGAGCTAACTGTGCCAATTCTTCCATGCTCTCTTCCGGTTTTTCTTCTACCGTTACGAAGTTTTCGTCCAGCGCGAAGCGTTCCGCCATCCGACTAATTGACACTTGATTTTGACTACCGTATCGTTGTTGAATTCCGTCTGTCAGTTGAGTGATAAGTGAATCAATCAATTCCCAGTTGATGACGATCTGTTTTTCGTTTTTGCCAATATAAGCTAGATTCACAAATACTTCGATTCGACCGCGGCTTAACTGCTGTTTAATAAGCTGACGAAAATCGTTTTCAATAAAGTTCAGGATTTTAGGACTTCGTATTTGAACATCTAGAAAACGCTGGTTGACACTTTTTATTTCAATATCTAACTGATACGCTTTTGTTTCGCGGATGGCTTTGCCAAAACCAGTCATACTTTTCATTCGACAGGGTCCTTCCTCATTACATATTTTCTATTGCTTTTTGCAGTTGTTCAAACTCTTCGTTCGTCAATGTCAGGCCTTTCCCCATTTTTTCATGGTCTGGCGCCCAATCTCGAAGATCGAATTTTGGCGGGCGACCATTCCAGCTGACTAGGTTCAGTTCTTTACGCCACCCCTTGTTGTTTTCTGACAATATAGCGATTTCTTCTACGATTTCATATGAAAATTCTTGTGCCATGGTTGTTCCTCCTTGAGATAATATAAATATAGGATCAGTAATGTGTCAACTGGTTGCTTAAGCAATTCATGCTGCAAACGATCCTTGCGTTTTCCTTGTAGCAGATAATCAAAATAAACAGTTTTCGTGCGCTCATTTTGTATTTTTTGCTGGTATTTTCGATACCTTCGCCATTCTTCAGTACTTAATTGACCAATTTGTGCCAATAAATCATCCGGCATACTTTTTATATCTTGTTGGCAGATCATTTGAATCATCATGTCTACTTGATAGATTTCATTGGGCAATAAAAAATGTTTTTTTGCTAAAAGTTCTAGCATCGCCAATCCGCATGTCTCTGGTACGACCCTGTTCTTATATAAATTACGCAGTTTTTGCCAAAATTTTATGCTTTTGAAAAAAGATAATTCTAACTGAATTTCTTTTGTTAAGTAAGACAAAAATCCTCGCCAGTATGTTCTTGCAGATTTAACAGAATGAAATGTATACCAGTTCCCATAGTAATAGCCTAATCTTTTTTTCATTTCCAGATAGCCTAATTGTAAATTTAATTGGTTCCGTTGGCCATCAAAAAGCAGAAAGCTGCCTAGTGTCCACAATGTTTGACATTTCCAATGGATAAAAATGTCTGGCATACGAATTTTTTTCGCTGGGCCTGGCCCTTGCACATCTACGACAAATGCCTCTGTTGCTCCTTTGTTAATCGCAATATCAATAGGTATTTTGTTGCGATACCCACCGTCTGCATATTTATTTTTTCCGATCTTTCGATAAGCCATAGCGGGATAAAATGAAGCAGAGGCGAGTATCCAAGCTGGTATTTCTTCTGTTTTTGTCTGTTGGATATCAGTCACTACTTCCGCTAGTTCTGGCAGTTTAGTAGACACCGTATATAAACGTATTTTGGGATTATGTTTGAGTAAGGACAAATCCAAATTGTCTTTGACCATCTTTTCCAATGGAGCAGAAGAAACCCCGCCTTCAATTAGTGCTGTTTTCGTCATTTGGCGTCTTTCTCGATAGAAGCGTTCACGAAGGTCTTCAACCGCAGCCATTTCTGGTAACGCAAGCACTTGTCTTGTCGACAGCTTTTTCCATAAATTCACAGCTTTTTTCATATCTCCTTGTAAAATCAATGCGCCGTTCAACGCACCTACCGAGGTACCTGTGATAATCTCAAAGTTGATATCATGTTCCTTCAGCGCCTGCCACACACCAATCTGATAAGCACCGTGCGCTCCTCCTCCACCTAAAACAAGTGCTGTATGATAGACCAGCTTTTTATTTAATTGTGTGGTTCCTTGATAGCCGTTTTTATGAAAAATACGCAACCATTCTTCTGATAGAGGAAATTGAAATAAAAAACAACAGTTTTCTTTAATAAAAAAACGAGCGCAAGCTTCCATATACCGAAAAAAATTTTTCCATTCAAAAGTTTCACCTTCAATCAACAGATTATTAAAAATAACATTTCCTCTACTTTTAGCAATAGTAAAATAGACGGTATATTTTTTCGATACTGCTTTAAAAGCACATTGCTTTTTTGCAGAACGCCAAAAAGCGTCTCTACTTTCTTGATGACTTTGAAAAAATGGAAGGGGTTGTTTTGCTTGCTGGATAGGCGAATACAGCGACATTTTCTGTGAAAAGTAAACTTTTTTTATCTCCATCGCTCTCTCCTTTTTCTTCAAGTATACCAGTACGTCATAAAAAGGTCATGAGTCTCGTATTCGACTTTGTAGATTCCATAAGAAAACAATTCATAAAACCTCCTTTAAATAAAAAAATACAAAAATCACAAAAATTAATTGAAAATGAGAGTGTTTTCAATGAAAACGTGATTTTGTAATGGAATTTTAAAATAAAAGAAACAAGCTTTTTTAATGCAAATGTTGTAAAATAAAAGAGATTAAGAGTAAATAAGAGGAGGAACATGATGACTGAGTCAGTTTATGTACATATTGATACCACAAGTAATGCTGTTTTAACAAAAGGGCTGACTGCTACTGACTTTGCAAACAGTATCGTGCATTTTCCTCAAAACTTGCTCTTGCTTGATCCATCTGCTTCTGCTGGAGAATATGAATCCCATACAGGACTGAAAGTAATCCGTGGTACAGAAAATATCCAGCGTTTCTTTTCCTCTTCTCGTAACAGGCGTGGATTCGATGAATTGAAGTGGATCGACTTTACTGATTTAACGATGCTGAAAGAATTGACACCTTTAGAAATTTCAGAATTATTATATTTTGGTCATATGAAAACACATCTTCATTCGCCGTTTTTTTATAAACTACAGAATAATTTTGTATACTTCGATCTTAATGATCAGCTGAATCGGATTTATTATCGCTATTTAGATGAATTTTATAGGATTTTTGCTAGTAAATTAAGTTCGATCTTGTCAGATAAGATCAATGTAAAAAAATCTTTTTTCAAAAAAGAAACACCTGTTGAAAAAATCAGTGTGGAATTATTGAAAGAAATGCGTAATTTGATGCAGGAAGGGATCATTTTTTCTTTTGATCAAGTTGGTTTGATCGATGGTGAATATCGTATCCCAATCTATGTGATTGAAGATTATATTTGGAAATTAAAAGGCACCCGGTATCGAGAAGAGGAAATCATCGCTACTTTAATCTACTCTGTCACCGATCGACACTGGCAATTGGTGGAAGATGCCGATCTTTCTTATCTGCTATTGAAGTAGATCTATTTCTTATCAAAAAATAAAAAGGAAACAAGAAACTAGGACATGATTCTGTCTCAAGTTTCTTGCTTCTTTTTTATTTACAGCTCCTGTCGTTTATCTGGCACAAAAATCGAAGGAATCGTTTGTTGGATTCCTAATAAAACGATGATCGTTACAATAGCTGTACTCAACCCGCTGGCACCATTCATTACGAAAGAAAAGAGCCAAGGATTCATCCCCCATAGTGCATACGCTCCCCAGAAAACCACTCCTGCAATAAAATGCCAAAAATATCTGGAAAGTGCGCCAATCAATGCACCAAACACGATGCTTTTTCTAATTTGTTTCGTATTATCGTCTACATAGCCTTTTTGGACATTTGAAGCCATGAGCCCTGCTGCGCCTGCAAAAGTATAGGCAATCGGGTACTCAATCAACACTTGAACGACACTTAAATAATAAACTTGTCCCAACGGAAAATGTAGGATGCCCCAAATGAAACCTGCCAGCATCCCTGCCTTTGTCCCTCTTCTTAACGCAAAAAGAGTCAATGGAATCTGCCCTAATGAAATAGAAAAACTGCTGCCGATCTGGATCGGCATCAACGACAACACCATCGCTAACGCTGCAACAATCGTTCCTTCTACCCAAACTCTATTTTTTCCCATAAAAAAACTTCCTCCTTTGAATAAAAAAGTCACAAAGGAGGAAGCAGCTTTCGAAAATAGTCAAACAGCTGTTTATTCACAATTCCTACGCTCGCATAACCGATACAGGTACGAAGGGTTTAGAAATAGATTCAATCTCAGCCCAATTGGACTCCCCTTTGTGAGTTTATTTATTATTTATTTTTTGTTTCAAACAATGGACTAACTGGTTTGTTTTCATGGATACGTTTGATTGCATCTCCCATTAGTCCGCCAACACTTACTTCATCGATTTTGTCGATTTTACGATCTTCTGGAAGATAGATCGAGTCTGTAACAACTAGACGCTCGATAGCTGAATCTTCTATTCTTTGTAAAGCAGGGCCGGATAATACTGGATGTGTACATGAAGCATACACACTAGTTGCACCAGCTTCTTTCAAAGCATTGGCAGCCAATGTGATCGTACCTGCTGTATCGATCATATCATCGATCAGTACACAAGTTTTGCCTTTGACTTGTCCAATGATATTCATTACTTCTGCAACATTTGCTTTTGGACGGCGTTTGTCGATGATCGCAATCGGAGATTTCAAAAATTCCGCTAATTTACGTGCCCGTGTGACACCACCATGGTCTGGTGAAACAACAACAACATCATCGCCTTTGATTCCTTTCTCTAAGAAATAATTGGCAATAAGTGGCGCACCCATCAAATGATCGACTGGAATATCAAAGAAACCTTGGATTTGGACTGCATGAAGGTCCAAAGTCAGCATTCTTGTTGCACCGGCTTTTTGGATCATGTTTGCTACTAATTTCGCTGTGATTGGTTCCCGTGCACGTGCTTTACGGTCTTGACGCGCATAGCCATAATAAGGCATGACTACGTTGATTGTTTTTGCACTTGCTCGTTTCAGTGCGTCAATCATGATCAGCAACTCCATCAAGTTATCATTGACTGGGCTACTCGTTGATTGAATAACATAGACATGCGAACCACGAATACTTTCTTCAATGTTTACTTGAATTTCTCCATCACTAAATTGAGTAACAGATGATTTTCCTAACTCGACGCCGACTGCTGCTGCAATTTTCTCTGCTAATGGGCGATTGGAATTTAACGCAAAAATTTTTAATCTTGGGTCAAAGTAATGTTTTGACATGGGGACCTCCACTTTCTTTTTCACAACTCTAGAATTCTACCTAATAAATAGTAGTCATATTTTTTAAATAAATCAAGTGATTTTGCAAAAGTCTTAGTTTAGATAAGGGAGTTTTTTTGCATATCCTTCTTTATTGACTTGTCTTGCTCTCGCAATTGCCAGCGCATATTCTGGAATATTGTCTGTAATTGTTGACCCGGCAGCAATCGAACTGTTTTTAGCTACCTCGACAGGTCCGATGATATTCGTGCTAGAACCAATAAAGCTGTGGTCGCCGACAGTCGTATGATGTTTGTTCTTTCCATCATAGTTGACGAAGACAACACCACATCCGACATTGATTTCTTCTCCCAGCGTAGCATCACCAACATAAGTCAAGTGACCGACTTTAGTTTCTTTGCCGATTTGAGCATTTTTCACTTCCACAAAGTTTCCGATATGGACGTTTTCGCCAATTTCAGCTTTTGGTCGTAAATGTGCATAAGGTCCCACATCTGCATGTTTCTTGACATGGCTGCTTTCAATGACTGAGTTTTCAATGACGACGTGATCCTCAATCCTACTGTCTACGATTTTTGAATGTGCCCCGATGACACAATCAGAACCGATGACTGTATTTCCTTGGATTTGTACACCTGCTTCGATCAATGTGTCTGGACCGATTTCTACGCCTGCATCGATGTATGTCGTTGCTGAATCGACAAAGCTTACGCCATTGACCATATGCATCTGGTTAATTCGCTTTCTCATGATCTCATTTGCTTTAGCTAACGCGATCCGATCATTGACTCCCATTGATTCTTCAAAATCATCCGTTTGATAAGCAGCAACTGTATTGCCTTCTTCTTTTAAGATTTCGATGATATCTGTTAGATAGTATTCACCTTGAGCATTGTTTGTTCCAACTTTGCTTAACGCATCGAACAAAGCTTCGTTGTCAAAACAGTAAGTTCCTGTATTGATTTCTTGTACAAGAGCTTCTTCTGGTGTTGCATCTTTTTGTTCCACGATTTTTTCTACGATCCCAATATGGTCACGGATGATTCGTCCATATCCTGTTGGGTTTTCTGCTTGTGCCGTCAAGATCGTTGCACTTGCATTTTTTCCTTGGTGATATTCAAAAAGATTGTTCAGCGTTTCAGTAGTCAATAATGGTGTATCGCCACTGATAACTAACGTTGTTCCTTTTTTTCCTTCCAAGAAAGAAGCAGCTTGCAAAACAGCATGTCCTGTTCCCAATTGTTCTGCTTGTAACGCATATTTACTGCGTTCTCCTAGTTGTGCTTTAACTTGTTCTGCTCCGTGTCCAACGATCGTAATCACTTCATCTGGTTTCGTTTCACTGACCCGATTAATGATATGTTCTACCATAGGTTTACCAGAAACGGGATGTAAAACTTTATATAATTTTGACTTCATGCGGGTACCTTTCCCTGCCGCCAAAATAATTGCATAACGTGCGTCCAACTGCGTCACTCCTAAATATAGTTTGCTGATTTCAGTTTATCCCAGTATACCCATTTTTTCAACAAAACAAGTGATTTTCTTTTATCTCAGCGTTTTCTGGATAAAAAAATAGATAGACCATAACGGGCCTATCTATTTGGTAACCGGTGCTCTCCTGCCAACTCCTCGGTCACAAGTCACACTACTCATAAAACATGAAAAGCTGTTTTTTGAAATCGTTTCTTGTGACTTAGAGTTAAACGGTAGGCTTACAACCTCTTCATTAAACGGTTTTCAATCAGCTGACCTTCGGTATTAGCTCAATAAACGGCAAAATATGAGGAGCAATTTTTCCGTTTATTGAGCTAATACTCAGGACAGGACGCTGATTTCACAACCTCTAGATAAACGGTGTTCAAAAGCCGGTTTCTCGGTATTAAGCCAAATTTATGAAAAAATGTGGAAAGCCATTTTCACAAAATTTTTCTTACTACTCGAAACTAAGCGGCTTTTTCACAACCTCTTATTCTGAAAAATAATTTCCCGGCACAACCGTAATATTTTTCGTTTGAGTATCTACATCTTTGACATAAAGCAGTGAAGTATAATCATCGATGGCGCGATGACCGTTGAATTTTGATTCGGCAAATACAGTGATGCCAACAAGTTCTGATTCGAATTCTTCAATCAAGCTCTTCATTCCGTTGACTGTTCCGCCACCTTTCATGAAATCATCCACTACAAGGACACGTGAACCACGTTTCAAACTTCTCTTAGACAGTTCCATCTTTTCAATTCTTTCAGAAGATCCAGACACATAGTTGACACTTACTGTTGATCCTTCTGTTATTTTTGAGTCCCGGCGTACAATAACGAATGGCGCATTCAGATAATAGGACACAGCTTGGGCAATAGGTACGCCTTTTGTGGCTACAGTCATCACAGCATCGATTTTTTCACCAAGGTATTTAGAAGCAATGATTCTTCCAACTTGACGTAGCAGTTCAGGTTCTCCTAACAAATCAGAGAGATAAACATATCCTCCTGGAAGCAGACGGTCTTGTTCTGATAGACGTTCTGCTAGAGATTCAATATATTTTTTCGCCTCTTCATATGAAATTTCAGGGATGAACAATACACCACCTGCAGCACCTGGGATTGTTTCCAAGGTTCCATACCCTCGTTCTTTAAATGTTTTCTTGATGATTCCCAAATCTTCACTGATGGAAGATTTAGCAGATTCATAACGTTCGGCAAAGCTTGTTAAGGAAATCAATTCATGCGGGTGATTCAATAAATACTGTGTCATGTCAACTAGACGTTCACTGCGACGTACTTTCACCTATTCCAACTCCTTTTAAGAAATTTTATCGTTTTACATTATATAAGTTTTTCTTCAAAAATTCGAGCATTTTATGAAAAAATAAGAAAATAGTTCGGTATTTATTAAAATAAAAAGAAGCCTATAAAAAATTTTTCGTTTTTATAAGGCTTCTTTTCTTTATAATTTAGTTATTTTTTCTTCTGAAGGCAACCAATATTCGTTTGATGATATTTACAATCAGGAACAAAGCAATAAAGACTAATGTGATTGTTGCTCCTGGAGGGGTATCTAGATAAAACGAGCTAGTTAGTCCTGACAGCATCCCTAGAAATCCTACACAAACACTGATAGCAATCACGACATTGAAGCTTTTGCCTAATCGCATACCGATTGCTGCGGGAAGAACCATGATTGCGGATATCAAAAGTGCACCGGCAATCGGGATCATCACAGCAATAGCCACACCAGTAATCACATTGAACATCATCGACATCAAATGAACGGGTAGCCCATCCACGTGGGCGGTATCTTCATCAAAAGTCAGAACATACATCGGCCGTTTGAATAAAAAGAACAATATACCGATGGCAACGAATAAGATTCCTAAAAAGATGACTTGCTCCCATGTAATGGTCACGATCGAACCAAACAGATAGGATTGGATACTTGTTGCTGAATTCCCACCGCTCAAATTCATCAATACTAACGCTAGCGCCAAACCACCAGCCATTAAAATGGCAATGGAGATTTCTGAATAGGTTCGGTAGATCGTTCGCAGATACTCCAATATCACAGCTGCTAATACAACGACTAGCATGGTCGTAAGTGTAGGATTAAGGTTCAAAAAGAATCCTAACGCTACCCCTGCTAAAGAGACATGAGAAAGCGTATCAGCCATCAGCGATTGTCTTCTGATCACTAAAAACACACCTAGCATCGGGGCGATTCCGGCAATGAAGATAGCGGCAAGAAACGCTCTTCTCATGAATTCATATGAAAGCAACGCCATTGAGAATCCTCCTTTCTCACCAGTCGGATCTGTCTGTCCGCATACTGTTTGATATCTTCATGATCATGGGTGATCATTAGAACTGATTTCCCATGGACATGCGCACTATGTCGGAGAAGACGATAAAATTCATTTCTGGATTCTTCATCCATACCTGTTGTTGGTTCATCAAGAACAAATAAGTCAGGGTCAGTAGCAAAAATACGCGCTAAACTGATTCGCTGCTTTTGTCCGCCAGACAATTCACCTATTCGCCGATTTCGCATATCCCACATCCCTACAGCTTCTAAAGCACGCTGTACATGTTGATGATCTTTTTCAGAGAGACGCTTGAACCAGCGGCCTCTTGGATATCTTCCTGAACGGACTAATTCGATCACCGTACTAGGAAAACCTGCATTGAAAGATGCAACTTGTTGGGGAATATAGCCGATACTTAATTTTTTTCCTTCTTGATTTTTCTCAGCAATCTTTATCATTCCTTTTGAAGGTTTCAGTAATCCTAACGATGCTTTCACCAAGGTTGACTTGGCTGCTCCATTTTCTCCAGTTAAAATGACAAATTCACCCGCATCTACATGATAAGAGACATCTTCTAGTACAGGTTCATCATCATAGTAAAAGGTCAAATCAGATATTTCGATATAACGCACCTTACAACCTCCATTCTAAAACTTAATTGATACTTTCTTTTAAAGCTTCCAGATTTTTTTCCATGACAGAAATATAATTTTCGCCTGCTTTGATTTGTTCATTAGTCAAGCTTTCTAAAGGATTTAACACTTCTAGCTTCACTCCTGTTTCATTCGACAATGTCTCAGCTACCTTCGAAGAGGCATTTTCTTCAAAATAAATCACTTTGATGTTGTTTTTCTTCACAAATTCTTTTAGTTCAGCTAAGCGGCTTGGTGTGGGTTCCTGATCTGGTGAAACGCCCGAAATCGCTACTTGTTTTAAGTCGTATTGATTCGCTAAATAAGCAAAAGCAGCATGCTGAGTGACAAATGTGCGGTTTGTTGCATCTTTTAGCTCATCGGAGTATTTTTGATCCAGTGCTTCAAGCTTTTTGATATAAGCATCGGCATTCTTCGTAAATGTTTCCTTTTTATCTGGATATTTTTTGCCTAATTCTTCAGCAATCGTTCTGACTTCTTTTATAGCTAATACCGGATCGAGCCAAACATGTGGATCGTATTCATGTGAATGACCATGCCCTTCTTCTGACTCTTCATGTTCGTCTGCTTCTTGCGATTCTAAACGGTCGATTCCTTTAGCTGCTTCGATCATCAAGGTCTGTTTACTATCCACTGAATCCTTTAACGAATCCACAAAAAATTCCATGTCTGAACTATTATACACGAAAACATCTGCATCGGAAATTTCTGCTCTTTCTTTTGCACTTGGTTCGAAATCATGCGGCTCCGTTCCAGCAGGGATCAAAAGTTTCACGTTTCCTTCATCCCCTACGATCTCTTTTGTAAAATCATACATCGGATAAAAAGTCGTAACGATCGTCAAATCCTCTTTTTTGTCTGCTTCCTTGTTCGTATTTCCACATGCTGCAAACAGTAAAGCACCTATCATTACCGTAGCTGTCAAAAGATATTTTTTCATTTATATGCTCCTTTCAATGAACAAATCGTAATTTTACGATTTATTAGCGTGAACTAATGTATCAAAATAAAAAAACACAGTCAATAGAAATCCATCAATTTCTGATTTAAGCATGTATATTCTTGATTAAATCGTAAAATGGATGAGTTGCTGCTCATATCTAGTCATTTCACTACAATAAAAAACTGAAGAAAACCATTTTAGGATTCCTCAGTTTTTCATCACCTATTTTACTTCTTATATTTTATTGCAGGGTTCGTACTAAATAAACTTCCTCACAAAAACCTTTTAACCCATTATATACTCTCTGCGCTCTTGAATAATGTTGACACAAGGCAAAAACGGTTGGTCCGCTTCCACTCATCAATGCAGCATCTGCTCCGTACTTGATCATACGCTCTTTGATTTGATGGATGACTGGATGCCGCTTTCCCGTTATATCTTCTAAACTGTTTCCCATTTTTTTGATCATCTGCTGATAATTTTGCTCTCGGATGGCTTCAGCAAGTCCGTGGATGTCTTGATGTTGGATGGCTTGCGTATCTACTTCTCTAAACACTGTACGTGTAGAGACACTCATTCTTGGTTTGACCAACACAACCCAGCACTGTGGCATAGAAGGTAATACTTGGATTTCTTCCCCTTTGCCACCGACAAATGCCGTACTTCCGTAGACACAGTAAGGAACATCTGTACCGACTTCCAAACCGATTTCTGCCAGTTCTTCTAACGAACAGCCCAGATTCCATAATTGGTTGATCCCTCTTAGAGCAGCTGCACAGTCTGTACTTCCTCCGCCTAATCCAGCTGCTACTGGAATATTCTTCTTAACAAAGATCTTGACACCGGTTTTGATATTGTATTTATTTTTTAACAATAAAGCAGCTTGATAAACATTGTTCCGTTCATCTACCGGTAAAAATGCTTTATTTGTTTCTACAATGATTTTGTCTTCTGTTATTTCTTCAAAAAATAGATGATCTGCCAAGTCTACGCTCGACATCACCATTTCCAACTCATGATACCCATCTTGCCGTCTATATAATACATCCAGTCCTAAATTTATCTTGGCTGGCGCTTTTTCAATCAATTCCATCCTCTCACCCATTCGAAAAGTCTAAGTCGCAAGTATTCTATCATAGGGAAAAATAAAAGTATAGCTTATGTCTGCCTAGTGCTTGATTTTGTCATCGTTTCAACAGCTTTCACAGAATTTTCTCTTCATAATCCAAACAAGTTCTAGTGATTCTTATAATTCTGTGAGCACTTCTTCTGCCAAACTCGGAACATTTCCTTTTTCTTTTCCTATCAGACTGAGTAGCTGCATGGTAGCAAATCCGAAATTACTTCCTTTCCTATAAGCAAAGTAACGTCCTTCCCAATGATCGACATATTTTAATTTCTTTTCATAAGCAGACTGGAAGGAATAGAAAAAATTACCATAATTATATACGATATGCATGACTTTTTCTTGAAAGAAAGAAAAATCTGTTTCTCCAACATTAGCTAATGGAGCTAAGCCTAGATTGGCTTCCGAGTAGCCCATTTTCTCGTATACAATAAACAGATTGGCTAACAGATAGTCAGCTAATTCCTCAGATTCTTTAGGTAAGACCCGCAACAAATCATATCCCGCCTGCTTCTTCGTCATCGGCTGAGCGGTGATGAAGCCAACGACTTTTTGATCTTTACGAACAATACCGACACCGTTAGATAATACATATGATTTATCAAATCGTCCCACAGAGAAGTATTTTTCTCGTGCACCTTGAAGCCATTTTTGTGAAACTTCATTTACAGCTTGATGTAATTCTTCTGGCAGTTGATCGTACCAAGTAAAATGGTATCCTTCTTTCATCAAACGTTGATATTCAAGTTGCTGACTCAGCCGAGACAAGTCTTCTGTTGCTAGATCAACAATCCCTGCTTCACCTACTTTCGTGAAGTGAAAACCCAATTCATGAAGCATCACTACGTAGCTTTCTGATATCTTATAAAACGCAAGCTGATAGCCTAAACAATCTGCTTGTTTCATAAACTGATTCGTTGCTGCCCGCATCATTTTAGGATTGCCAACTGGATCTCCTAAAACAAAGCATTTGTTTCCTTTGATCTGATAACCAAAAACGACTTGATCTTGCTCATCTTCTTGGTAATAAAAATAACTGTAACCTGACAAGCGAAGCTGATGGCTTGTAGCTGTGCCTCCGTATGTTTCCAATAAACGGTCAAAACGGTCTTTTTCGTACTCACTGCCAAGCTTCGTAGTATCTTCAGCTAAATATTGATAAAGCGCCACTAAAGCTAGCAATGAGATGCCCAAACCAATAAGCCCTGAGAACCACACATCATCTGAAGGAAACAAAATAAAATGGTTTCCTGTTATTCGACCGACTAAAAAGCGTCCGCTGTGATAACCTGCGATTGCGTAAACGATAAACAAAAAGCCGAACAAGCTAGCATCAAAGATTATAGCTCCCCAAGAATAAACGAATTTTGTTCGATAAAATTCTTTTCTGGATAACCACACAGCTAACAGAATCAAGACATATACCAATATCAACTGCCAAGATAACGTACGTGTGATTGTATTTAAAATACCAAAAGATAGTAAAGCAATCGTAGGCAGAAATGCCTTTTTGACTTTTACTGAAAGTGCTCGAGCAAGGCCGAGTAATAAAAAGCCAACCAATAGATTCACTGTCTGATCTAAAAAATTGAATGAGAACGGCAATAATACTTGAAATAGCCGACTGATTGCAGACAGATTAGTGATTGTTGATAGAAGTACCATCATGATTCCCGCAAAATAGACAGCACTTACGAGCACGATATGCGCAACCTTTTGGAAAAACAGTCGCGGAATGTTATCTAAAAATCGATTGATTTTGACTCCTGTATGTGTGATGAACAATAGAAGTCCCGTCATAAAAGGTAGAACATAATAAAACAACCGATAATATAATAGCCAAACTACTGCTACATCTTGCCGAACAGACAATTGACTCATTCCTAAGATCATCAAAACGTCAAAAGTCCCCATTCCACCTGGGACCATCGTCAGCATTCCTATCAATGTAGCAATCATAAACATAGGATAGATCGAAAGCATCGAAATATCTATTCTCATCAACTTGCCGATGATCAAAAATACCGCAAGGGCTCCCGTCCATTGTCCAAAGGATGCCAGTAGCAGACCAAGCAAGCCTTTTGGATAAAACTCGAAGAACAATGTCTTTCTCTTTAGATAAGCAAAAAAGAAAATGACTGGTGCTAAAAAACTACCGCCGAAAAGCCAGATCCAATAGCTTCGAAAAATACTTTCTGACTGAATAAAAAAGACATCAATGAATGTAAGAAACGACCATATAGACAAACCAGTCAGCATAAATAGTGCGACTTTTGATACAGTAGCTAAAACCATTTTTCTATTTGTCTGCTTTCCATAAAAACTAGCTCGCAGGCTTGCTCCTACCACACCACCAAAACCGGCGAGATTGTTGATCGTGTTTGTTACCCACGCAGCAAGAAGAAACTCTTTTCTTTCCATTTTTGGTTTTCCTTGTTTTTCTAAGACTCTGATCGTCACCCAATCATACAACAACATCGGAGTGACACCCAGCAGTCCAGCCATAATCATGAGCAGGATCGTCATGTGGCTTTGTTGTCCCATCCTTTGCCAAATATCTTGCCAACTCATGCCATTAGCAATATTTGCGACTTGATTTGCCACAAAGATTAACACGGAGCCGAAAAAAATCAGTTTTAAAATCAGACTATGTTCCTTTATCCATTGCAGCATCAAGTATCGTTTATTTTTCACATTTTCCCATTCCTAACTTGTATACTTTTGTGTCATACCTCAATGTTATCTTATTTATTTTAATTTTTCCACTTTAGACCTGTTCTTTGCTTGCGATGATAGAAAAAGAAAGATATCCTAATGCTAAAGGAGAGGATAACATGAAAGTAGGATTTATCGGCACAGGGAATATGGCACAAGCTATTATTGATGGTTTATTAAAAAAAGGAACAGTCTCGAAAGAAGAGGTGTTCGTTTCCAGTGGACATTTTGAAAATGCACAAAAATTTGCTGCTGAAACTGGCGTCCATGCATGCAAAAGTAATCAGGAAGTTGCATCACAATCAGATATCGTTCTTTTAGCCGTGAAACCAAAAATCATTGAAAAAGTATTGGAAGAACTAAGAGAATATAGCCAGAAAGTCTTATTCATTTCTATTGCTTCAGGAAAATCATTAACAGATTTAGAAACAGCGCTTGAAGATCCTCAGGCCTCCATCGTACGTGTGATGCCGAATGTCAATGTCAGCGTAGGAGCAGGCGTTTCTGCGATTTGCAAAAATGAAGCTGCCACGGAGGAACAGCTTCAGCAAGCTACGATGATTTTTGAAGCAATCGGCAGCGTCTATCCTTTAGCAGAATCAGATTTCAGTACATTCATTGGCCTTGCTGGCAGCTCACCCGCATTCGTTTACATGCTGATCGATGCGATGGGACGGACTGGTGTACTGAATGGTTTGTCCAAACAGACAGCCACTGAGATTGCTGCAAAAGCAATTATGGGTTCTTGTCAAAAATTCCTTTTAAGTGATAAAAATCCATGGGAACTTGTAGACCAAGTTTCTTCTCCTGGAGGTACAACTGTTGCAGGTGTAGTTGCCTTAGAAGAAGCAGGATTCATCCCAGCCGTCATCAAAGGAATCAATACGACGATCGAGAAAGATCTTGAGATGTTGAATAAAAAATAATGATAGCAATGTTTTTTCGTGCCTTACAAAAAAAGAAGAGCTGTGGCTTTTGCCGCGGCTCTTCTTTTGTATTTTTTATTATTTAGCATAATCAGTTGCACGAGTTTCCCGAATAACGATTACTTTGATGTGTCCAGGATAATCAAGTTCTTCTTCGATTCGTTTACGAATATCACGTACTAAACGAACAGCGTCTAAATCCGAGATTTCTTCTGGCTTGACCATTACCCGAACTTCGCGTCCAGCTTGAACTGCGTAACTTGATTCTACACCGGCGAAGCTGTTCGAAATATTTTCCAGACTTCTTAAACGACGGATGTAGTTTTCTAATGATTCACTTCGCGCACCAGGTCTTGCTGCTGAGAGCGCATCTGCTGCAGCTACAAGGACAGAGATAACAGAAGTAGCTTCCACATCTCCATGATGAGAAGCGATTGCGTTGATTACTACTGGGTTTTCTTTGTACTTGGCAGCTAATTCCGCACCGATCTCAACGTGAGATCCTTCAATCTCATGGTCAAGTGCTTTCCCAATATCATGGAGCAACCCGGCACGTTTTGCTAATTGGATATCTTCGCCAAGCTCTGCTGCTAAGATACCAGCTAATTTTGCAACCTCGACCGAATGCTTCAAGACGTTTTGTCCATAACTAGTTCTGAATCGCAGACGTCCGATGATCTTGATTAGATCTGGATGAAGTGTATGAGCACCGACTTCAAACGCTGCCTCTTCCCCGTATTCGCGAATACGTTCATCCATTTCTTTACGAGATTTCTCGACCATTTCTTCGATACGCGCTGGATGGATTCGTCCATCTTGTATCAGTTTTTCCAAGGTCATCCGTGCGATTTCTCTTCGGATTGGATCGAATCCGGAAAGAACAACTGCTTCCGGTGTATCATCGATGATTAAATCGATACCAGTCAGCGTCTCAAGCGTTCGAATATTACGACCTTCTCGTCCAATGATACGACCTTTCATTTCATCATTCGGAAGGGTAACAACTGAAACAGTCGTTTCTGAAACTTGATCTGCTGCGCAGCGTTGAATCGCTAATGATAATAAGTTTTTCGCTTTGCGATCTGCTTCTTCTTTGGCACGCTGTTCAGATTCTTTTACCATTAGAGTTAACTCATGATTCAGCTCTTCTTCAGTCGATTTCATGATGACATCTCGTGCGTCCTCTTTTGATAAACCAGCAATTTTTTCTAGTTCTTTTTGTTGATCTTCAATCATTTTTTCAACGTCTTTTTCTCGCTCTTCAATTAATTGCTGTTTTGAACTAAGTGCTTCTTCTTTACTTTCAAGTGAGTTCTCGCGTTTTTCTAACGAGTCATCTTTACGATTCAGCGTTTGTTCGCGTTGAATCAAACGATTCTCTTGAGATTTTAATTCTAACTTACTTTCTCTCAGCTCACTTTCAACTTCAGAACGGTATTTCTGATTTTCTTCCTTAGCTTCTAACAATGCTTCTTTTTTTAGAGTTTCTGCTTCTTTTTTTGCACTATCGATGATTCCAGCAGCTGATGATTGTGCACCAGCTATTTCTTTCTCGTGACGTGACTTTGCGACCATAAACCCTAAACCAAGACCGACAATTAAACCGATGATAGCGAGGAGAATGTTGAATACCATAAAATCCACCTCCATACTATCTTTTTCATTTTTATCATCTATACAGCTTCTATGATAAATTATTCTAAACTTGTCAATATGCATCTTCGCATATATGTGTACAAAAAACATGCACAACTTTATTCTAATGTTTGTACCCCGTAGTGTCAACTTTAAATAAACAAAGAAACGGCTTTCTACTTATTCATTAAACGATGGTTTTTAAAATAAATGACGCTAGTTTCATATAGGTAAACCTTTAAGTTGAGAAACTTTTCTATTAAATTATTCTTTGTAGATGAACAGATATTTTTATTTTATGTACCCACTCGTATAATTAAATAACTCACGATTTCTTTATTCACGCCGATTGTAAAATTAAGCTAGACAACTAAAAAAGTCATTTGTGCTACACTCAAAATAGTTCCGTCCAAAGAATTATAAGGAGTGAGTACAAATGACCTATACCCATCTTACAACGGATGAACTTGTAATGATAGAGTCTTATTTCAAAATAAATCAATCTGTTGCGAAAACTGCGCATTGCTTGAATCGTTCAAGACAAACGATCCATAAAGTATACCTGTTCTTCAAGCAAGGAAAATCAGCCTTAGAGTACTATCAACAGTATAAGAAAAACAAATCAAACTGTGGTAGACGCCCGCTTGTTTTACCTGAGGAACAATCAGAATATATTCAAAGAAAGGTTGTTCAAGGATGGACACCCGATGTGATTGTTGGTCGTGCAGCGTTTCCTATTCGTTGTTCTGCTCGTACCATTTATCGTATGTTCAAAAAGGGGCTATTTAATCCTTCTGACTTACCGATGAAAGGCAAGCGTAAACCAAATGGACATCAAGAAAGACGTGGAAAACAAGCTTTCCGTCGCTCTATTCATGAACGTGAAAAAGATTATAGCCAATTCTCAAATGAGTTTGGTCACCTTGAAGGTGACACTATCGTAGGTTTGAAACATAAAAGTGCTGTAATTACCTTAGTTGAGCGATTATCAAAAGTTATCATCACATTGAAACCGTGTGGTAGACAAGCGATTGATATTGAAAACAAATTAAATCATTGGTTTGAATCTGTACCGAAAAATCTATTCAAATCCATCACTTTTGATTGTGGAAAGGAATTTTCAAATTGGAAACAGATCAGTAATGCCAATGATATTGCCATTTATTTCGCTGATCCAGGAACGCCGTCTCAAAGAGGCCTAAACGAGAATTCTAACGGATTGTTACGTAGAGATGGTTTATTGAAATCTATGGATTTCAATTCAGTAGATGAATCTTTTATTCAATCTGTCGCATCGAAACGAAATAATATTCCTAGAAAATCACTGAATTATCGAACACCTTTGGAAGTATTTTTGAGTTACGTAAGTATTGATGATTTGTCTAACTTAATTTGACAATTAAGATCAATAAAAAAACGGCAGGTCAAGGAGAGTACCTACTCTTCAGACCAGTCGTTTTTGTTTATCATGATTTTTATTCTTCTTCTAAAGGCAATTCTTCTTGTCCTTTTTCATCTTCTGGGACAGCGACTTCTTCGCCAATACCATAAGCTGCTCTAACTAGAGCAGAAACTTCTGCCATCATTTCAGGATGATTAGCCATATAGATTTTAGCGTTTTCCCGTCCTTGGCCAATCCGATCTTCTTTATAAGAATACCAAGCACCACTTTTATCAACGATGTCTTTTTCTACTGCCATGTCTAGAAGTTCTCCTTCTTGTGAGATACCTAAGCCATACATGACATCTACTTCAGCGATTTTGAAAGGAGGAGCTACTTTGTTTTTCACGACTTTGATCTTTGTACGGTTACCAACAATATCTGTTCCTTGTTTCAATTGTTCTGCACGGCGTACTTCTAAACGGATCGTTGCGTAAAATTTCAATGCGCGTCCTCCAGGCGTGATTTCTGGATTCCCAAACATCACGCCTACTTTTTCACGGATTTGGTTGATGAAAATAGCGATTGTTTTTGTTTTGTTAATCGAACCAGAGAGTTTACGCAATGCTTGAGACATCAAACGTGCTTGTAACCCGACATGTGAGTCACCCATTTCGCCGTCGATTTCTGCTCGTGGAACTAAAGCGGCAACTGAATCGACTACTACGATGTCTACAGCTCCACTTGATACTAAAGCATCAGCGATCTCCAGACCTTGTTCTCCTGTATCAGGCTGTGAAAGAAGTAGTTCATCGATATTCACACCTAATTTTTGTGCATATTGCGGATCTAACGCATGCTCAGCATCGATGAAAGCGGCAGTTCCGCCATTTTTTTGTACTTCTGCAATAGCATGTAGCGCCACTGTTGTTTTACCTGAACTTTCAGGTCCGTATACTTCGATAATACGTCCACGGGGATAACCGCCGACACCTAAAGCGACATCTAACGCAAGAGAGCCACTTGGAATTGTAGAGATTTGCTGGTCGATTTTTTCGCCCAATTTCATAATAGAGCCTTTACCATAGCTCTTTTCAATTTTTTTCAGTGCAGCATCTAAGGCTGCTTTACGATCATCTGCCAATACGATAATCCTCCTTATATTTACAAATCAGAGCAACATTTCATTATCCTTATCATATCTTTTTTAGTGAAAAAAAGCAAGAAAAAACCGAACAAATATTCGCATTTATCATTTTCTTAAAAGCTGTTTTCTCAAAAGATCAAATCCTTGCATAACCGCATTATATCTGATAGCAGCACGATCTCTGGCAAAGTGATATTTTTCCGAAACCACGCCGTCTTTAGATGAAATAGCGATCCATACTGTTCCTGCAGATTGACCTTCTAACGTGTCCGGTCCAGCCACTCCGGTGAAAGCTACACTGTAATCTGTTCTTGCTATCTCACGTGCTTGAATGGCCATCTGCTCCACACATTCTTTGCTGACTGTTCCATATTCTGCTAATAGCTCCGGATCAATCTCCAGAAAACCAGCTTTTGTTTGGAGCGAGTAGGTAACGAATCCGCCTGGAAATACTTCAGATACACCAGCAATGTCGCCTAATGCGGCTTGGAAGGCGCCGGCTGTCAAACTTTCCGCTGCTGTTACAGTCTGCTTGTTTTCTTTCAGTAGTTCCACTACGACTTTTGCTAGCGAATTATCATCGCCGTATCCATAAAAATATTCCCCTACTCGTTCTTGGATTTTTTCTTCTAATGCTAAAAGAGCTTGATTCCCTGCCTGAACATCATTTGTTTTCACTGTCAGTCGTAATGTCACTTCATTTGGTTTGGCATATGGTGCGATCGTTGGATTGATCTGTGTCTCAATCAGATCTTTTAGCTCAGTGACCAGTCGCGATTCACCAATCCCATAAAAGCGCAAAACTTTAGAAATTAGTTTTTCTTCAGAAGGAAAACGTTCCTCTAGTAAAGGACGTACTTGTTCCCCAAACATTGGTTTCAACTCATTAGGCGGACCGGGAAGAAGGATATACGCATGTGTATCTGTTTGATAAAAAGTCCCTAAAGCAAGCCCTGTACGATTTGGTAGAGGAACCCCGCCTTCGATGATCTGGGACTGTTGCAGATTGTTTTTGGTCATTTTTCGATGGGTTGTTTCAAAATATGCCAATAATTTTTTGTATCCTTCCGTATTTTGTATGAGAGACTTACCGAGGTGAGCCGCAGTTGCTTCTTTTGTCAGGTCATCTTCTGTCGGTCCTAATCCGCCACATAAGAGTATGAGTTCACTTCTTGTTTCAGCTAGAGCAATCAACTCTTCTAAACGCTGCTGATTATCTCCTACAACTGTTTGATAATAAACTTCGATACCTAGATCAGCTAGCTGTTCTGACAAGAAAGTGGCATTCGTATTCACGACTTGTCCTAGTAAAAGTTCTGTTCCGACAGCTATTATTTCTGCTTTCATTACTTCCCGCTCCCTTATATAGTATACGCTGTATTTTTATATTTTTTTATTTAAAAAGAGGGCAAGGAGCTGTGACAAAAATCTTGTCACAGCTCCTTGTTCCAAATAAACAGTGTTCTCCTGCCAAAATCTCGGTCATAAGTCACAATATACATAAAACATGAAAAGCTGTTTTTTGAAATTATCCCTTGTGACTCAGAGTTAGACGGCAGGCTCACAACCTCTCCACTAAACGATACTTACATTGATCCTTTGAACACACCGCTGTTTTTGATGAAGTAATCCACACCTGAATAGATAGTAAAGATCAGACAAGCATAAAGCATGATTTGATCTACTGGAATACCGATCAGGCTGAATGGGATATTATTGATAAACAGCAAGATAATAGCAACCATTTGTGTAGCCGTCTTGACTTTTCCCGGCCAAGCTGCAGCCATGACTTCTCCATGTTCGACAAGTAGTAAACGCAAGCCTGTGACGGCTAATTCACGACAGACAATGATCGCTACTACCCAACCAGGGGCCTTTCCTTGGTCAACCAACATGATAAAAGCAGTCATAACTAGCATTTTATCTGCCAACGGGTCCGCAAACTTGCCAAAATTAGTGACAAGGCCTCGCGCACGGGCAATTTTTCCATCTAACCAGTCTGTGATACTAGCTAAAGCAAAAATAACTGCACCTACTAGCTGTGTGACAGCCAGTGTGGTGTCTCCTACGTTAAGTTGTCCCCAATCTAAAGGTAAACCTACAACCAAAATGAAAATCGGGATCATACAAATTCTAAGTACAGTTAATTTATTTGGTAAATTCACACTATCGACTCCTTTCTTCCCTATTCTACGTGACTATCAGCGAAGTTTCCACCGATATTATTTACTTTTCCAAATGAATTTATTCAAAGGAGTATTTTTATTGAAATTGATCTTTTTGAATTAACGAAGAAGGACCGCGACACAGATTTGTCACGATCCTTCTTTTTTATACCTACAAGTAAACAGATGCGTAAACTAATTTATACGATCATTCTGCGTATTGAAGAGTAAGGTTCACATTTTTTGGACTCTGATTGTTTTCCCCTGGATTAACTGGTACGGATTCTCCATTCGCTTTGATCGTTGCATTGCTTGCTGCACCAATCGTGATGGTCGCATTTGTTGCTGTTTCCGGTAACACGGTACTCTGTGTTTCATTTGCTGCCAGTGTCCCTTGATAAACATAGGCATTGTCTACTAGCACACCTAACCATACACGATTGACAGCAGTAAATTCAAGGGTTACAGGCTTGGTAGCGTCTGTGATATTTACTGCGATGGCACTGCCAGAATCTTCTCCTGTAGCTATTGCCATTTTCTTTTCTTCACTTGATTTTGTTGTTGATTCTACTGTAGAAGACTCTTTGGTCTGCGTGCTTTGCTCTGAGGAAGAGGACTCCTCGACTGATCCTTCTACTTTAAGCGAAGAAGCTGTGTCTCCGATTATTGGATCAGCTTGACGATCTTGCCAAGTCATATAGCCCACGACAACGACAATCGCCAAAGCAACCAATCCTAATAAGATGACAGGAAGACTTGTCCAAAAGAGACTTGGATGCGATTCTTCCTGATGCATTGCTTTTCTAGAAGTACTTACTGTTTCAGGCTGCGGACGTTCAGGGACCGATCCTGTCAATTTGCTTTTCCCATCAAAAACATCGACTAAATGGTCTCCATCTTCTCCTACAGCTTCAGCGTATTGCCGAATAAATGCCCGCACGTAAAATTTACCAGGCAATTGGTCAAAATCATCATTGTCGATTGCTTCCAAATAACGTTTTTGAATTTTTGTAATCTGCTGTAATTCATCTAAAGATATTTTTTTATTCAGGCGTGCTTGCCGTAATTTTTCTCCGATGGTTTCAAAAGCCACTCGTTCATCTTCTCCAGTCTGTTTGATTCTCCGAAGCATCTGCTGTTGCAACGAAAGACGTTATGTTTGGGTGCTGTGACAAAAGTCATGTCACAGCTCCTTTTTTCCGAATAAACATTGTTCTCCTGCCAACTCCTCGGTCACAAGTCACAATATCCAATAAATATAAGAAGCTGTTTTTTGAACTTGTTCCTTGTGACTCGGAGTTAAACGGCAGGCTCACGACCTCTTTCTTAAACGGTATTCAATCAGCTGTTCCTCGGTATTAGCTCAAAAACCGACAAAATATAAGGAGATATTTTTCCGTATGTTTCTCTAATACTCAGGTCAAAACGCTGATTTCACAACCTCTTCCTTAAACGGTGTTCAAAAGCTTGCATCTGCGGTAATAAGTCCAACCAAGTTAAAAACATCAGAATCTGTTTTTACTTGGCTGTTCTTATTACTTGATGCAGGGCAGCTTTTTCACAACCTCTTGGTACACGGTGTTCCAGAAGTAGCTTCTTCGGCAATAAGCCGAAATATCACAAAAATTTGAGAAGCAATTTTCGTAAATTCCTTCTTATTTCTTGAAGCTGACCACTTCTGTCACAACCTCTTTGATTACTTCGTTTGATTTTATTTTAATATAAGTTGATTAAAAGAGAGCATGATTTGTTTTATTTTCTCACTAATTTTTCCAACACAACTAAGAATACCATAAAAGCTGATTTTGGAGGAGGTTCCTACTACAAGTCTAAAACGAAATTTAAGACTTTTCCTCATAAAATACTGGTTTATTTTGGTCTCATGTAAAACTCGCTGAAGGCCTCTTCACTTATAAATGCTTCCCCAGCTGCCAGTACGTCTTTCATTTGGATCGAATCGATGATTTCAGGAAGATCAAATAAAGTTCGATCGCCAAATAAACTTTGCGTAAATTGATTGGCAATATATTCGATCGAATTTAATGATTGGAAATATTGTCCAAGCATTTTCTTCTTCAGCAAATCGAGATTTGTTTCTGACACTTCCGGATCATCAGCGAATCCAAGAATGATTTCTTTGACCTTTTCTGCTGCTTTCTCTGGTTCGTCCGTATCTCCGCTGAAGTCCGCAAAGTGAAATTCACGATCCAAGCTGAATTCAAAACCAAAGCTGTCATCGATAATTCCTTGATTGTACATCGCTAGATAGTTTCGAGAAGTATTGCCTAAAATCATTTGGAACAACAGATTGATTGCTGTTTTATAGCGTAACAGTTCTGTTCCTTCTTGCGGCAATGTGTCTAATCCTTTAATACCAAGTACAAATTTATCTCGTGTAATGGCTGCTTCCAATGCACTTTGTTTGATGATTTCTTTTGTGTTTTCAGGGAAATAACGTACAATTTCTTGCTTTGGAGGGAAATTTTTTGCTTCTTGGTTTTCCCGAATAAGTTTCATCAATTTCTCAGGCTCCATCTTACCAACTACAAATAAAACCATATTGCTTGGCTGATAAAACGTCCGATAGCACGTATACAAGTCTTGAGCTGTGATTTTGTCGATACTTTCAACCGTGCCCGCAATATCGATATGCAATGGGTGTGTAGGATACAAGTTATTTAGTATGCCAAAAAACATCCGCCAGTTAGGGTCGTCTTCATACATTTGGATTTCCTGACCGATGATTCCTTTTTCCTTGTTTACAGTTTCTTCTGTGAAGTAAGGTGCTTGTACAAAATCGACCAGGGTCGTCAGATTTTTTTCTACCTGATCCGTCGTAGAAAACAGATAGCTGGTTTTCGTAAAACTTGTGAAAGCATTGGCGGAAGCTCCTTGTTTCCCAAATAATTGAAAGACATCACCATCTTCTTTTTCAAACAACTTATGTTCTAAAAAATGGGCAATTCCATCTGGAACTTTCACCTTTTCTTTTTCACCATAGGGAATAAATTCGTTATCGATCGAACCATAATTCGTACTGAACAAACCATATGTCTTGTGATAGTCATTTTTAGGCAACAAATACACGGTCAAACCGTTTGGCAGTACTTCATGATAAAGTGTTTCATTGATTTGCTCATATTCTGTTTTATTCATTTGCATTTCCTCCTGCTAAAAAGAAGATTGCCTGCAATTCGATTTGCTCAGCCACTTGTTGTATCTCTTTGATTGTCACGCTTTCCATGCGTTTCAACCATTCTTCATCAGATAATTTTGTTTCTGGCAGCCAGCTGTCCAAAAAAGAAGCTTCGATTGCTGCTTGAGGAGAGTCTAGAGAAAGCAGATATTGGTTTCTCAGCATTGCTTTTGTCTGAGACAGTTCCAACTCTGTTATTTCACCATTTCGCAAACTTTCTAATTGCTCGTGAATCAGATGAAGTACTTGATTTCGGTTCTTTTCATCGATACCGGTTTGGACACTCATGAACCCTCGGAACGTATCCACGCTACTAGAGGCATAATAAGCTAGACTTTCTTTCTCTCTGACATTCGTGAAAAGTTTAGAGTGAGGAAAACCGCCAAATAAACCGTTAAAGACCATTAGCGCAAAACGTTCTGGTTCATCGTAATACACATTTGTCTGATAAGCTAGGTTCAGCTTTGCTTGAACGATTGGCTCACGTACTTGTCGTTCCTTCACGATATTCACTTGAGGCTGGGTATAAAACAGATCGGGATAAACTGTTTCCCGCGACTCAAATGGTAATTGCCCAACTGCTTCAGCTGCTTTGTCCGGATCAACATCGCCGACAACAAAAATGTCGATTTGATCATTTGCCATCATTTCTTGATAGTAGGACGCTAGCGAACTAGCAGTGATCTTGTCCAGATCTTCGACTACGCCCAACCCTGGGATCTTTTGTTCCGGGCTGTTTTCAAAATAAAGTTCTTGCAAGGCATAGGAAGCAAAAGTTTGTTTATCTTCCTTCAAACTTTCCAAATATAGACGCAGATTGTTCTTTTCCAAGTCAAACGTCAACTGATCAAACTGATGATTTTTAATATTTGGATAAAATAAAACCTCTTTTAAAAAATCTACCGCTTGAGAAAAAAGGTTTGGATCATTGACATATTCACCATTCACAAAACTGGTCCCTGCGTTTAGCCAATGTAAATTTCCTTTTTTTCTAACTGATAATCCAAAGCTTGCGCCATAAAGCTCTGCAAGTTGCGCACTTAACTTTGTCTGATCCGGATAATTCAAACTATTTGTTTCCAACATGCTGCTGAGAAGTGAACGTTTCGTGATGACTTCTTGTTGCAGACGCGCAGTAAAACGGATAAAAATCCGGATCGTTTTGTATTGTTTTGTTGGTAAGACATGAAGATTCACGCCTTCTGCCAATTGATACACCATATTTATATGCTCCTTTTCACAGATGATTGCCCGCTTACTCTTTTAATGGTCAACCTGCCTTTTTTACTTATTCCTCTGCTTGAAATTTATAAGTTCAGGCAATTCGCCGTTTTTTCTAAATGATGTTACACTTTATAGTATAGCATAGATGTTTTTTATCAAAAGAAACAGACGGCTAAAAGCGTATATTGTTTTTTTATTTTTTATTTTTCGATATACTAAAGACAAATAAAAGAAGGGAGGGTCATTCATGATCAAAGAATTCAAAGAGTTCATCATGCGTGGAGATGTCTTGGATCTTGCTGTCGGCGTTGTTATTGGTAGTGCGTTTACAAGCATCGTAAACCAAGTGGTGCAAGGCTTGATCACACCACTAATAGGTTGGTTTGTCGCAATGATCACAGGTACTTCTGATTTAGAAGGAGCACTTTCAATTCTTGACTGGTCGCCGACAAAAGGCGTCACATTTGCGTTTGGTAACGTTATTAGTGCTATCATTACATTTCTGATCACTGGTTTTGTCTTATTCTTAGTTGTCAAAGCGGCAAACCGTGCGAAGAATTTACGCTCCAAAGAAGAGCAAGTGGAAGTGGAAGAAACTCCTACTGCAGAAGATTATCTTAGTGACATACGCGATCTTCTTGCCAAACAAGTGGCAGAAGACAATACACATCCAGTAGAGCAAACAAATCTTTCCGATACTTCTAAATAATAAATAATCTAAAAAAAGAAAGCCGATTTTCAGTATCGGCTTTCTTTTTTTAGATCGCGAATTGTAAAATTAAGTTAGAAAAATAAAAAGGCATTTATGGTACACTCAAATTGTATTTCCGACGAAAGAAAACAAAGGAGTGTAACCATAAATGACCTACAAACATCTTACCATAGACGAACTGACAATGATAGAATCATATTATCTTCAACATAATAAGCCGGTTGAAATCGCTAACCGAATGGGACGTGCTATACAAACTATTTATAATGTAGTCAATAAGTTCAAGCAAGGTAAGACTGCTCTTGATTATTGGCACCAGTATAAAGAAAATAAGAAAAAATGTGGGAGAAAAGTCATTCAATTACCTGCTCATGAAGTAGATTACATTAAAGAGAAAGTCACTCTTGGTTGGACGCCTGACGTCATTATCGGGCGAAAAGAAAGACCTGTTTCATGCGGTATGAGAACACTTTATCGTTTATTTTCTAAAGGAATATTTGATATTGACACACTACCGATGAAAGGTAAAAGAAAACCCAATGGCCATCAGGAAAAACGGGGAAAACAACAGTATCAGCGCTCAATCCATGATCGACCTGATAATTATCCTGATTTCAATTCTGAGTTTGGTCACCTTGAAGGTGATACGATCGTTGGCATTCATCATAAAAGTGCCGTCATTACTTTAGTTGAAAGATTATCTAAAGTCATTATCACGATTAAACCCAACGGCCGTAAGGCATTAGATATTGAAACTGCCCTTAATCAATGGTTTTCTCGCTTCCCTAAAAACTTCTTTAAATCTATTACGTTTGACTGTGGAAAAGAATTTTCTAACTGGAAAGCCATTAGTAACCAACATGATATTGATATATATTTTGCGGACCCTGGAACACCTTCTCAACGCCCATTAAACGAGAATTCTAACGGGATTCTGCGTCGTAATGGACTGCCGAAATCAATGGATTTTAGAGAAGTGAATCAGACATTTATTTCCAGTGTCAGCAATCAACGTAATCATATTCCAAGAAAATCATTGAATTACAGAACACCAATCGAAATATTTTTGAGCTATGTACAAGAAGCATTTTATTCTAGCTTAATTTGACAAATCATAGATTCTTAACTTGCTACTTGTTCCTTTTTCATGTCGATATGTGGAATATCATCTTCCAAATACACATCTGAGATTGCCTTGAATCCAAACGACTCATAAAAAGCTTGTAGGTATTCTTGTGCGCCGATCACGATTGGTTTTTCTGGAAAATTTTTCTGGATCATGTTAATCGTTTCTTGAACAATCTTTCTTCCTAAACCATCTTTACGGTTGTCCTGATGAACAAGGACACGTCCAAAATGGATACTCTCCGCTTCTTCATATACTCGCGTGTAGGCAAGGATCTTCCCCTCAGTATCTTGAAAAAACGTATGCCAAGCTTGTCCATCAATGTCATCAACTTCTTGATAAGGACACTGTTGTTCCACAACAAAAACTGCGATTCGTTCTTTGACGATCGCGTAAAACTCTGCTGTTGACAATTCTTCAAATTTCTTTACCTGATATTCCACTAAGCAAACGCCCCCTGCTTTTTTATTCTTAGCATACCGATTCGCACACAAAAAAGCAAACGAGCCTTACGAATCTCAGGCTCGTTTGCTTTTTAAACTGCTTCAGTTAAAAATTCGATCTCAACTGTCCGAGTAAGTACATCTGAATAGCTGTAAGATACTCGTTCAAAAGAATTTTCTTCAGGATCCAAATCAACAACGAATACTGAAGGATAGGTTTCTGTTAAAACGCCGCGGCGTTCTGTTTGACGCTTTCTTCCTGTCTGAGCAACCAACATGATTGGGCTGCCGATACGACCTTCTAAATCTTTCTTGATTGAAGCTAAAGTTGTTGGCATACAGTTCACCTCTACTATCAACTATACCACATATTTTTAAAATTTTCAAGTTTACCATAAAAAAAAAAGAAATGCAATAAAAATAAATAAGAAGCTCATTAAGATTTTTCTAAATTATTCCTCATTATAAAATTCCAAGTGTTTTTTTATTTTGAGTTTTACTCTCCCGTAAGCGCTCATTACTTGCTTGTGATCCATTGCTAAACATTCAGCCATGTCTACAAAATCAACGCCTTGCATATAATAATGAAAAATTTTAGCTTCTATTTTTGAAAACTGGATTTCGCAATTTTCGATTGCTTCTTTTAATAAAAGATGCTGAATCGCTAAAGGTTCTTGCAATGTGATCTCTGCTAAAAAGTCTGGTCCTTCTGTCTCTATTTTTTGGTCGATTGAGACTTCATCTTTTTGATCACGACGCTTCAGCGCGTTCTGCTTCCTCAATAGAGAATAGATTTGATTGCTTATAATGCTTTTATAATAACTTCCAAAGCTAACACCTTTGCTTTTTTCGTAAGTTCTCAATGCCTGATATAAAGCGATCCTTGCTTCTTGTTCCCAATCCTCAGAAACATAATTTCTTAAATAATAGGTGTTTTTCAAACGTAGTAAAAGTGGAAAATATTTTTGATATAGGGCAGCAAATGCTTCTTCGTCACCATTACGTGCAGCGCGCAATAACTCCTCAGACATAAAATAATTCCTCCATAAATTCGTTTATGGAGGAATCTTATCATCAATGATTCATCGAACTGATTAGAACGATATGTTATTTATTTTTTCTCATTAAATCGTCCAATTTTTGGGACAATTTTTTTAACTGCTCTTCATTCCATGGAGAATTACGTCGGAAATCAATAAAATGCATATCTTTATTTTCTTGGGCTATTGTTTTTTCCGTTTTTTTTATCGTCTTATATAATTCATAAGCAGAAGTTCGTAATGCTCCTTGGGAAAAGATCATCCACTGTTCTGCTAAATCGCTTGTCGCCACTGTCACTTGTGTCAAACGGTCATTCAGCTGACCAGCGATTCTCTCGATATAACTGTCAGCCGTTTCGTCTTCTTTCGTAAAAACAACATCCAACTGGTATTTCTTATAATTTTGTTGGATGCCCGGAACTAATTGGGCATCGAAGACAACGATGACTTCTAGTCCTTCATATTTCGCATAATTTGATAAACGATGTAAAAGAGCTTCTCTTGCATCCGCCATTTTGTCCTGCTTTTTAAGCTGGACAAGTTCCGGCCACGAACCAATCATGTTGTAGCCGTCTACAATCAACAGCTGTTTTTTCATGGTCTACTCCCCCTGACGTTGGGAAAAAGCCTGATACATAAGCAAACCAGCAGCAACACTGGCATTTAAGCTCTGGACGTGCCCGGTCATCGGGATCGTCAGCAATTCATCCATTTCTTTTTTCAATCCTGGACTCATTCCTTTGCCTTCATTACCAATGACTAAAGCAATTGATCCTTTGGCATTCCATTTTTGGAAGTTTGTGCCGGTCATATCTGTGCCAAATACCCAAAATCCTGTTTCTTTGAGCTGTTGCACAGCTTGTACCAAATTCGTCACGCGTGCAACGGGGACATGTTCGACTGCCCCAGTGGAAGTCTTTGTTACGATAGGTGTGATTCCAACTGCTCGGTGTTTTGGTATGATCACACCATCGACGCCACTTGCGTCTGCTGTCCGTAAAATCGACCCAAAATTGTGTGGATCTTCGATGCTATCCAAAATCAAAAAGAAGGGGTCTTCTTTTTTCTCTTTTGTTCGTTCAATCAGTTGGTCAAGGGATAAATATTCATAAGGTGTAATCGCAAGAACGACTCCTTGATGCACGCCGTGATCGCTCAAAGTTTCTAATTTTTGTTTAGGAACCCATTTGACTGGCACAGCTTGTTCACGTGCGATTTCTTTCAGTTCTTCTACTTTTTCTCCTCGTGAATCTTCTTGAAGAAAGAGTTTATTCCCTCGCCCTTGTTGTAGCGCTTCTACTGCGGCATGGTGTCCAAAGACGAAATTATCTTCTAATGCTTCTTCATTTTGATCAGAAACTGACTGATTTCGTCCAGTTTGCTTTTTATTTGGATATCTATTTTGTTTTTTGTCTTCAAATCCACGTTTCGATTGATGTTTGTTTGTTCTTTCTTTACCCATTTTTTTCACCAACTTTCTGAATACACCAGCGGATCAATTCTTCCATCCGCTCGGTTTGTTTTGTCAAATGCAGATAGCCCATGAGCGCTTCGAACCCTGTTGCGACCCGATACGTCGTAACGTCAGCATTTTTTGCGCTCGTATGGCTTTTAGCATTTCTTCCTCTGCGATAATAAAGTTCTTCTTCTTCTGTCAAAAGATGTTCTTCCAGCATTTGCTGAATCAAAAAGGCTTGTGCATTCGCAGAAACATAATTCGTTGCCGCACGATGCAGCTTATTGGGTTTTGTTTCTCCTTGATCAATCAGGTGGTCACGAACATAGATTTCGTAAATCGCATCTCCAACATAAGCCAAGGCTAAACCGTTCAATTGTGTGTAATCTCTCATGCTTCTCTTCTCCATCGGGTTCCTTGCGGTGTATCTTCTAATAAGATCCCTTTTTCTTTCAACAAATCACGAATTTCGTCGCTTCGGGCAAAATCACGATTGCTTCTTGCTTGATTTCGTTCTTCGATCAATTGTTCAATCTCTTCATTTAATAACTCTTCTGCTGTAAATAAAATACCGAAGATCGAAAGCCATTGCGAGAATAAAGCTTCTCCTTGTGCCAAGACAGCGGCAGAAACTTTCGGCTGGTCTAGATAAGTGTTCAGCCACTTAGCAAGCTCATAGACCACTGTGATCCCATTTGCTGCATTAAAATCATCGTCCATTTCTTCGATGAATCGCTGTTCTAAATTTTCTAACAAAGCGATTTTATCCGCATCATCTGCCAAATTCTCTGAGGCAGTTTCTTGGCGGAATTTCAAATTGTCAAACGTATTCTTCAGTCGTTGTAAATTGGTGGCTGCTTCTTTCATCGTCGTTTCACTGTAGCGGATCGGACGACGGTATTGTGTGGTCGCCATGAAGAAACGCAAGACTTGTGGATCAACGTTTTTGATCATTTCATGTACAGTGATGAAATTCCCTAGAGATTTACTCATTTTTTCATCGTCTTCGCCAATCGTTACATAACCATTGTGCATCCAGTAATTAGCGAATTTTTTCCCTGTTTTCGCTTCACTTTGTGCGATTTCATTTTCATGATGAGGAAATTCTAAATCTTGCCCGCCACCATGGATATCGATCGTTTCTCCTAAATGTTTTGTTGCCATAACGGAACATTCAATATGCCAACCGGGACGTCCTTTGCCCCATGGTGAATCCCAAGAAATCTCGCCAGGTTTTGCTTGTTTCCATAAAGCGAAATCTAATGGGTCTTCTTTTTGCTGCTGTTCTTCCCCTGTACGCTGACTTGCTCCGACTTCCAGTTCATCGATGGATTGGTCACTTAATTTCCCATAATTTTCAAATTTACGGGTACGGTAATACACATCACCTGAAGATTCATAAGCATAGCCTTTTTCAACCAACACTTGAATAAATGCTAAAATATCTGGCATATGATCCATGACTCTTGGATGCAGTGTAGCAGGCTCGACATTCAACGCTTTCGTATCTTCTTCAAATGCTCGGATGAAACGATCAGCAACTTCTGGTGCTGTAATACCTAATTCGTTTGCTGTACGGATGATTTTATCGTCTACATCCGTGAAATTCGATACGAAATCGACTTTATAGCTTCGATATTCAAAATAGCGTCGAATTGTATCGAAAGCAATGGTGCTACGAGCATTTCCGATATGGATATAATTATACACAGTCGGTCCGCAGACATACATACCGACATGTCCCTTTTGTATAGGGATGAATTCTTCTTTTTTTCTGGTCAATGTATTGTAGATTTTTATCATTCTGATCTCCTCACTTTTTCTCCTTTGATTCGAACGACTTTTGCTGGTACTCCTACCGCTGTAGCGTCGTCTGGAACATCTTTCAACACAACGGCACCTGCACCGATTTTGGCGTTTTTTCCGATCGTTACCGGTCCTAATATCTGCGCATTCGCAGAGAGCATGGCTCCTTGTTTAACAGTTGGATGTCTTTTACCCGTTTCTTTTCCTGTACCGCCTAATGTTACGCCATGGAATAAAATCACATCGTCCTCGATTTCTGCGGTTTCGCCAATGACGATTCCCATTCCATGGTCGATGAACACGCCAGTGCCAATCGTTGCTCCTGGATGGATCTCAACACCAGTTAGGAAACGCCAGAATTGAGCATTGATCTTCGCCAATAAAAAGAGCCGGTGCTGATATAAAAAATGAGAGAAACGATGCCAAAACAAGGCATGAAAACCAGGGTATGTCAAAACGATCTCAGCTGTCGAACGTGCAGCCGGATCGTTTCTCTTTGCTGCATCAATCGCTCGGGTAAACCAACTCATGACTTTCCACTCCTTTCGTAAGAATTTTATGTAGGAAATCATCTTCTTATAAAGAAAAGAAGCGCCTTTTAAATAAGTTTCCTTATCAAAAGACGCTTTCCGCGTGGTTCCACTTTTCTTCATAATCAATGATTATCTCTGACAGCTAACGCCTGTTATACGTTCTTGGCTACTTTGTTTCCTAGAAAACAGTTTTTCCTGTTTTCTGTGTTTCGCCAAGACCACTCCCAGAGGCATTTCGGCAACCATTCATTGATACCTTGCACCACCCGGTATCTCTCTTGTAATGATCAGCTGCTTACTTTTTTCTGTTCATCGTGTTTAGTTCAGTACTTGATTTAAATGTGCTAATGATTTTTCACGACCAAGCAATTCGATCGTTTCAGGCAATTCTGGACCATGTATTTGTCCTGATACAGCTACACGGATTGGCATGAAAAGATTTTTTCCTTTTACGCCAGTTTCTTTTTGAACAGCTTTGATGGCAGCTTTGACAGTTGGAGCATCTACTACTTCCATTTGTTCTAGCTGTGCTTTGAATGCGCGGAGAACAGTAGGAACTGTTTCACCAGCAAGTACTTCTTTTGCTGCTTCATTCAATACAGGATGTTCATTGAAAAATAGCGTAGACAGATCAACGATTTCTGCAGCATAGCTCATTTGAGGTTGATACAGGCTAACGATCTTCTTCACCCATTCGATTGTCTTTTCATCTGGGTTTTCTGCTACACGTCCATCAGCGATTAGATAAGGCAGACACATGTCAGTAAATGCATCTAGATCCATTGCTTTGATGTAATGGTTGTTTACCCATTGCAGTTTTTTCGCATCGAAAGCTGCGGGTGATTTACTTAGGCGTTTTGGATCGAACATTTTGATCAATTCTTGGTGTTCGAAGATTTCGTCTTCGCCCACAGGTGACCAGCCCAATAATGCAATAAAGTTGAACATTGCATCTGGTAGATAGCCTAATTCGCGATATTGTTCGATAAATTGCAAGATTGATTCGTCACGTTTGCTTAGTTTTTTACCTGTTTCACTGTTGATGATCAATGTCATATGTCCGAAGGTTGGTGGTGTCCAGCCAAATGCTTCATAGATCATCAGTTGTTTTGGTGTATTGGCAATATGGTCATCTCCACGTAAAACGTGAGTGATTTTCATCAAATAATCATCGACCGCAACAGCAAAATTATAAGTTGGCATACCATTGCGTTTTTGGATGACAAAGTCGCCACCGATATTATCGGATTCGAACGAAATAGCGCCTTTCACCATATCTGTAAATGCGTATTCTGTATTGCGAGGCACACGGAAACGTACAACAGATTCTAGACCTTGTGCTTCTTTTTCTGCTTGTTCTTCAGGTGTCAAGTTCGCACATGTTCCTGCGTAATGAGGCATTTCTCCTCTTGCGCGTTGTGCTTCCCGTTCTGCTTCTAATTCTTCTTCTGTGCAATAGCATTTGTATGCTCGATTGCTAGCAAGCAGCTGATCAATCAGCGGTTGATAGATTTCTTTACGTTCAGATTGACGGTAAGGGCCGTATTCTCCAGGATTTTCAGGAGATTCATCCCAATACATTCCCAACCAAGCAAGGTTTTCCAACTGGCTTTTTTCGCCATCTTCGATATTACGTTTTTGGTCAGTATCCTCAATACGAATAATAAAGTCTCCATCATTGTGGCGGGCAAACAAATAATTGAATAATGCAGTTCTTGCATTTCCAATATGCAGGTGCCCAGTTGGACTTGGTGCATAGCGTACGCGTACTTTCGTCATTTTCTTCCTCTTCTTTCAAACTAGACTTTGACTAACAGCAAAAATTCCGTCAGTTACGGCTTCTCAAATATCATTTATTTAAAGCCACTCAGCACAAATTTTACCTTTTCTAAGGTAAATAGTAAAGCCAACTGGTTGAATTTCCTTACCAGTTGGCTGAATTTCTTTTTTATTTTGATTGTTTAGTCTTTTTCTCTGTCTCTTTTTTATTGTCGATTCCTCGTCCTGCATGTGCAGGTTTAGCAAAGATCATGCGTCCAGCAGCTGTTTGAAGGGCACTCGTTACAACGACTTCGATACGCTCATTCATGTAATGCTGTCCATCTTCTACGACAACCATCGTGCCGTCATCTAGGTAGGCTACTCCTTGTTGGCGTTCTGTCCCGGCTTTTACTATTAGAACATTCATCGTTTCACCAGGGATGACGACTGGTTTTACGGCATTTGCCAACGCATTGATATTAAGAACAGGTACATTTTGGAATTCAGAGACTTTATTCAAGTTATAGTCATTGGTTACAATGACACCATCTAAAAGCTTAGCCAATTTGATCAATTTGCTGTCTACTTCACTGATATCTTCAAAGTCTCCATCGTACATTTCGACAGATATACCCTCTTCTTTTTGCAAGGCATTTAGGATATCTAATCCGCGACGACCACGCACACGTTTCAAACTATCCCCTGAGTCCGCGATGTATTGTAGTTCGTAAAGAACAAAATTAGGGATCATCAAGGTTCCTTCTAAGAAACCAGTCTTTGTAATATCATAAATCCGACCGTCAATGATCACGCTTGTATCCAAGATTTTATATTTATGGAAATTTTCTCCTGATTTTCGTTCTAGCAGTTGACTCTCAACTTGACTAGCTGTTTCTTGCTCGATTTTTTTGCTTCGTGAACCAAAAACTTTCTTCCATTCTTCGATTCGTGTTGTTCCCATTCTCAATCCCAGATAACCTAAGATGATCATCAGTAAAATCGGCAATACACTATTGACGAATGGAATTTCCATATTGTAAAGAGGGGTCGAGATCACAACACCTAAAGTCAATCCGATGATCGCACCGATCGCACCGAAGAGAAGATAAGTCAAGCTGACCTCACTTAGTTTTTGTTCTACTTGTTTGATAATAGCTGAGATATGTTTGGCCAACAGCAAAGATAATAAAAAGAAAATAAGTGCGCCTAACAGGCTGTTGGTAAATGTATTATTCAGCCATCCGTTTGACTGTTGACCGATTGCCTGCCAAGCTGAGGGTAAAAATGAAATACCCAAGCTTGCGCCGACAATGATCATAAGCAAAGTAATGACACGTTTTTGCATCGTTTTTCCTCCGTTTCGACAATCATTTATTAGTTAGCGGAACACACGCTTCAACGTTTCAGCCAAAGTTGCTACTCCAACTATCTCGATTCCTTTTGGCGCTTCCCAGTTACCTAAGTTGTTTTTAGGTAGGTATACTTTTGTGAAGCCGAGTTTTTGGACTTCTTTGACTCGTTGTTCAATATGACTGACACGTCTGATTTCTCCAGTCAGTCCAATTTCACCGATGAAACATTCCGTTGGCTGTGTTCCTTTTTCTTTATAGCTTGAAGCAATACTGACAGCGATAGCTAAATCAATCGCTGGTTCATTTAATTTTACCCCACCTGCAGCTTTTAAGTAAGCATCTTGATTCTGAAGAAGCAACCCAGCTCTTTTTTCCAGCACTGCCATGATCAGAGATACCCGATTGAAATCAAGACCTGTTGTTGTTCGTTTGGCATTTCCGAACATAGTAGGTGTGACTAATGCTTGGATCTCTACCAAAATTGGACGTGTCCCTTCCATTGCCACAACGATAGCAGAGCCAGTTGCACCGTCTAGGCGTTCTTCTAAGAAAATCTGTGAAGGATTAGCGACTTCTTCCAATCCATGCTCATGCATTTCAAAAATCCCAATCTCATTCGTTGAGCCAAATCGGTTTTTTACTGCTCGCAAAATCCGAAAACTATGATGTTGTTCACCTTCAAAATATAACACCGTATCCACCATATGTTCTAACATTCTTGGGCCGGCGATCGAGCCTTCTTTGGTAACATGACCGACGATAAAAATGGCTATCCCATTTGTTTTAGCGATTTTGAGTAGTTCTGCAGTGGTTTCTCTTACTTGGCTGACACTTCCTGCCACACTTGTGATGTCTGGCTGCGTCATCGTTTGGATGGAATCAATGATAACATAATCAGGGGAGATATGTTCGATGGCACGACTGATTTCGTTCATATCTGTTTCAGCGTATAGATAAAATTCTGTGTTGATACTTCCGAGGCGTTCCGCGCGTAATTTTATCTGCTCTGCGCTTTCTTCGCCGGATACATATAAGACTTTTCCGCCTATGGCTGCTAATTGCTGAGAAACTTGTAACAGCAAAGTGGATTTCCCGATACCTGGATCGCCACCAATCAAGACCATAGACCCTGGCACCACACCTCCGCCTAACACACGGTTCAGTTCTTCTAATTTTGTTTTGATCCGAGGTTCTTTTTTAGGGACGACGTCTGCGATTTTTGTTGGTTTTGCTTTTTCTCCTGTCAAACTTGTCCGAGTTCTGCGGTCCGTTGTATCTTGTTCGATTTCTTCGACCATCGTATTCCATTTTCCGCAATTTGGGCAGCGTCCCAAGAACTTAGGCGACACATACCCGCAATTTTGGCAAACAAATTGTACTTTTGATTTTTTTGCCATTGTACCGCCTCCTTTTATCCTAATCATGAGACATTAAATCAAGCTTAAGTATCTTTAACGTTTTATTTACTGGAAGAACCAAATCCGCCTTGACGTTGAGCAGTCGTTTGATCTTGATCTGCTTTTAAAAACGGCAAAAAGATCCCTTGGCCGATACGCTCGCCTTTTTTGATCACTACATCCTTGAAACCAAAGTTGGTGAATTGGAACATGATATGGCCTTCATTTGCCTCATTATTGTAATAATCACTGTCAATCACACCTACTCCGTTTGTCAACACTAAAAACCGCTTCAACGGATTGCTTGAACGGTTAGCAAGCTGCAAAAATTCATCTTCTCCCATGTAAGCTTTGATTCCAGTAGGCACGAGGGTTGGTTTCAATTGTTTTTCATTTTCTGATACATCTTTTTTCAATCCATCTGCGACTGTTTCCAACCCCTTTTTCCAGCCTGCTTTCCAGATACTTGGAATCACGACCGCTTCTGCTGCTTCAAAATCATAGCCAGCAGCATGATGTGTAGCGCGCTGCGGTAGATTGATATTTTGATCTTTATATTTAGAAATAACTTCAAATCCTCTTTTTCTCACCGGTTTTCCTCCCTAAATAAACTACTCCTATTCTAACATATCCGAGGCTGTAAAAGACTTTCTTTACAAATTCTTCAAGAAATTCTGCTATCTTAAAGTAAACCATTAATTCGTTCTTTTTCCAAACGACTGCAAGTTGTACAAAAAAACTATTTTTTACATGACTTTACTCGTCAAAACAAGTAGAATAGAACGAAATTAATGAGTGGATATTTGATTGAGGTGTCACATGCGTAAAGAAATTAAAAATGCAAAACGAATTATTGTCAAAGTAGGAACAAGTACATTGATTTATCCCAATGGAAATATCAATCTTGCGGCAATCGATCAGTTAGCTTTTGTCCTTTCTGATCTTAGAAATCGGGGAAAGGAAGTGATCTTAGTCTCATCAGGAGCTGTAGGCGTTGGTATGCATAAATTACATTTGTCAGAACGTCCGACTTTGATTCCTGAACAGCAAGCTGCGGCAGCTGTTGGTCAAGCCGAACTGATGAATATCTATAATCAAAGATTCAGTGTATATAATCAACAGACGGCACAGATCCTCGTGACAAGAGACGTGGTAGATTATCCTGAAAGTCGTAAAAATGTGAGGAATACATTGGAACAGCTTTTGATTATGGACACGATCCCTATCGTGAACGAAAACGATACTGTAGCAGTGGATGAATTAGATCATCTGACAAAATTTGGCGATAATGATCAGCTGTCAGCCATCATGGCAAAACTTGTCGCGGCAGACCTTTTGATCGTCCTTTCTGATATCGACGGGTTTTATTCAGATAATCCGACTACAAATCCCGAGGCTCAGATGTATCGCTATATCGATAAAATCGATGAAAAGATTCTGGCACAAGCAGGTGGTGCTGGTAGCACATTTGGAACAGGCGGTATGCAGAGTAAATTAAAAGCCGCTTCTAGGATATTTGAAGCAAACAGCGCAATGATTTTAGCAAATGGAAAAAATCCGGCAATTATTTTTGATATTCTTGCAGGAAAAGAAGTAGGTACTTTATTTAAGGAGGACTTGAAATGACTGACTTGATGCAATTAGGACAACAGGCAAAAGATAGCGCGCAACAACTAGCACTTATGCCTACAAACCGCAAAAATGAGCTACTTGTTCAAATGGCACAAACCATCAAAAAGAATCAACAAGCGATCATTGAAGCAAATCATAAAGACTTAGAAAAAGCAGTCGAAAACAATATCAGTGAAACGATGCAAGACCGCTTGCAGCTGACACCTGAGCGAATCAATGCCATGGCTACAGAGATCGAAAAAATTGCTTCGTTAGACGATCCTATTGGAAAAGTAGATGAGATGTGGACGAACACCGACGGATTGAGAATCGGCAAAAAGCGCGTGCCACTAGGCGTGATCGGCATCATTTACGAATCTCGTCCAAATGTCACGACAGATGCAGCTAGTCTAGCATTCAAATCAGGGAATGCCGTTATCCTTCGCGGTGGCAAAGAAGCATTCTTCTCGAATCAATTATTAGTCCAATTATTGCAGCAAGTACTGGTCAGTGCTGGCGAATCTCCTTATGCCATCCAGTTTGTCGATGATACTTCTCATGAAACTGCAGGACAGTTGATGCGATTGACAGAATACTTAGATGTGCTGATTCCTCGAGGCGGAGCAAAATTAATCCAACGAGTCAAAGAACAGGCAACGGTACCTATCATTGAAACAGGTACAGGAAATAATCACGTATATATCGATAAAGAAGCACAGTTGGCTATGGCAGTGAACATCATCGTCAATGCAAAAGCTTCCCGTCCATCTGTCTGTAACGCGGCAGAAACATTGCTGATCCATTCTGAGATCGCACCTTTTTTCTTGCCAGCTATTGAAAAAGAACTGGTAGAACACGGGGTCTCTTTACGTGCGGATGCTCGTGCGTTAGAATATCTAGAGACGGCTGCTTTAGCAGAAGACACAGATTGGGATACTGAATATCTAGATTATATCCTTGCTGTCAAAGTGGTCGATTCTTTGGATGAAGCAATTGCACATATCAATCGGCATAATACTAAACATTCAGAAACGATCGTGACAGATAGTTATGCGGCTAGTCAACGTTTCTTAAATGAAGTGGACGCGGCGGCTGTCTATGTCAATGCCTCCACTCGTTTTACAGACGGATCGGTATTTGGTTTTGGTGCAGAGATTGGTATCTCTACTCAAAAGTTGCATGCCCGTGGTCCAATGGGGTTAAATGAATTAACTTCCACAAAATATATCATTTATGGCGATGGACAAATCCGCGAATAATGTTTCGTGTGAAACATTATTCCCGCCTTTTGCCTTTTTTCTGTAAAGGTTCTATCCAACTAGAAAGGTGTCAATATGTTTGAAATTTTAATGATTTTTTTTATTTACCTTATTTCTCTGAATATCGCTGCTTTTCTGGGAGTCGGTATTTTATCCCTTTTCTTTCAATTCAAAAAACGAAGCATAGGGAGTCAACGGGAAAAATGGTCGCAGTATTTTGACAAAATCGGGCCAAAAGGGCTGGTTACACGCTTGCACATTAGTTACATGGTTGCATTATGCTTATTAGCGACAATCAATTACTATTCTTTTTTCGATCATTCAATCGCTTATACGATTACGCTACTGATTGCTGGGATTTTTCACTTATCTTATAAATATCAGCTGAATAAAAACCACTTGAATCGGACTTTCCGCTAAAAAATATCCGTACGATAAGTAGAGTGCCTTGAAGATCGGCAAAAAACTGCCGGACTTTTTAGAGGCTGTGACAAAGATTTTGTCACAGCCTCTTTTTCCATATAAACGGCGTTCGCCTACCAGCTGCCTGGTAAATCTGTTTCCTCTTCGTTAAGAAGCGAAAATCCGTCAAATGTTTCGCCATCATAATAACGAAGCAGCTCGTCCATGGACAAGTTCATCGTTTTTTCTTTTTCTTCTTCCGCTGATTCAGCCAGTAGCTGTTCCCGATACACCTGATACATATCAGCTATTTTTTGCTGCATCGCTTTTCTAGTTTCACCTTCCGCATTGATTATTGGCAATTCTTTGATATAGCTACGATAAATCAACCGATCATCTGAAAATTCAATGGGTAATTCAACGAGTGTCAACCCGACTTCCTGAAAATATTCTTCCAGCATCTATTATCCCCCCATTCTTTTTCTTAAATGAATTTTAGCTTACCTACTGAAAATTTTCCAGTTTCATTATTTTGAGAAAAAAAGGGAATGTGACAAAAATCGTGTCACATCCCCTTTTTCCGAATAAATGGTGTTCTTCTGCCAACTCCTCAATCATAAGTCACAATATTCAACAAACATGAGAAACTGTTTTTTGAAATTGTTCCTTGTGATTCAGAGTTAAACGACAGTCTCACAACCTCTTGGTAAACGGCGTTCAAAAGCTTGCATCTGCGGTAATAAGCCCAACCAAACGAAAAATATGAGAAGCTATTTTTGTTTGGCTGTTCTTATGACTTGATGCAGGACAGCTTTTTCACAACCTCTGATTTCTTATTCTTCTTCATTTGTAGCAAAATAATTACGGTGATAAATGATACAACATACACTGATAAGAACAATGGCACCTGCAAAATAAAACGCATAGCTTTCACCAATATGTTCACCAATCACACCTGCAATAAATGGTGCTAAAGCTCCACCGAAAAAGCGGACAAAACTATAGCTGGACGAAGCAACGTTTCGTTGCAGACCTGGTATTTCCATAGCAATCGTTGTCAACAGTGTATTGATGATTCCTTGGAAAAATCCTGCTAACACGATACTGATCGGTACAAGGACTGGCATAGAAGTTCCAGCCCCTAATAACAGCAAACAAATAATGAATAAGACAAATGCTGCTAAAATTGTCCGATAAGTCGTAAACTTCCGCTCAAGAGCGGGTGCAACGAAAATCGAAGCGATAGCTAGAAGCACACCCCAGCCAAAGAATACAAAACCAACTTCTAATTCAGTATAACAAATCAATAAAAATGGCGCATACGCAAGTAAAGTAAAGAATCCGAAATTATATAACAATGCGATTAGTCCAACTGAACGAAGTTTATGATTGCTTAACGCTTTGACACCTTCCCAAAGGCCTACTTTTCTCTTTGGTTTCTCAGTTTCAGGTAAAAGTACCGCTAGGGCTATAAAACCGCAAAACATCAAAAATGCTACCCCAAAAAATGGATAGCGCCATGAACCACTGCCCAAGACTCCACCGACTAGAGGACCAACAGCCATTCCGCAGCCAAGTGCTGCTTCATACATCATGATTGCTTTTTCTGTGTTACCGACTAAAATACTGACGATCGTTGCTAAAGCAGTAGAGACAAACAAAGCATTCCCGACACCCCAGCCGGCACGTAACCCAATCAACATACCGATATTGCCAGATAATCCGCCAAGACCAGCGAATACAACGATGATAAACAATCCTGTCATCAATGTTTTTTTCAAACCGATCCGACTAGATAAGAAACCTGTAAATAGCATCACCACACCAGTGACTAACATGTAACTAGTAAATAACAGGGTCGTTTCAGCTGGCGTAGCGTTTAACTGTGCAGCAATCGTTTTTAAGATCGGGTCTACTAGGCCCACTCCCATAAAAGCGATCATACAGGTAGCTGCTACAACGAGCGCCGAACTTTCCCCTTTGTTTCTTCATTTGTTTGTTCTTGTATATCTATTTGATTCTCCAATATTTCCATCCCTTTCTCTCTATTAGCATCATACATGATTTATTTTACATGTCAATATGCACATGTAAAACATGGAAACTTTACTGTGATATAATAAAGAAAATAAGACGAGAGGTAGGATTTTTATGAATACTTTAGCCTATATATTATTATGCGTGCTTTTATCCAAACCACGTTCTGGGTATGAATTGAAGCAGCTGATCACAATTTTTTGGGAAGCCCATCACAGTCAGATCTATACAACGCTTGCCAAGTTAGACCAGCAGGGTTATGTGACCGTTTTGGACAAAGACGAGCACTCTCAAAAAAAGATCTACCACTTGACTGATGAAGGACGTACTCTTGTAGAGGAATGGATCAAAGAGGAAACTCCCGCTCCTACGCAAAAAGATGAATTTCTAGCAAAAATCTATGCTTTTTCGACGCTCGATAAAACAACAGCTACTGGACTGCTATTCACTAGAGAACAACAGCTGAACAAAATCATGCAAAAAAATCAAAAAAAATTGAATGACCTCTCGCTAGACAAGAAACAAGAATTTGGACGTTATGTTGTGATCCAGCGCAGAATTATGCTTTGTCAGCAGGAACTCCAATGGTGTCAGCAAGTAAGAGAACAAATGCAGCAGTTTTTTGAGTAAGGGATAAACAGAACCTTTCTAGAAATATCTATTGAAGAGCAAATTATCTTCAATAAAAGAGCAATACAGTTGGAAAAGAAAAAGCGATCCGAGCGACAGGCCAAAACCTATCGTTCGGATCACTATTTTTCTAGAACTGCATTCAAGAGACTATGACAAAAAGCATGCCAAGGTCTTTTTTCAAATAACAGTGTTCCATCATTCATTACTTTGAATTGCTTTTAGCACACTTCTTGAAAGCGGGCCAACGATGATCAACTGCAACGGTAAAGCGGCAATCACATTCATTTTCCAAGCATTCATATAAGAAGCAGAGAATAATTGATCAGGTATTCCTTGTTCCATGATCACACCGAACAAAGACATACATGTCACCATTCCTAAAACCATCAAGCATGAAATAGTTAAGATCATTTGGACCTTGCTTTCTGGATTTACTGGTAGTTTAAAGGCAATTTTTTTCGCCAGCACACCGATGATGAAGACATCCAAAATGAAAGCCACCACGAATCCAGGCACTAGACCAATCAACAAACTTGATAAATGAAGGTCTTGATGCAGCCATAAATTATACGCGCTCATCCCTAAGACCATCAAAAAACACATCATTGTTGTAAAAATTATTCCTTCTTTTTTATTTGTAGGCAATCTGTACCACTCCTTTAAATTTGTCACGAAAATCATCGTAGCACATTTAAAAATTTCTCGTAAGTCTTTTTTTATTTTCTGCCCTTTTATTTCATAAACTTCATCAGCCGTACGCTCGACAAAGTAAGAATCATGAGAAGTAAACAAAATCGTTCCCGGATATATTTGCATCAGCTTCTCTAAAGCTTCGATCGTTGCCATATCAATAAAATTAGTCGGTTCATCTAACAGCAACACATTACTTGGCTTAGTAAAAAGCAAAGCAATCGTCAGACGGGTCGCTTCTCCCCCACTTAATGTACATAACGGTTTCGTCAGAGTTTCCTGAGCAAACCCTAAGTGATTCAGCAAACTACGGACAAGCGATTCTGAAAACTCTGTTTGTCTCATGACAAAACGAATGATGGATTCTTCAGATGTCATTTGATAACCCTTTTGCTGATATACTTGAAAGCTTACTTTCGGAGAGAGAAGGATTCCTTCTCCTTGTTTGCGGATATGTTCTAATAAGGTTGTCTTACCTGAACCATTTTCACCGACAATCGCGATTTTTTTACCTAAAGAAAACTGAAAATCACCATTTACCAGTAATGTTCTCCCACTTCTTTCCAGTTGGACATTTTGTCCCATGATGGGATAGCGGCTGTGGAGTTCAAGAGATTTTGGTACTGGAAAACGGATTTGTTTCATCTGCTGCGGCTTGGTTGTTTCTCCTATTTTTTGGAGTTTTCTCTCTAATGTTTTCGCATTCTTTTGGATGGCTTTTTGTACACTGTCTTTTTGTTTAGAGGAAGACAACCGATCCGGTCTGATTTGTTGCTTTTTCTTTTTACTGGACACTTTTTCCAACTTTTCCGCTTGTTTTTTCTTTTCTTGGATCGATTTTTCCAATCGTTTTTTCTCTTTCATGATCGACTCTGCTTCTCGTAGCTGAGTCTTTTTCTCCAATTCCTTTTGAGTGAGATAGGCACTATAATTCCCCGAAAACTCTCGGATTTCTCCGTCTTTTACTTCCCAGATTTTCGTTGCCAGCTCATCTAGAAAATAGCGATCATGACTAACAAAAACCAGCGTACCATAATAATAACGAAGCTCTTCAATCAGTCGATCAATACTTTTTCTATCTAGATGGGTTGTTGGCTCGTCTAGAAGCATCCCTTGTTCATAATAAGAAAGAAGACGTATCAACTCGATCTTTCGTTCTTCCCCTCCGCTCCATTTCCGCTCTGAAGTTTCTTCCAGTCTTAACTGGAAATGACTGGCTAATTCCAAATTTAGGTCCTTTGCTTCAGCGAGATAGGTTAATTGAGGCAGGTAGTTGAAGGTGATCTCTGTTTGGATTTTCCCATGATCGGGAAAAAGTTCACCGGCTATTAGTTTGAGCAAAGTCGATTTACCGACACCATTTTCTCCTATGATCCCTATACGATCTTGCTGATAGACACGAAGAGAATCAATAGATAGTTCTAGCTGGTTGCCAAAGCTGACTTGTAGATTTGTTATATTTACTGCTAAATTTTCCATATGTTTTACACTCCTATTTCATGTAAAACAACAATTATCGATACTAAAAAAGAGCAGAAAAATCTGTTTGCAAAAAAAACTGCATCACATCTTTTCCAACTCTGAACGAAATAACTATGACTAAATCACCAAATCTGTCATAGCTTTCACCTATTCTACTGTCGTTCGAAAAAATGGACATAATCCATCCATGAAATTGTTGTTTATACATGTCTTTTGAATTTATTTAGTTGTTATTCAAAAGTTCGAAACGTAATTTCATCGATGCAGTCATTTTTCCGACCTCCTTTTTTATTAGGTTACCACACACGATTTCAAGAAAAGCAATATCTACTGAATAGTAACTGAAAACCTTTTATTCGAACGTAGTGATCTTTTCTGGTGCTAAACGAACAGACTCGTAACCTTCTTCTACCGCTTTTCCTATTGATAAAATAATAACTGGAACATAACGGTCTTTATCCAAACCAAATGCCTCTGCCAACTGATCTGCTTCGAATCCACCAATTGGATTTGTTTCATAGCCATGATCACGCGCAACTAACATGAATTGCATAGCCGCTAAGCTAGAATCGACTTTGACTACATCGTTCATTTCTTCTCTTGAAAAACTCTTGTAATAAGGAATGATCACAGCTAATTGTTGATCTCTGACTTCTTTTGGCATCTTCCCTGATTCGTAAGCTTGGTTATAGATTTCTTCGCCATATTCGTAACATTGCATATCGCCAAAAATCATGACCATTGCAGAAGAAGTATCATTTTGTCTCGTATTGAAACGGATCAAAGGACGCAAGATTTCTTTTGCTTCCTCGCTTTCAGCGACCACAAAGCGCCATGGTTGCATATTGACAGAAGAAGGTGCAGTCGTCGCTTCTTTGATCATTTCCAGCATTTCTTCGTGTGGGATTTTGTATGTTTCATCATATACGCGAACGGATCTTCTACCAGTCATAATTGTTGAAAAATCATTTTTTTGTTCCATTATTATTAACCTCTTTCGTTTCTGTTGTTATATTGCAAAGTTGGGTATTCAATTTATCTAAAAGTGTTAGAAATTGTTTCATTTCTACATCGCTGAAAGCCGGGGATAGCACGGAACCTGTATCTTTATGGTCCATTTCACAATGCTCGATTTTCTTCTGGGCTTTTTCTGTTAGCGCTACATACACTTCCCGGTTGTTCTGAGGATTTCTCTGACGCGAAACATAGCCATTTGCTTCCAATACCTTCAGATGACGAGTAACTGCTCCTTGATCAATCTGCAACTTTTCTTGCAAACTGCTTTGTAGCAATGGATTTTCTTCTTTCAGTCTCATCATGATCTCGTATCTAGTAAGGCTTATACCGATATTTTCTTCAAAGATCTGGACGATTTTTTGATCGGCTAATTTGATTTGATATAAAAGGTGACTAATCTCTTCTAAAGACATAATTTCCTCCTCTCTAATAATTGATTCGTCAACGATTGACTTGTCAATAATAGAATAAAAAAAGAAAAAAGTCAAAGAATCAGCTGTGTAATAAAAAAAACGCTCTCAATAGAAAAGTATAGAGAAAAGAAATTTTTTGTAGAATGAACGGAAAAAATGATAAAGAAAGCACAACGCTAAAACCAAGATTATTGATTCCTATCAAACTATAGAAGATAGCTCTTCTGCAGTAGAAAATTTTACACCGCCAAAAATTTCCGAAATCGCCTTTTGCAAGAATCCCGTCGAATATTAGAAATTGGATCAGTATGCTTAAACGGTAATAAAAAAGTTATGACAAGATGTTGTCACAACCTTTTTTGAGTAAACGGTGTTCAAAAACTTACATCTGCAGTAATAAGTTCAGCCAAACAAAAAACATGAAAATCTGTTTTTGTTTGGCTGTTCTTACTACTTGATGCAGGGCAGCTTTTTCACAACCTCTGATACACGGTGTTCAATCAGCTGTCCCTCGGTATTAGCTCAAAAAACGGCAAAATATGAAGAACTATTTTTTGTTTGTTTCTCTAATACTCAGGTCAGGACGCTGATTTCACAAAAATTTGAAAAGCAATTTCGTAAATTCCTTCTTATTTCTTGAAGCTGACCACTTCTGTCACAACCTCTTTTTAATAACCATAAAATCCTATTCCTTCATATCTCCAGCCCATCGGTGTTAGCCAATCTCTTTCCTTAGCACTCAAGGTATAGTGATGGGTACCAGTTTTTTCATTTGGATTAAATAGTCGATAAATTGGCTTGGAACCACCAGAATAAAAACTTAGACCTTCATAACGCCAACCGATTTTTGTTAAAGAGTTGATCTCAGATTGTGCCATTGTGTAATGATGGTCTCCACTGTAAGGATTGTATAAACGGTAGACAGGTTGTCCGCTGTTTGGTGCTTGCCAAGCAATCCCTTCATATTCCCAGCCTACAGTTGGCAGATAATTTTTTTCTCCGGCATTCAATGTATATAAATGTTCTCCTGTATGACGGTTATACAGACGATACATCGGAGAAGTTGAAGTTGGTGCTGTATCATACTGTGTCAGATTATAGGTTTCGATTACATTGTTCAATGTAGAACCATAATTAGGCGCAGTGGCATAACGACCTGTTAGCCAAGCCGTAGCATCTTTGTAAGAGTTCGTATTGCTTTTCCATGCACCGGAATAGTAGTAAACGCCTGGCTGAAAAGAAGTCGTCTTCAATACCGTTACGTTATCTTGCAATGATTCTTTGTACGAAGGATATTTTCTAAAAGCGGCATTCACCGTAATCCATTGCCCATTCACATATTCCGAAGTAGGCATCGTAACAGATTGGCCATTATAGCTTCCTTTAATCCCAAATAGATTGTAATTAGGGGCAGAAGCCAAAGTACTGTTCCCCCAGCCACTTTCAACAATGGCTTGAGCAATCATGACTGATGCATATAAGTCATTGGCACTTGCCAAACTTTGTGCAGTTGAGGCAATACTATCAATGAACGCTTGTTGAGAATTAGCAGATGAGCGAGCATAAAAAGCATAGCCAGTATAGTTTTCGAATTCAGACAAATCTGCTTGATGGGTATGTGTCAATGTTTGCCCATCTGTCAATTGGTTCGTGATTTCTTCTGCATTCTCTGGATTGTTCTGAGCTTCTGCTGATGTACTGTCTTCTGTTTGTGTTTGTTCTGTTGTTTCAGTTGTTGGTTCTTCGGTTGAAATTGTATTTTCTGAGACAGTAGCTGACTGCAAAGTACTCTCTGTATCGTTTTCAATTCCTGTTTCTGAAGAACTCGATGTCTGAGTTGCGACAGTTTCTGTCGATTCTTCAGCTAGCACTGTTGTGTTGGCAACTGCTAGATTTCCTAAAAGAATAACGCTAAATAATAAATTCTTTGCTTTCATCTTTTTTCTCCTTTGAATTATGAAACTTTTCCTAAATAACAGTGTAACTAAAAAAGTAAAAGCAAGTCAATGTCCATATTTAAATAACATTTATTTCTTTTTGATAAATTTGCTTTTTCTGCATAAAAAGACGTAAATGAAGAATATTCTTCTCCATTCACGCCTTAAATTGATGGTCGTTTGAATAACTATTTAACAAGTAATTCTCTTTGGATATTATCCGTTATGGATTATACTTTCTGTGTCGTCGGACGGATAATCATGTTGCTGACAGACATCCGGTCTGGCGTTTCTATCGCAAATGCTACAGCAGAAGCTATATCTTCGGAGGTCAATCCCCATTCTTTTTGCGCTTCATGAAGTTCAAGAGCAGCCTTTTTGTCGCTGATGGTTTGATATAATTCAGTTTGAACAGCTCCTGGAGAGATGATCGTAGATTTGATGTTATTTTGCCGTTGCTCTTGACGTAATCCTTCCATGATTGCACGGACAGCAAATTTTGTTCCGCAATAAACGGCGGAATCAGGATAAACAACATGTCCCGCCACAGAATCAGTTGAAATGATATGCCCAGATTTTTGTTTTTCCATGATTGGAAGTACGGCGGAAATTCCATTTAACACACCCATGATGTTATATCAAGCATATTTTGCCATTCATCACGGTGACCTTCAACTAATGGAGCGGTTGGCATGATTCCTGCATTATTGTACAATACATCGATTCGACCGAACTTTTCCATCGCTAAATCGATAACTGCTTGGACTTGTGCAAAATCTCTTACATCTGCTGTTTGAATATATAGCTCAGCTTCTGGTAAAGATTCTTTTATTGCTTTTAGGCGATCTTCTCGGCGTGCAGCTATAACTAGTTTAGCCCCTTTTTCTGCTAATAGCTTCGTTGTTGCTTCACCGATTCCGCTTGAAGCGCCCATGATGACAATTACTTTTTCTGATAAATCATTCATTCTATTCTCCTCCTGTTTTGAAAAATCTCTTGCTTATACTCACTATCTCTTATTTCATCTTACTGTTCAAATAATCCGTTCGACAGGTTTGACGATTTTGGCAGGGATTCCTGCAACGATGGTATTGTCTGGGACATCTTTCGTAACAGTTGCATTCGCTGCAACAATGGCATTCTCGCCAATCGTTACGCCTGGCAGAATAGTTGCTCCTGCTCCGATCCAAGCATTTTTCTTGATGTGGATTGGCTTTACTGACAAGCCTCTTCGTTCGTTTGGATCGGTTAGATGGTTCACCGTGATGAGGTTGACACGAGGACCAATCAATACTGAATCTTCTAAACAGATGCCACCTAAGTCAACGAACATCACTTGACGATTGATAAAGACATTTTTCCCTATACTAATATGTTTGCCGAAATCTGTATAAAAAGGCAGCAGAACAGTCACCGTATCATCTACTTTGTCACTAATGATATTTTCTAGCTGTTTGCGGATATCTGCTGGTTCATGGTACCCAGTATTCAGCGCTGCTAAAGGCTCTTCGTTTTCAGCTTGGATCTGATGGATCACTTCAAAGAGCGGATCCGTTACTCGAATCTCTTTATTGACGATTTGTTTTTCGATGAGGCTTGTCATTTTGCTCCCTCCTTTTATCCTTACTTTATAACGGACGGCTTATGATGTCTAATACTTATAAAACATACTTAACTATTCCTTTTAACTATACTTAGTGGTATGCTTTTTTAAAAACAGGAGGGAAAAAATGGATATTCGTATACTGACGTATTTTTTAGCAGTAGCTAGAGAAAAAAATATCAGCCGAGCAGCAAAATCTCTGCATATCACGCAACCTACTCTCTCAAAACAACTGAAAGATTTAGAAGAAGAACTTGGTGTGACACTTTTCACTCGAGGCTCCCGAGAGATACAGTTGACGGATTCTGGTCGATATCTTTATTCAAAAGGAAAAGAAATCTTGTCGTTGGTAGAAAAAACGGCGAACAATTTAACAAATGACGCAATCATCTCTGGAGAAATCTACATTGGCGGAGGCGAAACTAAAGCAATCTCTTTCATTTCTGATAGCCTTCATTCGTTGATCAAGGCGCATCCTGATATCCAGTTTCATTTATATAGCGGAAATGCAGATGATATCATAGACAAACTGGATAGCGGATTACTTGATTTTGGACTCGTAATCGAACCGACAAACAAACAAAAATACCAGTCATTTCGACTGCCAGCCCAAGATCGTTGGGGACTTTTGATACATCGGAATCATCCTTTAGCAAAGCAAACCGTCATCCATCCGCAGGAATTGAAAACTGTTCCTTTGATCATTTCCCGGCAAACGTCAGTGGACAGTCAACTAGCTGAATGGCTAAGTTTCAGCATAGATCAGTTATCGATCGTCGGAACATATAACTTATTGTACAATGCTTCTTTGATGGTCGATAACGGGACTTTTGGTGCATTAGCTCTAGATGGGATCATCAATACTTATGGGACGGAAAAAATATTTATCCCACTCGATCCGCCATTACAAGCTTCACTGAATCTCATTTGGAAAAAAGACCAGCCTCTTTCTCCTGCTGCTCGTAAATTTTTAGATGTCCTAACGGAGAAATACAGTTAAGTAGAGTTTTTTTCCTTCGCTTTCAGCTTTTTAACAACGAATAAGATAAGCAAAAGATCCAATGATTAAATAACACAAGTTTCTTAATTTGTTTCTTCCTTTTATTTCTGATAATTCCAGTAAATTACTATAATTATAAAAAATTATAAAAAAAGAATTGACAAAACATAACTGTCTATATAAAATTGATTACGTTAACAATAATTCGTTTCATGTGACTAGATCATACTAGGCATGAAAAATCTCTGAGGAACATGGTTTCCCTAGGAGGTTTTTCGTGTCTATTTTTGTTTGGCCGCAATCAACTGGTCTAGCAAACGTGAAAACCAAATCTTCAAAAAGGGTGCGCGCATGAAAATCAAAAAGATCTTTAATCAAAATGCAGTATTGGTAGATGACGGTGGACAGGAAAAAGTAGCTATTGGAAAAGGGATTGGATTTGACAGAAAAAGAAATGATTTGATTTTTGATCGTGATGTCGAACGGATATTTGTCATGGAACCAGAAGGTCAAATCAAGTTGCAAAATTTACTTAATCAGATCGATGAACGCTTTTTATTTGCAGCAGAAACGATCATTGATCATGCGGAAACTGTTTTGATGGAAAAGTTGAATGAACATGTATTGATCGCTTTGACCGACCACATTGCTTTTTCTGCGGAGAACATCAATAACGGTATCGTCATCCGCAACAAACTTTTAAGAGAAATCGAAGTGCTTTACAGTGATGAATTCAGTATTGCTCAATGGGCAGTAGAGTATCTGACAAAAGAGCTTGGGATTCCATATACTTATGATGAAGCAGGATATATCGCAATCCATATTCACAGCGGACGAAGCGGTCGGAACAATAACCATCGCAGTATCCGTGAAGTGACGATTGTATCTGACATCATCCATTTAGTGGAATCAGAATTGGAAACAGATATCCATTCAGAACCATTTTCACTGAATTATTCAAGACTGGTGAATCATTTACGACTGCTTCTACAACGAACCCATGCGCAACAATATGCTGTTTTAGACACGGAAATCGTAGAAATGGTCAAACGAAAATACCCAGAAAGCTATAAGATTTCTAAAAAAATCCGTGTGTTGCTGACCAAAGAATACCAGCTCGCGATCACGAAAGAAGAACTGGGTTACTTGGCCATCCATATCGAGCGTTTAAGAAGCGCAATCGTACAAACAAATGTTAACAATCATGAGGAGGAAAAAAATTGAAAGCATATCTACAACGAATGGGACGTTCCCTTCAACTTCCAGTTGCGGTCTTACCTGCTGCTGCTCTACTAGTAGGGATCGGAAACTGGTGGGCATCTTATAGTAACGACATTGTCGCTCATTTTTTACAAGCTGGCGGTAACGCAGTTTTAGGTCAATTACCTTTGCTGTTTGCCGTTGGGTTAGCACTAGGGATGTCAGTGGACAAATCAGGTGCTGCTGCCTTGGCAGGTTTGGTCGCATTTGAAGTTCCAGTAAATGTTTTAAAAACTGATTCAGTAGCTACTTTATTGAATATCAAACCAGAATCAGTTGATCCATCTTTTGCTCAGATCAGTAACGTATTTAGTGGTATTATTGCCGGATTGATTGCGGCAGCTCTTTATAATCGTTTCCACGAAGCAAAATTACCGATGGCTTTATCTTTCTTTAGCGGCAAGCGTCTAGTGCCAATCTTGGCTGCCTTTGTCATGCTGCTGATCAGTGCAGTGCTACTGCTCGTATGGCCTCCGGTTTACTCTGCTTTAGTTTCTTTTGCTAAATTCATTTTGAGTTTAGGCTGGGTTGGTGCAGGTCTTTATGGCTTCTTCAACCGTTTACTGATCCCTACAGGATTGCATCAAGCAATGAACTCCGTGTTCTGGTTTGACGTAGCAGGAATCAATGATATTGGTAAATTTTTGGCTTCTGAAGGAACAAAAGGCGTAACAGGAATGTATCAAGCTGGATTTTTTCCAATCATGATGTTCGGGCTTCCAGCAGGAGCATATGCTATTTACAGAAATGCACGTCCAGAAAACAAAGCAAAAACAGCTTCATTGATGCTAGCAGCAGTTTTTGCTTCATTCTTTACTGGTGTAACAGAGCCACTTGAATTTTCATTTATGTTCGTTGCTTGGCCATTATATGTCTTGCATGCAATTTTCACTGGGATTTCTTTAGCAGTGAGTGCATTCTTCCATTGGACAGCAGGATTTGCCTTTAGTGCCGGATTTGTCGATTACTTCCTATCTTTGAAAAATCCGATTGCGAATCAGCCATTGATGTTGATCGTCCAAGGATTAGTAACAGCAGTGATTTACTACTTTGGCTTTAACTTTGCTATCAAAAAATTCCATCTGATGACTCCTGGCCGCGAGGAAGCAGATCTTTCAGATGACGATACTGCAACGACTAATTCAGACAATAAATATGCGGCACAAGCAAGCAAAATCTACGCTGCATTAGGCGGAGCCGACAATGTAACTTCGATCGATAACTGTACTACACGCCTTCGTTTGCAAGTCAAAGATACAGGCCTGATCGATCAAAATAAAATCAAAGCCACTGGCGTACCTGGTATGAAGATCATCGACGGAAAAAATGCGCAAGTCATCGTAGGTACAGAAGTACAATTCGTTGCAGATGAGATGGCAAAACTACATGGTGGTGCTGCAGCACGACCTGCACAAACAAACACCGTGGTTAAAACAGAAACATTTGCCGGTGGAACGATCGAACAAGATATTTACGCTATCGCAAATGGGAAACTGATTCCAATCACTGAAGTTTCAGATGATGTATTCGCGGAAAAAATGATGGGTGACGGCTATGCTGTATTACCAGAAAATGGAGAAATATTCTCTCCAATCGCTGGTACGATCACAAACATTTTCCCAACGAAACATGCTGTCGGAATCCAAACAGATACTGGTATCGAAGTCTTGCTTCATATGGGCATCAACACTGTTGACTTAAAAGGCGAACCATTCACTTTATATGTAGAAGAAGGTCAAAAAGTCGCAAGAGGTCAATTGATTGCTTTAGTTGATCTTGCCGCTATTCAATCTGCAGGCAAAAACACGGATATGGTAGTTGTATTCACAAATGGCGACAAAGTCCAAAGCTTAGAAATCGAACCCGCACGTGATGTAAAAGCAAATGATAAAATCGGCTCTGTTTCCAACAAAGCCTGAGCCATCGTCTTCCCCAGACTTTTTTATCGATAAACAAACAGGAGCTGAGACAAAAATCTTGTCTCAGCTCCTTTTTCCGAATAAAAAACGGCGTTCTCCTGCCAACTCCGCGGTAATAAGTCCAGCCAAACGTAACATATGAAGAGCTATTTTTTATTTGACTCTTCTTATTACTTGATGCAGAACAGCTTTTTTACAACCTCTGATAAACGGTGTTCAAAAACCAGTTTATCGGTATGAAGTCAAATTTATGCAAAAATGTGGAAAACTAGTTTCACAAAATTTTTCTTCATACTCAAAACTAATCGGCTTTTTTTACAACCTCTGGTAAACGGTGTTCAAAAACCAGTTTATCGGTATGAAGTCAAATTTATGCAAAAATGTGGAAAGCCATTTTCACAAAATTTTTCTTCATACTCAAAACTAATCGGCTTTTTCACAACCTCTTTATACATTATTCCTGATCCAATATTTCTTTTAATGCTGCTTCAAGAGAAGTTAATGGTTTTCCCAATACTTTTTCTAAATCATCAGAGGAAATAGCTAACTGATCCTTTTTAATATCATGTTGGATCGCTAAAAACATGTCAGCTGCTTCTTGAGGGAATCCGGCTTCTTTTAGATTTTCGACAAACGCTGCATCACTTGCTTCAATAATTTCTAACTCTTTACCTGTCGCACGCTCTAATGCCTTGGCTAATTCTTCATAGTCAGTTAGATTGCCGGATAATTCTAAGATTTCTGGAGAGTCACTTTCTACTAGTACTTTTGCTGCAGCTTCTGCATATTCACGTTTCAATGCCCAACCTGTTTTTCCATTTCCTGCAGCATAAACGAATTGACCAGTTTTTAAAGCCTGCCCAATGATAGGTAATTCATTCTCTACATACCAATTATTCCGTAAAAATGTATGGGAAATACCTGAATCCTTAATCATTTTTTCAGTGAATTGGTGATCTGGCGCTAATACACTGATCGAGTGATCGGCATCTGCAAAACTTGTATAAGCGATATAAGATACCCCAGCTGCTTGTGCTGCCTTCACTACATTCTTATGTTCGGCTTGACGATTTCCTGGAACGCCAGAGACAAAAAGCAATCGATCTATTCCTTTCAACGCTTCTTTCATTGAGTCTAAATCATCATAATCACCAATACGTATATTAAATCCAGCTTCTTTCAGCGCTTCTCCTTTTTCTTCACTACGTACTAGTACATAGATTTCATTTTGTGGAACCATCTTTTTTAAGAATTCCAGCGCATAACCACCAAAACCTCCAGTTGCTCCTGTTACTAAATAATGCATATTTGCCACTCCCTATTCTTTTTATTTGTTAAGATTTACAGCTGTACATTTATAAATTACACCTTCATCATAAAGAGTGTGGTAAGATAAGTCAAGCAAAAAAAATGAAAGGATGACAACTGATGAAGTATTCTCTGCAATTTAGTGATGCAATCCATGTACTTGCCTATATTGAAATGTTTCAAGATACCCGATCACTTTCTAGTGAGATGATTGCCAGTAGTATCGAAACAAATGCAGCAAATGTACGTAAAATCATGAGTCAGCTCAAAAAATCCGGTTTGATCTTTACAAAAACCGGAAAACCGCAGCCTTCCCTTGCCAAAAGTCCAGATCAGATTTCTTTACTAGATGTCTATCGCAGCATCGAAGGTAATACACAGCTTATCCAAGTCGATCCAAAAACAAATCCAAATTGCGTCGTTGGTGCGAATATCCAAGAAGCTTTAGAAGAAAGCTACGCTCGGCTGCAGAAAAAGGCAGAAGAAGAAATGGCTAAGATCACACTTGATAGTCTGATACATAAAATAGCCGTTTTGGAAAAAGAAAAAAGACCAGAAAACACAGGCCTCGTAGAGAGATTTTTATAATTCTCTCTACTGTGCCTGCATTTTTCTGATCGGAATCGTCTACATAAATTCTTTTATTCTCCGGGGGACAAAAGCCTTGTCATGCCCCTTTTTCCTCTCTAATGCTCAGGTCAAAGCGCTGAAGTCATGACGTCTTGATAAACGGTGTTCAAGTAGCTGACCCTCGGCATTAGTTCTGAAAAATGCAAAATATGGAAAGCTATTTCCCCTTTTTCCTCTCTAATGCTCAGGTCAAAGCGCTACTTTCACGACCTCTATATTATCATGGTTTATTGACTACCGGTATCCAGATTTCTCCCATATATTTCCCGTTGGTAACTCCCATTTCGACTACAGCATTTGGACCCACAACATAGGCGTAATCTTCTACTTCTCTTAAAACATGTCCAAAGGCCGTATTCGTCAAATCATTTCTTAATTCTTCAGGCGATTCTGCTAAAGCGCTTACGACGAGATACGTTCCTTTTGGAAATGGGACGATTCTCGTAGTATTAGGAATATCCTGACTCGTTTGAACACCGACATAGTACATCATTTTCCCGTCATAGGGTTCGTTGACTGTAAAGAAATAATGATTTTCAGCAGCTTGTTTCAAGGTGTCTATTGTTCCGTCACTGATGACTTTTTGCTCAAAGGCTTGCTTCTCTGCTGCCAAACCGACAAAATCTGTATTGCTACTTTTCAATTCCACACCAATACCTGTCACTGCAAACTCTGGTTTTTCTTCAATCTTATACTTTGCCATTTCTCCCACCCTTTCTATTATGTTAAGTTCATCTTACATAAAATTAAAGAGGAATGACACGATTACGCTCTTCTTGTGGGGATACTTTCATTTTTTAACTATTTTTTTGCTTTCACTGCAATCCAAATCTCACTGTAAACATGACTGAAATCCTCTCCCCATTTTGTAAAAGAGATCTCGGGAGCTTCAACTAACTCATAATCTGAAGAAGGAAGCCATTCTGCATAGATTTTCTCCCAAGTGTCTTGTAAAGTTTGGGGAAATGGTCCTTTATTAGGAAAAATGGCCCAAGTATGTTCTTCTATAGCAAGCATTTCTAAATCAGCGTACGGATTTTCTTTTGTCGTAGCAAAGCCGATCATGTGCATTAAACTACCCTTTTCTTCCAAGCGGTCTCCATCAAATCCATAAGAAACGTTGATTACTTGATGTGGATATAAAGCTCCTAACTTATGCATCTCTTCCCTTTGAGTCTCCGTGATCGTCTGCGCTAACTTTTGTATTTCTTGATTGACTCCTTCAAATTGGACAGGGACTTTTTTCGCCACACCTGCCACATAAAACTGTTCTTTCTTTTCGATACGAAATTCCATCGATTTTCCTCCTCTGACATCAATAAAAAATGTCAAGCGTGGAAAAGATTTTTGTATGCCATATCTGCTGATTTCTGAAGGCAGATAACCTGACCAATCACGAAAAGCTCTTGAAAAACCCTCGACTGTTTCATATCCATATCTAAACGCCGTTTCTGTTACTTTTTCCCCACCTAGAAGATCGCGATTAGCCAAAGCCAATCTACGGTTTTTGATATAGTCCATCAGCGACATCCCTGCAATAAACGTAAAGATGCGTTTTAATTGATATTCAGAGATTCCTGTATTTTCGGCTATTATTTTATAGGAAAGTCCTTCTGTCAAATGTTCTTCGATGTAATCGATCAATTGGTTCAGATCTTTAAGCATATTTATCTTCCTCCTTGCTTGCCTTTTTATCATATTATCAAAGAAAGTCAGTTACTTGATGAATCAGGAACCAATTTAGTCAGATATAGAAAATGTTGTATGGATCTAAAGAAAATTCTCAAGCAGCGTTTCGTAACGGATAATTGGTATTATCTGCCTATCTATGTTTTACCTTTAGAAAAATAAATTTTGGGGAAGACACATTCTAAGTAAACAAAGCGGTAAAAATATCTTTTATTCCCTTAGTTAATCCGCTTACTACCTACTGTTCAAAGCAAATTGTTGTTCAAACTGCTGATCAGAACGCTGCTTGGATCTTTCTTTGCGATACATCATACCTCTTTTATCAATTGGAACAATTATTTATTTCTAACAAAATCACTTCATTTTTGTCAGATAAATAAAAAACAAAAAAAGTTCCATCTTTAAAACACGCTATTCTTTTACTTTTTCTCACATTCTCTAAGAAAAGAAAAGGAGAATGAATTTTTGACAATTCGAGCAAGAGTGATTATCAAATATGTAAAATCAGCTACTTTTTCTTAAACGTTTCTTTATACTAAATATAAATAAGTGTTTCATGAAAGGAGAACTAGATGAATAATTGGCTTGAGTATTTTCCTGAAAACGTTTTGGAACGCGGTTACAGCTATCATCTGCACGGTTTTGTCCGTCATTTGAACTATACAAGCAAATACTTGTCCGCAACAGTTTCTGGCACGGAAGATTATAAGGTAGTGATCACTTGGGATGAAAAGACCAACATGACTTGTGATTGTCTATATGCCATAGAAGGAAAAAAATGCAAACACATGGCTGCTGTCTTATTCGCTTACGAAGAACGTCCAATAAAAAAATCCAACTACTCACTTTCCGAACTCTCGTCCCTTGTTTCCTCCGCTAGTTCCTCTCTTGTACGGGAGCTTTTAACAGAGATTCTTATAGAACATCCGCAATTTATCGAACGCTTCAAAGTTAAGATGCCATTTCATGCAATAAATTATTCAGATAAATTAACAACTATCATCCATAAATACGATCATATTATCAAGAAAAACAAAAACAGGAAAACAGCGAAGTTCATCATGGAGATGCGAAAGTTCATCCAAGAAGCAGTTGAATCGCTTATTCAGCAAAATGCCTATCTTCCCGCATTCGAATTGATCAATGAAGTGATTGCTACTCTCGAAACATTCTATTGGGAGCCTGAGGATGAACGAACCCTTCTTCTGATAGAGGACTGTTATTATTTATGGAAAGAATTATTAGCAGAAGCACCTCATGCAGAAAAAAGGCAAATGTTCTCTTGGTTCGTCTGCCAAGTCGATCACACTGACGCCTCTTATTCAAAACGCTACTCCATAAAAATCCTGAAAGAAGACTTTCGGGAAAAAGAATTTTCTAACCAAAAGAAAAAAATAGATAAAAAACTAAAGAAACGGTAAAGAAAGACGATTTCAATGAAAAATAGCAAGTAAACGATAACAACCATCCTAAATCCACAAGAAATACAGCAGACCTTGCTTTAAAAACACGAATCATGCAAAGGATGAAGTAAAGAAGACTTAACGCGTACCCAATATTAGTCATTTGACTATTAGGTACGCGTTTTGTTTTATAAGTCATGACAAATTTCCTTCGTTGCTGGATAGATTTTCCGGTATTGTTGATATATTTTACGATACTTTTCTACATTTTGTAAGAGAGGTTCCACTGCATCTGTATATTGGATAAAATTCTGACAACAACTTTCAGGTGTGTCGAACCACTCTAATCTTTAAAGATAAATATTAAAATAACGATTAATAATATTAACAGTCTTTATTTTTCACCACCAAAAACCTATCTTTGCATATACTAAATAGACGTATATACACAGATAGGTTTGTCTTGTGAAAAATAATGATTATCCTTACCAAAAAATGTTTGTTTTTCTACATGTTCGTACTTATCAAAAAATATGATCCTTATTGAAATTACTGGCTATTTATATTCCAACGACTTCTTGTGTTAATTTTTGTTATCTCATAGTAAATTATGTTTCATTTTCACTCAATTTAGTTGTCACGTGTTCGTCAATTCGTAAAAACGGTAAATATATAAACACACTTGCGGCTATAATTAATATTTGTAAAACAGCTGCTCGCCAGTCTCCGGCTGTTGCTAAAAATCCCGATATAACTGGTGGCGTAGTCCAAGGAATTTGCACTACTACATGATTAATTAATCCCACAGCAGTTGCAAAATATGCTACTGTCAAAGAAAAAATCGGTGCAAGCACAAAGGGAATAATCAGACTGATATTAAATACAATAGGCAATCCAAAAATAATAGGTTCGCTTATATTGAATATAGCGGGAGTTACCGATAATTTAGCAAAGTCCTTATAATCTTTTCTACGACTGAAGATAAATATTGCAATCAATAAAGCAATCGTATTTCCCGATCCACCCATTACCGCAAAGGTATCTTTAAAGGCCATATTGATAATATGTGGAATTTGCTCTTTGTTTGCATAAGCTGCCATATTTTCTTGCATATTCTGAATCAAAAACGGATCTAACAATGAACCTGATATTACTGCTTGATGGATACCAAATCCAAAAAATAGATTAGCAATAGATGTAATTAACAAAAATCCTGGTAAATCAGTTGTAATTTTACTTAATGGCTCTGTAACTATCGTGGTAATTAGCTTATTTATATCCATATTAAACAATTGAATGATTATAAATGACAATAAAGCAAACGAGGTAATCGTAATAATGATTGGGATTAATACATTAAAAGACTTTAAAACAGCGGGAGGAATATTTCCGGATAGCTGAATCTGTAGTTTCTTATTATTAGAAAGTTTAATAAATAATTCTGTAGCCGCTAATCCAACAAATATACCTACAAACATTCCTGAAGCTCCTGTATAGGATATAGGTATCACACCCGTCACTTCAACAGCTTTATCCGCATTTTCAGGAGTAAACATCATCTGCATAGGTGTTAATACAACAAATGTCGAAATAGCAACTAATACCGCTGCAATATGATTTGTATAATTTCTGCTTGCACACATATGATAAGATACTGCTGCTACAACTAATAATGTAGTTATGCTTAATGTACCATTGGCAATTGAAGTACCAATTTGTTGTAACGTGGTCAATGTACTAGTATCGACAATTTCACCCATGAATCCTGTTGGTTCTAAGATCACTGAATTAATAAGTGTCACAAATCCTGCTAACATCATAAATGGCATAAATGTAGCAAACGCATCTCGCAAAGTTCTTAAATGGATCTGATTCCCCAACTTAGTCGCAACTATACCAAATTTTTCAAATACAATGTCCTTCCTGCTACTTTTGCCCATATTTTTTCTCCTTTATGCTTATTGTAATCGATTACTTTTCCCACCCAAATAATACATCACTTATCAATAAAAGTAAATACTTTTAATTAAATATATATATCTACCCGTGGTGCTAGTTAATTTTAATATCCTAAAGAATATCTCAAAGTTCCTTCAAAACGTCGTTGTGCTCGACTTAATAGAACACTGTAAGCCAGTAATATGCTTTCAAATCTACTCTCTAGCCCTTTAACAGAACGTGAGTTGAAATTTTGACAACCTAATTTTTCTAAGGAAGAACAAACAGTCTCAACTGTTTTTCTTTGTTTTCCAAGTAAGCTGTGGTCTAGTTTTTCTGATTTATCCATGTTTTTACGTGGCGGAACGGATATAGTAATGCCCTTAAGGGCAAGCTTTTCATGGATTTTATGGCTAATATATCCTTTGTCCCCTAGGATATTGGGAAGATTCGCTTCTTCCGATAAAGTCTCTAACACTTTCACGTCATGGACACCTGGATTCGTGATTGAGTAAGTAATCGGAAAGCCAGTCTTAGTAACGATCATATGAATTTTAAGACCATAAAAATAAGATTTTTTTGTTGAGTTATAGCCAACTTTGGCTATTTGATTCAATAGTTTTGCTTGTCTATTTCTAACTGGTTTACATAATGGACTAGGAAAACTATCTATAATTCCGACTAGTTCACCTTTGGTGAGCTTCTTGATGAAAAAGTATCGAATAATCTTGATAGTGTAAGCTAAGTTTGAACTTAAGCGAGTGAATCGACTCCTACTAGGAAAGTCACCATTAGGAAATAAGACGGAACAAACCGCTCTATACGTGGCTCTTTGGCTAGTATAGCCATTAATTATGCCCCATATAACACAAGCAATAATCACTGTATCGCGTTGCTTCAGTTGATCAGTATTTCTTCGGTTTTTAATCTTATCTGGTACACAATTGTGGTATATGTTAGAAACAGTTCTCATAATTTCCTTGAATGTTATAAAAGTATCTGTATAATGTTCAGTATATTTTGATGAACGCATATGTAGTCCTCATTTCTTGGGAGTTTTGAGACTACTATATGCGTTTTTTTGTTGATTTACCAACATGTTTAGACATTTTCCTCTAGGAAAAAATTAACTAGCACCACGGGTATATATCTTTATTAGTATAAAAAAATAAGCTCTGAAAAAAATAATTTTCCCGAGCTTATTTTTCAACAAAAACAGCTTCAAAAACAAAGTCTTGATATAAATGTCTCGATACCGAATACTCGAAAGGTTTACCAGACGATAGAGCAACAACTTTGTCTATCTCGATCATAAATTCACCTGGATCTATTTTTAATATTTTTGCGTCAAATTCATTCGCAGTATCTCCTTTGATACGTATGTGCGAAGTCTTTATTTCCAGACCCAGTTCATTTGTGATATAAGCATATACAGATTTCTTTAAATGTTTTGGTTCCAAGCCTGGTATGACTGCTAATGGCATGAATGTTTGCTCAATCGAGTATGGTTGACAATCAATAAAACGGCTTCGTACAATATTATATACATAGTCTTTTACACTGATACTTAATTTATCAGCTACTTTTTTCGATGGAAGTTCAATTGAGAAAGTATGGATTTCTGAATCTACGTGTTCTTCACCAACCACGCTAAACAAACCTTCGTTTGGACCAAGAACTCGTGAGTTATCAATTGGTGTTCTGACGACTTCAGTCCCATACCCACTTCTACTTCGCAAAACTCCTTCGGAAACAAGTAAGTCTACGCCTTTCTTTACTGTTAACTTGCTTGTATGATAAATAACTGCCAATTCATCTCCTGTAGGAAGTTTCTCACCAATTTTATACTCTCCATTTACAATTTTTTTCTTTATATCTAAGTAAATTTCCATATACTTCGCAATTTTTTTCAATGGTGACCCTCCAATCAAACACATATCTTCATCTATACTTTAACATAAATAAACCGATAAAATCCACATCAAAATTATACACACAACAAAAAAGATATATATATTTAAACAAAACTATTTACTTTAAGTTGTAAGCGGTGTTATCATTAAGTGAAAACAGGAGGTAAAAAAATTATGACAACTATGAAAAAGCTAACTTTTCCAGATGATTTTTGGTGGGGTTCCGCTTGGTCAGCTGAGCAAGCAGAAGGAAAAGGGGAAACAGGAAAAGCAGAGACTATCTGGGATCGCTGGTTTAAAGAACAACCTTACCGGTTTTATCAACGAATCGATTCCTCTATTACAACCGATCACATCCATCAATATAAAGAAGATATAGAACTAATGAAAAAAACTGGGCATAACTCCTTTCGCGTTTCTATTTCTTGGGCACGAATGTTTCCAAATGGCGGTACCGGAAAAGTAAATCCCAAAGCCATTTCTTTCTATCGAAAATTATTTTCCGAAATGAATAATAACGGAATCAAAGTATTTGCCAACTTATATCATTTTGACATGCCTGCTACTCTTCAAGATAAAGGTGGATGGGAATCACGTGAAGTAGTTGATGCTTATGTTCATTACGCTGAAACTTGTTTTAAAGAATTTGGTGACTTAGTTTGTCATTGGTTTACCTTCAATGAACCACTTGGGCCTATTTTAGGTACTTATCTTGAAGATTTTCATTATCCAAACCTCATTGACTTTAAACGCGGAGCGCAAGCAGCATTCTTCACTATACTTGCACACGCAAAAGCAATACAAGTATTTAAAGAACTAGCTCTTCCTAGTAAAATAGGCGTTATTCTAAATTTGAGTCCTACTTTTCCTCGTAGTCAAAATCCTGCTGATGTGAAAGCAGCAGAAATCGCTGATTTATTTTATACGCGGAGCTTTTTAGATCCTATGGTTAAAGGGAATTTTTCTAAAAAGCTTATCCTGTTATTACAAGAATATAATCAGCTTCCTGAAGATTATACGAAAGAAGATCTTGTATGTATCTACGAAAATACCGCTCAAATTCTTGGACTAAACTATTACGAGCCACGTCGCGTCAAATCTCGTTCTTCTATGGTGGATACATCTAGTCCATTTTTACCAGAGTGGTTTTTCGAACCACATATCATGCCTGGACGACGAATGAACGAATACCGGGGATGGGAAATTTACGAAAAAGGAATTTATGATTTGTGCATGGATATCAAGAACCATTATGGAAACATCGAAGCATTTATCTCCGAGAACGGAATGGGCGTTGCGGATGAAGAACGTTTCATGGATGATACAGGGCAAATAATTGATGATTATCGGATTGAGTATATCAAAGATCATCTTGCTTACTTATGGAAGGCAATAAATGAAGGATGTAACATTAAGGGGTATCATCTTTGGACATTTATTGATTGCTGGTCATGGATCAACGCCTATAAAAACCGATATGGGCTGGTTTCACTCGACCTTACTACTCAAAAAAGAACAATTAAAAAAAGTGGCGAATTTTACAAGCAATTAAGTGATACAAATGGATTTAGATACGATGTAGACTTGTTAGTTGAATAATATTCTAAAATTCCACTTGAAGTGAACACATTAGAAAACAAGAATAATGAGAAATACCAATAACAAATACTTTTTCTTCATACTTCATTTATACTTGTCAGTATAAGAGACTGTGACAAATGTAGTGATCCTCAGAAGTTAGGTCTGGAAATCTAACTTGAGAAGATTTTTTTAAACTACGTCCAGTCTTTTTTATTTTCTTAATTGTCAAATTAAGTTAGACAAATCATCAATACTTACGTAACTCAAAAATACTTCCAAAGGTGTTCGATAATTCAGTGATTTTCTAGGAATATTATTTCGTTTCGATGCGACAGATTGAATAAAAGATTCATCTACTGAATTGAAATCCATAGATTTCAATAAACCATCTCTACGTAACAATCCGTTAGAATTCTCGTTTAGGCCTCTTTGAGACGGCGTTCCTGGATCAGCGAAATAAATGGCAATATCATTGGCATTACTGATCTGTTTCCAATTTGAAAATTCCTTTCCACAATCAAAAGTGATGGATTTGAATAGATTTTTCGGTACAGATTCAAACCAATGATTTAATTTGTTTTCAATATCAATCGCTTGTCTACCACACGGTTTCAATGTGATGATAACTTTTGATAATCGCTCAACTAAGGTAATTACAGCACTTTTATGTTTCAAACCTACGATAGTGTCACCTTCAAGGTGACCAAACTCATTTGAGAATTGGCTATAATCTTTTTCACGTTCATGAATAGAGCGACGGAAAGCTTGTTTTCCACGTCTTTCTTGATGTCCATTTGGTTTACGCTTGCCTTTCATCGGTAAGTCAGAAGGATTAAATAGCCCCTTTTTGAACATACGATAAATGGTACGAGCAGAACAACGAATAGGAAACGCTGCACGACCAACAATCACATCGGGTGTCCATCCTTGAACAACCTTTCTTTGAATATATTCTGATTGTTCCTCAGGTAAAACAAGCGGGCGTCTACCACAGTTTGATTTGTTTTTCTTATACTGTTGATAGTACTCTAAGGCTGATTTTCCTTGCTTGAAGAACAGGTATACTTTATGGATCGTTTGTCTTGAACGATTCAAGCAATGCGCAGTTTTCGCAACAGATTGATTTATTTTGAAATAAGACTCTATCATTACAAGTTCATCCGTTGTAAGATGGGTATAGGTCATTTGTACTCACTCCTTATAATTCTTTGGACGGAACTATTTTGAGTGTAGCACAAATGACTTTTTTAGTTGTCTAGCTTAATTTTACAATCGGCGTTTGTTTAAAATTGAAGTTGACAAGTCTTCATTAAAAATTTAGAATATTCACAAGTTTGACGACAATTATGAAAATTTATGTCGTGCTAAAGGAGTTTTGTTATTGGATGAAAAGTTAGATATAAAAACTGCGATCAAAGACACGTTACCTACCGTTTTCGGTTATATCGGTATTGGACTTGCATTTGGTATCGTTGGGAAAGCTGCCGGATTTCATCCACTAGTCGTCACGTTGATGTCCCTGCTGATCTATGCTGGTTCTGCCCAATTTATCACGGTCAGCATGCTTGCGAGCCATAGTCCACTGCTCTCCATCGCTCTCTCGACCTTTCTAGTCAATTCCCGAATGATTCTGATGAGTATGACGATTGCTCCTTATTTCAAGAAAAATCGGCTGCTTCAAAATCTGCTGATTGGCACATTGCTGACAGATGAAAGTTTCGCACTGGGAATGAATAAATTGAACTATACTGGACAAAAGTTAAACTTTCGTTGGATGAATACAGCTAATTGGATTTCTTATTTGACGTGGGTGGGTTCTTCTCTTGTTGGCGCACTTTTAGGGAATTTTATTACTGATCCGAAAAAGTTTGGTTTGGATTTCGCCATCGTCGCTATGTTTATCGGGTTACTTTATCTTCAAGTCATTTCTGATAGAAACACCTCTAAACGATTACAGTTGATCCTGATTGGTCTCACTTTGATTCTGGTATATGTCGGACTGATTTTTATCCCAAGCAACTTAGTGATTGTAGTTGTAACACTGATTGGGTGCGGATTGGGGGTGTGGATCAAACATGCCTTCTTTTGAGTTTACATTGCTGACTATTTTAGGTTGTACTTTAGCAACTTGGCTTTCTAGGGTCCTACCATTTGTCTTACTGAAAAAATACGATTTACCGCAACCGTTGCTTGAGTATTTAAGTTTTGTCCCAATCGTCATTATGTCTGCTTTATGGTTCAGCAGTCTATTTACCCAAAATATCGGACATCTGCCGCAGATCAATCTCGAAAATGCTTTGGCTTCAGTTCCTACACTTTTAGCTGCTATTCTTTCAAAAAGCTTATTGGTGATCGTCTTGGTAGGAATTCTTTCCCTTTCGTTAATTCGCTTATTATAAATAAAAAAACAAGAGCTTATGGCAAATTACTGTCATGCGCTCTTGTTTTTATCAAAGTCAAATAAGAAAAAAATCGGCGTATTCTTACTTATCCGTTGAACGGACCACTAACAACGACTTTTCCTAACATATGTCCTGTTTCTACGTCTTTGGTTGCTTGTTTCAAGTTCTTCGCATTCATCCCATCTGAATAGACCTTGCTCAATGTACTGCGGATAATCCCTTCATTTGCTAAAGCAGCAATGTGCGCTAAAGCTTCTCCTTGCGTTTCGATTTCATAGTTATAGTCTGTTTTAGCGAACATATACTCCCAGTCGAAGCTGATAGATTGGTTTTTCCAAACACCTATATCTAACGGCTCTTTGATCCCTACGATCGTTCCCACATGTCCAAATGGTCGGACAAGGTGCTTGATTTGATCAAAGTAGCGGGTAATATCGAATAATACAGCGACATACTCTACTTGATCGATTCCTAATTCACGAAAACTTTTACTTAAGTCGTGATGATAATCGATTGGATAGTCTACACCTGTTTTTTTCAGCCATTCAAAATTCTTCGGACTTGCAGTCGCGTAGACTTCTAGGCCAGCCCAATGCGCTAGTTGATTCAAAATCGAACCGACGCCCCCAGCTCCGTTGATCACTAAGATTTTTTTCCCGCGGTTGGCATTTTCTTCTGGAGTCAGACCAAATTTTTCAAATAACAATTCATAAGCGGTCAATGAGGTCAACGGCAAGGCTGCGGCTTCTTCATCTGAAAGATTTTTTGGTGCAAGAGCGACAATACGTTCGTCAACCAGTTGGTATTCTTGATTGCTTCCTGCTCTTGTCGTTGTACCTGCGTAAAAAACGCGATCGCCGACAGAAAATTTTTGCACTTCATCACCTACAGCAACAACTTTTCCGACTCCATCAAACCCTAAGATACGTAAAGCATTTCTTATCCCGTTATCTTGGCGAAGTTTCGTATCGACAGGATTGACAGATACTGCGTTGACTTTTACCAGAAGATCCCGTGAACTGGGTACAGGTATCTGTTCTTTTTCATCAATAAAGCTTTTTGGATCATCGATCGGCAGCCCTTCATAAAAACCGACTACCTTCATTAATTCCTTTTCTGACATACGAATTCCTCCTTAGCTTCATCAAGTTGGAGCATCCATACAGTTTTCATATCAGTATATATAGTATGCTATTTGTTTCACCTTTTTTATTTATCATAATTATTCTCTTACTTAAAGTAAACTATTTGCACTTTTTTGGTTAAAAAAGAGGTTGCGACAAGACTTTTGTCACAACCTCTTGGTAAATGGTGTTCAAGCAAGAAATCATTGTTCACTGAAAAGCGTTGGATGTTCTTTTTCAAAGGTCTCTAAGATCTCTCGTACTTCATCAGTAGATTTCGTATTCATCAACTGAACTCGCAAGTCATTTGCTCCTGGAAATCCTTTGATATAGATTTTAAAGAAACGATGTAGTCCTGTGATGGAACGCGGGATGATTTCTGAATAATGATCTTGCAGATCTAGTTGCAGACGAAGTAGTCCGATCAGTTCTTTTTCTGTATGTTCCCTCGGATCTTTTTCAAATGCATAAGGATTCTTGAAAATCCCTCGGCCAATCATGATGCCATCAACGCCATATTTCTCGGCCAATTCTTCTCCTGTCTGGCGATCGGGGATATCTCCATTGATCGTGATTAGTGTTTGTGGAGCGATTTGGTCACGTAAAGCAATGATTTTAGGAATGACTTCCCAATGTGCATCTACTTTACTCATCTCTTTACGCGTACGCAAATGGACAGAAAGATTGGCTATATCTTGATGAAGTAGGTGACTGATCCATTCTTCCATCTCAGACATTTCCGTATAGCCGATACGCGTCTTGACGCTGACAGGCAAACCGCCAGCTTTAGCTGCTTCAATCAATTGTGCCGCTACTTCTGGACGAAGGATCAAGCCACTGCCTTTTCCACGTTCTGCTACATTAGGGACTGGGCAGCCCATGTTGATATCGATTCCTTGGAAGCCCATTTCTGCCATAGCACTGCTCATTTCTCTAAAAAATTCTGGCTTGTCTCCCCAAATATGGGCAACCATCGGCTGTTCATCTTCTGTAAATGTTAATCTTCCTCGTACACTGTCTTTTCCATCTGGATGACAGAAACTGTCTGAGTTTGTAAACTCAGTAAAGAAGACATCCGGTGCTGCTGCATGCTTTATGACATGGCGAAATACAACATCTGTTACATCTTCCATTGGTGCTAAAACAAAAAAAGGCTTTGGCAGCTCTTTCCAAAAATTAGTAGTCATTTATTTGTTACTCTCCATTCTATCAAGCAGTGAAGTCGCAATCTTTCTCAAAAACATTGTCATTATACTAGGAAACAAAAAAAGAAGCAAAGTGAACAGCTCAGAAGGTTTGTCTGATTGAACAAAAAGAGGACTGTGACAAAAATCTTCACAGTCCCTTTTCCGGAATAAATGGTGTTCTCCTGCCAACTCCTCGGTCACAAGTCAAAATATTCATCAAACATGAGAAGCTATTTTTGTTTGGCTGTTCTTATTACTTGATGCAGAACAGCTTTTTCACAACCTCTCCACTAAACGGTGTTCAATCAGCTGACCCTCGGTATTCGCTCAAAAAACAACAAAATATGAGGAACTATTTTTCCGTTTGTTTCTCTAATACTCAGATCAAAACGCTGATTTCACAACCTCTTTTCTAACTTCTCAATCCTCTTCCTTTATTAATCAAATACCAAGTAACGGCGTACAAAACAACGATGAATAACACAAGTACGATCATCGATGTTGCTACTGGCACATCGATCGTTCCAAGGAATCCGTAACGGAAACCGGAGATCATATAAACGATCGGATTGACTTTCGAAACAGCTTGCCAAAAGGGCGGTAACATAGAGATGGCATAGAAAACGCCACCTAGATAAGTTAACGGCTGCAAGACAAATGTAGGCACGATCGATACATCATCATAAGACTGAGCAAAAATCCCGTTGAGCAGTCCTGCTAACGAAAACAAGATTGCCGTCATCAATAATGTAATGATGACCATGAACCATGAATACACATGAAGTGGTACAAAGAACAAGGAAATGATCGTTACGAGAGAGCCGACGAGAATACTGCGACCCACACCACCAATCACAAAGCCCCAAATAATCACATGCGTAGGAACAGGTGCTACCAAGATTTCTTCGATATTTTTCTGAAATTTTTGAGAGAAGAAGGACGAAGAAACATTGGCATACGAACTAGTGATAGCAGACATCATAATCAAACCAGGAACGATGAATTCCATATATGAAAAACCACCCATGTCACCGATCCGCCCACCGATCATTTTTCCGAAAATAACAAAATACAAGGATGTCGTGATCACTGGCGGAACCAGTGTTTGGACCCATATACGCAAATAGCGGTTCGTTTCCTTGATAGCTAAACTTTTTAATGCAGTAAAATAAAGATTAAACATTTTTCTCCTCCGTATGATTATTTTCTTCTGTGATTTTCAAGAACAGTTCTTCTAAACGATTCGACTTATTCCTCATAGAAAGAACTTTGATTCCTTGTCTTGTAAGCTGATCGAAGATTCCGTTCACCCCTTGATTTCGTTCAACTTCGACAGCGATTGTCTGCTCATCTTCAAATGTACAAGCATATCCTTCAATCACAGGTTTGGCATCATATGGCGCTAAATCAAAGATAAATGTTTCAAATTGCAGTTTTGACAGAAGCTCTTTCATACTTGTATTCTCGATCAGTTCACCCGATTGGATGATTCCGATGTTGCGACAAAGCATTTCAGCTTCTTCTAGATAATGCGTCGTCAAAATGATCGTTGTACCATTTTCGTTCAATTCTCGTAGAAACTCCCACATCTCGCGTCTCAACTCGATGTCAACTCCTGCTGTTGGTTCATCTAAGATCAGCAAACGTGGTTCATGCATCAGTGCTCTAGCAATCATCAGTCTTCGCTTCATTCCCCCGGAAAGCATACGTGCACGGACATTTCTCTTTTCCCAAAGATTGGACTGCTTCAAATATTTTTCACTGCGTTTCATCGCTTCTTTGCGAGATACACCGTAGTAACCGGCTTGATTCACGACGATTTGCTGGACCGTTTCAAAAGGGTTAAAATTGAACTCTTGTGGAACCAATCCAATCTGTTGCTTTGCTCGAACTAGATCCTTGTCCAGATCATAACCGAAGACATTCACTTTTCCAGATGTTTTATTGACTAAAGAAGTAATGATCCCGATCGTTGTAGACTTTCCAGCTCCATTTGGCCCTAATAGCGCATAGAAATCTCCTTCTTTCACCGAAAGATCGATTCCCCGCAATGCTTCGACCCCACTTCCATAGATCTTTTTCAAATTATTTATTTCAAGCGCATTTGCCATTTATTTCCTATCTCCTTATAGACATGATTCTTAATTGTATCATGGAATACAGCAGATGAAAAAACAACTTGGCTTCCACACAAAAACACACCTGCTCACAAAGAGGAGATGTGTTTTTTAGTTCATGATCATCTTCGATAGAATAACTATCTAAACAACTCTGGCACTTTTAAAATCATAAAAGTACCGACAGCAACTACTACGATGACATATAGAAGATCCTTATAACTGAGGTTTTTGTCTTTTTTATTCATGTTAAGCTTTCCTCCGTCCTTTTATCGAAAGCTTTTTTCTTTTATTTTAACCGAAATAAATAAAATGGAAATAGTTATTTTCAATTTCTGTTTTCGCTGTTTATTTTACGGAGAACTTTTCCATGGAACGTGCGTCTCGTCGCTGATGCTAAGTTTTTTCGATAAAAGCTGCTAGAAGGAAGACAGCGTGGTTTATTTTGTATCGTCTTTTGCTAAATCTTCCAAAATCATCTGGACAGCAGACTCGTTTCCATTGAATTCTGCCACTTTTTTGGCATCAATGTACTTCTTTTGATAATCGTCTTTTTGGACCCACGCATCATGCTTCGTTTGATAAAGTTAATCAAACGGATACCACTGCCGCTGTTCATCGAACAACAAACTTTCTTTTTGGGCCTGTTCAACTATGGATTCAGGATAATTCAAAACTTTCAGCAAGGCAATCGCATTTCGGGTCCTTGAAGGTCCTTCTTTTAATTTGAAATCAAAACTGATTCCTTTTCCTTCTGTTACTTGTTCTTCAAAGTGGACATTTTCACAATAATTCTTTAAAATCTCTGTCAATTCGATATCATGTGTGGCGACAAATGCTAAAGATGGATACTCCGCAAGCCACCGAACGACTGAAGCGGAAGAAGCAATCCGTTCGATCGTATTTGTTCCTTTTAAAATCTCATCTACGAAGCAGTAGCAGCGTTCTTTGGAAGCCACTTGGTCCAGCAAACGTTTGATCGATTTGATTTCTGAAACAAAATAACTGTCGCCTTCAAATAAATCATCTTCGATTGCCATGGAAGTCAACACATGCCCAGATTGCAGGGTAAACTGTTCTGCAATCGCTGTTTGGATCGTCTGTGCTAGAATACAGCTGATGGCTATACTTTTGACATACGTAGATTTTCCTGATGCATTGGAACCCGTGACTAATGTATTCTTCTGCCAGTTGACTGGATTCACTACCGCTTCTTTTAACAATGGATGATAGATATCTTTCGCTGTCACACCGCCCTCAGTAAACTCTGGTCGGCAAGTGATCGGCATATAGGTGCGATAATTCAAAACGGCTGCTGCAACTTCCAATTCTCCCAGCAATTCCCACAGCTTGATGGCTTCAGTTGAATGCTTTTCTAATTTAGTGAGAACGAAATGATAGGAGATAAATGGCAGCATGAACATGATGTTGACATATTCAAAAATCAATTCTGCTTCACTCCCGCTCTTCATACGAAATGAAAAACCTAATTTAGGGATGTCTCTTAATGGTTTAGTTTGCTGTTTCAGCTCTTTTTGAAGTGGTGTCGTCATTTTTGCTAACTGATTGGCGGCTGAAATCGTTGAAACCAAATAACTCATGCTATTCAGCTCTGTTTCTAGTGTTTGTTTCTTCACTAGATAATAGACCGTATTGAATACTAAGCCACCGATTGCTAGATAGATTCCTAGTACTTGCCCTAAAAGAAGCAAACCTACACCCACCAGCGGAAGCAAGCCAAGAAAAATAAATAAACCTACGCGTCCAATCTTTTTACTTTTTCCATCCGCTAGATATTGTTTTGCAAAATCAAAGCTGCGTAAACGCTGATACAACGCTTCTGAACCTACACTAGAATAGGTACTGTTGATCCCTTCAAATACTTCGAACATATCCAGGTCATACCAAGTAAGATCGTCGATTTCACTATCCCATGAACGGAATTTTTTCTCCGTGAGCCACGCATCCTTCAAACTTTCTTCTTTATCAAATCTCGGTTGATAAGGAATTTTTCCCCAATTACTACGAACTGTTTCCTTTACTTTCAAACGTGAAAAAATGTCTAAAACAACTAATAAAATAACAACTGAAATAATAATTAAAACGATAAATTCTCTTTGGCCCATATCCCTCTCCGTTCCTTGATTTGTTAGTTTTAGTATAGCACTGTTGCGATATTTGAAAAGGGGGTACAAAAATAACTATCTTCGTTACCTAATTCGTATCAATCACACCAAAATAAAAACACCTTCCAAAAAAGAAGATGTCTTTAAAACGAGATACAATTTTTTGTCATTCACTTCAGGTAAATTAGAGCCAATTAAACCCTCCGCAACTTGACGGAGATGGAGAAGATGCCCCCCTCTAATCTAGCGGTCATCTCTCCTCCCATTCCTTCCACCAATTTTTTTGACAGGTAAAGCCCGATTCCGCTAGATTCCGTATTTGTGCGGCTGGTATTTTCGGTATAAAAACGCTGGAAGACTTTTTCAACAGAGGTTTGCGCTCCTGGTTTGATAGGATTGGCCACTGTTAATCGAATGAATGGATCCTCTTTTGAAAATGTCACCTTTGCTTGTCCATCTGCATAACGCAATAAATTCTGTATGATATTTTGCAGCACTCGCAGCAACATGAGCGGATCTGCTAATACAGTTGTATTTATCGAGTGTTCAGCGAACGCTACCTGGATATTTTTCTCAGAAAATTGTTCATAAAAAGAGAAAAATACTTCTTCCACCTCTTTAGAAAAAGAAAGCGTATGGAGATCCATTTCTTTTTGCTTCGTCTCTATTCGAGCAAGATCATAAAACTGATCCGTCATACTGAGTAATCTTGCAACAGATTGTTTGATGATCGTTAAATACTTCTCCCGTTTCTCCGTATCCTCTACCTGTTCCAGTAATTGTACATAACCGTTAATAGCAGTCAAAGGAGTTCTGAGATCATGAGAAAGGCCGACGATCGATAGTCTGATGTTTTCTTCCATTTCTTGAAATGCTTGTCCTTTTTGTTCATTTTCATCCACCCATGTATTCAGTGCATCTACTAGGTCCATTAGATTCTTTTCTCGAAATTCGACTGAAAGACGACCACCATATTCTTGTCGTTCAGAAAGAGTGGCGATTTTCTTAATTAATCTCTTGATTTCCCTTTGCAGGAAGAAAATAAAACTTCCCATAAAGATAACAACGAGAAGCAACAGCCACTTAATCAAATCTAAACCCCACTCCCCACACCGTATGAATATACACAGCATGTGCCTTTGCTAGTTTCCCTCGAAGATTGGAAATATGCATATTCACTGTTTTCTCACTATCAAAATATGGTTCTTGCCAAACTGTTTCATAAAGATTTGCTCGCGAAAATACTTTTTTCGGATGTTCTAAAAAAAGCTTCAGCAGATCGAATTCTCTTCCTGTCAAATGGACAGCCACACCATTCACATTTACATCCCTCGACTCTTTGTCCAGTAAGATTTCCTTGTAATAGATGCGTTGCGACAGATCTTTTACTTGGACAGAAGTCTGATGACGAAGTTGGATGCCGATTCGTAACAAAAGTTCTTCGATATTAAATGGTTTCGTCACATAGTCATCCGCTCCTGCTGCCAACAAGGAAACTTTATCTCTTTGATCGCTTTTTGCTGAAAGAACGATGATCGGAACATTCGATGTCTGTCGGATTTCTGCTAACAATGCTTCACCTGAAAGCCCTGGAAGCATGAGATCTAGAAGGATCAAATCGACAGGATATGTGCTTAACAATAATTTTCCTTCCGTACCTGAATAAGCATCAAGAAGCTTGTATCTCTGTTCAAGAACCTCCTCCAGTAAGGAATGAACAGCTTCATCGTCTTCGATAATCAAAATAGTTTCCAGCAGGACCACCTACTTAATGTCAGATTTTTGGAAAATAAACATTCCTAGAGCTGATGATACCACGATTGTTACTAGACTGACCAGAATCATTTTCGGTGCTTGCGAATAAGTTGCTTGTTGCGCAAAGTCCGTATACATGAGCCACGTTTCCGTAAACCACTCCGTTAGAAATTCCAAGCCTTTGATTTTTGCGAAAACACCGGGAACGAAGGCCGTTCCAATGATATAAAGAAAAGAAAGAAGCAAACTGACACTGGTACTTCTAGTGATGAATGTCAAAGCCACTGGAACAGATAATGTCCCTAATGTCAGCAGAAGCAATACAGGAAATACTTTTAGAACATAATTTCCATAGTTTTTGATTCCCTCAACTTCACCAAATCCGAAAGCAAGTGTGTAAGCAATCATGGCTAGCCCCGTAATCAAAACCACGCCAAGTGTTGTGATCAAAAGCGTAACGAGAAGTTTCGACACATAATAAGTCATTCGATTCCGTCCTAAAGATAACGTATTGCGAATCGTACCGTTTTGAAATTCTTCCCCAATATAAAAGCACGCAAATGCTGCGAAAGCCAGAAGAATCCATGCAGCCATTTTTTCCACCATTAAAATCCCTGTTGCACCGTTGATGACTGTATCCGTTGCTTGGTTTAATTCATTGCCGTATTTTGTATGCATATACCATTCGTTCCAAGAATAAAAAAGCGGAAGTACGACCATCAGTCCTAGTGAGACCCACATTTTACGGCTCTTCCATACTTTTATTTTTTCAGCAGTTAATAGATTAAACATGTGGATTGCCTCCAGTTAATTGTAAGAAATAATCTTCCAGTTTTTGCCCAACTAGGTGGATACCATCCACAGGAACTTTTGCCTCTACCAATGCTTGATTGATGGCTGCTACTTGGTCAATTCCTTCAAAAAGCTGGATAACACGGCTAGATTGGACAAAATAATCCCTATAACCAAGAGAGTCGAGAACCGTTACTGCTTGTTCCGTCGCCGAAGTGTCAATTTTTATAAATTGACGAGATTCTTGTGCCAATTCTTCTTTCGATAATTCTTTGATCAAGTGTCCTTCATGCAAAATACCATAGTGAGTGGCGATCTGTGACAATTCATCTAGCAAGTGGCTAGAAAGCAAGACGGTGATGCCCCGTTCTTTTACCAAACGTTGGATGATTTCTCGCATTTCTGCCATCCCTGCTGGATCCATCCCATTCGTCGGTTCATCCAAAATCAAAAATTCTGGATTCGTGATCAGTGCATTTGCAATAGCTAAACGCTGGCGCATACCTAAAGAGAAATTCTTTGCTTTCTTTTTCCCTGTATTTTCCAATCGCATCATTTTCAGCAGGTCTTCGATTTCTCTATCCGACACACCGCCGTTCGCTGCTTGGATACGTAGGTTATCTCTTGCAGTTAATTCTGGATAAAGAGCAGGGGTTTCAATCGATTGACCCATACGTCGTCTTGCTGCCTGCAAATCCGTCGTTCCAAATAATTCGATCGAACCTTCATCAATCGAGATCAAACCCATAATAGTTCTCATAAAGGTAGACTTACCCGCTCCATTCTCCCCAATCAAACCATAGATCATTCCACGTTTGATTTCGATCGATACTTTATCTAATGCTTTGGCAGCACCGTATTTTTTGGTTATACCAGTTGCTTTCAAGACCGTTTCATTTCCAAAATCCATACTTATCCTTCTTTCTTATTGATAAGTGAAGTATAGTTGACGGGTATAAAGAAAGCAGCCAGAAATGTATAAAGAAAGTGTAAATTTTCCAATTGAATGTCAAAAAAAACAATCGGACAATACGTGTCTTTCCTATTATCAGGCAGTTTGTTATACGCTTGTATCAGTTTCCTGATTCTTTCTTTTCGACCAAAGTCGTTTCTCTGTATTCCTCTTCACTGAAAATTTTTGCTTCTTTCAGATCAAGCTTGAGTAATTTTACCAGACCGGTTATAAGGATAACTATAGCAAGACTCCCTCCCAGAAAAATCAGACTGTCTCGCAGACGTGGTTGCGTTGTCTTCCAATCAAAGAGCGCACCAAACAGTGCTAATCCATGTGGACTGGCCACCATGGTAATCGTTGTTATCGTTGACATCAGACGTCCTTGTATATGCGTTGGAACTTCTCACTGAAGCTAGTCCATATAAAAAGCAAAAGAAAACATTAATCCTTAAAAACGGACTTATGAAAAATAATACATGCCGTTTGGGATTTACAATTAGCTACCAAATAAGAGGTTATGACAAAAGACTTTTCACAATCCCTTCTTCCGAATAAACGGTGTTCTCCTGCCAACTCCTCGGTCACAAGTCACAATCTTCATCAAACATGAGAAGCAATTTTTGTAAATTCCTTCTTATTTCTTGAAGCTGACCACTTCTGTCACAACCTCAGAAGCGGATAAATAATATTGTTTGATGATACTTTATCTTTTTTCCGTTTGTTTATAGATCGAATGATATTATAGACCAAGAATCCTACCTATTAACATAGCTAAAAGCACAAAAAAGGCACTTTCCAAATTGTGGAAAGTGCCAGAAAAGTTAGGTTCAAGGTAACTGCGCTCAGCATTGCTTCGCCCAGTACGATTCTCGTAACTCGTGAACTCGAACGATAATCGCAATTAACGTTTTGAGAATTGTGAAGCTTTACGAGCTTTCTTAAGACCTGGTTTTTTACGTTCGACCATACGTGCGTCACGTGTAAGCAAGCCAGCACGTTTAAGCGCTAAACGGAAGTCAGGATCAACTTCTAGCAATGCACGAGCGATACCATGACGGATAGCTCCTGATTGTCCAGCGTATCCTCCGCCGTTTACGTTAACAAATACGTCATATGCGCCTTTTGTTTCAGTAACAGCGAAAGGTTGATTGATTACTTCACGCAAGTCAGCATGTGGAATGTATTCTTCAACATCTTTTTTATTTACAGTAATTTTGCCAGTTCCTGGTACTAGACGTACGCGAGCAACTGCGTTTTTACGACGGCCTGTGCCGATATATTGAACTTGTGCCAATGAAATTCCCTCCTATTAGATTAAGTTTGTGATGTCTAAAACTTCTGGTTGTTGTGCTGCATGTGGATGTTCTGCTCCACCGTATACGTTCAATTTTGTAAATTGTTTGCGGCCTAAAGTGTTTTTAGGAAGCATACCTTTTACAGAAGTTTCGATCAAACGACGAGAATTTTTAGCACGCAATTCGCCAGCAGTGATTGATTTCAATCCTCCTGGGTAGTTGCTGTGACGGTAATAAATTTTGTCAGTCGCTTTTTTACCTGTTAATTTCACTTTGTCTGCATTGATGACGATGACGAAATCGCCAGTATCCAAATGAGGTGTGAAAGTTGGTTTATTTTTACCACGTAGTACAGATGCAACAACTGTTGAAAGACGTCCCAATGGAACATCAGTTGCGTCTACTACATACCATTTACGTTCTACTTCGCCTGGTTTGGCCATATATGTTGTACGCACGTTATTTTCCTCCAATTTAAGTTCTGATGTTTGACATACACTTCGAGTTTCCGGGGCTCTTTGTGGGGCAAACAATACCATTTAACATATTACCCGCTAATCTAGTCAATGTCAACGTTTTTCTGCTTGATTGAAAAATTTATATGAAACTTTACTTCTTTTTCTTTCTTTTATATAAAAGGGTCGTTTCCTGTCAAAATAAAAAACAAAAAGAGGCTGTGACAAAAGTCTTGTCACAACCTCTTATTTTGAATAAACGGTGTTCAATCAGCTGACCCTCGGTATTAGCTCAAAAAACGGCAAAATATGAGGAACTATTTTGACGTTTGTTTCTCTAATACTCAGGTCAAAACGCTGATTTCACAACCTCTTTTTCGGTCAAGTTCAACAACAGTTTTTACGCGTCGATCTCTGGCGCTTTGCCCAAATGAGCTTGGATCATCCAGATACGTTTTTCTGTGGCTGTTTTGAATTCGATAAAGATATCTTGTGTTGGATCGTCGCCTTCTTCTCCAGAAACTTCGATTCCTTTTTGGTAAAGATCTGCTAGATAACGATAGCCTGCAACAAGTGTTTCCAAACGTTCTGGAATCGTGCGGTCCCAACGTCCTACTTCATCAGGGATTTTCGTGTTGTCTGCAAATTCACGCAATGTAGAATAAGGTGAACCGTCTAATGTGATCAAGCGTTCGGATACTTCATCTAACTGAGCGTTCAAATCATCCATGAACTCATCCATCATTGGGTGCAATGTAAGGAAACCTGGTCCTCTCATGTACCAATGTGTTTGGTGAACAACAACAGACATTTGGCTTAGATCTGCAACTAATTGATTTAATACTTCTTTGGTTTGTTGGAATTTCATCTTTCTTGCCTCCTAACATTTTCTTACACTTAAAATAATAGTAGACTTTCAATGAAAAGTACAACAAAATCATTTACCTGAGAACGATTTTCAGTTCGCTTTTTTATCCGTAAAGCCAATCATTTTTCAGAATCAGCTAATTCTTCTCGCAGTTGAGCAAATTGCTGATAAGTCTGTGCTAAATGCTTTTGTGTCGAAACAAATAATGGATAGATTTTCTGATATTTTTTATGATCAGTTTCTTGTACTCCAACTTGCTCTTTCAATTCTATCAATTCCTGTGCTTCACTAATACTTTGGATCTTTCCGATGCTTCTCCAGCCTAAAATCACAGCTCCTAATGCGGATGCTTCTGTGACAGTAGGGAAAACAAGTGGGTAACCCAGTACATCAGCCATCATCTGACGAAAAATCGGAGATTGAGCAAACCCGCCTGTAGCACGGATCTCTGTGAGCTGATTTTCCTGGCAAACTCCTTTTAAAATCCGATAAAGATTGAGACAGATCCCTTCTAGAATCGCCTTCATCATTTCTTTTTCTGTATGTTGCCGCTGTAAACCGATAAAACTGCCAAACGCATCTGCGTCCCAAAGCGGTGCTCGCTCACCAAGTAAATAGGGATGAAAAATCAGACCATTGGCACCCGCTGGCACAAAAGCGATAGCCGAAAGCAGTGCATCATATGGATTTTCTCCTTTTTCTTTAGCAGATTGAACGACTTCCTGTAAAAATGTATGCCCTGCCCAATCAAAGATGCCAGCACCATTGCTAGTCGCTCCTCCCACTACCCAATGTTTCTGATCCAGAACATAACAAAACGTCTCCATTTCTGGATGGAACTGAGGCTGAGTAGTAATAAAACGAAGTGCTCCGCTCGTTCCTACGGTCAAAGCGGCGATCGTATCACCAAAAGCGCCTAACCCTAGATTAGAAAGCGGCCCGTCTGCCCCTCCCAAAATAAATGATATATCATTTGGTAAACCTAGTCCTGCTGCTGTTTCTGACGGTAGACCTGTTACTTGATAGGTGGAAGGAAGTACTTGCGGCAATTGTTCTATCCGAATGTCCAAGTAGTCAAGTACTTCTTCTGCCCATTGGAATTCATGGATATCAAAATATCCAGTTCCTGAAGCTGTTCCGTAGTCGCTGATCAGTTCGCCAAACAATCTATAAAAGATATAGTCTTTGATGCCGACAAAATAAGCAGTTTTTTTGAATAATTCAGGTTGGCTGTTTTGTAGCCACTTGATTTTGTTCAATGGTGTCATTGGATGAATCGGCGTCCCAGTCTGCCAATAAAATTCTTTGCCAAGCACGGTATATTTCAGTTTTTCTGCTTCGTCCGCTGCTCGGTTATCTGCCCAAGTGATCATTCGAGATAACGGTGTTTTCTCTTCATCCAACAATATCAGGCCATGCATCGCAGAGGAGAAGGAGACAAATTGGATGATGGTGTCTGAAGGCAACTGTTTAATTACTTCTTTTATAACGGTGCAGACACCTTGAAAGATCAATTCCTGATCTTGTTCTGCCATCCCTTGTGTTTCTTGGATCAAAGGGTAGCGAAAATAAGCGGATGCTGCTTCTTGGGCTTCATCTGTGAAAGCAACTGCTTTGGTTTGTGTGGTTCCGATATCTAATCCGATTGAAACGTTCATTTTTTCACCTCAAATTTTATGTATGTACAAAAATTTAGTTTAAGCTTGCGTATCTTGGTTTTGAAAAGGGGGAGATGGCGTGTTACTTTATTTTATCATTGGTTGCTGTATCGGATCATTTTTATGTTTAACCGCCCAGCGGATTCCGTTAGGTCACTCTATTATTTATCCTAGATCCCATTGTGTCAAATGCTGTCGTTCGCTTTCTTGGTATGAATTGATTCCGATTCTCTCGATCATCGTCCAACGATTTCGCTGCCGCTATTGCAGGTGTCGGTTGCCCTTCTACTATTTGTTGGCAGAAGCCTTATGTGGTGGTCTTTTTGTCTGGTTCTTTACTTTTTCTTCTGCAGGAAATTATTCGACGTTCATATGGATGCTTTCGGCTTTGCTATTTTCGTTGATGGATTTATTTTACTTCATGGTCCATTCTCACACGCTATTCTGTTCTTGGGCAATTTTATGGATTTTTTGGTTGCAGGCCGGCGTCTTCCAATGGCAAAGTGTGCTGTTAACGTTTATCGTAGGCGGTGTGTGCCTTCGCTATGGTCAATCCTATCTCGGAGCTGGCGATACTCTGTTGATGCTTTCTTGGAGTGGTGGCTTGTCTCTGGAAGAGTTGCTTCAGATCTTGTTTCTTGCTAGTCTGTTTGGAATATCCGTTTTTTCTGTTTACTTTATCTGTCATAAAAAAAAGATGGAAAAACTGCCTTTCATTCCTTTTTTGAGCAGTGCGTTGCTGATTGTCCTTCATCTTAGGTATTGAAAAAAGGTTGTGACAAACGACTTGTCACAACCTCTGATATATAGTGTTCTCTTACCAAATCCTTGTGACTTGGAGCTAGGCGACAGGTTCACAACCTCTCCACTAAATGGTGTTCAATCAGCTGACCCTCGGTATTAGCTCAAAATGCTGATTTCACAATCTCTGATATACGGTATTCCAGAAGTAGCTTTTTCGGCTTCTTATTTCTTTCCGCCCCAATGTCGACGAATGAAACCGGCACGTCCAGAACCTTCTCGATAAAGATTGTAATGGAGCTTGTTTTTCTTGTAATAATCCTGATGGTAATCTTCTGCAGGATAAAATTCGCTTCTTGGTTCGATTTTTGTCACGATTGGCTTATCGAATCGCCCGCTGTCTTGCAATGCTTGTTTTGAACGCTCTGCAATGTTTCGTTCTTCTTCATCATTATAGTAGATCACTGGTCGATAAGAATCACCACGATCAGCGAACTGTCCTAACGCGTCAGTCGGATCGGTTTGCTGCCAATAGATTTCCACCAACTGATCATAAGAAATAACTTCTGGGTCATATTCGATCTCTACTGCTTCTGTATGCCCTGTTGTGCCTGTTGTCACTTGTTCATAAGTTGGATTTGGTACATGCCCGCCAGTATAACCGGATGTCACAGAAATGATCCCTGGCTGCTCTTCAAATGGTTTGACCATACACCAAAAGCATCCGCCTGCGAAAACTGCTTTTTTTGTCATATAAAATCCCCCTTTTTTCTCATCATACCTTGATTTCCAAAAGGAGGATAACGTTTTGCTTGTGACAGAAAAAACGGAAACTATTATATACGTGATACGGCTTCTGATAAATGCCAAAACGAACGTACTTGATCAAAAACGGTTAAATCAGGAATCACATATTCAGCAGAAGGAAGATTTATGTTTTCACCTATTCCCAATACATGCATGTTACCAGCCAAAGCTGCTTGACAGCCAGCTTCTGAATCTTCAATGACCAAGCATGCATTTGGCGGTACATTCAATTGCTGTGCTCCTTTGAGAAAAACTTCCGGATCAGGTTTTGCTTTTGATACTTGCGTGCCGTCAATAAGGACATCAAAATAACTTGTCAAATTCGTTTTTTCTAAAATGAGGCGTGCATTTTTGCTTGCTGATCCCAATCCGATCTTGATGTTTGTTTTTTTCAAGTACTCAAGAACAGCTATTGCACCAGGCAAAACGGATGTTTCATCCATTTTTTGAATCGCTTGAAGATATAGATTGTTTTTTTGCTCAGCAAAGGCTGATTTCTCTTTTTCTGAGAATTTCTGTTCCATTTTTCCAAATGACAGCAATCGCTCCAGTGACTCGGTTCTGGATATTCCTTTCAGTTGCTCGTTTTCTTTCTCAGTGAATGGAATAGACAGCTGGTTAGCTAAAACCAGCCACGCTTCGTAATGATAACGAGCTGTGTCTACAAGAACGCCATCTAAATCGAATAGTGCTGCTTTGATTTTCATCGATTACCTCCTTGAAAATGAACGACTTGAAGTAAAGATGCGATGTTTTTAGCTGTGCGATGAAGATTATCAGTGGCTTGCTGTAAAGCTTCTTGTAAAGGCACAGCTGCAGGAAGGATCGGAAAAACGACCGAAATGCCAACATCTGCTGCTTTTTCGCTTCCTTTACCAACACTTCCGCAAATAGCTATCACAGGAACGCCCTCTGGTACTCTTCTAGCAATCCCAACTGGCGCTTTTCCTTTTAGACTTTGTCCATCTAGACGTCCTTCGCCTACGATTACGAGGTCTGCTTGCTGTACCCGTTTATCGAACTCCAGCAAATCCAATACGTAGTCGATGCCAGAGACTATTTTCCCTGAAGCAAATGCTAATAGTCCTGCACCCATGCCACCACCAGCACCACTGCCCGATGCCTCGATTACTTGAGGGGCGAATCTCATATAAAAATCATGCATGGCTTGGTCAGCCACTGCTAATTCATTTTCTTTCAAACCTTTTTGTGGTCCGAAAACAAAAGAAGCGCCTTCTTTTCCGCATAAAAGATTAGTAACATCAGTAATGACAGTGATTTTGGCTTTAATCAGCTCAATAGGCACGTTCGTTTTATCAACTGTAGCAATTTTACCTAGGTTTTCTCCCAGTGCTTCTACTTTTTGATTATCTTGATCGTAAAAAGCATAACCTAGACCTTCTGCCATGCCGATGCCGCCATCGTTGGTACTACTTCCGCCAACGCCGATGATGATGTGTCGAACACCTTGTTGCAACAATTGTCGTATCAGTTCTCCTACTCCTCGCGTGGATAACCTAAGTGGCTGTCGTTGGTTTAGTGGGACATCTTTCAATCCGACGATTTCTGTCATTTCAAAAATCGCAGTTTGACCGTCTGAAGCGTACTGGATTTCTTTGTTTTTGCCAAATGAATTAGTAACGACTGCTGTTTGCCGCTTCAACCTTAAACTGTCTGCTAATGATGAAACCGTTCCTTCTCCTCCATCGCCTATAGGTAGCAGATCATATTCAGCCTGAACAAAAACTTCTTGAAAACCTGATTGAATGGCTTGTGCTGCCTCTACGGCTGTCAGACTTTCTTTGAAAGAATCTGGCGCAATCAGAATACGCATTATTTTTCCCTCCGTTCCAAGATCAGTTCTTTTTCCAGCTGGTATTGGTCTCCATTGACAAAAATAGGTAATGTTTCTTTCGTCTCTTTTTTTATTACTATTTGTTTTTTTGTCAAAACAAATAGCAACCTGTGATTTTTCCAAATAAAAGGAAAAGAAATTTTTTCCCATGCTGAAGGAAGTCTTGGAGAAATAGAAAGAGTTCCATTCGTTACTGTAATACCTGAAAAACCAAATATAACTGCTAGCCATAGTGCTCCTAATGAAGCAGCATGAATTCCGTCATCTGATGAATGCGGATCTGGTCCTAAATCAATCAGGCACGCTTCTTGGAATAAATGATACGCCCATTCCATTTCTTGGATACGGCAAGCCTCTATGGCGTGAATCGCTTTACTCAACGATGAGTCGTGGATTGTTTTGTTTTCATAGTAATGCAAATTCTTAGAAACGATTGGTTGAGAAAAATACTCAGGTAATAAGTATAACAGCATGACAAGATCTGCTTGCTTGCTGACTTGGAGTTCATTTACTTCGCTACGGGCATAATCAAGTAAAATAGACTGGCTGCCAGGACGTTCTTTGTAAGTGGTCAAATCAATAACTGGCTTACTGAGATACGTGTCATCTTGCGGAATCAGCTGTTCTTTGTTAGGCACTGGCAAATATAACTTATCTAAAAAATTTCGACATTCTTTCAAAAAAAGCGGATCGCCAGCTTGATATTTAACAGCTAAGGCCACATTATAATGCGCCAGATAGTTCGTATATGCATTATTGTCGATATATTCTGTGTATTCATCTGGACCAATGACTCTGTGTATCTCTAAATGATCATCGACTTTTACAGCTCTGCTCAGCCAAAAAGCTGCTGTTTCATGAATAAGCGTTTTTCCCTTTGTTTCTAAAAACGATTGATCCTCTGTTGCTTGGACATACTCTTGAACGGCATAAGCAAGGTCTGCACTGATATGGTGTTCTGCGGCAGCTGAAGCAACTTCTTGTCTTGTTCCGGTTTTGATATTCAATGCAGCAAATTTGGGTGTCTCTTCCTGACCAGTGTGTGCGCTCTCCCATGGGAAAAGTGCACCTTGATAGTGATAATCTCTTGCTTTTTGCCGTGCGCCTTCTAATCGATCATAACGGTACAGCAGCAAATTCTTTGCTACTTCAGGAAACTGATATAAAAAGAAAGGCAGGATAAAAATTTCCGTATCCCAGAAAACATGCCCTTTATAACCTTCGCCAGTTAGTCCCTTCGCCCCTACACTAACACTTGGATCATTGCGGGGAGTCATAATCTGTAAATGGTAAGCAGCGAAGTCCATCGCTAACTGATCGAAAGAAGAATCGCCTTGGATCGTTATCCGATGCTGATGCCAAAAATCTGTCCAATAAGACATCGACTGCTCTAAAATTTCTGTATAACTAACGCTTTTCTGGGCTTGGGCAATACTTTTCTTAAACGGGTCTGTTTGCTGAAGAGAGGTAGAGAGCACGATGATCTTCTCCAGCGTAAAGGACGTATTTTTTCTGATCTTTTCTGAAAAGGAAGCGGTGATCCGGCGATTTTTTGCTTGGAATACACCTGCTTTATTGAATTTAGCTGCAATCCCAATATCAATTTTACTTTCTGTTGTCTGGTAGGATGCACTGATCAAATCGTCACCAAATACTCGCAGTTCTTTTTCAACCAACTGCTGTGTACCAAAATTGGTTTGCTGTCCATCAATACCCGTTTTCACATCTACTTGGCAGTCTTCGGTCAACGGCTTGGTGACCACTTTCAGGGCTGCCTGATGGAGATTATTTTGATCAGCAACACGACAAGTAATGACTTCCACTTTTTTTCCTTGAGCAGTTTCAATGAGCGCATAGCGTTTAAGCTCTCCCATTTCTAAATCTAGTGCCCACTCGTATGCAAGAACTTTCATCGTCTCAAGAGAAAAATGTTCACCGTCGATTTTTATTTCCCATCTGATGACATCTGGAAGATTCACTAACTCGGTTGATTCTGCTCCTAAAGGTCGGTTATATACACCAGCTGCAAACATTCCCCTTACTTGATTCCGATAGTCTTCCTCCTGGCTTCCTCTGATACCAAAAAATCCATTTCCAATGGTCATCTGACTCGCATACTTATTGATATACTCTAAATCAAATTGTTTTTCTTCTACTTTCATAAGATAATAACTTCTCCTGTTTCTGCCGAACGATATAAATTTTCCACCAGATTCTGGATGACATATCCTTGCCAGCCATCTGCAATCATCTGAGTCTGGTCACCGAGCGCCCGATTCACAAAATGAGCCATACTTAGTTCATGTGGGTCATTAACTGGTGTGGTCTTTTGTAAGGAAACCAGCTTTCCATCTACATCTTCGAATAGTTCGCCTGGATACAGATTAGCACCTGCCTGATCGCCACAAAAAGCCACATTCAGTTTGTCTTCTCTAATATTCAAAGCAAACGAAGTATTCAGTTGGATGATCTTGCCGTTTTCTAATTCCAGTGTGCCAAAAATTGCATCTTCTACTGTGAATTTGCTTGGATCCCATTTCCCGAATTTCCCTGAATTTTTTTTCGTACCAATTTTTTGGAAGCTGTACGCCCGAACGTTTTTTACTTTAGGAAATCCAGTAATATACATCGCTGCATCAAGCATGTGAATGCCATAATCGATCAAAGGCCCGCCTCCTTGAAGTTCTTTGTCGATAAACGTTCCCCAGCCTGGAACACCAGACCGACGAAGCGCATTCGCTTCGACATAATAAATATCCCCGAGAACATCAAGATGATTCTTGATCATTGTTGCTTCGTCAGAAAAACGATGCTGGAATCCATAAGCCAAAATCTGCCCGTGTTTATCGGCTGTCTCTGCCATCTTTCTTGCTTGATCAGCTGTCATAGCTGGTGGTTTCTCGCACATCACTGAAGCATTAGCTTCGAGGGCAGCCAATACATGTTCGAAGTGAAAGCGATTGGGTGTACAGACACTCACGATATCGGGAGAAATCTCATTCAGCATTTGTGTAACTGATGTATACGCATGAGAAAATCCTGTACGTCGGCAAAAGTCTTCTGCTCGCTGGCTGACTGGATCAACCACAGCGACCAATTCTAAGACATCTGATCTTTTTTGATAATAAGCAGCATGTACTTTTTCTGCTACTTGTCCAGCGCCTATGATTGCTACTTTCTTCATTTATTTCTCCCTCCTTTGCTTATTTACTTATTGTTTTTCTTTCTCTAAATCATTTAAATGACGCGCTGTTTCCAGACAGTTTTTCAAGTATTGCAATGATTCCTGATAAATTTTCACTTCATTTTCTCCTCGCAAACGACATTCATATACCATATAACCTTCATACTCATTTTGAAGTAGCGTTTGAAAATGGCGAGTAAAATCAATTGCGCCAGATCCTGGTTGGTAGCGATGATTATCTGCTAAATGGATATGACCCACATACTCTTTTTGCGTAGTCAATGCTTTTGAAATATCATCTTCTTCAATATTCATATGATAAAAATCAGCGATGATCTGCACATGTTTCAATTGATTAGAGTCAATATAATGACGCGCATCCGCTAACAAATTGATCATATGGTCTTGGTATCGGTTCAAAGGCTCCAAATAAATAACCGTACCTGTTTCTTCGGCTACTTTATCTAAATAACGAAGTGATTCGCTGACTGCTTTATAGTCTCCTTCTTTGCTTCGGGGTGAAACCATCGGCGGTAATCGATAAGTGAACATTCCCCAAGCTGCTGGGATAACGATTCCTTTGCCGCCAGCCTCGCTTAGTGCACGCAAAATCTCAGCAATTTGACGTACACCATTAAGACGCCGTTCTTCGATGAAGTCACCGATCCACCCATCGTATCCGTTACAAGCTGTCACTACTGGGATCCCTGTTTCTTTGATTGCCTGTTTGACTGTGTCGATATTTTCTATTAACAACTTACCGTCGATTTCGTATTCTTCAAATCCACAGTCTTTGATAAATCTAAATTTTTCTAAAATGTCTCTTGGGAAAAATGCTTGATCTTGCGTACCGAATTTCATTGTTCTCCTCCTTGTACTTGAACACCCATTTTGATACTTTCTTCTGGGTGCTGATCTACATAACGCATGTAAGCTTCTGCGCTTTCTGCAAATGGCACAACTGGATCAATGATTTCTTCACAATCCAAGTAACCGTTCATCAATAATTCCCAACATGTGTCCTCGATTCGTTTACGGTTCCATCTTGGTAATCTGGGTTTGGTTCACTAGATGCTCGAGCAAAGACGATTTTTGCATTATTGAAATGTGCTTCGCGACCAAGATTAAACCCAGCTGGAAAAGGTTTAGCAAAGGCAACATAAGAAATGATCCCGTCATAGCCGATCCCTCTTAAAGAAGCTTGTAATGCGGCAGCACTGCCACTCGTTTCAATAACTGAATCTACTCCACGTTTATCTGTTAATTCCTTTAGACGAAAACCGATATCTGCTTTCATAGGATCTAGCGTGTAATCGGCACCGTATTTTTCTGCTAATTCTCTACGCTGCGCTATGGGATCGATCCCAACGATGGTAGTGGCACCTGCTTTTTTAGCTAATTGAATCGCAATTTGTCCGATAGCGCCTAAACCGAAAATTGCTACAGCATCACCTGCTCGAACATGTGCTTCCCGGATACCACCTAAAGCGAATTGAGCAGGATCGTAACATACTGCATTTTTCCATTGATCCAACCGATCAAGTTTACGTAGTTTATAATTATCAACACCGTTTGTAATTAGTGTTTCACGAATGGGTCCATAAGTGCAGACTAACTCTCCTTTTTGATACTCTGTCACCAAACTGCCCGTTTCTTCGATCGTACCGACGATCATATTTCCTAATTGAAATTCGCCAAATACCACACCGCGTTGGCTTCCTTCTTCTCTTGGCAAGAATAGGCGCCATTCTTCTGAAAATTCTTCATCGATAAATGGACTTAATCCTCTAAAGTCGACAATTTCTGTTCCTGGTTTTGGAGTAGCGAAAATTACTCGGATACGTACTTCGTTCTTTTCGATCTCACGGTCTTCGTAATCTTTGAATCCGGCTATTCTTGGTTCTAATGCAACTAATTTTTTCATCTTTTCTTTCCTCTTTCTTTTCTTTTTATCCTTTTACGCCGCCTTCGACTAAATCACCTTTAATGAATCGTTCAGATAACGCATACATAATGATGACTGGTAAAGCGGTCACCAATGAAGCGGCCATCATTCGTCCCCAAATGTAGTCTGGTGTACTGAATAATGTGTTCAAACCGATTGGTAAAGTAAATTTTTCGGAGGTCGACAGGAAAATCGAAGCAAATAAATAATCATTCCACGAAACCATAAAACAATAAACGAAGACAGAAATGATTCCAGAAATAGCCAATGGTATAATGATCCGAATAATGATTTGGATCCGGCTAAGACCATCGATCATTGCTGCTTCTTCAATATCAGTCGGAATCGTGTCAAAATAACTTTTTAGCATGAATATCGCAGTAGGAAGTGTTTGAACGACCATCGTGATAATCAGTACTGTATTGGTATCATACAAACCTAGACTGGAAATGATTTTAAATAATGGAACAACGATCAAAATACCGGAAAACATATAGACGGTATAAAAGCTAGCATTGATTTTCGAGCGAGCTTTGAAGCGTAGTTTTGACAAAGCGTATGCCCGCTGATCCCAATCACTACTGCAGTTACGGAGGCTATCAAGGAGATCACTAAACTATTTTTGAAATACATGATGAATGGAAAAATCTCAGCATTGAAAATATCCTGATAATGTTCAAAAGTCCATTCTTTCGGAAAAATAGTTTGTGTCGTTGCAATTGCTTCTTGTGAATCCTTGAATGATGTCATCAGCATGATCAAAAATGGAAACAAATTGACAGCTAATAGCAACAAAATCGTCGCGTAAAATAAGATTTTCCTGCTCTTTTTATTTTTCATTTCAAGTCCACCTTCTTTCGTGAGAGCAAGACGACCGCTGCAATAATGATGAACAATAGGATAGATATAGCTGCTGCTTTTCCAAGATCATTGAACGCAAAGGCTGTCTGATACAAATAAACGCCTAAGATATTGACTTTATTCGTCAGTAGATAGACATCTGTAAACATATAGAACATCCAGATAGATCGTAAAACAATCACAGTTGCTAGTACTGGTTTGATTGCCGGCAGTGTCACGATCTTGAACTTCTGCCAAGCATTTGCACCGTCCATTTCAGCTGCTTCATAAAGCGTTTTGTCGACTGTTTGCAAAATAGCCAAAAATGAAATAAACGCATACGGATAGTATCTCCAGATAGCAAACAAAACGACCATAAAGAAGCTAGCAACTGGCTGGTCGAACCACAGCGGTGCTTCGTTGAAAAGCTGCAATCTATCTACTAACAGATCATTGACGATTCCATAACTATTATTGAACATATATTTCCAAGCAAAAATCAAAGAAATAGATGGCGTAACATAACTTAATAAAATCAGTGAACGCACCGTTTTCCTAAATCTGAACTTGCGGTTAAGCAAAATAGCTACGGCTAATCCTAAAGCTGTACTGCCTGCTACAACTAAGAATGTGTAAGCAACTGTTAAACCTAAAGAACGATAAAATTCACTATCACTTAAAATTTCAAGATAATTGCTTAATCCGATAAAAACGGCGTCTAAGTTAGGATTCAGCGGCATATCGAAAAAACTGATCTGAATATTGGAAAGCATTGGAATCAGCACTAAAACAGCTAATAAAAGCATGCTTGGTGCTAAAAGTCCCATGGCTAATTTTAAGTCAGAATGTTTCCTTGGACGATTCATTGAAACCTCCCCCTGATAATCTGCCAATAGCTATCTGCTTTTTTCGAACACCATTGGCAGAACTTCTTGTTATTTCGTATTTTTTTGTGCGTCAGCTAAAGCTTGATCGACATCTTCGTTTCCGACAGTTACTTGGTTCACTGCTTTTCCGATCACACCTGAGCTTGTGATATCTCCCATTTTCGTGAAATTCTTTCCCCCGACTAGTCCAAAGACTTGTACTTCATCAAAAGCACTAGCAATCTCAGATGGCAGCTCGCCAAAAGACTTGATGACTTCATTTTCTTTGTAACCATCCAGTTCGACTACTTGTTTATTCACTGGTTGAGCACCCCCAGGAGACATCAAGACCCACTTTTCCATGTTTTTCGGTTGAGATAAGAAAGCTGTGAATGCTTCAGCAGCCTCTTTTTGTTTCTCGTCTAGACCAGAAGAAATCGTCAATCCAGATACTGTTCCATAGACAGCTTGATCTTTTTGTGTTGGGATAGCAAAACCGATATTTTCTGAGTTCCCCGCTTCATAAACAGAAGGCAAAATGTAAGTTGAATAGATTGCCATTGGTGCTGTTCCATTCATGAAAGCATCTTTGATTTCTGTCACATCATTAGAGCCTGGCATCGTGTATTGGGATAAGTTTTGATAAAACGACAATGCTTCTCTCATCTTTTCCGTATCGATCGTTACCTCGCCTTCATCATCCAAGACATTTGCTCCATTTGACAAAGAAAATTGAGAGAACGCTTGCTCACTCATTGTTCCTTCAGCAGTAGGCATAGCAATTCCATATTGTTTATTCTCTTTATCTGTGAAATGTTGATCAATTTTTAAAATATCATCCCAATTTTCTGGTTCTGAAAAACCAGCTTCTGATAATTTTTCTTTGTCATACCAAATACCTTGAACCCAGCCGCTAATTGGTGCAGCAATATAGCTTTTTCATCTTCTGAACGAACAAGGTTTTTGGCTCCGTCATAATAATTATCTTCTCCAGCTTCCTCGATAACGTTTTGGACTGCCGTATGATCAATCAGTTCATCTTTATCCATCACTTTAGCAAAATCCTGACTGACTTCCATTACTTCTGGTAATTTACCGGAACGAGCTAACGTAACGATTTTCGTATTGAACGCTGATTCTTCTACCGGCACTTGCTTGATTTTGATGTCTGGATTTTCTTTTTCAAAATCAGCAACCAGTTCATTGATCACACTTAATCGTTCCTGTTCGACAGAAGAGTGCATGAATTGAATCGTTGTCTGTTGTGATTCGTTAGAGCTTTGACTTTCACCACAAGCAGTAAGAAGAAATCCAGTAGCTAGCAGACAGGTAGTAACAATAATTTTTTTCATTTTTTTCCACCTCTTATTTTATTATTTTCAGCCACATATATTCATACGGCTGGAATATCAACTTTCGTTCTTGACTGCAATGGATAATTTGTCCAGAAAACAGGTCTAGGTAATCTCCTTTTGGTAAAAGATAACCTGCTGATTGATTGGAAAAATTATGGATAACTAAGACTTTCTCTTCCTTCGCTTCGCGAATAAAACTGATAAAAGAATCTGCTGAGTCCAGTAAGTAAATCAAACTATTCGGATGGAAGGCTTTTTCTTTTTTTCGAATAGATAGCATCTGGGTCAATTCACCATATACTGCTGTTCTTAATGGATCTGTCTGCAACTCTTTCTCAATATCTGCTAACAAAAATTTTTGCCGATTGATTTTTCGATTCTCTCCTGTTTTTTCTACGCCTTTGTAATCATTTCGACTTCCCAGCACACTTTGAATATAAATTGCCGGCACACCTGGTAACGTTACCAAAAATGAATGAGCTGCTAAAAAGCGTTTGCTTCTCCATTCCGTCGTATCTGTTGGAGAACTTAACGCATCTAGATACGTAGCGTTTATCTCATATGGACTGGTCGTTCCATCTGGGTTTTTCTTGTAGTTTACTCGGGCACCCTCTTTCTTCAGCTGTTCCACTAATTCAAGGATCGTTTTTTCCGGCAAAATACCTCTTATCGGGTTTAATCCGATTCCGTCATGGGAAGCTAAAAAATTAAAAAAGGTCGTTTATTTCGATGTAAAATTGATTGTTTCTAACCATTCTTTCAACTTACTTGTATTTCCCGAGCGTATCGCGTGAAGAGTCAAAGGTGGCAGTGAAAACTGATAGACCATCTGTGCTTCATTCCTGCCATCGCCAAAATAACTAATATTATCTTTATGTGGCACATTTGTCTCGGTGATCAATACCGTTCCTGGAGCTGCTTCATCAACGATTGCACGGAATAACTGAATAATCTTATGCGTTTCTGGCAGGTGTATACAAGAAGTTCCTAGTTCTTTCCATAAAAACCCCACAGCATCCAAACGAATAAACGAAGCGCCTTTTTCTAGGTAAAACAAAAGAATATCGATCATTTTCAATAAAACTTCTTGGTTTTTAAAATTCAAATCTACTTGATCTTCGCTAAAAGTCGTCCATACATGTTTTTCTTTCCCGTTTTTGTCGATGAAAGTTGTAAGTAGTGGACTAGTCCTTGGTCTAGTCACGCTGCTTGTATCTGTATCCAGTGGCAAATCAATAAAAAAATCTTTGTACGTATCATTCAAGTTTAAATATTCCTGAAACCAAGTACTTTCGGCAGACATATGATTGCAGACAAAGTCGAACATTAACCGTGTTTCGCTTCTCATTTCTTCTATATCTTCCCATGTGCCCAAACGGTCGTTGATTGCCTGATAATTTACAACGGAGAAACCATCATCAGATGTATATGGGAAAAATGGCAAGAAATGTACAACTCTAAATGTATCTGCCAAATACTTTTGATAAAATTTCTTAAATGTACGCAAAGTTGGTTGCTGCTCTTCAAAAAATTGATCCCCATAAGTAATCAAGAAAATATCTTCTTCGTCCCAATGCAGTTTGCCTGCCTGGCCTTTCTTCTGCTGATAATCACTGACTTTTTGTTCAATCATAGAGGCGGTTTTCTCAGCCAAATCTGAGTCGCGATAAATCGCTTGTAAAAGTTTTGTATACATCGGATTCCCCTTTCTTTTTTGGGAGCGTTCCCAACGATTTGATCATATTATGGAAAACGCTTACTGTCAATAGCATTTTTTTAAATAATTTTGATATACAAAAAATACAAATAAGAAAGCTTATGTATCAATAGTTAATAGCTTCTTAAAAAAATATGGTCTCTCATGATCATGCAAGCTATTCCTAAATTTTCAAAATCATAGACAAAAAAGAATGTCTATTGTACTATGGAATTATTCTAAAACGCTCCCAAAAAGGAGGTGCATATAAAATTGAAACCTACTATTTATGACATTGCGAACAAAGCCAATGTCTCCAAATCAACTGTCTCCAGAGTATTAAATAACCAGCCAAATATCTCTGATAAAGCAAAAGCAAGTGTACTTCAAGCAATCAAAGAATTGAATTATGAACCGAGCAAAATTGCAAGAGGACTGTCAGGAAATGGTTTTGACGCGATTCTAACATTATCTCATCGTACTTCTCATACGACCTATGGCAATCCTTTTTTTTCAGATGTTATTCAATCCATTTCTGCCGTTTCTGAACAAAATAACTTCGACTTGATTCTACAAACGGCAAAAACACCAGAAGAAGAGCTAGAAAAATGCGCGAAAAAGATCCAAGAAAAAATGATTCGAGGAATTATTATTTTAAGCTCTACGATGGATGAAACACTTCTTTTTGAATTGGATCAATACAATATTCCTATTGTGGTAATCGGAAAAGTCGGAAACGACTACACGAACATCTACTCAGTGGACACGGATAATTTCCAGGATAGTTACGATTTGGTGGAAACACTGATCAAGAATGGACATCGTCATATCGGCTGTCTCCATGCTCCGACAGAAGTTTATGTATCCAATGATCGTCTCAATGGTTACCGTCAATGCTTATTTGATCATCACCTAGATATCCGTAATGAATGGATCATAGACGGTGGCTTTCGCTTAGAAGACAGCATGGCAGCAATGAATGATTTAATGAAGCTGCGAGAAAGACCAACTGCGATTTTTTCTACCGATGCATTAAAATCATTGAGTATTTACAAAGTTGCAGAACAAACTGGAAAGCAGATACCTGATGATCTTTCGATCGCAGGATTCAGTGATCCCTTATTGTCCTCCCTATTTTCGCCACAGCTGACTCGGATAGACATTCCAACAAATCAGTTAGGAATCAAAGCCACAGAACTTTTATTCCAATTGATCCATCACCAATACCCAGAAGAAAAAAGAATCATTCTTTCAACCGAGATTACTCTCACAGATTCGATCCAACAACAAGAAATGTAGGGCAGATTTATAAAAGAACAGAAACACTGAGGATAAGTCAGTTACTCTGTTCTTTTTTCAATCACTCACCCCCCATTACCCCCTCCCGGTATTTTAGCGGATTTTTCTTTATTTTCCATCTGTTTTAGATAGCTGTGGATAACTATAATGTTTGTGTTAAACTATTTTTTCCACAGGGAAGAAAAAACTATTTTTAACCACGTTGTGTATAAGTTTTTATAGTTCATTTTTTCAAACTCATTTACCCTTATTTCAATCCATGTTATTTGGGGATACTTATCTCTAAAACATAAATAGAATAACAGTTATGTCTACTGGTTTTGTTTTATTCGAGGAATTATTCACTAATAGCTAGCAAAATATTAAAAATAACCACTCTATCTTCCCATGAATTTATTTTACATTCAAAAAATGATCTATCTTTATTTTTATTGATTGACTTCTCTAGGAAGTTGATCGTTCCGATACCTTAATTGGATACGAACCGATGTTGTTAAGATCCTTTCCCACTTTTCTTCTAGTTAGACAAATTATTTTAGACAAACCAAAAAAGAGGTTGTGACAATAATTTGTCACAACCTCTTTTGTAAAATATCTATTTTGTTTGATTGTTCATTGCGTCTTCTGCAGCCATTTGCGCTTCAATATCTGAAATACTGTAGACATTTTCGCTTGCTACACCGACTTCTTTTGGTTCCATGTCACGGTAACGTTGCATACCAGTACCAGCTGGGATGATCTTACCGATGATAACATTTTCTTTCAAACCAAGAAGAGGATCTTTCTTACCGCGGATCGCAGCATCCGTCAAGACACGAGTTGTTTCTTGGAATGATGCAGCAGATAAGAAACTATTTGTTTCTAATGATGCTTTTGTGATACCTAGCAAGACAGGTCGAGAAGTTGCAGGAACGCCTCCTGAGACTAGCGTATTGTAGTTTTGATCTTTAAAGTCTGCGATGTCTAATAATGTACCTGGTAAGATATCTGTATCACCTGGATCCATTACACGAACTTTACGCAGCATTTGACGAACCATTACTTCGATATGCTTGTCGCCGATTTCTACCCCTTGCATACGGTAAACACGTTGTACTTCACGAAGCAAGTAGTTTTCAACAGATAATACATCGCGGACTTGCAACAATTGTTTTGGATCGATTGATCCTTCTGTCAATGGTGCACCACGGTGGATCATATCGCCTTCTACTACTTTCATACGTGCTGTATAAGGAACAGTATACGTACGTGTATCTGTTTTTCCTTTGATTGTTACTTCTTTGGTACGTGTTGCAGGATCTTCTGAGATATCGATGACATCCCCTGTTACTTCTGTGATCACTGCTTGCCCTTTCGGATTACGTGCTTCAAAGATTTCTTGGACACGAGGAAGACCTTGAGTGATATCGTCTCCGGCAACCCCACCCGTATGGAATGTACGCATCGTCAACTGAGTACCAGGTTCACCGATTGATTGAGCGGCGATCGTACCAACTGCTTCTCCGACTTCAACGTCAGAGCCAGTTGCAAGGTTGCGTCCGTAACAATGTTTGCAGACACCATGTTTTGTATTACATGTGAAGACAGAACGGATTGTCACTGTTTCGACACCTGCATCAACGATTTGTTTTGCGATGTCTTCGGAAATCAATTGGTTTCCTGCGATAATCAATTCATTTGTTTCAGGATGACGTACTTCTTTACGAGTGTAACGTCCCACCAAACGATCTTCTAATGATTCGATGATTTCATTTCCTTCACGGATTGCTTGGATTTCAAGACCTCGGTCAGTACCGCAATCTTCTTCACGGATGATTACATCTTGGGCCACATCAACCAGACGACGAGTCAAGTAACCTGAATCGGCAGTCTTCAAGGCTGTATCGGTCATCCCTTTACGAGCCCCGTGAGTTGAGATAAACATTTCCAAGACGGATAGTCCTTCACGGAAGTTCGAAATGATTGGCAATTCCATGATTCGACCATTAGGAGCGGCCATCAAACCACGCATTCCGGCAAGCTGTGTAAAGTTGGAAATGTTCCCACGAGCTCCAGAATCAGACATCATGAAGATTGGATTTTTCGCTTCCAAACCTTCCATCAGTTTTTGTTGGATGCTGTCTTTTGCAGCATTCCAAACAGCAATGACACGTTCATAACGTTCGTCATCTGTGATCAGACCACGACGGAATTGTTTTGTAATAGTTTCAACTTGTTTATGGGCATTTTCAATGATTTCTTGTTTTTCATTCAGTACACTGATGTCAGCGATCCCTACTGTGATACCGGCATGTGTTGAATGTTTGTACCCTAAGTCTTTCATACGGTCAAGCATCTTAGAAGTTTCTGTTACTTTGAATCGTTTGAAGACTTCTGCGATGATGTTTCCTAAGTTTTTCTTCTTGAACGGTAATACTAATTCCTGCTCTTTGATATGTGCAGGAATATCAGTACCAGCTTCAACAAAGTATTTGTCCGGTGTTTGGACGGTCAAGTTGAAGTCTGTTGGTTCATTCAGATAAGGGAATTCAGGAGGCATGATCTCGTTGAAGATGATCTTACCAACTGTTGTGATCATCGTACGTTCTTTTTGCCATTCAGTAAATGGTTTTTCACCTAATGAGTTAGGGTTCACACCGATACGTGAATGTAAATGAACATATCCGTTGCGCCATGCGATAACGGCTTCGTTTTGATCTCTGAAGACCATTCCTTCGCCTTCGCGTCCTTCTTCTTCCATTGTCAAGTAGTAGTTACCTAGAACCATATCTTGAGAAGGAGTAACAACTGGTTTACCATCTTTAGGGTTCAAGATGTTTTGAGCAGCTAACATCAACATACGTGCTTCTGCTTGTGCTTCTTCATTCAATGGCACGTGGACAGCCATTTGGTCTCCATCGAAATCGGCATTATAAGCTTCACATACAAGTGGATGCAAACGGATTGCGCGTCCTTGTACTAAAACTGGTTCGAATGCTTGGATACCAAGTCGGTGAAGCGTAGGTGCCCGGTTCAGCAATACTGGGTGTTCCTTGATTACGTCTTCTAAGACATCCCATACTTCGTCTTCTTGACGTTCGATTTTACGTTTAGCGTTTTTGATGTTTGAAGCTAGTTCGCGTTGAACAAGCTCACGCATCACGAATGGTTTGAATAATTCGATAGCCATTTCTTTTGGAAGTCCACATTGGTACATCTTCAAGAAAGGTCCAACAACGATAACGGAACGACCGGAGTAGTCGACACGTTTACCTAGCAAGTTTTGACGGAAACGACCTTGTTTCCCTTTCAACATATGAGAAAGAGATTTCAATGGGCGGTTACCTGGTCCAGTAACTGGACGTCCGCGACGACCGTTATCGATCAATGCATCTACTGCTTCTTGCAGCATACGTTTTTCATTTTGAACGATGATTCCAGGTGCATTCAAGTCTAACAAACGTTTCAAACGGTTATTACGGTTGATTACACGACGGTAAAGATCATTCAAGTCACTTGTTGCAAAACGTCCACCTTCTAATTGAACCATTGGGCGTAAATCTGGTGGAATAACAGGGATAACGTCCATAACCATCCAGCTTGGTTGATTTCCTGAAGCGCGGAATGCTTCTAAAATATCCAAACGGCGGATTGCACGTGTACGTTTTTGTCCTTGTGCAGATTTCAATTCTTCTTTCAATTCGGCTGCTTCTGCATCTAGATCAACATTATCAAGTAATTGTTTGATCGCTTCTGCACCCATAGCAGCTTGGAATTCTTGTCCATATTGTTCACGTTTTTCGCGATATTCGCGTTCTGTCAACAATTGTTTTTTCTCTAAATTCGTATTTCCTGGTTCGATGACTACATATGAAGCAAAATAAATGATTTCTTCCAAAGCGCGTGGGCTCATGTCTAATACAAGACCCATACGTGAAGGAATCCCTTTAAAGTACCAGATATGTGAAACAGGAGCTGCTAATTCAATATGTCCCATGCGTTCACGGCGAACTTTCGAACGAGTAACTTCCACTCCGCATCGATCACAAACGATTCCTTTATAACGGATACGTTTGTATTTTCCGCAGGCACATTCCCAGTCTTTTGTAGGACCAAAAATCCGCTCACAGAACAACCCTTCGCGTTCAGGTTTTAAGGTACGATAGTTAATCGTCTCAGGTTTTTTTACTTCACCGTAAGACCAGCTTCTGATTTTTTCGGGAGAAGCCAAACCTATTTGTATACTTTCGAATTTATTTACATCGATCAAAAGGGGTTCCCTCCATTTCATTTAATGGCAAACCGCAAGACGGCTGATCTTCGACCGCCTTGCAGCTCATAGACCGGATTAGTCTAAATTATCTTCTGCGGTTTCAAAGTTTTGGATGACATCGTCTTTTTCATCTTCCACTTGTTCAGCAGCTTTCTTTTCTAATTCTTTGGCAGTTTGCTGTTCGGCAAATTTTGTCAAAGCATCAACAGTGATCAAATCGTCGTCTTCATCGTCCATGTCGCGAAGTTCGATCTCTGTTTCTTCGATATCCAAGACACGCATATCCAGACCTAGTGATTGCAATTCTTTCACCAATACGCGGAATGATTCCGGTACACCTGGTTTTGGAATTGGTTCACCCTTGACGATTGCTTCGTATGTTTTCACACGTCCGACTACGTCATCTGATTTGTATGTCAAGATTTCTTGTAAAGTATAAGCCGCACCGTAAGCTTCCAGTGCCCATACTTCCATTTCACCAAAACGTTGTCCACCAAATTGAGCTTTACCTCCCAATGGTTGTTGTGTAACCAATGAGTAAGGTCCGATTGAACGTGCATGCAATTTGTCATCGACCATGTGAGCAAGTTTGATCATGTACATCACACCGACAGACACACGTCCATCAAATGGTTCACCTGTACGTCCGTCGTACAGAACAGTTTTCGCATCGCTGGCCATACCGGCTTCACGAACTGTTTCCCATACGTCTTCATCACTTGCACCATCAAATACTGGCGTTGCTACGTGGATACCTAACTGACGTGCAGCCATACCCAAGTGTAATTCCAATACTTGCCCGATGTTCATACGTGAAGGCACCCCTAAAGGATTCAGCATGATATCGATTGGTGTTCCATCAGGTAGGAATGGCATATCTTCTTCCGGCATAATACGGGATACAACCCCTTTATTTCCGTGACGACCGGCCATTTTATCCCCTTCATGGATTTTACGTTTTTGAACGATATAAACACGAACTAACATGTTTACGCCTGGTGACAATTCATCTCCAGCTTCACGAGTAAAGATTTTCACATCGTGAACGATCCCGCCGCCGCCATGTGGTACACGTAATGATGTATCGCGGACTTCACGAGCTTTTTCGCCAAAGATCGCATGCAATAGACGTTCTTCTGCAGATAATTCTGTTACCCCTTTTGGCGTGACTTTCCCTACAAGCAAATCGCCATCTTGGACTTCTGCACCAATACGGATGATGCCCATTTCGTCTAAATCTTTCAATGCGTCTTCCCCGACATTAGGGATTTCGCGTGTGATTTCTTCAGGTCCTAATTTTGTATCGCGGGCTTCTGATTCATATTCTTCAATATGGATAGAAGTGTATACGTCATCTTTTACCAAACGACGGCTCATGATGATCGCATCTTCATAGTTGTACCCTTCCCAAGTCATGAAACCAACTAAAACGTTTTGGCCTAGAGCCATTTCGCCTTGTTCCATAGATGGTCCGTCTGCCAGAGTATCCCCTTTTTCGACTTTTTCACCTAAATGAACGATTGGACGTTGGTTGTAGCTTGTTCCGGAGTTTGAACGACGGAATTTCGTTACATCGTATTTATCTAATGCACCGTTGTCGCGGCGTACGCGGATTTCAGAAGCATCAACGTATTCAACGACACCATCATGTTTACATAACAAAGCAGCTCCTGAGTCATGCGCTGATTTGTATTCCATACCAGTACCAACCCATGGTGCTTGAGGATTGATCAACGGCACTGCTTGACGCTGCATGTTGGCACCCATCAAGGCACGGTTGGAGTCATCGTTTTCCAAGAAAGGAATACATGCTGTCGCAACGGCAACTACTTGTTTAGGTGATACGTCCATGTAGTCTACTTTATCAATAGATACTTCTAAGTTTTCACTTTGAGCACGAGCCATAACAATGTCTTGAGCAAATGTTCCATCTTCATTCAATGGGCTGTTTGCTTGGGCTACGATGTAATGGTCTTCGATGTCTGCTGTCAAGTAGTCGATTTGGTCGGTTACACGACCTGTTTCGCGGTCTACACGACGATAAGGTGTTTCGATAAATCCGAATTTATTTACTTTCGCATAACTGGACAAACTATTGATCAACCCTATGTTTGGGCCTTCAGGAGTTTCGATCGGACACATACGTCCATAGTGGGAGTAGTGAACGTCACGAACTTCATAACCGGCACGGTCACGAGTCAATCCGCCAGGTCCTAAGGCTGAAAGACGACGTTTGTGTGTCAATTCGCCAAGAGGATTTGTTTGGTCCATGAACTGAGACAACTGAGAAGAACCAAAGAATTCTTTGATACTTGCCACAACTGGACGGATATTGATCAATTGTTGAGGTGTCAATGTTTCAGTATCTTGGATCGACATTCTTTCACGAACCACACGTTCCATACGTGCTAGACCGATACGGAATTGGTTTTGTAAAAGTTCACCGACTGAACGGATACGACGGTTTCCTAAGTGGTCGATATCATCGACATTGCCGATACCTTCCATCAAGTTCAAGAAATAGCTCATTGAAGCAATGATGTCGGCTGGACGAACCGTTTTTACAGCTGCTTCTGGATAGCCGTTTCCAATCACGTTTACTTCACGTTCAGGGTCTCTTGGTGAAAATACTTTGATGACTTGGACAGTCATTGGATCTGTGACCACACCGTCTTCTGATGGATAGTAAGTCACTGAATTTAGGCCATTATCAATGAAAGGAGCTAGTTTTTCCATGACTTGGTGAGTCAGAACTGTTCCTTTTTCAACGATGATCTCGCCTGTTTCTGGATCAACTAATGTTTCAGCTAATGTCAGATTCAATAGACGTGTTTTCAAATCTAATTTTTTGTTTACTTTGTAACGACCAACGTTTGCTAAGTCGTAACGCTTTGGATCGAAGAAACGAGCATTCAGCAAGTTACGTGAGCTATCTGCTGTTTTAGGTTCGCCTGGACGCAAACGTTCGTAAACGTCTTTCAAACCTTCTTCTGTTCTTGAGTCGCTTGCGTTTTTATGCAAGTCTTTTTCGACTGTATTGCGTAATGTTTCGCTGTCACCGAAGATTTCAAAGATCGTATCATCGGAACCAAATCCTAACGCACGAACTAATACGGTTAAAGGAATCTTACGTGTACGGTCGATACGTACATAAGAGATGTCTTTTGCATCAGTTTCCATTTCTAGCCAAGCGCCACGGTTAGGGATAACAGTAGAACCGAATCCTTCTTTTCCGTTTTTGTCGACTTTTCCATGGAAATAGACACCTGGTGAACGGACTAACTGAGAAACGATTACTCGTTCTGCCCCGTTGATGATGAATGTTCCTTGTTCTGTCATTAATGGGAAATCACCGAAGAATACTTCTTGTGCTTTGATTTCGCCAGTCTCGCGGTTTGTCAAACGCAATGTTACATGTAATGGTGCAGAGTAGTTTGCATCATGCGCACGAGCTTCTGCTACTGTATACTTTGGTTCTTTCAATTCATAATCTACAAATTCCAAAGATAGATTGCCATTGAAGTCATCGATTGGCAAAATGTCTTCAAACATTTCTCTAAGTCCCTCATCTAAGAACCATTGGTAAGAGTCTGTTTGAATTTCGATCAAATTTGGTAATTCCAACACTTCACTGATTCTTGCGAAACTTCTACGTTCGCGATGTTTTCCGTATTTTACTACGTGTCCAGCCAAGCTCTTCACCCCTCTAAAATGTCATTCAAAAAGACTACCCGATCAATTGTTACAATAATATTTCAAATATTATTTTTAGGTAACAACAGACATTTTTTGCGGCTTTTAGGCAAAAAAAAACCAAAAATAGAACATTCTCTTGAAACCTTACTTCGTGAGCTTCTACTTTTGTTTCCTTATATTAAAGCCGAAACGGACAATATTTCGTTTCTGCCTTTTCTTCATCAGATAGTTTTTGCAACTTCATATACTACACTTATTTTCTATAAAAGTCAACACTTCCTGGCGTTTCTTCTGCTTTTTCGCAATATTTTCTTAATGTTTTCAATTTTATGTTTTCAATTATCTGACAATTCTTAATTGACAGACCTTTTTATCTCGGTTATACTTTAGAAAATTCATTTTGTGGAGGAACTTCTATGCGAACCAACATCAACCAAATCGCACCAACACAACTGAATAACTTTTACTTTAGCTACTTTAGATAGGTTTGTATTCATCATGATGGATACAAACGTTAAACGACAGTTTGTATCTATGATGGCTAAAGAACTTTGTATTGCAGCAAAAAGCCACGTAGACAAAATGCTAAGTGGCTGAGCAGTGAAAATACAAAGTAAAAGTATCAAGCATTCTACTTTTTCAATTTATTTTGACTCTTTGTCAAATGATGTTGGTAAAGAGAAATCTTAGAATAATTGGAGATCAAGTGGATCAGTTCCTCTTGATCTTTTTTAGTTGAAAATCAATGCGTTGCCATGACGAATCATGATGCGCAATTTGAAATTATAAAAGCTACGAAAGCCATATGCATTTCGTTTTAACACTTTGATATGGTTGTTCAGACATTCAAGTGGGCCATTTGAATAACTTTGTTGTAAAGCATTTTTGATTTGTGGCAGAAATTTCTGGAACGTTCTCAAGGTCGTCTGATAGCCTTCGGGAAGCATGATATTATTGGTAAGTAGTTCTTCAAACGATACGTAGTCTCGTTCCTTTACAGCGTAAAGAAAGTCTTGATATAACTGATAGCCTACACGCAAAGCAGGGCTCCCTTTCAGTAAGCGATCCACAATATCGGTCTCTGTTAAATGAGCTTTGAAGCCAGGTCGCCAAAGGCGTCGAGTATAATCAAGCTTGCGTTCATCTTTTTGAAGAAGTTTCCAGTATCTTTTTAATTGCTTACCTAATTGATAGTGTTTTTGTTCTTTGCTTTTTAATAGTTGGTTCGTTTCTTTGATTCGATGATTGCGAAAGGTACGACCAATATGTTGGACGATGTGAAACCGGTCAATAATCAGCTGTGCTTTTGGAGACAGCTCTTTAACGAGCGATACATAAGGAGCGTACATATCAATCACGATCCATTCGACCGCTTCACGAATTTCTCGTGAAAAATGACTAAAATAACGTTTTAAAAAAGGCAGTTGTCGGTTCTCGACAATGTCCAATAAGCGCTGTGTTTGTCCATCCATCATGATGAAACTCATAGCACCTGAAACACCCCGAACTGATTTGAATTCATCAAAACAAAGTACCTTAGGTAACGGTGTCCGAAAAGGATTCAACGGACGATAAAATCGCTTCATAATACGGTAAACAGAAGAGACCGATAGATTTTTCTGAGCGGCGATCTCTGTCATTGAGGTATTTTTTTTCAGACGAGTCACGACAGACCAGCGGACTTTCTCACTGATGAAACAGTGTTTTTTCGCAACAGAAGTATCTGCGACAAAGGTCCGCTGACAAGCTTTGCATTTGAAGCGTTGCTTTTTCAATTCGAGGTAGGTACGGTATTCAGAAACATCGTTCATTAACAACCGGACGGTTGTTGTACCCCAACGCACAATATCTGAAGCAATCTGGTGTTTACAGTGGATGCATTCTTGGGCTGTATAAATCAAGTTTCCACGATAAATATGACAGATTTGCCCTTTGTATTTTTCTTTTGTGAGACAATTTTCGTTAAAAGTAACTGATAAGTCTAGAATATCTAATGTTTCTTTGATAAGGTGAGTGTAAGACATCTTGATTCCTCCTTTTGGGTTGGTTCGCCAAATTAATTCTAAAGGATTTCAAGGTGTCTTTTCTATATGTTTTGGAAAATAAAAAAGATGCTGGTGTCATCCACCAACATCAAAAAGTATAGAGCCTTTATTTTCCGACTTTTCAATCCATTTGGACATTTTGTCTGAATGGATTTTTTGTTTCCCAAAATTAAGGAGGAAAAAGAAATGAAAAAAAATATATTCATCGGATTAGGCGCTGCCCTGCTACTAGCTTTAGGAGGTTGCGCACAAAAAGACAATTCCGCAGAGGCATCAGATGGACAAAAAACAATTGGCGTATTGCAACTTGTACAACATAACTCGTTAGACGCTGCCTATAAAGGATTCAAAGAAGGATTAGCAGAAGAAGGGTATAAAGAAGGATTAGCAGAAGAAGGGTATAAAGAAGGCGATAATCTAACAATCGATTATCAAAATGCCCAAAACAATCAAGACAACCTGAAAAGTATGAGTGAGAAACTCGTCAAAGAAGATCCTGATTTGCTACTCGGGATCGCCACTCCAGCGGCACAATCTTTATTAAATGAAACAACCACTATCCCGATGACTGTCACAGCGGTCACAGACTTGGAACAAGCCCATTTAGTCACATCCAATGAAAAACCTGGCGGCAATGTGACTGGCACGACAGATATGGTGCCAATCGAAAAACAAATCGGCTTACTGTTAAATATCGTGCCAGACGCCAAAACAATCGGCATCATGTATAACAACGGTGAAGCAAACTCTAAGATCCAAGCTGATTTGGCAGAAAAAGAATTGAAAAAAGCGGGCGTCAAAGTCAAAGTACTGACAGCAAATTCCACAAATGATGTCCAACAAGTGACGAAAAGTCTAGCTAAAGATGTAGATGGAATCTATATTCCTACTGATAACACGTTCGCAAGTGCGGCAACTGTTGTCGGTGAAGTCGCAAAAGAAACAAAAACACCTGTCGTTGCTGGCGCAGTTGATCAAGTCAAAGACGGCGGTCTAGCAACAGTAGGAATCGACTACGAAAGCTTGGGCAAACAAACAGGGATCATGGCAGCAAAAATCTTAGACGGCAAGAAGCCAAGTGAACTTCCTGTCGAAACAGCGAATGATTTGGAACTGTATGTCAATAAAGACATGGCCAAAGCATTAGGCATCAATCCAGACAGCATCAAAGAAGCTGAATAAAACACAGGAGGATTCTCATGACAAATTTGCTCTCTCTTTTCTTATCATCTGCATCGCAAGGGGTCTTATGGGCCCTACTTGCGATTGGTGTATACGTCACTTTCCGTATCTTGGACATTGCCGACTTGACTGCTGAAGGAAGCTTCCCTTTAGGTGCAGGGATCGCGGCAGTAAGTATTACAAATGGCTATCATCCATTGACAGCTTGTCTTCTAGGCTTTTTAGGGGGTGCGGCAGCAGGGCTTGTTTCCGGACTGCTTCACACAAAATTGAAAATTTCCGCCCTTCTTGCAGGGATCATCACCATGACTGGTTTATATTCTGTCACATCCCGTGTGATGGGTGCGCCGAACATCTCTTTATTGGGTCAGCCAACGATCTTTCATTGGGTCGAGTCATTCGGCATAACAAAAGACAACGCTATACTGATCGTCGGTCTGCTTTTTGCTTTGATCGTTGTATGTTTACTTGTTTTGTTCTTACGTACAGAAACAGGACTTGCTATTCGTGCAACTGGCGATAATCTGGCAATGAGCGAAGCAAACGGGATCAACACAGATAATATGAAGATCATCGGTTATATGATTTCTAATGGATGCATTGCTCTTTCTGGCTCCTTGCTTGCGCAAAACAACGGCTTTGCTGATTTGAATTCTGGTATTGGAACGATCGTAATTGGACTTGCTTCTATTATCATCGCAGAAGTTTTGTTACGTAACCAGCCACTATTTCTCCGTCTCTTGACTGTCGTTTTAGGTGCGGTCATTTACCGCTTTATTTTGGCGTTAGTCTTCGAACTGAATGTTGAACCAAGTGATTCGAAACTTGCTTCTGCTTTCGTGCTAGTGATCTGTCTTTCTTTCCCGCAGATCCAGCAAAAATTCCATTTACCTCAAAAAAAGAAAGGCGGTAGTGTCAAATGAATGACGTCTTAACATTGGAAAATCTCCATCATACCTTTGAAAAAGGAACGATCAACGAAAATCATGTCCTGAAAGGCATTAATCTTTCCTTAGATCCCGGCGACTTCGTGACGATCATCGGTGGAAATGGGGCTGGTAAATCTACTTTGCTGAACAGCATCGCCGGTACATTTTCTGTCGATCAGGGACAAATTTTATTGAATGGAAAAAATATCACGAAAAAATCTGTTGTCGAACGTTCGAAATCCATCAGTCGCGTATTCCAAGATCCTAAACTAGGGACAGCCGTTCGTTTAACGGTAGAAGAAAATCTTGCTCTTGCTATGAAACGAGGAAAAAAACGCGGCTTCTTCCGTGGTGTCAAACCACAAGACCGAACATTTTTCAAAGACCAGCTGGCTCGGCTAAATTTGGGGTTGGAAAATCGTTTATCCTCAGAAATCGGTTTGCTGTCTGGAGGACAACGTCAAGCTATTACGCTATTGATGGCCACATTACAGCGTCCAGAACTGATCTTATTAGATGAACACACTGCAGCGCTTGACCCTGCTACTTCCAAAACGGTGATGGAATTGACAGAAAAGCTGATCACTGAGCAGAATCTCACTGCTTTTATGGTCACTCATGACATGGAAGACGCGATCCGCTATGGGAATCGACTGATCATGCTGCATCAAGGAAGGATCGTCGTAGATATCCAGCAAGAGGAAAAACAGCAGCTCACAGTGCCCCAATTATTAGCGTTGTTCAAACAAAACAGCGGCACGGCATTAAAAGACGATCAAGTACTTTTATCTTCATAATCAGAAAGAGGCTGGGACAAAAAATGAACACCCATCCTCTTCTTTTTTCTCTTTCCTTCTTTCGTTTTTGCTTTATGTATCAACCGTTGTTTCTTCGAAAACTATTTTGTTCTCTCCTTCTTCCTGATAGAATGGATGGGAAAGGAGCTTGATGCCATGACAACGAAAGACAAGGTACTTCAATTATTGAAAAAGACACCAGATTTTCTTTCCGGAGAAAAGTTGGCACAGCAACTGGAAGTTTCCCGGACAAGTATTTGGAAAGTCATCAAAGAATTGGAAAAGGCAGGCTATCGTTTTGAGCACGGGCCTACAGGGTATCGTTACCTGCCCTCTGACGTACTAGATGCAAAAGAAATCCAGCAAGAGCTACGGTCGTTTATTCCTGATTTGAAAGTACAAACGATGTTGACTTCTGAATCTACGATGAAAGATGCCAAACTGGCAGCAGCTCAAGGAGATTCTGTTTCGAAGTTATTTGTTGCTGATACACAAGAACAAGCTCGTGGACGTTTTGGACGGCCTTTTTTCGCTGAACCTGGACGAGGAATCTACATGAGTCTCTTGCTCCATCCAGACAAACGGTTTGATGAATTGCCTCAATATACGATCATCGCAGCCAGTGCCTGTGTGAAAGCCATTGAATCTGTAACCGGTCGTTCTGCTTCGATCAAATGGGTCAATGATATCTACATGGATGGAAAAAAAGTCTGTGGGATTTTATCTGAAGCAGTCAGTGATATGGAAAGCGGCAGGATCAGTCATATCATCATTGGGATCGGGCTTAATTTTTCTGTTCCTCAAAATCATTTTCCAGCTGATCTCCAAGAAAAAGCCATCTCTGTCTTTCCCGACGGACAAGCTAGTGTCACAAGGAATCAGCTAATCAGCAAAATCTGGCAAGAATTGTTCACTTATCTTTCTCACCCAGAAAAAGCGTTGGACTTCTATAAAGAAAAATCATTCGTATTGGGAAAAACCGTGTCGTTCAATCAAAAAGGAACGACTTATGTCGGTCTTGCAAAAGAAATCGGTGATCATGGCGAACTGATCGTCCAAACAAATGAACAGAAGATGAGTTTGTCTTCTGGCGAAATCAGTCTCACATCTATCCGTACGCAATAATTATCAGATTTCACAAAAGGACACCTGATCTCATACAGTGTCCTTTTTTCTGAATTCTCTTCAAAAGACTCTCCTTATTCTATCAGCTGACAGTTTCTCTATCCTCTAGAAAAAGGTATTCTAAAAATATCTATAAAGCATGGTACACTTTCTTTAAATGAATCAATGCAAAAAACAAGAGAGTCATCAGTTTACACGATCAAAAGAGATAGCAGACCGCTTCCTTTTTCAATCTTATAGATAGACCATGGGTAACGATAAAAACAAAAAAGAACTTGCGACTTATTTTGCCGTAAGTTCTTTTTTAGCTAGTGCCTTAATCTCTTAATCCCAACAAACGTCTCGCATAGATCACCTGACCAGAGTGCATAGCAGCATCATCAATAATAGAAACGAGACGCATTCCTCGTGTGACTGGTGGTGTCCAGTTCTCGTCAATTACTTCATCTAGCTCGGAAGGTTCCAGCCTTCTTAAGTAAGAAATAGCAAAATCAGCAGCTCCTCGCAAGTATCCTAGCAGATCTTCTATTTGATTAGCTTGGATCTGCTTTGCTTGTTCCAGACTATGCTTCCAATCTTGTTCGTTATCTGCTATCGTCATCGGAAACCGGCTTTCCCAGTCTTGACTATGCCAAATTGGAGAGATTCCTGCTAAATCAGCAATCTGGAAATCTAATTCTCGAGCGGTATGCCAAGCCAGCCAAGTCATTGATTTGATCTGCGGGGCTCTATCTTCCACTGGAAAACGATTGGCCTCCTCAATAGAGACGCCTTCAAACAAACGTTCAAACCGATCGTATGCCCGATCCACACTCTCGCAAAGCATATCTAAATAATCCATTTATTTTCCTCCTTTTTATTTATCCTACTTACTTTTTCCTAATTCTAGGATACCTACTTATATGTTACTACACACCCTTATTTTTTACACTTTAACAGTCACCATCATCAATAGTTTGGAGATTGAAAGAAAAAGATAGTGTCGAACTATCAATTGAACAAGAAGCAACAATATGAACGTTTCATTAATATTCTTTAAATAAACAATGATTTTTCAAACGAACAGTTTAAGCCTAGGAGAAAAAGAGTATAATAGGAAAATGTTTGAAAGGAAAGGAAGGGGAAAAATGAAAAAAAGGGCAAGTTTACTAGTCCTAGTTGCTTTGTTGTTCAATATCTTTTCGTATGGTGTGGCCGTTTCAGCGGAAACATACATTCCTAAAGACCCTGGGAATATTTATAATGATCTAACCGGTAACTATGGCTTGTTAGGAATTGCTAGTCAATTCCACGTATTTGCTAAAAATAAAACAACTGTGAATGCACATACAGACGGAAATATAGCAACACATGAACTTGATGCAAAAAAATAATTTTGGTACAGAGCTTCATGAAGGTTTATTGAACCAAGAAATAAATTATATACAAAAAACTGATTCTTTCGCTAATTCTTCAGGCATACCTACAGGTGGCACAAGAATGAATAAATTTGTCGTTGGCAGTAACGTGGATGTAGCACTTCAAGATGGTCATCCTACAGTCAATGGATCCAGGCTTGATCACTTAACTCCAGATGATTTTTATAAAGATCGTGCTGGGCATGAATATATTGATTTCGAGCAGGAATTTGCTAAATTGAATGTAGCAGCAAATGATCTTGCAACGATCACTCCAGCGAAAACATATACTGCTGAAGATTTTCCAGACATGAACAATCGGACAATCGATTTAACTGGTTTATCAGATACCGGGTTTTTATTGGTAAATATCGATGCAGAAGTGTTAACGATGAATACGCCACTTCAAATCATTAATCCAAATGATCAAGTAGTTGTATTTAATGTCATCAACAGTTCTTCTGCATTGAACGTACAGTCACCAATCAAATACAATGATCGTTCAAATCATGAAACAGAAGATTTTTCGGATGCGAATATCTCTTGGAATTTTGGAAATGAGATGACTGATTTGACAATCAGTGCTCCTTTTCAAGGAACAATCCTTGCGCCTAATGCTACTATCCGCATTACTCAAAACCAAGACGGAACGATTATAGGGACAAATGTGATTTTAGATGCAGCTACCAATCGTTGGGATCCTAACGAAATATTTATCAGCTTCAAGTGACAGTACAGATACTACCTCTACCACAAGTGATAGCACGGACACATCAGCTTCAAGTGACAGTACAGATACTACCTCTACCACAAGTGACAGCACGGACACGTCAGCTTCAAGCGACAGTACAGGTACTAAAACCACAAGCGACAGCTCAGATTCAACTACCACTACAAGTGATAGCACGGACACGTCAGCTTCAAGTGACAGTACAGATACTACCTCTACCACAAGTGACAGCACGGACACGTCAGCTTCAAGTGACAGTACAGATACTACCCTCTACCACAAGTGACAGCACAGACACGTCAGCTTCAAGCGACAGTACGGATACATCTACCACTACAAGTGATAGCACGAACACGTCAGCTTCAAGTGACAGTACAGATACTACCTCTACCACAAGTGATAGCACGGACACATCAGCTTCAAGTGGACAGTACAGATACTACCTCTACCACAAGTGACAGCACGGACACGTCAGCTTCAAGCGACAGTACGGATACATCTACCACTACAAGTGATAGCACGAACACGTCAGCTTCAAGTGACAGTACAGATACTACCTCTACCACAAGTGATAGCTCAGATTCATCAACTTCAAGCGATAGTACAGACACGTCGTCTACCACAAGCGATACACGTCATGCAAGTGTCTCCTTCTCAAAAACAAGTTCGGATAACAGGACGAACTTTAACTTAACTAATAAAACAAGCAATGACAATGGAAACAAATCAAAAAGAGCACTTCCTAAAACTGGAAGTCAATCGAATAATTGGATAACACTCGCAGGCGTTATATTACTTGTAATCGGTTTAAGAATCACTTTTATGAGTTATAAGAAATCGAAAAGGTAAAAAAATATTCAAGATAATAAAGAGCAACGTCGCTAACGGACGTTGCTCTTTATTTTTGCTTTTTATCATAAATACAAGAACTACAATTCAATTTGTCAAAAAACACGTAGATTTCCTTCTGAGAAATTTATTTACGTATCGAACCTTTCCCTATTCAGTCTTTGCGATCCAAAATCAGTTGGGTAAGGGAAAAGAGATTCTCTTTTGTTCGAAGAGAGGTGGCAGGTAATTTCTTTATTTCCTTCAAAGCCTTTTCTGTGTAAGAGGCCGCTAACTTCCTAGCTTCTTCCACGCCTCCTGTATGTTCAACGATTTTGCGTACGGCGTCGACATCTTCTTCTGTCATTGCCGCTTTCTTCTCTAAATAAGGTAGTAGCTTTGGTTTGTTTTTTTGCAAAGAGTAGATCAACGGTAAAGAATAGACCCCTTGACGCATGTCTTCTAGTACAGGTTTGCCGATTTCCTGGCTCTCTTTTGTATAATCTAAAATATCATCGATAATCTGAAAGGCCATCCCGATAGAAAGTCCGATATCTCCTGCTTTTTTTGCGAAGCGCTCGCTTGTTCCACTTTCAAAAGCGCCAACAGAACAACTTAATTGGAACAGTTCAGCTGTCTTACCTGAAATATTTTCCAAATATTCTTTTACAGAAAGTTCATAATTATAGCGATCATCCATCTGCCCTAATTCGCCATTCAATACTTTTTCCATACTGCGAGAATTCAATTGGAGACTTTTCAAGGAAGTGGAGTAATCAGACAATAGTTTAAAACAACAGACAAATAAATAGTCTCCTGCATAGACAGAAACGACATTACCAAACTGACTACGGATATTAGGCTGACCACGTCGCAGATCCGCTTCATCAACGATATCATCATGGATCAGTGTGGCCGTATGGAGCATTTCGATAGAAGCTGCCAAAGCGATGGCTTTGTCTCGATCTTGCTCTGGTCCAAATTGTGAGAACAATAGCTGATAGGCAGGACGCAACAGCTTTCCGCCGGCATGGATCGTTTCTTTGATTGCTTGTTCGACAGGTTTGTTTTTCAGGCGGACAGTTTCTTCCATCCGTTTTAGTGTTTCTGTCAATTCTTTACTTAAAGCAGGATAGTTTTCCCACATTGGATGTAGCTTCATAAAAAAACTCCTTGTGTGACGATTATTTTTTGGTAAACATTGGGCTCCATTTTTGTTTGGTTCCCTGCTCATAATCTTTTTGGAATCGTTGAAGTGTCTGCACATGTCGTAAAAGATAATTCGCTGCGATCCCGATTGCAATCCCTGATAAAATCCCTAAAACTGAAAGGACTGGCAAGTACAACATGACTGTCCATGATTGTGCAATGAAAGAAGCCATCAAAAGCTGTCCGACATTATGCATGAAACCGCCGGCCGCACTAATTCCGATGATACTGACACGTTTTGGTCCTAATTGCTTGACCAATAACATTCCAAAATAACTAAGCAAAGCACCACTCATACTATAAAGGAATGTGGAAATCGTTCCGCCTAGCAAAGTAGTCAGGAATAGTCGTAGCCAAAGTAGTAAGAAGCTGTCTCGTTTTTTCATGGTAAAAATGGCAACGATCGTGATTAGATTGGCTAAGCCTAGTTTTGCACCAGGCGCAAAAGAAAAAGGATAAGGGATCATATTTTCCAATAAACCAATGATCACTCCTTGTGCAACAAGTAGCGAAATATAAATCATTTTTTGTAATTTACTCATGGTGTGTGAAGGTCTAATAAATCAGACTGTCTTCGTCACCCCCATCTGTTGATCGGACCTCGATCACTAATTTATGTGGTAAACAAACAATGGTTTCGCCATTTTTCGTTGCCCAGCCTCGACGTACGCAGATCTGGTCATCGCAATCTGCTTCTTTTATCCGTACTCGATCGCCATCTATCTCGATCAAGTTATAATCTCCGTGTTCATCTTTGTAAGTATATGTGTAGCTCTCTTCTCCAGCCATCAAAGGGAATGTTTTGATTTCTGTGCCATCCACACGCAGTACCGCTTCTTTTTCTGCTGTTGCGGTGTTTTGCTGAAGACCAAAAATCATGACTGGTAAAAAAGAAAGAACAGTCAAAAGCAAAATAATAAAAACATCCCAAGGTTTGAGCAGACTTTTTTCAGCAAATTCTTTAAGGCTCATTTTTGTTCTCCTTTTTCCAGATTAACTCACCCAATTTTAGCATAAAAACAAGAGGTTGTGACACCTGTGTCTTGCTTTGAGTAATAAGAACGAAGAATAGAAAACAGCTTTCCATGTTTTCTAATTCTTTGGGCTTATTACCGAGAAGCAGCAGGTGGAACACCGTTTATAACAAGATGTTGTGACAGAAGTGGGCAACTTCAAGAAATAAGAAGGAATTTACGAAAATTACTTTTCAAGTTTTTGTGAAATTTCGGCTTATTTTTCGAAGAAGCTACTTCTGGAACACCGTTTATAACAAGAGGTTGTAACAGAGGTTGCGACACCTGTGTCTTGCTCATGGAGGCTTATCTCGGGCATCTTATTCCTTTAATTTTACATAAAAAGGAGGCTGTGACGGTTTGTCTCAGCCCCTTTCTATTGAAATCTTGCATTCAAGTAAAGTTGTTCATCTATTTTTGTCTATTTATTTCTTGCCGTACTGGGAACTTGGTCTACCGTACCACCAATTACCTAGTGTACGTTGTAGCCATGGAATTACCCAGCGATCCAACCCAATCGCATGTCCGGAACCGTTCATCAATGCGAAAGCAACAAAAATGAACCAAATGTTTACCCAGTAAAACATGCCTGATAAGCAGAACGTGATCACCAATACAATCGTTGTCGCACTGCATAACCATGTGAATAATCCAGCAATCAATGCTAATGCCAAGGCAATTTCAAAGAATACCATGAATTTTTGGAAGAACATTGCTACATCATTGTTTGGCATGATCACTTGCATGATCTTTGTGAACCAGTCTGGTGACTTCTCAATCACAGCCATTGGTTCTTCACCGTATGCATAACTCAAACCAAAATGTGCAGCTTGAGTCGCTGCTTCTCCGGCACTTGCCCCTGCCTGAGTTGAACGACCAATTCTTAAAAGCACAAAGCGCAAGCGGTGTGGAAGTCGTAACTGGAGCTACTCACTCATCTGAAAGCTTCCAAAACTACGCACAACAATTGATCCAAGCTGCTCAAGCTGGTAACACAGATACAATCGAAATCGACAATGGTGCTGATTTGAAAGACGGCACTTACAAGCTTGAAGAAAAGAACTACTCTAACGGCTACCGTGTGCAATTCGAAATGACAGTTGCTGGCGGCAAAGTAACTGAATCAAACTTTGATTATATCGACAAAGACGGTAAATCAAAACAAGATGATACAGAATATAATGAAAATATGAAAGCAAAAAGCGGTACAGAACCAAAAACTTACATCCCTACTCTGAACGACGAATTCGTCAAAGCAATGGGCGAAGAAGATGGCTCACCTGCTGATGTAGAAGTTGTTACAGGTGCTACACACAGCTCACATTCATTCATCATGTACGCACAACAATTAGTGAATGCAGCTGAAAAAGGCGACACTCAAACAATCGAAGTAGATAATATCGTAACAGAAAAATAATCATATAATTTTACTAATAAAAGTTGGAGGGTGGGACGATAGCCAAATTAGGCAGTCGTCTCACCTTTCAAAATGAAGAGAGGAAAAAAATGCGGAAAAAACTATTATTTTCCTTAATCACACTGGGCATCTCTTTTATGGTGCTAACTGGATGCAGCAATTCAGCAAATAAAACAACCACTGAAAGTTCTGCAGCTACCAAGATATTGAAAGATCCATATTCTGATGAACAGTTCTTGTTAGGGACTTACGTTCGTATCCGTGTGTATGATGAAGGCAAAGAATCAGCATTGAAACCTGCCTTCGATCGAGTAAAAGAACTTGGTGATAAAATCACGATCAATCAAAAAGGTTCTGAGATCGATGAAGTGAATGAGCAAGCTGGGATCAAACCAGTAAAAGTTTCTGATGACGTCTACACGTTAGTCAAGCGGGCCTACGAATATAGTCAAGATTCTCAAGGCGGATTCGATATGGCGATTGGTGCAATCACACAATTATGGCGAATCGGTTTTGATGACGCCAGAAAACCTTCCCAAGAAGAAATCGATCAGGCATTGAAATTAGTGGATTATCATAAGATCGAACTAAATGACAAAGAAAAAACTGTTTATCTAAAAGAAAAAGGAATGATCATCGATTTAGGTGCAATCGCCAAAGGTTACATTACGGACGAAGTAGTGAAAGTCTTGAAAAAACAAGGAGTGACCACTGCCATCGTTGACTTGGGCGGTAATGTCTATGTCTTAGGCCACAGCCCAAGAGGCGAAAACCAAGACTGGACAGTCGGCATCCAAGATCCGAACATGGCTCGCGGATCTGTTTTAGGTTCTATTAAAGAACGGAACAAAACATTAGTTACCTCTGGAATTTACGAGCGTTATTTAGAAGTAGATGGCAAAAAATACCATCATTTGTTTGATCCAAAAACGGGTTATCCGTTCGACAATGATATCGCAAGTGTCACGATCATAACAGATAAATCAATTGATGGTGACGGGTTGTCTACAGCAGTCTTTTCAATGGGTGTGAAAAAAGGACTGGAATACGTCGAAAGCGAATTGAATAACGGGACGGAAGCGATCTTCGTGACAAAAGACGATAAAGTATATGTGACCGATCCAATCAAAGACACCTTCAAATTATCGGAGGACTCCCATTACACGATGGGTGACCGTTCTGAACTAAAATAAGGAGTACGAACCATGACACTAAAAATCTTTTTAGAAGTAGTTGAAATACGAACAAAGGTGGCTAGTGTATTTCCTTTTGCGGTAGGGGTATTATTCTCTATCGCTTTTTTTCATGAGATACATTGGCTAAACACTTTTTTATTTTTTATTGGAATGCTAGTTTTTGATTTAGCGACTACCGCTATCAATAATTACATGGATTATGAAAAGGCTCATTCTGAAGTATATAAGTATGAAGAAAATGTCATTGGCCGCAGAAATCTATCTCCTGTATTGATTCGAAACATGATTTTAGCTATGATTGCATTTGTTTTTGTTATCGGCGTTATTTTAACGATCAATACGGGTTGGCTTTTACTTTTGATGGGATTTATCTGTTGTTTTATTGGAGTATTCTATACATTCGGACCGATTCCTTTATCTCGAATGCCTTTAGGGGAAATTTTCAGTGGGGTGACTATGGGCCTTGGAATTTTTGCCATGGTCGTTTATGTCAATACATTCGGTTCAGATGTCTATGATCTGACAGTCAACTTTTCATCTGGACAATTTGCTTTGGTAGGAAATCTTTGGGCTATAGCAGCAATCGTATTAGCTTCCTTACCCTTGGTGTTTACGATTGCCAATATCATGTTGGCTAATAATTTGCGGGATCTTGACCGTGATATTGAAAATCATCGCTATACACTAGTTTTTTATATCGGACGCCCTGCAGGGACAGTGTTATTCCAACTATTGATGTATGCTTGTTATTTTGTGATTTTGATGGGACTGTTGAGTGGTATCTATGAATGGCCGATCTTAGTCACCTTCTTGACTTTGCCAATTGTGAAGAAGCATTTGGATCAATTCAAGCAAACGTTACCCCAGCCTATCAGTTTCAGCTATTCCATCAAAAATATGGTCTTATTCAATGCCAGTTATGTATTGGGGCTATTACTAACAATCATTATGCAAGCCATTTAACAGCATGAAGAGGTTGTGAAAAAGCTGCCCTGCATCAAGTAATAAGAACAGCCAAATAAAAATAGCTCCTTATATTTTTCGTTTGGTTGGGCTTATTACCCCAGATGCAAGCTTTTGAACACCGTTTATCGAGAGGTTGTGAAAAAGTCGCTTAGTTTCGAGTATTAAGAAAAATTTTGTGAAAATGGCTTTCCACATTTTTGCATAAATTTGGCTTAATACCGAGAAACTGGCTTTTGAACACCGTTTATCAGAGGTTGTAAAATCAGCGTTTTGTCCTGAGTATTAGAGAAACAAATGGAAAAATAGTCCCTCATATTTTGCCGTTTTTTGAGCTAATACCGAAGGACAGCTGATTGTACACCGTTTAAGAAAGAGGTCGTGAGTCTGCCGTTTAGCTCCGAGTCGCAAGGAACAAGTTCAAAAAACAGCTTCTCATGTTTTATGAATATTGTGTCTTGTGATTGGGAGTTGGCAGGAGAACACCATTTGTTCGGAAAAAGTGACTAACTATGACACAACTTTTTTCACAGTCCCTTTTTTCACTTGATTTGATTCGTACCAGCGAACTTGACGAGAACTTTCTTGGTTTGGTAACTATATGGTATTCTTTTAACATCCTCGTTTGCTTCTTCTAATTTATTTATACAAAGTCACACTTTTTTAATCATCTGTTCTTCGATACATTTCTATTTCTTTTAAACATCGATACCAATATTTTGAACTTAAGAGTGCATACCAAATGTATTCATTTACTCTTCGTCAGTTACGAAGATAATCAAAATCTCCAACTTCCCTACTTATTTCGTTTTGAGAATTATCGAAGCAATCTTACATAAATAACTAAAAAACAAAAAACCAGAAAATCAGTATACTGATTTTCTGGTTTTACATGGTTTGTTCAATAAAAAGCTGTTGGAACTGTTAATATTAAATTATCGCATCGTTACGAATTCTTCCGCTCCTGTTGGATGGATGGCTACTGTATTGTCAAAGTCTTCTTTAGTTGCACCCATCTTGATAGCCACGGCAAAACCTTGCAGCATCTCATCGACACCAACACCAATAGCATGTAAGCCGACGATTCTTTCTTCTTTTCCGACACAGATCAATTTCATTTCGCATTTTTGGCGATAATCATTTAATGCAAAGTACATTGGGGTAAAGCGTGAACGATAAACTTTCAATTCATTTTCGCCATATTTTTCCAATGCTTCTTCTTCTGTCAAACCAATTGTTGCAATTGGTGGATGCGTAAAGACGACTGTCGGAACAAGTTTATAGTCAAGATAAGAATCTTTCTTTCCATTAAATAAACGTTCTGATAAACGTCTACCAGCTGCGATTGCAACAGGAGTCAGATCTAATTTACCGATCACATCACCAACAGCAAAAATATGTTCATCCGTTGTATTTTGGTATTTATCTACTTTGATAAACCCTTTTTTGTCCAATTCCACATTTGTATTTTCCAGACCTAATTTTTCGGTATTCGGTACACGTCCACCGGCAAAAAGTACACAATCACCAGTTAAGGTTTCACCATTTTCAAATAGCACCGTATATTCGTCATTGTTTTTAGTAATTTCTTTAGCAATATGATGTGCGTAAGTTTTTATTCCAGCTTCTTGGTACATTTGGATCAAATTGTCCGAAAGCATTTTATCAAACGTTCTAAGTGGTCGTTCTTTTCGATATGCCCACATGACTTCACTACCTAAACCACGAAATACACCTGAAAGTTCAGCCGCAATGTATCCAGCACCTAAAACGATTGCTCTCTTAGGTAACTCTGTTAATTCAAAAAATCCATTTGAATCAATGGCGTATTCTCCACCAGGAATGGTCATTTTACTTGCACGGCCTCCAGTAGCGATCAAGATTTTAGGAGCACGATAGGTTTCACCGTTTACTTCGATCGTTTGACTATCGATAAAAGTAGCGTAACCTTTTATAGCCTCGACATGATTGCTATCTAATCCTCTTTGATAAGCACCGTGTAGAAAATCAATATATTTTTCTCGTCTTTCTACTAGACCGGCGAAATCAACATTTTTTAAATCTGCTTGGATACCGTAACTTGAGGCATCTCGTTCAATTGTTTCCAAAATCGTACTTGCTTGCCACATAACTTTTTTAGGTACACAACCGACGTTGACACATGTTCCGCCCAATTCATTCGCTTCAATCAGCAAAACTTTTGCGCCATGCATCCCTGCTCTGTTTGCTGAAGCAATACCGCCAGAGCCGCCACCAATTACGATGTAATCATATATTTGCATTTTGTTCCTCCTTATTGAAGAGATCAATCAAAACCTTTATTTAACGATCCTTTTTCTACAGAAAACAAGTGTAACACTTTTCTTGAATTTTGTATGCGAAGATGCTTAAAACAGGGATATATCAGCTTTTTCCTTATTTACGTTTTCGGATCATATCTCCAGGTTTCACCGGCTGTGCGACTGGCATAGTTAAAATCATCATTGGATTTGGTGCTCGGTCAATGGATTCGCCTTCTTCATTATGCATAACTTCAACGGTTTGACTGAAATGACTGAATCCTGGACCATAAAATTCGATTTCATCTCCTACAGAAAACAAGTTTCTCTGACGTATCGTAGCAATCTGTGTTGCCTCATCATAAGATAATACTTCACCGACAAATTTATATACTGGGATTTTACGACGTTCACCGAATAATTGTTCGTTTTCAGTTGGTGTATTGTAGTAAAAACCTGTAGCTAATTCTCGTTGTGCTACTTTCCATAACTCGTCGATCCATTCTTGCTTGCAGACATAGTTTTCAGGATCTTCCATATAACTGTCTACAGCCGCTTTATAGACATTTGACACCGTAGATACATAATGGATCGATTTCATTCTTCCTTCGATCTTGAAGCTGTCTACGCCGTTTTCAATCAATTCTGGAATATGTTCGATCATTGACATATCCACTGCACTCATCGAGAATTCTTCTTCCACTTCGCCTGTATCAGTTAAACTGTTTCGTTCTTGACCAAAAGGCATATCGAACAATCCATACTTCCAGCGACAAGATTGAGAACATCCGCCACGGTTTGCATCCCGCATCGACATATGGTTGGACAATGTGCATCGACCAGAATAAGAGATACACATGGCACCATGGATAAATGCTTCGATTTCGATATCCGTATTTTTACGAATCTCTGCCACTTCCTCCATTGAAACTTCACGAGCTAAAACGACACGTTCCAACCCTTCTTCTTTCCAGAATTCCAATGTCTCAAAATTAGTTGCTGAAGCTTGAGTGGATAAATGGATCGGCAGACCTGGTGCTTCTGTCGCACAAATTTCGATCAAAGCTGGATCAGAAACAATTACTGCAGAAATACCGACATCACGCAAACTGCGGAAAAATTCCCCTGCTCCATCTTCATTTCCTTCATGGGTGACCATATTAGCAGCAACGTATACCTTCGCATCATGTTCTTTTGCAAAAGCAACTCCTTCAGCCATTTCTTCATAAGTAAAATTACCTGCACGGCTTCTTAAACCATACGCATTCCCGCCAATATATACTGCATCTGCTCCATAATGGATCGCGGTTTTTAACTTTTCCAGTGTTCCTGCTGGCGCTAGGATTTCTGGTCGTTTCAATTTTCTTTTTACTGTCATTTCTTTCATCATACTCCTTATTTGATAGCAGAAGGATCAATATAAAAGAATCCTGTATCTAATTCACGGTTTTCAGGATGCAATTTACTGATTTCGCTAGTCATTTTTTCCGCTTTTTCTTGATCCCAGCTACCTTCTAAAATTTGTTTTTTTGCTTCGGCGAATAGTCGAGTGATGTTTACGAATTTTTCGCCTGGAGTAAATAATCCGTCCAATTTCCATGTACAGTAATGATGCTGATAAAGTTCATTCAATTCATTCGAGAGATTCAGATCATTGCTGGCAAAAATATGTGTGCCATGACTATCTTCATAAATAGAATAATGTGTCTCTTCTTTTTTAGGTTCCGAGATAAAAAGACCTCTTTCACGATCTTTTTGTTCGTCTTGTTTCGTATAGTTATAGTAATTCTGTAGCAGTGGACGTTTGGATTGATGGATGCATGTAGCACCATACACAAGGGTTTCTACAGGAATATCGAGTTTTTCTTCCATCGCCTTCATCTCTTCAAAAGGAACTTCACGAGCAAGTACTGCTCCAACTGCGCCTTTTTTCGCCCAGAAATTGATTTGACGTGCGCTCGTTACTAATGTTTCAGCATCATAAATATACGGTATACGCAATTCAGGATTTTTTTTCATCGTATAAATAATACCTGTATCACCAACTGTGATCACATCTACGTTTATTTCTTTTAAAAAAGCCAAATATTCAGGTACATTTTTCATTTTTTCAGGATGAATGATCCCATTTACAGCAATATTCGCTTTTTTACCATACTTGTGTGCTAATTCTACCAATTGTCGCTGTTCTTCTCGTGTAAATGAAGCAGGCAGACGCAATCCAAATTGCTCTTCACCGAAATATAGTGTATCTGCACCTGCAGCAAGCAACTGTTCTGCTTGTTCAATAGTTTCTACTGTGGTTATGAGTTCGATCATAATTTTCTCCTCCTACAACTTCATAATAGTAGCATAGCTCTAAAAACTTTCCAATACTTCTTCTATTTAAAGTCGGATTTTTGAAAATTATTTCACAAAAAATCAAAATGAAGTTCGATATATTCTGTCCAAATATAAAAAGAGATTGTGACAAAAATCTTGTCACAACCTCTTAATCAAGTCTTACTATTATAAAAATTCAGCTACACAGGCCAAGTAACTATAGGGAACCTACTGTTTCCTTTTTAGGTCCGCGAACATTCAATGTGATCTTACCTTTTGAAGCACCTACTGTTACGTGGTCACCTAAACGAATTTCTCCGCCAAGCAACGCCTCGCTCAATCGATCTTCAATTTCTTTTTGAAGTGCGCGACGGATTGGACGTGCACCATATTCAGGATCAAATCCAGCTTTCCCGATCACATCGATTGCAGATGGTGTGATTTTCACTTGAATATCTTGTTCTTTCAATCGTTTGATAATCGCTTTGCTCATGATTTGGACGATTGTATGGATTTCATCTTTACTCAATGAATGGAAGACGACAGTCTCATCAATTCGATTCAAGAATTCAGGTCGGAAAGCTTTCTTTAACTCTTCTAAGATACGTTTTTGCATGGCTTTGTGATCTTTAGTAACATCTTGGACATTGAATCCGACATTTTTTTCTTCTCGAATTTGTGTCGCTCCGATATTTGAAGTCATAATCATGATTGTATTTCTAAAGTCCACTTTTCTACCTTTAGAATCTGTTAAATGACCATCATCCAATACTTGCAGAAGTAAATTGAAAACGTCTGGATGTGCTTTCTCCACTTCATCTAAGAGAATCACTGAATATGGTTTTTGACGAATTTTTTCTGTCAACTGTCCACCTTCATCATACCCTACGTATCCTGGAGGAGACCCGATTAATCGGCTTGTACTGTATTTTTCCATAAATTCTGACATATCAACACGGATCAGGGCATCTTCACTTCCAAACATGACTTCTGAAAGTGCTTTGGCCAATTCTGTTTTTCCGACACCAGTTGGTCCAAGGAACATGAATGAACCAATTGGACGATCAGGATCTTTCAATCCGCTTCGTGCACGGCGGATCGCACGTGAAACTGCTTTGACAGCCTCATCTTGACCAACGACACGTTCATGCAGAAGTCCTTCCAGTTCTAACAAGCGTTCGCTTTCTTTTTTCTCCAACTGCTGTAGAGGGACACCAGTCCACTCCGATACAACTGTAGCAACATCTTCTTCTGTTACACGATCAGAATAACCTTGCTCCTGTTTTGCTTCAATTGCAGAAACTTTTTGCAGCTTTTTACGTAGTGCTTTTTCTTGTCTGCGTAATTGAGCAGCATTTTCAAAGTCTTTTTTTTGGATCGCTGCTTCCTTTTCTTGTACTAGTTCATCGATTTCTAGTTTGATCACAGTTGATTTTGTTAAGTGATCGGTTTGATCCAAACGGACTTTCGCTGCTGATTCATCGATCAAATCAATTGCTTTATCGGGTAGTTGACGAGAAGTGATATAACGAACAGAAAGATTGACTGCTGCTCGTACAGCTTCATCTGTGATCTCCACTCCATGGTGCTCTTCATATCTTGTACGTAATCCTTGAAGAATCACTTCTGCTTCTTCAGGAGTTGGCTCATCTACTTGAATGCGAGCAAAACGTCGCTCTAATGCAGAATCTTTTTCGATATATTTTTGATATTCATCTAGGGTCGTTGCTCCGATCGTTTGTAATTCTCCTCGAGCTAACGCCGGTTTCAAGATATTCGAAGCATCAATTGCTCCTTCTGCTCCACCTGCACCAATTAAGGTATGCAATTCATCAATGAATAAGATTACTTGACCATCATTATAGATTTCGTCGATGACCTTTTTCATTCGATCTTCAAATTCACCGCGATATTTCGTACCAGCAACCAAAGATCCCATATCAAGCATCATCAGGCGCTTTTCTTGCATGTCTTCTGGCACTTCACCTAAAATGATTTTTTGAGCTAACCCTTCAGCAATGGCTGTTTTGCCTACACCAGGTTCACCCACCAGTACAGGGTTATTCTTTGTCCGTCGGCTAAGAATCTGGATAAGCCGTTTCACTTCTCTCGAACGACCAACAACTGGGTCCAGCTTGTTTTCTTTTGCTAATTTCGTCAAATCACGTGCTAATGAATCTAGCGTAGGTGTTCCTTGTGGTGTTTGCCGTTTATCTTGTACATTTACATTTCTACGACGATTCATTCCTTTTCCAGCAGAATCACCAGCTAGCCCCATTTTTTGTTTCAGAACTTGACGGGCTTTTGAAAGGCTGATACCTAAGTTGATCATGATTCGAGTAGCCATGATACTTTCATCTTTTAATAAGCTCATCAAAATATGTTCTGTTCCAACTTTTTGAGAACCAGTTTTCTTCACTTCGCTGCTAGCTAAAGCAAAAACTTGTTTCATTCTTGGTGAATATGGAAGAAAGACTCCCTTAGGGTAAGAACGGATACCACCATAACCAATCAGATGTTCAATCTCTTCATAAATTTCCGTTTCATTCAAATCCATTTCACGTAATACTTTTCCAGCAATTCCATTTTGCTCGACCACTAAGGCTAGTAAAACATGTTCTGAACTAACTGATTGATGTTTCAATCGTTTTGCTTCTTCTTGTGCAATTTCTAATACTGCTTGGGCTCTTTCAGTAAAAAGTTCTTCCATCTATAATCTCACTTCCCATCTTCATAACTTAAACGTTCCAGAAATGCTCGGAGAATCCGAGCACGTGTATGATCTTCATATTCATTGAAATTCAATGTGTTTTTTGCAATTGCACTCAACATCAAGTTTCCTTCTTTTTTTGTAATTATTTGGTCTTCATAAAGTTTTTGAATAATAGCAAAAGCATTTTTCTCACTGATTGTATCATCAAATAACTGATTTATCTGCTCAAGTAATTGTTTTTTATCTGAAATCCTTACTTTTGCAATTCGTATATAACCACCACCACCACGTTTGCTTTCTACTAGATAACCACGTTGGATGGTAAAACGGGTATTAATCACATAGTTGATTTGTGAAGGAACACAGTTAAAGAGGTCTGCCATTTCAATCCTTCGAATCTCGATCATTTCACTATTTTCCAGAATTTTCTTTATATATGATTCAATTAAATCCGAGGTATTCTGACGTGCCATCTTATTCATTCCCTTTGACTAATATTGACCTTAATTATAACGAATTTGGTAATAGAAAGAAAGAAGAACGCTTTTTGTTAAATAAATCCTTTAGAATCAACAAAAAAAAATACGGAATATACTATTCCGTATCGACGCGCCCAAGAGGAGTCGAACCCCTAACCTTTTGATCCGTAGTCAAACACTCTATCCAGTTGAGCTATGGGCGCATATTCAATTTAAAAAAATTATAAATCATTTGAAAACAAAAAGCAAGATAAAAAAAATCGGGAAGACAGGATTCGAACCTGCGACCCCTTGGTCCCAAACCAAGTGCTCTACCAAGCTGAGCTACTTCCCGTTTAAAAAATAAAAAAGACTACGCGCCCAAGAGGAGTCGAACCCCTAACCTTTTGATCCGTAGTCAAACACTCTATCCAGTTGAGCTATGGGCGCATATTTGAAATGCCGAGGACCGGAATCGAACCGGTACGGTGATCACTCACCGCAGGATTTTAAGTCCTGTGCGTCTGCCAGTTCCGCCACCCCGGCGCGATTGCTTTGGCAAAGCGGAAAACGGGGTTCGAACCCGCGACCCCCACCTTGGCAAGGTGGTGCTCTACCACTGAGCTATTTCCGCGTGTTTAAAGATGCCGGCTAAAGGACTTGAACCCTCGACCCTCTGATTACAAATCAGATGCTCTACCAACTGAGCTAAGCCGGCATGTAAAACTTAAATTATGCGGGTGAAGGGACTTGAACCCCCACGCCGTAAGGCGCTAGATCCTAAATCTAGTGCGTCTGCCAATTCCGCCACACCCGCAAAAATATGAGCCGTACAGGGCTCGAACCTGTGACCCTCTGATTAAAAGTCAGATGCTCTACCAACTGAGCTAACGGCTCATATGGAGGTTAACGGGATCGAACCGCTGACCCTCTGCTTGTAAGGCAGATGCTCTCCCAGCTGAGCTAAACCTCCATGGATAACTTAAGCGTGGCGACGTCCTACTCTCACAAGGGGCAACCCCTCACTACAATCGGCGCTAAGAAGCTTAACTTCTGTGTTCGGCATGGTTACAGGTGTATCCTTCTCGCTATCGCCACCACACTGTGGTGTTATCTTTTATTGAGTAAATTTTGTTCACTCAAAACTGGATTTGAAGTCACATAAGTTTTTTTCCGAGTTCTTTTCTTTTAACCTATTGGTTAAGTCCTCGATCGATTAGT
>NZ_JBBOYG010000001.1:2535000-2556840 GCF_038008005.1 Enterococcus sp. FSL R5-0957
TTCCACATTTCGTCTACGGGGTTTTTACCCTCTTTGACTGACTTTTCCAAGTCATTCGACTATCTGAAAGAACTACCATATTGGAGTCCTACAACCCCAACAAGCAAGCTTGCTGGTTTGGGCTTTTCCCGTTTCGCTCGCCGCTACTCAGGGAATCGAATTTTCTTTCTCTTCCTGCAGGTACTTAGATGTTTCAGTTCTCTGCGTCTACCTCGAATGTGCTATGTATTCACACAATCGTAACATCCTATTAAAGATGTTGGGTTCCCCCATTCGGAAATCTCTGGATCATAGCTTACGTACAGCTCCCCAAAGCATATCGGTGTTAGTCCCGTCCTTCATCGGCTCCTAGTGCCAAGGCATCCACCGTGCGCCCTTATTCACTTAACCTTATCAACCTTACGGTTGGGTTTTGATCCTTCTTCTAGCGATAGAAGTTAGATCAAGAAAATAAGCAATTGAACTTATTAAAAAACTCTATCCAGCTCACAAATCAGCCTGTACGGCAAAAAGATCGATCGTCTCATAAAATCAAAGATTTTATGGCCGTCCGCCTATTTTGCTTCAGGCTAAACAATTTGTTCAGCTTTCAAATTCAACGCGGTGTTCTCGGTTTGTATTACTTACATTTACTTCAAATATCCAGTTTTCAATGAACAAAAGTGTTTGAGAGTAAACCTCTCAAAACTGAACAAAGTAAAAACAAATTGTGTAGTCTCCGTAATATTCCTTAGAAAGGAGGTGATCCAGCCGCACCTTCCGATACGGCTACCTTGTTACGACTTCACCCCAATCATCTATCCCACCTTAGGCGGCTGGCTCCAAAAGGTTACCTCACCGACTTCGGGTGTTACAAACTCTCGTGGTGTGACGGGCGGTGTGTACAAGGCCCGGGAACGTATTCACCGCGGCGTGCTGATCCGCGATTACTAGCGATTCCGGCTTCATGCAGGCGAGTTGCAGCCTGCAATCCGAACTGAGAGAAGCTTTAAGAGATTAGCTTAGCCTCGCGACTTCGCAACTCGTTGTACTTCCCATTGTAGCACGTGTGTAGCCCAGGTCATAAGGGGCATGATGATTTGACGTCATCCCCACCTTCCTCCGGTTTGTCACCGGCAGTCTTGCTAGAGTGCCCAACTGAATGATGGCAACTAACAATAAGGGTTGCGCTCGTTGCGGGACTTAACCCAACATCTCACGACACGAGCTGACGACAACCATGCACCACCTGTCACTTTGCCCCCGAAGGGGAAGCTCTATCTCTAGAGTGGTCAAAGGATGTCAAGACCTGGTAAGGTTCTTCGCGTTGCTTCGAATTAAACCACATGCTCCACCGCTTGTGCGGGCCCCCGTCAATTCCTTTGAGTTTCAACCTTGCGGTCGTACTCCCCAGGCGGAGTGCTTAATGCGTTAGCTGCAGCACTGAAGGGCGGAAACCCTCCAACACTTAGCACTCATCGTTTACGGCGTGGACTACCAGGGTATCTAATCCTGTTTGCTCCCCACGCTTTCGAGCCTCAGCGTCAGTTACAGACCAGAGAGCCGCCTTCGCCACTGGTGTTCCTCCATATATCTACGCATTTCACCGCTACACATGGAATTCCACTCTCCTCTTCTGCACTCAAGTCTCCCAGTTTCCAATGACCCTCCCCGGTTGAGCCGGGGGCTTTCACATCAGACTTAAGAAACCGCCTGCGCTCGCTTTACGCCCAATAAATCCGGACAACGCTTGCCACCTACGTATTACCGCGGCTGCTGGCACGTAGTTAGCCGTGGCTTTCTGGTTAGATACCGTCAAGGGATGAACAGTTACTCTCATCCTTGTTCTTCTCTAACAACAGAGTTTTACGATCCGAAAACCTTCTTCACTCACGCGGCGTTGCTCGGTCAGACTTTCGTCCATTGCCGAAGATTCCCTACTGCTGCCTCCCGTAGGAGTTTGGGCCGTGTCTCAGTCCCAATGTGGCCGATCACCCTCTCAGGTCGGCTATGCATCGTGGCCTTGGTGAGCCGTTACCTCACCAACTAGCTAATGCACCGCGGGTCCATCCATCAGCGACACCCGAAAGCGCCTTTCAAATCAAAACCATGCGGTTTTGATTGTTATACGGTATTAGCACCTGTTTCCAAGTGTTATCCCCTTCTGATGGGCAGGTTACCCACGTGTTACTCACCCGTTCGCCACTCTTCTTTTTCCGGTGGAGCAAGCTCCGGTGGAAAAAGAAGCGTTCGACTTGCATGTATTAGGCACGCCGCCAGCGTTCGTCCTGAGCCAGGATCAAACTCTCATAAAAAGTTCGAACAATCTTGCGATTGTTAAGCTCAATTTGTTTGCTAGCATATTGCTTGCTTGTTAAAAATGTTTGTTGTCTTGAATTGAATCAAGACGCCCTACACATTTGGTTTGTCTTACTTTGTTCAGTTTTCAAAGGTCTACTTCATCGGGAGTGTTTCCCGATTCGTTTTTGGCTGCCGTAGCAACTTTTATATCATATCAGAGAGACAAGCGATTATCAACTCTTTTTTAAAAGTTTTTTTCGATTTCGTTTTTTGAAATCTTTCAGCAACTCATTTATCATAATTTATCGTTTGTTATTTGTCAAGAACTTTTTGAAGTTTTTTTCGATAGAATCAAGCTTCGCAAGCGGTTCTTTTTTAACGACTCAGTTATCTTATCATGTCATTTCCAACATGTCAACAACTTATTTTTTATTATTCGCCGATTGTAAAATTAAGCTAGACAACTAAAAAAGTCATTTGTGCTACACTCAAAATAGTTCCGTCCAAAGAATTATAAGGAGTGAGTACAAATGACCTATACCCATCTTACAACGGATGAACTTGTAATGATAGAGTCTTATTTCAAAATAAATCAATCTGTTGCGAAAACTGCGCATTGCTTGAATCGTTCAAGACAAACGATCCATAAAGTATACCTGTTCTTCAAGCAAGGAAAATCAGCCTTAGAGTACTATCAACAGTATAAGAAAAACAAATCAAACTGTGGTAGACGCCCGCTTGTTTTACCTGAGGAACAATCAGAATATATTCAAAGAAAGGTTGTTCAAGGATGGACACCCGATGTGATTGTTGGTCGTGCAGCGTTTCCTATTCGTTGTTCTGCTCGTACCATTTATCGTATGTTCAAAAAGGGGCTATTTAATCCTTCTGACTTACCGATGAAAGGCAAGCGTAAACCAAATGGACATCAAGAAAGACGTGGAAAACAAGCTTTCCGTCGCTCTATTCATGAACGTGAAAAAGATTATAGCCAATTCTCAAATGAGTTTGGTCACCTTGAAGGTGACACTATCGTAGGTTTGAAACATAAAAGTGCTGTAATTACCTTAGTTGAGCGATTATCAAAAGTTATCATCACATTGAAACCGTGTGGTAGACAAGCGATTGATATTGAAAACAAATTAAATCATTGGTTTGAATCTGTACCGAAAAATCTATTCAAATCCATCACTTTTGATTGTGGAAAGGAATTTTCAAATTGGAAACAGATCAGTAATGCCAATGATATTGCCATTTATTTCGCTGATCCAGGAACGCCGTCTCAAAGAGGCCTAAACGAGAATTCTAACGGATTGTTACGTAGAGATGGTTTATTGAAATCTATGGATTTCAATTCAGTAGATGAATCTTTTATTCAATCTGTCGCATCGAAACGAAATAATATTCCTAGAAAATCACTGAATTATCGAACACCTTTGGAAGTATTTTTGAGTTACGTAAGTATTGATGATTTGTCTAACTTAATTTGACAATTAAGAATTTAATAAGTTATTGGTGTTCTTTTGAACAAATAATAATATATCAACATCACATGTGAAAGTCAATAAGAAAATGCTTATTTATCAACATTTCTAGCTTACATGATCATTGGTTAGTTCTGGTCCTTTTTCGTTCGTCTTTATAACTCCGAGAGACGTAAAATCCTTTTGTTTTCAGTTTAATGTTCATGTTCTTGTCTTATTCACACCAACTAGATGTCTCACCTTCTAAAATTTTCCTTAACAAAGTGCTGCTTTTATCTATTTCTGCTTTTTTTTGCTAGAATAATAGTAACAATATGACTCTGGAGGATTTATTTATGAAAATTTTGATTGCTGACGATGATAAAGAAATCGTTGAATTATTAAGTATCTATGTTCACAATGAGGGGTATGAAGCAGTAAAGGCTTATGACGGGAAGGAAGCATTATCTAAGATTAGAACAATTCCCGATATTGAATTACTTATCTTGGATATCATGATGCCTGAGATGGATGGGATGCAAGTAGTGAAAGAGCTACGAAAAGAATCCCAAATACCAATCATTATGCTGACAGCAAAAACTACTGATATGGATAAGATCAAAGGACTGGTCGCTGGTGCAGATGATTATGTGACCAAGCCATTTAATCCGTTAGAAGTAATGGCTAGAGTAAAGTCTTTATTACGGCGTACAAAAATGCAGATTGCCCCAGATCAGCCTGATGTATTAGAAGTAAATGCATTAATCATCAATAAAGACTCTCATGAAGTTAAAACAATCGATGGGAAAGAAATCCAGTTAACAGCTTTGGAATTTGGTATCCTCTACTTGCTTGCTAGTCATCCTAATCGAGTATTTAGCGCGGATGAAATTTTTGAGCGTGTTTGGAAACAAGAAAGTATTGTCTCTGCTAAAACTGTCATGGTTCACGTTAGTCATTTAAGAGATAAGATTGAAGAAGCAACTGGTGGTGAAAAAGTCATTCAAACCGTTTGGGGAGTGGGCTATAAAATTGACGCAAGATAGTAAACGAGCAACTGAAAAACGCCGTCGGATCAATTTGACTTCAAAAGAAATCAGCGAATTGTTAGCGGAAGGAATCATCACGATTATCCTTTTGCTTCTATTAAATGTTTCTATTCTGGTTGTTATCAGTTCGGTGATCAACAGTTCACCTTCTTTGACGAATGCGATTTGGGATTCAAAGAATATTTTTGCAGAACGATTGAACACTGATTTGTTCTGGAACGGCCGGAATTTTATTATTCCCTTTTTCTTTCTATTAGATATTGGTGTTTTGTATTGGCGCTTGATTCGAAGATATCGCCAAATGCAATTGCGGCATATCATCAGCGAACTTCACTACATCGCAAACGGAAATTATGATCATCGTATCCCTTTTGAACTGAGTGGTGACTTAAGCCGAGTGGTAACAAGTATCAATGGATTGGTGGATAGTACCGTAGCAGCGATTGAAGACGAACGTAAAATCGAAAAATCAAAAGATGAATTGATCACGAATGTCAGTCATGATATCCGTACCCCACTCACGTCCATCATTGGATACCTAGGACTGATAGAAGATGGCCAGTATCACTCAGAAGAAGATCTTTTAAAGTATACGCATACTGCTTATATCAAAGCAAAGCAGATGAAATCTTTAGTGGACGACTTATTTGAATACACTAAGGTACGCCAGCCTGCTGTCCCGGTGAATTTTTCTGCCTTTGACATGATCCAGTTGATCGAACAGTTAGCAGCTGATTTTGAGTTGGAAGCTTCTAAAAAAAATATCCAAATACTTGTTCAATCAAAAGTAGACTCCCTTATCATGGATGGCGATACCGAAAAACTTGTACGTGTCTTCAATAATCTTTTGACGAATGCGTTGAAATACGGAAAAGGAGCAACGAAGATCGTAATCGAAGTAGAACGTATCGGTTCAGAAGTTGTTGCAACAGTCAAAAATAACGGAGCAATGATCCCACAACAGGCAATCGATAATCTATTCGACCGTTTTTATCGTGTAGAAGAATCTCGTTCACAAGCAACTGGAGGAACTGGACTTGGTTTAGCAATCGCTCAAAGCATTGTGGCTTTGCACGGCGGATACATTTATGCAAAATCAGATAAGCAATGGACTTCTTTCATCATGCACCTTCCAATCAAGAAAAATGAAAAATTACCTATTGATACACAGGAAGTTATTGACGAAAGCTGAAATATTCGCTATTCTTATTACAATTATTAGAATAAATGAAAAACACAGAACCCAGTACACTTTATTCTTTTTCAGAGAGCTGATGGCAGGTGTAAATCAGCAAAGGATAATTTGGAAGTTCCAGTTCGTTTACGTGCCCTTTCGAAATAAGAAAGGTCGGTTCAACAGCCGTTATGTGTTCAACAAGTGCAGCTGACGCTGAACTTGGGTGGTACCGCGAATTTCAGACTGATTCGTCCCAAGAATAATGGGATGGATCAGTCTTTTTTTATTTTCAAAAAGGAGGAAATCATATGTTAGATGTAAAAATGATGCGACAAAATATTGAAGAAGTACAAGAAAAATTGATGACTCGGGGCGTAAAAAAAGAAACATTAGCTGAATTCATGGAACTAGATGAAAATCGTCGTAAGCTACTAGTCAAAAGTGAAGAATTAAAAAAATATCGAAATGATGTTTCTGCTGAGATCGCCCAATTGAAGCGTGCAAAAGAAGATGCTTCTGCTAAAATCGCTGAAATGAAAAAAGTCGGTGGCAACATCAAAGCATTGGATACTGAAATTGCTGAAGTGGATGAAAAGTTGAAACAAATTGCAACTACTTTGCCAAACCTTCCCCATGATTCTGTGCCAGTTGGAACAGATGAAGAGGACAATGTAGAAATCCGTCGTTGGAGCGAACCACGTACATTTGCTTTTGAACCAAAACCACACTGGGAAATTGCAGAAAATCTTGATATTTTAGATTTTGAACGTGGCGCAAAAGTAGCCGGTAGCCGTTTTGTCTATTACAAAGGATTAGGTGTTCGATTAGAACGTGCAGTCTACAACTTCATGCTTGATCAGCATATTTACGAACACGGCTATACTGAAATGATCACTCCTTATATCGTCAACAGTAAAGCGATGTTTGGTACGGGACAATTTCCAAAATTCAAAGAAGATGTTTTCCAATTGGAGAATACTGATCTAACGTTAATCCCAACAGCTGAAGTACCATTAACTAACTATTATAATGATGAAATTTTAGATGGTGCAGATTTACCTATTTATTTCACTGCACTAAGCCCTGCTTTTCGTTCTGAAGCCGGAAGTGCTGGTCGGGATACACGAGGACTGATTCGTCTTCACCAATTCAATAAAGTAGAAATGGTCAAATTTTCGGATGCAGAGCATTCCTACGAAGAATTGGAAAAAATGACAGCTGATGCAGAAGATATCTTGAAAAAATTGCATTTGCCTTATCGTGTGATGGCCTTATCAACTGGAGACATGGGCTTTTCTGCAGCTAAAACTTATGACTTAGAAGTATGGATTCCTGCACAAGATACTTATCGTGAAATCAGTTCTTGTTCTAACTGTGAAGATTTCCAAGCACGCCGAGCAATGATCCGTTATCGCGATAATGATGGAAAAATCCACTATGCTCATACTCTGAATGGTTCAGGACTTGCAGTTGGCCGTACAGTAGCTGCCATTTTGGAAAATTACCAAAATGAAGATGGTTCTGTCACAGTTCCAGAAGCGCTCGTTCCTTATATGGGTAATCTGAAAGTTATTAAATAAAGAGGTTGTGAAAAAGCTGTCCAGCATCAAGTAATAAGAGCTGCCAAACAAAAATAGCTCCTCTGATTTTTCGTTTTGTTGGGCTTATTACCGCAGATGCAAGCTTTTGAACACCGTTTATCAGAGGTTGTGAAAAAGCCGCTTAGTTTCGAGTATTAAGAAAAATTTTGTGAAAATGGCTTTCCACATTTTTGCATAAATTGGACTTAATACCGAGAAACTGGCTTTTGAACACCATTTACCAAGAGGTCGTGAGCCTGCCGTTCAGCTCCGAGTCACAAGGAACAATTTCAAAAAACAGCTCCTCATGTTTATTGAATATTGTGACTTGTGACCGAGGAATTGGCAGGAGAACACCGTTTACCAAGAAGTCGTAAGCCTGCCGTTTCACTCCAAACCACAAGGAGTAATTTCAAAAAACAGCTCTTCATATTTTATGAATATTGTACTTGTGATTCGGAGTTGGCAAGGAAACATTTTTTATTCAAAAAAAGAGTGGTGACACAACATGTGTTACCACTCCTTTTTAGTATTTTTAAGATTCAACTGAATAGTTTGGTGCTTCTTTCGTGATTTGTACATCATGAGGGTGTGATTCTTTTAATCCGCTGCCGCTCATTTGGATGAATTGCGCTTCATCACGTAATTGCTGTAAATTGGCTGCCCCAACATAACCCATTCCTGAACGCAAACCGCCGATCATTTGGAAAATAATGTCTGCAACACTTCCTTTGTAAGCAACCCGACCTTCGATTCCTTCTGGTACTAATTTATTTGCTTCATTGACACTACCTTGGAAGTAACGGTCTTTTGAACCTTTTTCCATCGCGCCTAATGAACCCATACCTCGGTATGTTTTGAATCGACGTCCTTGGAAGATTTCGAATTCACCTGGTGATTCATCTGTCCCCGCCAACATGCTGCCTAACATAACTGCATGTCCGCCGGCAGCTAATGCTTTGACGATGTCACCAGAGTACTTGATTCCTCCGTCTGCAATAATCGCTTTGCCATATTGACGAGCAACTGATGCTGCATCATAGATGGCTGTGAGCTGAGGTACACCTACACCAGCTACCACACGTGTCGTACAAATCGATCCTGGTCCGATACCGACTTTTACGACATCCACCCCTGCATCATATAAAGCTTTTGTCGCTTCAGCCGTCGCAACGTTCCCAGCAATCAATGTTGCATCTGCAAAAGTTGAACGGATTTCTTGGATTTTTCGGATTACACCTGCACTATGTCCATGAGCTGTATCGATGATGATTGCATCTACCCCTGCTTCTAATAAAGCATTCGCACGCTCGAATGTATCGCTTGTTACACCAACAGCTGCTGCTACAAGCAATCGACCATGTTCATCTTTTGCTGCATTTGGAAATTCGATCACTTTCTCGATATCTTTGATCGTGATCAATCCGCTTAAACGACCTTCGTTATCAACGATTGGTAATTTTTCGATTTTATGTTTTTGCAAAATCTTTTCTGCATCTTTTAGAGAGGTACCTACTGGGGCAGTCACTAAGTTGTCTTTTGTCATCACATCAGCAATCGGCATGTGGTAATCTGTTACAAAACGCATGTCGCGGTTTGTAATGATCCCTACCAATTTTCTGTTTTCAAGTGTTTCAACGATCGGCACACCACTGATACGGTATTTGCTCATCAATTCTTCTGCGTCTGCTACAAGATGCTGTGGCGTTAAGAAGAACGGATCAATGATGACGCCACTTTCAGAACGTTTGACTTTTCTTACTTCATCCGCTTGCTGGCTGATCGTCATGTTTTTATGGATCACACCTAATCCGCCTTGTCTTGCCATAGCGATGGCCATCTTGCTGTCGGTAACGGTATCCATACTTGCACTGATGATTGGAATATTCAACTTAATATTTTTAGCTAATTGTACGCTCATATCCACTTCGTTTGGTAACACGTGACTTTCTGCTGGTATCAATAAGACATCATCAAAAGTAAATCCTTTTTTCGTGAACTTTGTTTCCCAGTTGGACATTTTTAGTACCACTCCTCTAATTTAGTTTATCTATTAAAATAATTGATTTTTTCATTTAAGTCAATGATCTACATAGAATCAAATTAGCTTTCTCATAGAATACCAATATAAATCGCTTACATCTGTGTATATACTAAAAGAGAGTGCGACAGAAGTGGTTAGCTGATTAAACACCGTTTAGTGGAGAGGTTGTGAAAAAGCTGTTATGCATCAAGTAATAAGAACTGCCAAACAAAAATAGCTCCTCATATTTTTCGTTTGGTTGGGCTTATTACCGCAGATGCAAGCTTTTGAACACCGTTTACCGAGAGGTTGTGAAATCAGCGCCCTGATTGAGTATTAGAGAAACAAACGGTAAAATAGTTCCTCATATTTTGCCGTTTTTTGAGCTAATGCCGAGGGTCAGCTGATTGAACACCGTTTAAGAAAGAGGTCGTGAGCCTGCCATTCAGCTCCGAGTCACAAGGAGCAATTTCAAAAAACAATTTCTCTTGTTTGTTGAATATTGTGATTTGTTACCGAGGAGTTGGCAAGAGAACACCGTTTATTCGAAAAAAGGAGCTGCGACAAGACTTTTGTCACAGCCTCTTACTATTATTTAACTATGGATAAACGGAATGAGGTCCTTTACTACCTCTCAATATTTAGTAAAGCTACTGCTCTGCTTTCTGGTTTATCTTCTTGGAACGGATAAACTTCCAATGATCCCATACTTTTTCTTCAAGTAGTAACGGACGGCTAAAGCAGCTGCTCCGATGATGATAACTACTATCGGATCTAATACTGGATTGATAACTGGCGGCAATAGCGTTGTCGCAGAAAACAGCACGACCCAAAGAAGTGTCGTTCCACCTAGGATAAGCAATGTTTTACCCATTCCTGGTTTCTTGCTTCGATCTGCTCCTGGGTATTCATACTGATAGATGTACTTGTACATCATATAAAAGACCCAGCCCCCGATTGCAGAACCTAGAACGAGTGTAGAGAAGCCATAAGCTGGCGTTGTTCCACGTGAAAACAATCCGGTAATCGCGATCATGATACTTAATAGACCAAGCAGTAGTAATGTATTATCCAACCACATCAATAAAGGGGTTGATGTATTTTGTATTTCTGCTGGTTTATTGATGATTGCTTCCGTTCTTTCAGAGACTGTCCCGAACAATTGGCGAGCTGTTTTTCCGCCTTTTTGTTCTGCAACTAAAGTAGGCAGAATGTCATGAAGGGCTTTTACTTTTTCTTCTTCAGACAAATTCGCTGCTTCTAAAGATTTTTTCAAATCAAAAATGTACTGTTGATTTCTTTTGGTTAATTTTGTTTCTAAACTATTGTTTTCTTTTACGATTTCTCGTAATTGTTCTGGTTCCATTATCTAATAGTCCTCCTTAGCCGTTCCTTTTCTCAACGGTCGTCACAAAAGACATTCTACCATATTCTACAGCTAGTTTGATAGCCCTTTTACACATTAAAGCGGAATAACATTACATCGCCATCTTGTACAACATAATCTTTTCCTTCTAATCGAACACGCCCAGCTTCTTTTGCTGCATGCATGTTTCCATAATGATCCAAGTCTTCAAAAGAGACAGTTTCCGCACGGATAAATCCGTGTTCGAAATCTGAATGGATGATTCCTGCTGCTTGCGGCGCTTTGATTCCTTTTTTGAATGTCCAAGCACGTACTTCTTGTTCCCCAGCAGTAAAGTAAGTAGCTAAGCCTAACAAATCATAAGCGGCACGGATCAACTGATCCAAACCTGATTCTTCGATTCCTAAAGCTTCTAGAAATTCTGCTTTGTCTTCTTCATCTAATTCTGCGATTTCTTCTTCTGCACGAGCACTGACCACGATCACTTCTGCATTTTCTTCTGCCGCAAAGTTGCGCACTTCTTGTACATAATGATTCGCATCTGCATCTGCCACATCATCTTCTGACACATTTGCTACGTAAAGAATTGGTTTTGTCGTCAATAAGAATAGTGATTTAACGATTTTTTGTTCTTCTTCTGTGAATTCAATCGTTCGAGCAGATTTTCCTTCTTCCAGTACAGGTTTGATTTTGTCCAATACAGCTAGCTCTGCCACTGCATCTTTATCTTTGGTTTTAGCAACTTTTGCTACACGAGTATAGCGTTTGTTGATAGATTCCAAGTCTGCTAACACTAGTTCCAAGTTGATTGTATCAATATCTTCTAGTGGATCGACGCGTCCTTCTACGTGAGTGATATTATCATCATCAAAACAGCGGACAACGTGACAAATAGCATCTACTTGGCGGATATGGCTTAAGAATTGATTCCCCAAACCTTCTCCTTTACTAGCGCCTTTTACGATCCCAGCAATATCTGTAAATTCAAAAGTCGTCGGAACAGTTTTTTTCGGATGTACAAGTTCTGTTAAGCGTTGCAAACGCCAGTCAGGTACTTCTACCATCCCTACGTTGGGGTCGATCGTTGCAAAGGGATAGTTTGCTGCTTCTGCTCCTGCTTTTGTGATCGCATTAAACAAAGTTGATTTTCCTACGTTGGGCAACCCAACAATTCCAGCAGTCAATGCCATAAATTTATTCACTCTTTCTCTGCATTTTTTTCAATTACTTTTTTTAATTTCTTTTCAAAATCTCGACGGGTCATCATGACGATATGTCCGCAATTCATACATCTGATTTTGATATCTGCGCCCATTCGAATGACTTCCCAGCGGTTCGTCTGGCAAGCGTGAGGTTTTTTCATTTCAACGATATCGTGCAAGTCGTACATAAAAATAGCCTCCTTTTTGTTTATTCTTCATCAAATTGAATATTCAAGATATCAAGAATTCGTGTCAAATCTTTTTGAGAAAGGTATTCGATCTCGATCTTACCTTTCCCGTTTTTTTCTTGGATAGCTACGCTCGTACCAAATTTATCCATCAAACGATCTTCGCTTTCTCGGATATAATAGGGTTTTTCCTTTGCTAGCCTTGGGATTTTTTTCTTTTCTTTTCCATCATTTTGATTTAACTCAGAAACGATCTGTTCCAGTTGGCGGACAGTTAAATTTTCAGTTACTGCACGATTGGCTAATTTCAAGATCAATGATTTGTTTTTCAAGCCTAACAGCGTACGAGCTTGTCCCATAGATAAACGTTGATCTTGCACCATTTCCTTAACAAGATCTGGTAAAGAAAGCAAGCGCAAATAATTGGCGATATAAGGTCTGCTCTTTCCTAAACGACTAGCTACTTCGGCTTGTGTCAGTTTCAGATTTTTCATCAGCATTTCATACGCTTCTGCTTCTTCTAATGGATTCAGATCTTCCCGTTGCAGATTTTCCAACACGGCTACTTGCATCATTGCTTCTTCGTCAAAGTCTCTGACGATAGCAGGGATCGTTTCTTTTTCAGCTAGTTTGGACGCTCGAAAACGTCTTTCCCCTGCGATGATCTCATACCCTTTTACTGCAGAACGGCGTACGATGATTGGTTGGAAGACGCCTGATTGTTCAATAGAATTAGCTAGTTCTTGCAAAGATACTTCTTCAAATGTCTTACGAGGCTGATACGGATTTGGACGCAGCTCATTCAATGGCAACTGGATCACGGTATCATCTTTTACATCCACCGTCTCTAAGTTTTCTAAATCTTGAAACAATGCATCGATTCCTCGGCCTAATCCTTTACTTTTCTTCACGACTTACCACTTCCTTTGCCAATGCTTGGTAGACTTCAGCTCCCCGAGAACGTGGATCGTAGTCGATGATCGGTTTTCCATGACTAGGTGCTTCTGATAAACGAATATTTCTTGGGATGATCGTTTCATAGACTTTTTCGCGGAAGTATTTGCGTACTTCTTCTACGACTTCATTTCCCAGATTTGTTCGTGCATCATACATGGTCAGCAAGACACCTTCTATTTCCAATTCTGGATTGAAGTGCTTTTGGACTAAACGAACCGTATTCAGTAATTGGCTTAATCCTTCCAATGCGTAATATTCACACTGAACAGGTATCAAAATCGAATCACTGGCTGTAAATGAATTGATTGTCAAATGGCCAAGAGAAGGCGGGCAGTCGATCAAGATATAATCATACTGGCTGCTGACTTCTGCCAAAGATCCTTTTAATCTTGATTCTCTTGCCATCATTGATGTCAATTCGATCTCTGCTCCTGCTAATTGGAGAGTCGCAGGCACAATACTCAAATTTTCATGTTCAGTGATCAACGTCGCCTCATCAATTGGCAATTCATTGACTAGAACGTCATAGATGTCTTTTGTCACATCGGGTTTTCTGATCCCGACACCACTGGTAGCATTTCCTTGTGCATCCATATCCACTAGCAATACTTTTTTGCCAAGGCTGGCAAGACAAGCACCTAGATTTACCGTCGTCGTTGTTTTGCCGACGCCACCTTTTTGGTTCGCAACAGATATTATTTGTGCCATCTCTTCTCCTCCTATTTGATTGGCTGCTTATTAGGCAGACCGGGCTTTCTTGGGTATTTATTTGGGGTTATTTTCTTTTTTTGAATGACGATAATATGCCGTTGGTCAGAGACATTCGGCAAGGTAACCGCCTCTTCTTTGAGGAATTTACCACCTAATAAAGCAATCGCTTGTTTTGCTTCTGTCAGTTCCTCTTCACTTTTTGCTGCTTTCAATGCATAAAAATAGCCTTCTTGTTTAGCCAAGGGCAAACACAATTCTGCTAACACATTCAAACGTGCAACTGCACGAGCAGTGACAAGGTCAAATGATGCACGAAATTGAGGATTTTGTCCAAATGTTTCTGCCCGGTCATGATATAAGGAAGCATCGATTCCTAATAATCGAGTTAGTTCAGACAAGAAGGTTATTCGTTTATTCAGAGAATCAACAATCGTTATCTGCAATTCGGGAAAGGCAATTTTTAAAGGTATGCTAGGAAATCCTGCCCCTGAACCGACATCGCATAAAGATAAAGGTTGCGTAAAGTCTACTTCAAATGCTAACGTAAGCGAATCGTAAAAATGCTTCAGGTATACGTCTTTTTCATCCGTAATGGCTGTAAGATTCATTTTTTCGTTCCATTCGACTAATGTCCGATAATAGATAGCAAATTGTTCCATTTGATGATCGGTAAGCTCTATCCCTTTTTCTGCCAAAGATTGGCGAAATTCTTCTGGTATCATAATTATTCCTTTCATTGTGAAACAGCAATTGTTTCACAGATTCTCTCCCTACTTTAACGCAAAATTCCAAGACATGCAATCCTTCCATATGGATTCTTAAAAATTTGAAAAGTAAGAAACGCCGATAGATTTTTTCTTTCTATTATGGCACTCATAAAATACACATAGAAGAGAGAACTAGCTTTGGGCAATTTCTGCAAAAACTGGTTCTCTCTTCTATTTATTATTACGTATTACGCTGGTTCACTGACTTTCGCAATCTTCCCTTGTTCGATATAGACCATTAAGATGCTTAGATCTGCAGGATTTACTCCGCTGATCCGGCTAGCTTGGGCAATTGTTTCTGGTTGGATTTTCTGCAATTTTTGTTTTGCTTCTGTTGCTAATCCGTTGATTGCTGCGTAGTCGATGTTTTCTGGAATCTTTTTCGCTTCCATGCGTTTTAATTTTTCTACTTTTTCCATGGCTTTTTTGATGTAGCCTTCATATTTGATTTGGATTTCTACTTGTTCGATTTCTTTTCGTGTTAATTCTTCATTCTCTGGAATAAACCGTAGAAGATCTGCATAAGTAATCTCAGGGCGTCTTAAAAAGTCGCTTGCTAGTACGCCATCTTTTAGAGGTGCCGCATTAATCGTCGCTAAAAAGGCTTGAACTTCTTCTGTTGGTTTGATCCGTACATTCATCAAACGTTTGATTTCTTGTTCAACTGCTTCTTTTTTCTTCAAATAAGCCTTGTATTGGTCCTCTTTTACTAAGCCCACACGGTGACCCATTTCTGTCAATCGCAAATCTGCATTATCATGACGTAAAAGCAGACGGTATTCAGCACGTGAAGTCAGCAAACGGTAAGGCTCGTTCGTTCCTTTTGTCACCAAATCATCGATCATGACACCGATGTAACCATCACTTCGTTTGATCACTAAAGGCTCTTTTCCTTGAACTTTCAAAGCTGCATTGATACCAGCAATCAGTCCTTGTCCAGCCGCTTCTTCATACCCGCTTGTACCATTTGTTTGTCCAGCTGTATAAAGATTTTCAACGACTTTAGTTTCTAATGTCGGACGGAGTTGGTGTGGTTCTACTACGTCATATTCGATAGCATATCCTGTACGCATCATTTCTACTTTTTCCAAACCGGCGATGGAATGAAGCATGTCGACTTGGACATCTTCTGGTAAAGAAGTAGATAACCCTTGAACATAGACTTCTTCTGTGTTCAAGCCTTCTGGTTCTAAAAATAGTTGGTGACGTGGTTTGTCTGCAAAACGCACAATCTTATCTTCGATGGATGGACAATAGCGAGCGCCTACCCCTTCAACGATCCCTGTAAACATTGGGGCACGATGTAAGTTGTCTCGAATGATTTGGTGAGTCGTCTCACCTGTATAGGTCAGCCAGCAAGATTCCTGATTTAGTTTATAGGCACTATCTGGTGTACTAAAGCTAAAATGATTCGGCTCTTTGTCACCAGGTTGTTCTTCTGTAACAGAATAATCGATTGTACTTGATTTTACTCGAGGCGGTGTTCCTGTTTTGAACCGTTCGATAGCAAAACCAAGTTCTTTTAGATGATTCGCTAGTCCAATAGAAGGTTGAGAGTTATTCGGACCTGATGAATATTTCAATTCACCGATAATGATTTCTCCGCGAAGTGCTGTTCCGGCTGTAATAACAACTGCTTTTGCCCGGTAGCTCGCTCCTGTGGAAGTCACTACACCATGACAAACACCATCTTCGACGATCAGTTCTTCGACGATTCCTTGTCTTAACGTCAAATTTGGTTCTTTTTCGATCGTATGTTTCATTTCTGTTGAATAAGCTTGTTTGTCTGCTTGTGCTCGCAATGCTCGGACAGCTGGGCCTTTTCCTGTGTTCAACATACGCATTTGGATATAGGTTTTATCGATATTCTTACCCATTTCTCCACCTAGCGCATCGATTTCTCGAACAACAACGCCTTTAGCTGGTCCGCCTACAGAAGGATTACATGGCATGAATGCTACCATATCCAAATTTATTGTCAGTAATAACGTTTTTGAGCCCATACGTGCAGCAGCAAGTGCAGCTTCTGAACCGGCATGTCCTGCGCCGACAACGATCACGTCATACGCATCTGCTTCATAATGTTTCAATCGTTTGTTCCTCCTTTTATTTTCCTAAACAAAATTGACTGAATAATTGAGTGATCAATTCATCTTGTACACTGTCGCCAACCACTTCTCCTAGATAGTCCCAGCAACGCGTCATATCGATTTGAACGAGATCCACAGGCATTCCTGCATCAATACCTGCAATGACTTCTTCAAGTGACAGGGAAGCTTTTTCTAACAATGCGATATGGCGGGTATTGGAAACATAAGTAGCGTCTCTTTCTCCTGTTTCTCCGCTGAAGAATAAATCAGAAATAGCTGATTCCAAACGATCTAGTCCGTCGTTTTTAGCTACGGAAATTGAAAAAACTGGTTCATTTTCGATCAATTTGTTCAATTTTTCTTGTTCCAACTGTGCTGGCAAATCTGTTTTATTTAGAAGAATGATCCGTTTCAATCCACTTGTCGCTTCCAGTAATTGTTCATCTTCTGCTGTCAGTGGTTCGCTTTGGTTTAGAACAAGTAAGATCAAGTCTGCTTCTGCTAATGCTTTACGGCTTCTTTCGACCCCGATACGTTCCACCACATCTTCTGTTTCCCGAATTCCAGCTGTATCGATTAGCTTGAGCGGTACGCCTCGAACATTGACATACTCTTCGATTACATCTCGAGTCGTTCCTGCAATGTCCGTAACGATGGCTTTTTCTTCTCTTAACAAATGGTTTAACAAGCTTGATTTGCCGACATTTGGCCGACCGATGATCGCCGTACTTAACCCTTCCCGCAGAACCTTTCCTTGCTTGGACGTAGCAAGTAGTGCTTGGATTCTTTGTTGGATCATCTGTGCTTTTTCAAGCAATAACTTCGTAGTCAATTCTTCGACGTCGTCATATTCCGGATAATCAATATTTACTTCTACTTGAGCTAATGTCTCTAAAATCTCTTGTCTCAATGAGCGGATCAAAGCAGACAGATTGCCGTCTAACTGATTAAGGGCTAACCCCATTGCTTTGTCTGTTTTTGCTCGAATTAAATCCATTACAGCTTCTGCCTGTGAAAGGTCAACACGACCATTCAAGAATGCTCGTTTTGTGAATTCGCCTGGCTCAGCTAATCTTGCCCCTTCTCTTAACAATAACTGCAAAATTTGATTGACTACGACGATTCCGCCGTGACAATTGATTTCTACTACATCTTCTCGCGTAAATGTCTTTGGTGCTCTCATCACGGAGACCATGACTTCATCGACTAGCTGATCGCTCTTGGGATCAACGATGTGTCCATAATGGATCGTATGGCTTGGTACTTCTGATAGTCGTTTATTCCCAGAATGATAAACTTTATCTGCTAGTTGCACAGCTTGATCGCCACTTAAACGAACGATACTGATTGCTCCTTCTCCAGGCGGGGTAGAAATTGCCGCAATCGTATCAAATTCTAAAGTAATTTCAGCCATTTTTTCACTTCCTTTTTCATTTTGCGCACAAAAAAAGTGCCCACTCCACCCTTTATGCATAATAAATGGTGAACTTCGCACTTTGACTGCTTGTTCTTGATTAAATTCTGGTCATAGGTTATCACACTTGCCATAAGGAATCAAGTGCTTAAAACAAGTTATATGAAGTTGTACCTCACCTGATTCCATTACCTTACATTTAATTGACTTTGGATGTCTCTTTGTGTTCTTTGGTTTATTCGAAGAGAAAATACTGTATAAACAAGGCTTTATCTTTCTTAAAAAAAACGGTACACTAAGTGGTAGCGCTATCTAAACTATACACTTTTGAAAGGAGAAAAGGAGTGAGCCAGTTCAACTCTGATGCATTGAAAGAAGAAAGTGATCCTCGGATCAACGATGTTGTTTTATCTACAGGAAATATCAATCAAAAATATATCGTCCGCGATATCGTTTTTGTTGTGGAATGCTTAGAAGCTGATTTGTTTGACCCAGCTTTTCCCAAAGAGGATCTTTTCTTGACAACGAAGAGGAAATTAAAGATGAAGGTTCTTGAATATGGTGCGAATGCGGTGATCAACTGTCATTTTGAGTATCAGCAAAGAAATCGGGATGGAAAGTATTTTCTGGAACTTTTTGCTTATGGAACAGTGATCCAATTTATCCAAACGACGATTGGTTAAATGAAACAGGTACAAAAAAAGCGGAGCAAAACTGAAAACAGTTTCGTTCCGCTTTTTTCTATCAAAGTTAGTGACTACTTCATCGTATACTCTGATAAGAATGATTTCTAGTAAAATATACTTGGTTTGAAAAACTTTGTCAACGTGATTTATTCAAAAAGTAATGGAATCAATAATATTTTTTAGCAGGTTCAACTACTAAGTAACGATAAGGTTCCTCACCTTCCGAATGTGTTTTTACATGTTCATCTTTACTTAATGCAGCATGGATTTGTTTACGTTCAAAGGCAGGCATTGGTTCTAAGAAAACAGGCTGTCCTGTCCGTTTTACTTTTTCAGCCGTACGATCAGCTAAACGCTGAATGATCTCTTGGCGCTTTTCACGGTAATTGCCTACATTGACCACTACAGATAGCTTATTTCTTGCTAAACGATGGATGAAGACTTGTGCCAGATATTGTAATGCATTCAGCGTTTTTCCATGTTTCCCAATCAGTAACCCTTGCTTTTGTGTTTCTAAATGGAAAACGACCATATTATTGGATTCTCTTTCCATTTTGACAAGAGCTGGAGCATCAAGCTGTTTTGAAATTTCAGTAAGATAGACTGCCAATTCCGTTAAAGCTGCTTCATCACCTAGCTCACTTACTTCTTCTGTTTTTTCTTCAAGAATCGTTTCGTTGACTACCTCGATCTCAGCTGTTGGTTCTTCTTCTAAAATCTCTTCTACCGTCTGTTCTACTGTTTCAGAAATTTTTTCACTGATACTTGGCTGGATCGAAAGCCGTACATTTTTTCGGCCCATTCCTAGGAAACCTTTTTTTCCTTCTTCCAGTATTTCGATTTCAACTTGGTCTTTGGCCAAACCCAAATCAGCTAGACCTAGTTGAACAGCTTCATCTATTGTTGCAGCTTCATAAATCGGCATTAGCATTCCCTCCCCTATTATTTCCGTTTTTTCTTAGGATTCATTGCTTTCTTCAATGCACGTTCTCTTTCGCGGATTTTACGTGCTTCTTCTTCCCGTTCTTTTCGAATTTTGAAAGGATTATTGATCAGCAGCGTTTGTACAACTTGGAAGGCATTGGAAACCACCCAGTATAATGAAAGACCGCTGGCTAAATTGACACCCATCACTAAAATCATTACAGGCATCACGAAATTCATGATCTTCATTGATGCATTCGATTCAATCTGACTCATGCTAGATAAATACGTACTTGCAAAAGTAAAAATTGCTGCTAGAATCGGCAAGATAAATGTTGGATCCGCGTTCCCTAAGTTCAACCATAAGAAATGGCCTTGTTTCAACTCAGGTACACGGGAAATAGATTGCCATAACGCCATCAAGATTGGCATTTGTACCAATAAAGGAAGACAACCAGCATATGGATTGACTCCATTTTCCGCATATAAACGCTGTTGCTCTTCTCTTAATTTACTTTGTGTTTCTGGGTCTCTTGAACTATATTGTTGCTGCAGTGCTTTTAATTTCGGTTGTAATTCTTGTGTCTTTCGCATGCTCTTTGTTTGGAAATGCATCAGCGGCAACAAGATCACACGGATGATCAATGTAAATAAAATAATCCCTATCCCTGCATTACCAAATGACAACGCCTTGATCGCCTCAGCAAAGTAATAAACAATATAACGATCCCAAATTCCTGTACTTTGTGCGCTGACTTCCCCAGTTCCGCAACCGGATAAGACGATGACCAAACTAACGATACCGGCCATCAAAAGTAAACGTTTGTATTTCTTCACTTACTCTTTTCCTCTCTGTCGATTATTTTTGCAAGTTTTAAGACGTGGACTAAATTGGAGCGAACCTCATCATAAGTCAGCCCCTTCACACTTGGTCTAGCAATCACAATAAAATCCAACTCCGGATCAATCTCTTCTTTTATAGAATAAACAGCTGCTCGGATTTTTCGTTTGACTTCATTGCGGCTTACCGCGTTGCCGACCTTTTTTCCTACAGATAAACCAACTCGAAAATGAGGCTGTCCCGGTTTTTTCAAACGGTAAACGACGAATTTGCGGTTAGCAAAAGAATCTCCCGTATGAAACACGGCTTGAAACTCTCGTTCTTTTTTTACTCGATACGCTTTTCTCATTAGTTTTCTTTCCTTTTCTATCTCTCACTTACGCTCATAATCATACCATAATTACGATTGTCCTTTCATCATTTCCCTAAAAAAGAGTATAAAAAAAACCACTGAAACCCCAGTGGCCTAAGCTGAAAGAACTTTTCTTCCTTTACGACGACGGCTAGCTAACACACGACGTCCATTTTTAGTACTCATACGTTTACGGAATCCGTGAACTTTTTGACGTTTACGTTTATTTGGTTGGTATGTTCTTTTCATATATTCCACCTCCAAAATGTTCTTATCTATTTTATAAACACAGACATACTTTGATAGTATAACGACAAAGTAGTGATTTTGTCAATATAAAATAGAAGATCGATTGTCAAAACTTATCCACAAGATTATTTTTTTCTATGGGAACCCCATGTGGAAAAAGTTATACACAGGAATTATCCACAAATAATAACGAGGCACTTTTACACAGAAAACACACGTGTAAAAAAAGTAATACACAGACAGACATTTTCCTGTGTATTTCGTCCCTAAACTATTGATAAATATACATTTATTATCCACAGGCATAGGAGGAAATCTAGTGATTTTTACGAGTTGTCCACCTGTGCATTAGCGGTGTGGAAAACTTTTTTTGACAGCTGTGTTTTTCTTTTTTTTTATTTGTCGATTATGTGGATAATTGTAATTAAAAAATTTTTTTCTTCGGTTTCTGTGGAAAACTATTGAAAAAAATGCTAAATTAGTACTAGTTATTCACTTTTTAATGAAGGAGGAGGCCTTAT
>NZ_JBBOYG010000002.1:0-239447 GCF_038008005.1 Enterococcus sp. FSL R5-0957
ATGACTGATTTTAATTTTTTTAAGGCGGATAGAGTTTACAACGAGTTATTTTATCAATTTCCAAAAGTCTTTATTGTTTCTGACGAATACAAAAAAATGAAAGATTCAACTAAGATTGCCTATATGCTTTTAAAAGCAAGATTAGAGATCGCAATCAGCAAACGGCAAATCGATGAAGAAGGTAATGTTTATTTTACTTATACGACAAATGAACTATGTAGCGTATTAAACTGCCAAAAACAAAAAGCGATAGCAATCAAAAAAGAGTTGGAATCCTTTGGTTTATTATTACAAAAGCAGATGGGATTTAACAAACAGTTAGGGAAAAATAATCCTAATAGACTATATCTAGCAGAATTAAAAGTCTCAGAAAATGATATCTACTTACTCGAAAAATTTGATAGAGAGAATAGGGAAAACGTTGATAAATCAGAGGGTATGAAAATCATACCCACCCTCGACGAAAAATCAGACGCTGAATCCCTTGGGGCTCAAGAGGGTATGAAAATCATACCGTGCCAAAACGTTGATAAATCAGAGGGTATGAAAATCATACCAGAACTTAATAATAATATATTAGACACTAATAGACACAATATAGACACTGAAAAAGACCGCCTACAAGATCAATTGTTGTTAGACAATTTTGAGACAATTATGACAAACGATAGCATTGCTACGTTTGTCCCTGAACGAGTATTAAATTTGATAAAAACATTTTCTTCAAGTTACAGTGAAGCTCAAAAAACCGTCCAGACTATTCATAATGCAAAGAAAAAAGCTGAAATAGAAAGTGGTATTTCGATAGTTTTTGAAGAACTCGATAGTTATTATGTCAATGCAGAACAAGAATTATACACGACACTGTTAAAAGCCTATCAAAAATTAAAAACCGAAAAAGTCGAAAATATCCAGAACCTGATTTTTGTCTATGTAAAAAATTGGTTTATCGAAAAACCAATAGCTGCTAAAGTATCAAGTGAAAAACGTTTGAATTCTGAAAGCTTCCCAAAAACTATTACGAAAGACTGGTTAGAGTGAAATATTACTGACAAAGTGATTGTTGCTTCATGGAGTAGCATTAAAATTAAAAATTTTTTATTATTCTAATTATATTACAAATGTTACAAAGAAATAGCTATTTTAATAGAATTTATGAGTTAAAATATTATGATAAAAATCACAAACGTAGCTTTTTACGTCATAAGTGTTAATAGTTAATAATTAATTTCCAACACAAAAAAGAGAACAAACGTTTGCATGTTGCTGTTTTTTAGTTATAATAATACGCGAAGAGAGGTAATTTCATTTTTTAAAAAAGCTAAAAACCTTGATATTACTTCTTTTCAGGCAATACGAATATTATTCGCTTACATTTTTTTGTATAAATTTAGTTGTTTTAAATTTAATTGTCTGCTATGCTTGTGATGAATTGATTTTCGTTCTGCACTTTTGGACGATAAATTTGGACAATTGAAAATACAAAAAAAAGAAAGGCGGTATGAACTCGGAAGGCTGGTAACCTTCGTCAGCGTTCATACACGGCATTAAGATTTGGCCCTTAATGCGTTAACCTTTCAGTGTTACGGTATTACCCGCAACGGATTTAGTATAACAGATATTCAAAAGTGATACCACTTTTTTTGGCTGTGTTAAGGTTAAAAATACGTGATATTACGATGAATCTATGCCTAAGCATAATGTTATAAAAATGTCCGTGTGGCTCTTTGCCGTATGACGAACGCTGAAATTAGAGGGAACGCATGTTTGGATGCGTTCCCTCTTTTTTGTTTGTCATGAACGAAAATCAATTCTCTATTTTTGAAAAATAACAAGAAAAACTTGTTAAAAATATTTAAAGAAATTGGGTGGTTTATTTTATGTCATATACAGGAATTTTGAGTCTCAAAGATATTTGTCACTACGGTAAACGGTGTACCGCTACAGAGAAAATCACGAAGAAACTATCAACTGGCCAAAGTAAAACCGTTGTGCAGTGTAAGAAATATATAATCCAGAAAGACAAAGTCTCAGAGGAAATGATTTATTACATTGGGAAACAAAAGCAAATAATTTTAAAAGATCCTATCCCCTTAAAAGAGCTATATCCAACAATCAAACATGTTTATGACCAAAACGGTGTACTGATTGGTCGAAGAAAAAATGGAGTCTTGCGTTGTACCGCAAAAGGGATGGGGCTTTTGATCAGCTGAATTGATCATTCTCATAACTTGTATTTTATCGTTTTTCGCTTGCTTGAAAATATTGTCGAGACTTCTAAAGGAACTTAGAGTCACTAGAAAAATAAGGAGTAGACTTGATCTATCAACAATTCCCTTCGGGGAGTGACGGGGTAGGTTTTAACGATTGGTAACGTAAAAAATTGGTCAATCGAGTAAATGCGCTTGTTTGGATAGTGGTGAAATGAATTTGTGTAAATAATAAGCGCAGAGTAAACAAGAGGGAATTTAGAAGTTAGACAAGTTAGAATAGCGTCTAGATTAATCATGAGCAGCTACTAAGGGATCTAGACTTTAACGCAAACTCATGGAATAAGGAGTAGGTCTTCTCGTAATGGGGAGGACGCACAAGAAATTGTGTCGTGTGCTGCAGTACATGTAGATACTTGCGAGGACGTTGATTATTGGATCAATCGAGCATTTACCGCTGTCTACTAGGGTTTCTCGTTTCGGACGCCATAAACGAGTCGAAATTTTTTATGTATTTTTAAGTAAACGAAAAACGATAAAATATGAACAAGTCCTGAATAAAGTGAAAAAATTGATATAAAACATAGAGAAAATGAAATTTACGTAATGGAGGAATGACAAATGAAAAATTATGATCCGAATATACGATTGGGCACACATACTATTAAGGTTTCTTTCCAACGTTGGGATTACAAAGGATTTGTGACGTTTAGAAGAGGCGGAAATTGTAAAGGATTAGATGTTTTAGCATTAGACGAGGATGATTTATACGATTAAACATTGACTGATAATCCAATTGGATTCGGCTTGCTACCTGAAGATGATGAAGGCGATGAGTGGTTTAAAATGACGCTTACGAACGACAAAGGAGACGAATTGTCTGTAGAAGATACCTGGTCATATTTGAGTGATTATATTGTCAGTGTTGAAATCATTGACTTTGTAGCGGATAAAGAAGAATAAAAATTGGAGGAATAGATCATGAAATTTTTCGAAGTAAAATCACCATGCTATTATGCGTTAATCGCAGAAAATAATGAAGAAGAATGTGCAGAAATTACGACGAATAATAAAAAGCTAGTATTATCATTAGACATCGAGTAAAGAATTTATTTAGGAGGCAAATTAGATGGCGCGACCAGTTTTAGATGCGATGGATATGGATACTTTGACAAAAGGAAGGTATGTACAGCTGTTAGCTCGTGGTTATTCACCTAAAGATGTATTTAAAGCCTTATCCAAAGGAACAGATATGGAAAAAGAAAGATTACGAAAAGAGTTTGATTATTGGAGAACCTATAATGGAATCAAGGATTTGAAACCAGCAAGGCCAGTAGTTAAAAGAAAGAAAAAGATAACCCAAGAGTGAAGTGTAGAGCGTATGTGATCATAGGCTTTTTTATTTTTATCAAAACAAGGAAGGTAGGAAAACTCATGAATTGTAAAGAAATCGAAAATAGAAAAAAAGTGTCGAAAGAAATGGAAGAAAAGTTACTAAAAACGATGAAACAAAAACACCTTAAAAGGTTATCTGTCATGCAATATATCAGTGACATGCAGATAACAGGAAAGGAGAAAGCCTGTCTATTGGGATCAATGAAAAATTTTGAACAGTTGAGACGAACTTATGTGAAAATAAGTTCTAATTGCCAACTATTATTAGAAGTTTCTTGACGATTATGATATGAAAATGATCAATTATGATGTGGCATTGTTATTGAATAAAAAGAATAGTAAAATTTAACGTGGTTTATCTTGGTTAGATGTAGTTAAATTAATTCAAATATAGAAGGTAGATAGATGAATAAAAACAATAAAACTTTATTTAATCCTTACGTGGGCGTAATCATTGTTTTTCTCCTTTTTAGTTATTTTGCTTATCAAGGTTATCTAAAGGACAAAATCGCTGAAAAAGTAGATGGTGTAACAAAAACAATCCATATTCAGGAACAAGCTAAAACCTATCAAGATAATTTAACCAGTTTAACGGATATTTGGATCAATACAAATACGATAGGTAGTTCTTTAATGACATTAGCCCTTCTTATCACAGGATTTGCTAGTTCATTTGGAAAATGGTACATGCGATTGCTATCATTACCAGCGTTGATTCTTGCTGGGGCAACGATTTGGGTTTGCCAATCGAAAGCAGCATTATACGCGCTTGTTATCTTCGTTATCCTAGAAATTTTACCTAAGAAGATTTTTCGAAACACACACTTGTCCTTTTGGATGTATGCAGCAGTTTCGGTTCTAGCTTTACCGATTTCTTATTTTGCTGCAATGTCAGACAAAGTTCATTTATTTACAGGACGAGAAGAAATTTGGCGCAAATTCTATGAAACATTAGGCGAAAAAACAGGACAAATATTTGTAGAGATGAACCTTTCTTTTTCCATATAGGAAATCAGATTCTAGGTAATCATAATACGTATCACGCACTCGTCAATCACTATGGATTGATTGGTTTTGCTCTATCGATTATTCTTTTGCTTAGTTTTTTATGGTTGCTCGTAAGAAAATGTGAGCTGACAAACGGACAACTAACATTCTTGTGGGCTTTTTTAGCGATCATGTGTCAATCATTCATGGAAGAAACATTAACTACAATCAGTTGGGTGCCAATTGTATTCTTAATGTTAGCAATGGCTACACACCAATATAAAACCACCAGATAAATGAAATAGAATAGTAATAAGAGAAAACACTTTTTCGTTGTGAAAAAGTGTTTTTTGTTTTGTCTGAAAGGAGGCAGATGGATGAAAAAATGGTTATTTGGTTTTTTAGGAGTCGCTTTAATCGTCTTTTGCAGTGTGTTTGGCTATGTTAGCTACCAAAAACATGAAGGAGAGGTGTTTAAGCAAAATATAGAAAAAAAGATGCCCGTAGATCAAATCAATGCACACGCAAAGAGTTATAAGGAGGATGCAACGAACGTCAATAATGATATGTCTTTGGGGCAAATGTTGTCCATACAAAAAGAAGCAATCAAAATGGGCGTCAATAAACAAGTATTTGCACAAATTCAGATTCCTGCACTTGGTTTAGCATTGCCAATTTTTAAAGGGGCAAATCAATACACTTTGTGTCTTGGAGCGGCTACTTATTTTTATGAAGATGCCGAAATGGGCAAAGGAAACTATGTCCTAGCAGGTCATAACATGGAAATGCCAGGGGTTTTATTTTCTGATATTCAAAAGTTGTCATTAGGGGAGGTGATGGACTTAGTTAGTAACGATGGCGTCTATCGTTACAAGGTAACGCGTAAATTTATCGTACCTGAGTACTTTAAATTAATCGATGGCGTTCCTGAAGAGAACTCTTTCTTGTCTTTGCCAAAGAAAGGAGAGAAACCCTTATTAACGTTGTTTACTTGTGTTTATACGTCACAAGGAAAAGAAAGATACGTGGTACAGGGAGAGCTACAATAACAAGGTTTTAATCAACGCTAGTCGTTGAAATATGAAATGAGGAGATAAAAAAATGGCAATAAATCGGTATGTAAAAAAAGCTGGAATGCTTGTTGGAATGTTAGGAATCATTGCAAGCTGCTTTCAGGGGTATCAAGCATATGCAGAAGATGTCACACAAAAAACGCCACCAGAGAAGGTCAATATCACGGTTCATAAATTAATGTACGATCAAGGAACGCAATTGAATGTTGATATTGACGGGATCAAAAACGATGGTTATACGCACGATCAATATCCTACAGGTGTAACGAAATACAACAAGGCAGATTATGGTGATGTTGAGTTTACGTTAGGAAATATTACGGATCAAGTATTACTGACTGAAGATTCTGATCTAACCAACGCGAAAGTGGACGAAATCGTTAAAGATGTAGAAGACAAGGGATCTAACAGTGAGTACGTCAAGAATGCAACCAATAAAATTACTTCAGCTGTAGATGAAAATGGTGAGATCACTTTTGCTGATCAACCAGCCTATGTCAATTCCAAAGGGAATGTATATGTGGTTTATGAAAGTAAATCCGCTGCTGGATTAGTCACACAAAAAGCAAAACCAATGGTTGTGATTGCGCCAATGACTGATAATACAGGTTCAGGTTTTTTAAAAGACATTCACTTATATCCTAAAAATATTGTTTCTAAGTTGAGTTTTGAATTAACGAAATTTGGTGACGATGGCACAGCTCAAAGCAAACAAACACCTTTAAAAGGGGCAAAATTTGAGTTATACAAGGGCGAACCTGGAAAAGGAACAAAATTAGGAGATCTTGTATCGGATGATCAAGGAAAGCTGACTGCTACTGATTTGACGTTAGGAAAATACTATTTTGTGGAAGTTCCTTCAGAAGTTGTAGTGGGATCAGATAAAGAACCAACAGCAGATCAATATTTATTATGCGCAGACGCTCGCAACGATGCGCACAATAAATTAACCTTTGAAATTACGAATGATGGCGTGACAAGTGACTTAAAAGCTTCATACGTAAACTATAAAGCACCAGTGATCGATAAAACAGTAACAAATGGAACAGGACAAGAACATTCTTTCCAAATTGGTGACGCAGTAAATTATCAAGGAACGATTCATATCCCAACAGACATTGCAGGCGGAGCAGACGGTATCACAGTAAACGGAGTGAAAAGCGAAACTTCTCCTTACAGTGTATTTAAATGGGGGGATACAGCAGGACAAGGACTTTCTTATGTCGCTGCTAAAGCAAATATCAAAGTAACAAATAAAGATGGATCTGTGGTATTAAAAGAAAATACAGATTATAAAATCCAAAATTCAGAAAATGGCTTTGTGATCGATTTTATCGTGAATAATGGCCAAGTAAGTGATACTGTAGCAAGTTTACACGGACAAGATCTTCAAATGACTTATAACATGTATGTAAACGACAGCGCAGCTGTTGCCAATCCATTAACAAATAGCGTGGATTTCGTTTATAACAACAATCCATTTAATCAGGAAGAACACCACGAAAAAACGAAAGCTGACGTTGTGACTTATGGTGCAAAATTCTTAAAAGTCGATAGCGGACTATTTGGAACAGGAATCAAAGCAACACCGCTTGAAGGCGCAGAATTTGCTGCTAAAAACGCAGAAGGAAAATATTATGGTGGATTAGTTGATACGGATAAAGACGGTGTCAAAGAAGCAGTATGGGTAGACGATGTAGCAAATGCAGCGATCCTAAAATCAGATAAAGAAGGTCACTTTGAAATCACTGGTTTAACTGAAGGTGAATATTCACTGGAAGAAACAAAAGCGCCTGAAAACTATCAAAAATTAACGAAAGAGATCTCTTTCAAAGTAGACAAAGATTCATACAAAGAAGAAAACCGAATCACGATCAAAAACAATCAAAAAGCTTCCGTACCAATGACCGGTAGCAACGGTTTTCAAACGTATGTATTAATCTCTTGCTTGTTGCTAGGAGCAGGGGCACTTTCTGCAGTTGTTTACTTTAAGAAGAAAGCCTAGAAGGATCAAAACCAATGATTATCAGGAAGCCTAAGAAAAAGCGAATCATGGGTAAATGGATCATTGCTTTCTGGTTACTTTCAGCTGTAGGTGTCTTACTTTTGATGCCTGCTGAAGCGAGCGTGGCGAAATACCAACAAAATCAGCAGATTGCCGCAATCTATCGAACAGGAACGGCAGCAGAAACGGATTCTTCTTTGGATATTGCTAAGATTGAGTTAGGCGATCCTGTTGGTATTCTTACAATTCCAAGTATTTCTTTAAAACTACCAATTTATGACGGAACGTCCGACAAAATTTTAGAAAATGGTGTAGGTATTACGGAAGGAACTGGTGATATTACAGGAGGAAACGGTAAAAATCCTTTAATCGCAGGTCATAGTGGACTTTATAAAGATAATCTTTTTGATGATTTACCTTCAGTAAAAAAGGGAGAAAAGTTTTATATCAAAGTTGATGGTGAGCAGCACGCTTATCAAATCGATCGGATTGAGGAAGTGCAAAAAGACGAACTACAAAGAAATTTTGTCACTTACTTAGAACCAAATCCCAATGAAGATCGAGTAACGCTAATGACATGTACGCCTAAGGGGATCAACACACACCGTTTTCTAGTGTATGGGAAGCGAGTAACCTTTACAAAATCAGAATTAAAAGATGAAGAAAATAAGAAACAAAAATTATCTTGGAAATGGCTTTTAGGAAGTACTGTTTTTCTTTCAGTCATGATCATTGGTTCGCTATTTGTTTATAAAAAGAAAAAATAAAGGAGGGTAACCAACATGAGAAATAGAAAATGGCTATTTGTTTGTGCAGCCGCTCTTTTTTCTTTCACTGCCTACACACAGTTGACGTTTGCAGACAGACAAGAAAGCACGGATAGCACAGAACAAACAATCCAAACGTCAGATAGCAGCACGATTCAAAGCAGCGATGAAACCGTCGATTCGTCAACAGTTGATTCTTCAGAAGAACCTAAAATTGCTGAAGACGGTCAAATAGTCAAACAGACCATTCACGTTCAAAAGATTATTTCTTCAGAACAATTAGACAACCAGGGGCATGAAAAACAAGAAGGAGTAAATGGCGCGAAGTTTTCTGTTTATGATGTATCGGACATTTTACAAAAGATGGATGTTAAGGATCTCACTACTGACCAAATTGAATCCCAATTAAAAGATCGAGTGAAAAAACTATCCAGTGATCAATTGAAGCTAGTTTCTAATGGAGAAACAAAGACAATTGATCAACAAACAGGTGTCTTTGAATTCTCGGTAGAAGTACAGGCAAATCAGAAACAAGCTTATTATATTGTCAATGAATCAAGTCCTGAAAACATTTCTAATAGCGAGGATATTTTGCTATTAACACCTGTTTCTGATAAAAACGGTGAATTCTTAAAGGATGTGTGGATCTATCCTAAATCAGAAGCTTCGCAACCTAAAGAAGAAGTAAAAAAAATCGTTTCTACTGGCGTAAAGAAAAACTTCTTTGAGAATTGTTGGGATTTTGTTACTCACTTGTTTTCTAGAGATTAAGGAAGAAATAAAATGAAACTGATCAAATTATTATTATTCAATCTTTCTTGTTTAACCGCAGTCTTTTTGTACTGCGGTTTATTATTTTCTAAACTATCTATTTTGCCAAGCTACCAACTATACCTAATGAGGATTTTAAACATACCAGCTGCTTCCATGCCGCTAGATATTATGGAAAAGCTCATTAGGAATCCATTATTTACTACGATCAATTTGATCGTTATTGTCGGAATTTCACTAGTCATTTATAAAAAAGAGGGGATGAAGGGATGAATTTTAAACACTCGTGGACAAGACGGTTAAAATATGTTTTTCCCATAATGATGATGTTAGGTACATTGTTTGGGTTAAAAACAGCCAATGTCTTTGCTGAAAAAGTTATTGTCGATCCGTCAAATCCAATCCAGAACGTAAAGAATAATTTTATTATTCCAAAAGATGTTCCTAATGCAAAAACAAATATTACTGTAAACGGAGCGTCAAAAGTTTACAAATATCATGTTGATGCCAACAAAGGTGGTTTTACAGACGACTACGTAGGATTAGTGGAGGGAAACAAAAATATACGCTATCCTTCTTTCCAAAAAGAATACGGTGAAACAAACCTTGTTTTAGAAGGCGTAACAACCAACACCAAAGTCAATATTGACTATGGAAAAATCGGTACGTATAACGGGAAAAAAGTCAATATCAAGCTAGTTCTATCTAATATTCACTTATACTCGGATACGTTGCCGTGGAATCTACTAGATAACAACTATACAAAAACTCATTTTCGAGACGATGGCTATAAAAATACGAATGGTGCAATGAGTAAATCTAAAAAAAGAACAGTACTTTGGATCTCAGACAATCTTTTCTCAGGAATTGTTTACCATTCAACACAAATGAATGTGCAGCTAGTAGCCACATATGAGGACGGTAGCCCCGTTCAATTTTCAGGAGATACATTTATCAGTTTTAACTCTTTGAACCCTGCAGGAGGAAAAAGCACGGATCTTAAAGGAGAATATGCCCACTATGACAAAATGAATACGACAGATTGGTATGTCAGAAAAGATACGGTTCTTTCAGAATTTAAATCTTTCTACAACAATCTGAACGTGGTAGGTGGCCACCCAGGAGGAAGCTCTAAGCTGACACAAGCGGATAATGATTTCAATAATTTGCATGATAAATTAGGAGATCCGAAGTTTGGTCAAGGTACTGTGTCCTTTAAAATATCTGAAGCAAATCCGACGTTTGTGATTGGTTCTTCTAATGTTCAAACCTGGTTTACTTTATCTTCTGCGACAATCTTTAGTGTTGTTCCTGATCAACCTGAAAAAACAGGGGTTGATAAAAATGGAAATAACGTGAACGATAAAATGTTGCAAGTAGGAGACACGATTCAATATCGAATCAAACAGAAGGTGAATCGATTAGGAGTGGATTTACTAGCGGTTTACGATCGATTTGAGTTAATCGATAATTTACCAAAAGAAGTAAATTACGTCGATGCACACGTTGAAAGTGGTACAAATAAAAAATTCGATGTATCTGGTGAAGTGACCTATGACAAAACAAAACACCAGGTAAAATATGCAGCGAAAGCTGATACATTAAAAAATCGAATGAAGTATAACGGCGAAACTTACGAATTAGTGATCAATGTAAAAGTCAATGAATTGGCCAATCAAAATAGTGTAGCCAAAAATCAGGGAACGTCGATCATTAATAAAGTAGAAAAGGATACAAATATCATTACCGTTTATTTCCCTAAAATTCCAGTGAAAGAAGTACAACAAAATGGAAAAGATGTAAACGGACGAAATGACGGTAAGAAGGGTACGCCGACAGCTCCTTTAAACGCAGGATCTGAAGTACAATATCTAGTCACACAAAAATGGCACACAAAAGGCGTAGACGCTGCGTCAGATCACTACAAACAATTTAGTATTCAAGATCCAATTGAAGCTCGTTTGACATATAAAGAAGGTTCTGCGCAAGTAATAGATAAGAGTAAAGGAAAAGATATTACTTCTGAAGGCACACTAACCTATGATAGCAATTCAAGAACGCTGAAGTGGGAAGCTTCCGCTGACTTCTTAAGTAACAATCTTTTAGATGGACGAGAAATTCAGCTGATATTTACAGCTAAAACTCCATTACAATCAGAAAAAAATATTGATAACCAAGCCGTAGTAGCAGTAGATAATGTTTCTAATAAAACAAATGTTGTGACAATTGGGGTTGATCCTAACTTGCCACAGGTCATTGTTCCTAAAACAGGTTCTACACATTTAGTAACGATTTCAGCGGTCAGCTTACTATTACTTGTGTTAGCAACTTTTAGTTATGCGGTTCTGAGATACATTTAAAATAAAAAAACGAAAGAATGAATAAAATGAAAAAGTTAATAATAGTAGTTACTTCCTTGATTGCCATGATTGTTATTTTAGTCGGATGTAGTAATGAAAAAAATAAACAAACTAATCAAGATAATGGCGTATTGAAATCAGGAACTATGTGGAAAGAAGAAGTAGGTGGTCTTGTTTATAATTTGAAAATTATAGACGAGACTACCTGGGAATACTCTGAGAGTGTATGGCATCCAGATCCTGTACAAATAACAGTCAAGAGGCAAAAAGACTATAAAGGTTTAGAAAGATACAAAATAGTAGATTCAGCTGGTGTTAGGGAATTTATAAACAAATCTGATTCTTTATTTATTGTTGTTCCCTATGAGAAGAATGGCGTAAAAAAAATAATTTTTCTTGGATCTAGCAAGGATGAAAAGCGAACGAAAGAGAAATTGATTCACGATGGATCACAATCCAATAAATATAAGTTACAAAAGACTAGCGAGTGATTGCTAGTCTTTTTATTTGTCCTGAAGGAGGAATCACAGTGGCAAAAGCTAAAATGCCATTTGAAAAAGCCGCGTCTAAAATCTTAGAACGCCGCGGTGTATCTGAAACACAGTGGAAACAAGAAGTCCTTGAAAAAGCACAATTTGACCTATTACGGGGAAAAGACAAGGACTTAGAAGGATATATCTATCAACGTGAACGTGAAAAGCTTGTTTTCGACGAAATTATTAAACACTAAAAGGAGCGAACAATTTTATGTTTGAATCAATTACAATGAATTTTTTAACACAACCGAAAGTAGTAGCTGCGGTTGATATTTTTAGAGCATTACAAACTGCCGCAACTAGTTTAAAAAACAATCTGATGATTTTTGCTGCTGCTGCGGCCGTTGCTTCCATTGTTATTGGGGGTCTTTTCTTCCTATTTGGACGAAGAGGAGCTGAAAATGGGAAGATGCACGTAGGCTATGTATTGATGGGGGTAGGAGTTATTTTAGCAGCAGCTTCTATTGTGGTTTCGTTATTTGGATTGTTTGGACAAACACCTCAAGGATTATAAGAAAGTAAAAAAGTAGGAGTAAGAAGTAGTCGATACTTTTTACTCCTTTTTTATGAAAGGAGAATACTCATGTACTTTACGATTGCAGGCAATACCAAAACAGATAAAGAGTTAATAAAAAAAGCAACGAAGGAAGTAGGAAAGCGTACTTCTTTTTTACCGAAAACAATTAAATATTCTGTCATTGAAACGGAAGAACAGCTACATGTGTTAGGGAAAGTACTGGAACACGAAAGTCGATCTTCTGTTAAGTTGACTCTCACGTTACATGACACAGAAGGAAAAATAGAGAAAGCTGGTACAGAATACGTTTTTGGCCCACTGGATTATCAAATTTCAGAAGGTTTCTATCCTACATTGATGGATTTAATCCGCCTTGATGTGTTTAAAGAAACGGATGAAACTATGAGTGTGGAAGAGTCTTATCGAAACGAAAAACTTTTACAAGTTTTAGAAGAAGAGTTAGAGAGCGACCAAAGAAAAGTGAATCAAGGGAGTGAAGTCGAAGTAAATGAAGAAGTACCATGGGAACGACCAATATTTCCAAAGAAGGAGTCAAAAGAAAAAGAGACAGTCTATGTTGACGAACAAGCTGATATTCCGACTCAGAAATCGATATTTGAGGAAGAGAACGATGTGATGGGTCAATTGGAGGTAGATCCCTTTGAAGAAACAATGGAGGATGAAGAGACGGCCGAAGTAGAAGTTGATCCAGTTGAAGCTAATGAAGAGTCAACATGGACTGAAGGGGATTCTCAGGAATATATTGAACCACTTATCAGTGAAGAAGTAGAAAAAAACGAAATAGAGATACAAAAGGCAACTGTATTTGATTATATTTTGGATCAATATCCGCCAGAGCATGAATGGATGAAAGAAAAAAACAAATTATTTTTAAATGAGCTTTATTCGAAATATCAATTACCCCAAACCTATCAAGCATTTTTAGAGAGTAAAGAAGAATTAATCTCACAGGGTAAAGGCACACTTTTAGAACAGTTAGAGTCTGTCCAATCAACAAATTGGCATGAGCTTGCACAAGAAGATTTATTAGCCACCTTTGAAGAACGTCAACAAGAAACAGATCAAGAAATTAATGAGTATGCGACGGAACAGTCGTCTAATTGGGAGAAAGCAAAAGAGGAACTAAATAAAGAAGAACAGCGAGTGATTGAAGAAGAAGTACAAAAAATTAAAGAGCGATACGAAAAGAAACGCGACAATGCGTATTCCTTGTGTGTAGCAAAGATCAATAATTTTACTCAGACGAATCAAGAAGCGTTATCGAAAGAAAAAGAAAACTTGTTAAAAGAACGTATTAAAGAACGAAAAGAAGAATTTTACCGAGGTTTGCGTACAGATAAGCTAAAGATTAGCAAAGAATTAAATGAACAACTGAATAAGCTATATCAAACAACGACTGAAGTTCTTATGGAAAAACACGAACAGATCCAGCAAGAATTACAAGTACAAATTCCAAAATGGAAAAAAGAGTATGAAATTCAACAACAAGAATTGAAAGAACAAGAAGAAAAACAACGGCAAAAAGAAAAAGAGCGCGAACAATTAGAACTAAAAAAACGTGAACAGGATCTTGCGGAACAACAAATGGCAATAGAAAAACAACGGTTAAACCAAGAAAAGGAAAAAGAAGCAGCTGCTCGTAAGGAACGTCAAGAACAAATGGATACATTGCGACAAGCTCAGTTAAATTATCTAGCACAACCTCAACCAACGCCTTCAGTAGCTGCTGTTCAAACCCCAATGAACAACCAAACAAATCTAACTCCTTCACCACAGCGTTCCTTTAACGGATGGATGGTGGGATGTATTGCAAGTTTAAGCTTACTTCTAGGTGGAGGGACAGTATTTGCTTTTAATCATATCAATCAATCTTCACAGGCTGATTCTGTAGCCACAACGGCGTCAATCAAGGAAGAAGCCCAAGAACAAGCAAGAAAAGAGTATGAACAACAATTGGAAGAATTATTGAATCGTACCAATCAGTCAACAACAGAGTCAAGTATGGAAAATAGCAAAGAGAGTGATCCTAGTAAGGCTAAAGAAGGATCAAGCGATTCAACTGTACAATCAAACACTTCCGAAAGTTCAGAATCAAATGAGGTGAAATAATGCGTGTTAGAGAAACAACGAGACGAAAAGACAAACGATTCAATTTAGAAAAGAATAGGTATCTTTCTCATTTCTATCGCTATACTCCTTCAGGAGAAGAGCTACCAGAAAAACATGACAAACGTATTTCTCAAAAGATTTTTTATAGTGGATTAGCTTATCTTCCTTTAAACTATGTTGTTACAAGAATACCAGAAGCATTTCATCGATTTGAGATTATTCCAGGAAGTTTACAAGGAGTGAATATTTTTCAGTTACAAGAAATGCCGCAGTTATTCCATTTTGATTCAACTGGTTTTTGGAATCCTTTGACCCCAACAACAAGTTTAGGCACACGTTTAGTTGTTTCTACGATTTGTGTTGTTCCAGCTATACTTATGGGATTGAAAATGGACATGTGGTTTCGTCCTCTAGCAGATGGGCAAAAAGGAGATAACCGATTAAAAACGTTAAAGGAAATCCAACAAATTTATCCGCAAATACCAGAATCAAAGGGAGGTTTTCCTGGTTATGGCGGAATACCAATTACTCATTATAAAAAGTACTGGTATATTCAGACGGATACAGTAAATACTTGTATTGTTGGTACTTCCCGTTCAGGGAAAGGACAGATAGAAGTTTTAGCAACCATTGACAATTTGTCTCGTGCAGAAAGACAAAGTTCAATGGTTGTTAATGATCCAAAAACAGAATTATATGTTGCTAGTAAAGATGAACTAGAAGCTAGAGGGTATGATGTGTATGCATTTAATATCACCGATCCACTGCAATCAATGAGTGATAATCCATTGGCACTCATCGTGAAATACTGGAAGCGAGGAGACATAGATACTGCAACGCAGTTAACCAATACTTTTACGAATACGATTTATTATGATGCCAATGCTTCAGACAACAAATACTTTAACGAAAATGCGCAGAAAGCTGTAAATGCGCTTATTTTTGCGTTGTTAGAACAAGCCGATCAAACAGGGGATTACTCCAAATTAACACCCAATAATCTTGTTGAGCTTCTTTCTGAAATTGGCGGTTTTAATTATCAAGATCCTGAGAATGATTACAAACAACTCAATGCCTTAGATGAATTCATGAATCAGTTACCACCTGGAAACATAGCAAAAAAACAATATGGGGCAACAAAAATTGGTTCTGATAAAGCAAAAGGGAATATTTTATCGACGGCAATCACAGGATTGAATCCATTTACCCTAACGAAAATTGCGAAAATGACTTCTCAATCAACCATTGATTATAAGTCCATTGGTTTTCCGAAGTATTTGGATCTCAAACTACACGAGAGTCTGTTAAATCAGCGAATTGTTGTAGAGTTTTATCATCAAGGAAAAAAATTTCATGAGGAACGTGTCAAAGTAGGTTATAGAGGTTTTTGTGAAATCAACTTTGATTGTCATTTAGAGCAGGGAGATCATGTTTGCTTAAAATACGATCATCAAGGAAAAGAATATGTTGCTTGGTATGAGTTTTCTCAAAGAGTATTGAAAGACGAAGAGGGAAATATCGTTTATCGAAAAAAACGAGGAGAAACCCATTTACCAGAATTAGAAAAAGAAGCTGTTCTAACATTAGATGAGGATAAAAGTAACTTATTAGTAGAGTCTATTCGGATGCACTATACCGATAAACCAATGGCTATTTTTATGCTCACACCTGATTATGATCCATCTAACCATATCATTGTTAGTATTTTTCTTAGTCAGTTGTATAAAGAATTATCTACGCAATGTGTTAAGACTAAAGGAGATAAATGTCACCGTAGGATTCATTTTATTTTAGATGAATTTGGGAATATGCCACCAATGGATAATATGGAAGGAATCATGACAGTCACAGCTGGTAGAAACATGTTGTGGGATCTGTTTATTCAATCCTATCAGCAACTTTATGCGAAGTATGGGGAACAAAACGCAGCGATTATCAAAGAAAATTGTCAGACACATATTTATATTATGTCGACAGACGATAATACCATCGAAGAATTTTCCAAAAAAGTGGGGAATAAGACGGTTGAACAAGAGAACAGTACCACCAATTCATTAGGTATGAATACTCATATCAATCGCAATGTTGATTCAGATCGTATCTTAACTCCTGAAAGAATTTCTACTTTTTTAGAAGGTGAAACGATTGTACTCGCTCCTTTAAAACGACAAGATTTGAAGGGTCATAAAATACGGCCGTATCCTATTTTTAATCATGGGGAAACGAATCTTCCTTATGCTTATCAATATATTGAAGATTTCAATCCATCGTGGGATATCAATGATATAGACATACATTGTACACATGCGGACTTGGATCTTAAGGCTTTACAAATTGATTACGATTATTTTCTACCTGATATCTATGCACGTCGACTTTATCACAATATGCACGATCAAATAGAAGAGGAAGCTAAAGAAAACATTTTTATTAAAATCGTTCAATCTTTAGACAACTCAACGGCACAAAAGTTACTTATTCAATTTTATGAAGAGAAGCAAATAGATCGTTTGCAAGAATACCTTGAAAAATTGCATCAAAATGAAGAAATTACAGAGGTTATAAGGAAACGACTTTTGCTAGAAGCTGAAAAGGCGGTGAAAGAATGATCATTGGAGGAATATTTTCCGGCATTGCCGACTGGTGGTCAGGCTTATTTGGGGATGGGGATGCAGATCCCAAAACCGTAACGAAAGTCTTACAAGATTATGGTAATTATCTGCAGTATCAAGATGTATTCAGTTGGATTTGTAATACTTTTTTATGGGGTTTGATTAAAGGGTTATATAATCTCAATACTTTACTAGAAAAAACAATTTATCAAAGCTTTGATTTAAAAGACTTATTGAACGCTGCTGGTGTTAATGAACTGTTTCAAAGTTTGATTAGCAAGGTATTGGCTCTTTTTTGTGTCGTCACATTAATTTATTTAGGCTTAAAATTTTTTATGAGTAAACATCCACCAAAAATCAAAAATATCTTGGTTAATCTATTTATGGCCATGATTTTGATTTTTGGTGGTAGTTCTTTAATCGATGAAGGGCTAAATATTAGTAAAAACTTTTACGGAGACGTGACTGCAGCAAATAAAGCAGATAAAACTGGATCACCTGCTTTTCAAATTATTCAAAATAATGTGATCGATGTGAGTACGCTACTAGAAACTGATCCGAATAAAGTAGAATCCCTACCAACAGATAAAAGAAATGCTCTCACGGCGAAAAACTTTAAGACAGCAAATATTAATTCAGTGATTATTCCTAAGGAAGCCGCTAAGATGGCGGATGAAGATAAGAGTGGTCTATCAGATATACAAAAGGATCGGCTAAGAGCGTTACAATACCGACTGGAACTGGATGATAATGGAAAAGAAATCCCTGTAGAGATTAGTGATGAGGGGTTAGCAAAATATGTGTATACTTCAGGCTATCGCCGATACATTAGTAGTCCAGGGATTATTTTAGCTGGTGAATCTTCTTTGTCGGTTGCCTATTTATTTATCTTGTTTACGATTGTAACTTGCATTATTGAGCTGGTATTTAAAAAATTCTATTTAGTAATTGCCGCGTCAACGGACTTTGAGACAGGACAACGGATGAAAAGTGCTATAGAAGATATTTCTCAATCCTTCTTGTTATTGGCGTTTACGATTTTAGAATTACGAATCTATACATTAATGCTGTCAGGTATCGGTGATTTGCACGCAGCAGGCAAGATCAACGGATTTTTGTATGTTGTCGCTTTAATTGTACTAACCATTGCGCTATTCAAAGGCTCTCAATCTGTTACGAAGATTTTCGGTGTTGATACAAGTCTGAAAAACGGCAGCAATTCTCTTCTTAGCATGTTTGCCTTAGGAAATATTGCGAAAAATGTGGGTAGTGGGGCTAAAAACCTTGCAAGTGCTGGTAAGAGTGGTTTAAGCAATTTAAATGATATTCGTAAAAATGGATTTGGCAATCGAAAAGATGTTACCCCTGATAACGGGGAAGAACAATCAGACGATAAAGCTACAACTGTACCTAATAGTAAGAAAACAGTTTCCGAAATGTTCGGGAAAGCGAAAAATGGTGTTTCTAAAGCCGCAGAAGGTCTTGGTTACGTCAATGAACGTGGGTTAAAAGGAACAGCTGAAGATCTTACAGAAAAAGCCAAAGACACCTTAGAAGAGAAATTAGACGGCACGAGAGCTAAAGAATTGGCTGAAGCTGTGAAGAATCCATCCGAAGCACTAGAAAAACAAAAAGAAAAAGCTTCAGAAGTCAAAGAAGGACTAAAAGGTGCGTATGGTGAAGGACAAGTCAATGCAGCAGTAAAAGCTAATACAACAACCGAAAAAGAAAATCAAGAAGGTGCAGCGATTCCTTCAGCCAAAGATTACCAAGATGAGTTGGATTCTAACGAAAATTCAGAAGAAGGACAAAATGGTCAATTACCAAAAACAGATCCAGAACAATATCGTTATAAATCTAACATTAATTCTGAAAATGAAAAGCGCATTTCAGATTTACCAAAACGAAATCAAGAAGTACAAACGGATGATGATTCCATCGATCTGCCAAATGATAATGGAGTCGAAGTTGGAACTGAAAAATCAACGAAAATTGGTTTACCTAAGGCACAAAATTTACCAATGAAAGATAGTCGTTTGAATCAATTCAAGGAGAATGATCAAAGTTTTGTTCATCAATCAACTGCAGGTACTGTTCAAATGAAACCAAGTCGTTTGCCTGAAAATGGAAATCTGACAACTGTTTCTTACAATTTATCTGAAAGTGGTGAGACAGGGAATGCGTCCGTTCAAAATGTTGTGACAAGAGAAGCTGCACCAGAACCTATTCAAAAAGTTCACACAGGTTACAAACCAGCAAATGTGGCATTTACTGCACCAACAAAAATAAATGTAACAAGAGAAACTAAAAACAGGAACAATGAATTGAAAGAACAATTATTGAAGGATATCAAATCATAAAAGGCCTACGAGTTAGGCCTTTTTTCTATGTATGAAAAGGGGAAATCATTTATGGATAAATATATTAACATGAAAAATCCTCCAAGATTTAGTGGGGAATGGAAGTTTTTCGCATTTTTCTTTTTAGATCTATTAACGCTTGGTGGTTGCTTTTTTTGGGCGAAAATAGTCAATAATCTTGTCCACTTACCACTCTTTTTTGCACTCTTGAATTATGGCTTATGGATTGCGATAGCTTTAGTGATTGTTTGGCGCCCCTATAATAACCCTGGTCAACGCCAGATTTTTGCGATTATCGAATCTATTTTCTTTACGGATAAGAACCATTATCATGCGTTAGATCCTAACCGAAATTATCATGGCACGTATAAGGAGGATGAATAAATGCGAGTCAAAGGACAAAATTCAGTTGATAAGAAATCCATTTTTCAGTTTGGAAAACCAGAAGAACGATCTATCTTGGATTTATTTCCTTATAAATCCTGTACAGAAGAGGGAGTCTTAGTTACTAAAGAAGATCATTTTCAACGTTATTATCGTGTAGTTTCTACAGACGTGGAAGGATTAAATGAACAAGAGAAACTAGAACGAATGAATCAGTTGACCACCGTCATGCGTACGTATGTGCCAACAATTAAGTTAGTTAATTTGACCACAGAGACGGATCTAACGGAACAAATCGTGCAAAAGCGGCAGTTATTAGATAAAAATCGTATGGAACAATCCTTAGGAAGAAATCTACAGCGATTAAGAAAATATGAAAAGAAATTAGTAGAGGAAATCCAGGAATTGAAACGAGCAGAACAAGAACGTCCTGACTTAAGCTTCTTTTTCATCATTGAAGGAAAGACAATCAAGGATTTACAAACCAGAAACCGTCAGTTAATGCGATCTAGTGGCATTTTAGGGTTAAAACCACTCTACAAAAAAGAATTGATCAAGATTCTTTATCGAATGAATAATATGAATGATGAGTAGGAATGGAGAAGAGAGAATGAAATATCCGTTGATATGGTTAGAAAAAGATGTTCCGAAGGAAGAGACCACTAGAAAATTTCCTCACACTTTAAGCCTGAGTAAGTTGGGAAAAGGGCAATCTTTTCACCAAGTAAAGAATCAAACAAGAAGAGGTGACTGTACATGTTAGAAGCGATTAAAACAGCTTTTTCACCACAAAATGATCAAAAAGTACTTGATCCATTAAAGCAACTAGGAAATCGGGAAATCGAAATTTTAAAATCCAAAGGGTATGATTTAGATTTTTTAAAACAAGTGATGCCACAAGGTGGATTAAATTTCGATGAAGAGTATGTGACCTATGGAAATGGTTATTCACGGTGTGTGACAGTTTATCACTACACAAAAAATCCAACGCTTTTTTGGTTGGCCAATCTCATGAACAATCCTCATACAGTGGCCACACTCGATGTTAGCACAGATGAAAAGCAAAAAGTGATTGATCAAATCAATCGTGCCTTAGATGAATTAAATGATCGATCAGATAACGAACGAAAAGCGACTGACCGAAATAAAAGCGCAGAAGAATACCTGGAACTAGCGGAATATGCCCGAAAATTGACTTCTAATGGTGAAATTTCTAAACAAGTCAAAGTGAGAGTACATGTTTACGGAAACACGATTCAAGAAGTAGATGAACGAGCGCAGGAACTGATTGAAAATCTCAAAGGGATGGATTATCGTGCGGTGACCTATCTGCATAAAACCAAACGAGATTGGCAATCGATGTTTACCATGTTCGATGAACAAGCTGAATGGTTCGGAAATATCAAAGGGCAATCACTACCATCGTTAAACATTGGCGGAGGTTTCCCGTTCCACCACCAAACGCTAAAAGATCCAGGAGGGACACAATATGGGGAAACCATGACAGGCGGCCCATTTGTCTGGAATGCGACGTATAAAAATAGTGTACGGTTGTCTACTAATACCTTGCTTCTAGGAATGATGGGAGCTGGTAAATCGACCGTTCTTAAAATGATCGCGGAAGCCCATTTAGCTGCAGGAGACTTTATTTGGGGCTTTGAAAAGGGAAAAGACTTTATTCCTTTCTTAAAGGAATATAACGGTATTATGGTGCGCTTAGACGGATCTGACGGGATGATCAATCCTTTAGAAATATTTGCCACACGGACGTATGATGAAGCATCCAGTTTATATGAGGATGGATCAGTCAAAGATTTGAAGATCAATGAAGCAGCGTCCTATCAAACACACTTAGACAAAGTGGTCTATCAGGTACAGTTAGTGAGTCCTCAGCTAAAAGGAACGATGAAAGCAGAATTTAAGACCTATTTAAATCGTTTTTATGAAGAGTATGGAACAGTACCACGCGGCTTTACTTCCTCAAACTCGCGTTCAAATACTGATACGCAAGTCACAGGGAAAGATCCAGAAGCTTATCCGACATTCAAAGAATTTTTAGACTTCTTAGGACAACTGGAATTACCAGGTGCTTCCCAAGAGAAAAAGAATCGAAAAGAAGAAATGGAATCCATCGTAGAATCCTTATGTGAGACGTATGGCATGATTTTTGATGGTCATAGTACGATTCGACACCTTGACCAACAACAGTTGGTCTTTTTTGACATTGACTCTATTACTGGATTGGATCGTGGGGTGCAACAATGTCAAATGTACATGGCTATGACGTTGATTTGGAATCAGGCATTGATTCAAGGAAGAAGACAACGACGTTTAATTAAAGAAAAACAAATGGAAGAACAAGATTTCAAACGCTTCTTGGCGATGATTGATGAGTGCCATAATGCGATTAATCCAGATTTCATTGAAACGGTAAATTATGTCACAAACTTCCAACGAGAAATGCGTAAAGTAGAAGCAATGACTGTTTTAGCGACACAATCCCCACAAGAAATGGTGCCAGAAAATATGTCTTCTGATAACTTCTCGAAACTGAAGAAAGTCTTTGAATTTTCTTCTACGAAGATCTTTATGCGTATGGATGAATCTATTTTACGTCATATAGAAGGATTAGTTGGTAAATCAATGACGAACTCAGAATTAGAATCCATTCCTCAACAAAATCAAGGAGACGCTGTGATCAATTTTGGCTCAAAAGAAACCATTCGTGTTCATTTTAGTCCGAACAAACGTCAATTAAAATTGTTTGATGGAGGAAAATAATGGAAAACCAAAATGAAAGTTTAATCAAGCAGTATGTTAAGCGTCGTGCAAAGCGACGCTTATTTTTGTGGTTGTTTGGTACTTCAGCAGGTTTGATGACTATTTTGATCACTGTGTTCGTGACCCTTTTTCTAATACTTGCGGCGGGTTCGATTGATAATTCGGATTCAGATTCAAGCAGTGGTGGCGAAGCTTTTACAGGAGAATATTCGGAAGGATTACCGATTTATAAAGAAATCAAAGGGAGAGGCCCATTTTCAGATGAAATTGCGCAATATGCGGTAGGAGCAGCCGTAAAATACAAATTATTGCCAAGTGTGATCCTATCGCAATACGGGTATGAATCGGCATTTGGAACGTCTCTATCTGCTAAAAACGACTTGAATTTTTTCGGAATTACCTGGTTTGATGGTTGCTTGTTTCCAAAGGGTACTGCACGAGGAATTGGTGGTATTGAAGGTGGCTGGTACATGAAGTTTCCCAACTCAAAAGCCGCATTCTCTTATTACGGATTTATGGTAGCTACGCAGTCAAACTTTAATGCAAGCGTAGGAAATAAAAGCCCTGGCGCAAGCTTATTGATTTTAGGACGAGGTGGTTATGCAGCTGCAGGAATCACTGAAGATAGTCCTTATTATACAGGTTGTATGTCGATTATTACCTCAAATAAATTAACAGAATATGATGAATTTGCGATCAAACATTGGGGAGAAGGCGGAAATGACAACGGTACGATTACTGGTGAATGGACGAATCCTTTCCCTGGCAGCAGTTTAGATAAAAGTTCCTTCAGCGGTGGTCAATTATTTGGAACGAATCCAGGCGGTGAATTCCGTCCGAATGGTTTCCATGATGGATTAGACTTTGGTTCAGTTGATCATCCAGGAAGTGAGATTCATGCGGTTCATGGAGGAAAAGTCGTGTACGTTGGAAATCCTGGTATTTCAGGTTTGGGCGCGTGTGTGATCGTGATTAATTACGACGGCTTGAATATGGTATATCAAGAATTTGCAAATAGTACAGGAAATTCTCGTGTGAAAGTGGGAGATCAAGTGAAAGTTGGTCAAGTAATCGGGATACGAGATACAGCACACTTGCATTTAGGTTTCGCTCGAATGGATTGGCGTCAAGCACAAGGACACGCATTCACAGATGATGGTACATGGATCGATCCATGTACCATTTTTGAATAGCAGCAAAAAATAGATCAGGAGAAAAAATATGGAAAATAAAACGTTAAAAATCGTCTTAACAGCTGCACTCAGCATTAGCTTAATTGGCAATATCGCGCTCTTTTGGCAGCTGAAAGAGGAACAAGCGACAAATACCTATAAAATTGAAGAAGTGGCTAAAAACGCGTCTGAGAAGCTCAAAAAAAATTCCTCTGAGGCACAGGCGAAGATCGACAAGTTAAATCAAACCATCAATGAGAAAAACCAAGAAATCGATCAGCTGAAGCAACAAGACGGTACAAAAGCAAAAGAAGAAGTCACAGATGCCCAAAGAAAGACGGCAGAAGAGTTCGGTCAATTGGCCATTGATAAATCACTAAGCAGAAATGAATTAACGGAAAAACTAAAAGATGTCGCAACCCAAGAAGTGATCGACAAATTAAGTCCTGCAGATGATGATCACCAACATGATGATTATGGAAGTTACTCCTTTACATTAGGTGACGTGCAAACTTACGCTGAAACAAGCAGTGTAAAAGAGGAACAAAATTTTGTCGTATTTGTTGATTATACAATCGGCAATCCTCAATTCAAAGATGTCAAACCGCAAAAAATAAAAGGTGGATTAACTGTCACTGAAAAACAAGTAGATGGTCAATGGAAAGTCACAGACTTTAGTTATTTCACTCGTTAGGAGGAAGAAAATGAGTAAGAAAAAAGGAGCAAGACAACGTTTTAAAAAACGGAAAAGTTATCTTAGATGGCTGGGAATCTTTACGATTCTCGGCTTTTTGATTCTTGCTAGTCCGATTTATACGCATAAGAAGGTAAACATACCAGATGAGGTAAGCACGAACGCTTTTTTAAACACGAAAGAACTGACAATGGTATCAAAAGAAAAAGGAGCGAATCAGCAATTAGTTTTTGAATTTGCGATTGACGATGAGGATCAAGGCTTATTAAAAGAACTGGCTAATCTTGATTATCGCGTAGAAGTAAAGACAGCTAAAGGTGATTATCAAGCAATAAAAGCCAAAGTGATCAAGGTGTCTGATGATTATTTTGTAGTGAAATTAGCACATGTACCAGAAGAATATATCGCCATGCGTTTAACCATTGTTCCTGAAAAAATTGATCCAAAAGTGGATATGCAAGAACCACAAGATCTGATTTATTACGTTCACGAAGATAAGGTTAAGGATCAAGTGAAAGATGATAATTATGAACAACATGCGATCAATTACAAAGTGAAAGGATACAAGAAAGAACAAAAAGCAGCACAAAAACAGATTGAATCCTTGCAAGCAACCATTGATTTGAATGAAGAATTAGTGAATAAACTAAAAGACCAATTGCCTTATCAAGTCGCAGATGATCAGGAAAATACTGAAAATAAGATTAATGGTTACCAGCAAGAAATTGAAACATCAAAAGCGCAAATGAAAGATCAAGAAGAGATCATTCAAAAACTTCAAGAAAAAATTGATCGTATTAGACAAGAAAATATTTAGAAGAACAGGTGGAGTGTAAGAAATGAAGCGAGCGAATTTGGTCGGCAAAGATACTTTCGCTGAGCAGAAAGTATTGATTAAAGCCTATCTTAAAGTTGTAAAAGCCAAAGAAATAAGTCAAGAAGTGAAGCTATCTAACACGACAATATCTGAGTTGAAGAATGGTAGAAAGAATTTAGATACCTTAAAATTCAGATCATTTGAAGCTTTGTATTTAGCTGCTAAAAAATACTTTACAGCTGATAGCAAATAAAAACACAGGAGGATTTTATGTGAAAAAAGTATATCAAAAATGTTTATGGATCAGCTATATCACCTTAGGTATAGCTGCTTTTTTATTTAGTTTAGCTGTTATCGTCGGTACAATTTTTCTTTGGTTTACCAATGAAGATTTATCATTTAATTGGTTCATGAGTCTACTATCGTTTATTATGTTGATCTTTTTATGTTTAGAAATACGCGAATTCATGCCTTCTCATTGGCAAGATAAGAGGAAAGAGTTTAGGGAAGAAATCGAAATGAAATCGGACGACTGGATTGAACACACCTGGTTTCCTCTGAAAAGAAACAGCAAACGGAAGGAATTTTGGGTGCTGCAATTATGGCCAATAGGAAAACTTTTTAGTTACATGGCTTCACTTATGGTTACTTTAATCGGTTATTTGGTGGTGGTCTATGGGGGGTGGCCTATTACTTGTTAAGTGAGCCAAAACAGATTGCGGCGTCAATTATATTCACGGTAGTAATAACATTAATGTGTGTCATGTGCTTTTCTATTTTTAGTTACTTACTCGTTCAATTTGTCAGGAAAAATTTAACAATGAGTAATCTTTTCAAAAGTTTATTGGACTTACTTATCTTAGGCAGTATGTTAACGACTCTAGCAGATTGGTCCGAGCAATCTGGAAGAACGGTAGAGGGGATAAAGAACTTCTTAACGACGATCGATCAATTTATAAATCGATATATGTATTTGTTTGAAGTAGGACTTATTCTCGCTTTGTTTGGTTATGTATTCATGAAACTTATTAAAAGATCAATCGAAAAAGAAATGGTTATTGATCTAATTCCGAAGCTGAGTGGCTATGAGTATTACGTTGATTTTGGAAAGTATGAGGAGCTGATCCATACGGATGTTGTTCATACGAGTATTCAAGAAGCGACCGTTAAGGGCATCAGATCTATTTTAAAAGATGGCCAGGAAATGAAAGCAATAGACCGAAGAAAAGAGGTCTACAATTTTTATGAAGTCGAAGCAAGCCTACGATATGGCATTGGGAAATTATGGTTAGATGGGAGTAAAAATTCAACAAAATAAACCATATGTTTTCAGGAAAAGTGGTGATTTATAGCTGGCATGGAGTTAAAAATCTTAAAGAAGGAGCAGTTATTCAAAGTGAAAGAACGTCATAATCAGTTACTATGTAGTAAAACGGGTACGATGAACATTGAATACCGAACAGAATATTTAGAATTAACGAATCAAACTGATTTTTTGTTGATTCGAAAGCAACAAGAGCAAGAAAAAAATTAATGGCTACTTATAGCCAATTGATTGATGAATGGGAACAATTCAAGGAATCTGAAATTCCAGAACGTCTCTAAAAGCCTTTATTTGTAAAGAGCATAAGGAAACGTGGGAACACTTTTTAAAAAAAGTGTTCCAATAGGCTGTGCCTATTACGTTTCTCAAAAATAAATGTGGGAACAAAATATTTAAAAATAGGATAGTGAAAGGATAGTGAAGGATAGTAAAAGGAGGGTAGTAGGATAGCAAAAAGGATAGGCTCCTTTTCGCTATCCTTTTTAAATTGGAGGAATTAATATGGAAGTAAGAATAAGAAATGTGGATGAGAAAATCGTAAGAGAAATTGATCGAAGATGTGACGAACTAAGTAACCGTACGGGTAATAAATGGAGTCGTAACGATTATTTAAAATTACTAATAGAAAATGATTTTGATCGTCCTTTGATGGAATATAAAAAAGAAAAGTTTGATCAGTTATTAGAAAAGTTTTCAGAAATTCAAAGCTATAACACAAAGATATTAGAAGAATATGTTAGCCAAAACAATCGTATTTTAGAAATCTTGATCGAGCAAAATAGAGGAAGTGAACTTTGATATGGCAAAGGTTATAGACAAACACATTTACTTTCACCAAACACATATCGATGTGTTGGATGAGATTATTTCTACTCATGCAGAAGTTAAAAACTATAGTGAAGCCGTTCGGTTTCTATGTATGAATTATGATCCAGAAATGGAGAAAAAAGTAAATTCCAATCAAGCAAAGTTGAATGGAATGAGTAAAGAAATTTCTATTTTAACCGAAATGGTTTCAGAGTTTGCAGATCTTCATTTGAAAGATACAGGAATACTAATTGGTACAAATTCAACGGTTTACCAAGAAGCAAAAGAACGTGTGGAAGGAAAAATTAAATCTAATCAAACCAAAAAATATTCCCCTCAGTTGAAGAAACCTGTGAATGAATCTGTTTATGCCAGAGTAGATCCATTTGATCCAACGAAGATTCTAAAAAGATAAAAGTAGAAGGGGAACATGATGAATAAATCGCCTGCAGTCATTCTCACTTGTCAATTTACCTTGCCCAATAAAAAATCTTTTTCAACATACATTGATTATATGACAAGAGAAAAAGCGCTGGAAGAAATGGAACGACGTACGCCTGAAGAAGAACAGGAACTGCAACGAATCAAGAATGCTTTAGAGGATTTTTATATTCCTGAAGGAGAAACTTTTTCGGAGAGTAAGACGGATAAAGAATTCAGCGAAACGTCGAATGAAGCTCAATCTTTGATGGGAAATGGAATCAACTTTGACAAGTTAGAGGAACAAGATTTTACCAAATATCTTTCTTATATGACCCGTCACTATGCGTTAGAACAAAAGAAAGAACTGACGCAAAGTGAACAAAAAGAATACCAACGCTTGAACCAAGCAATAAAAAAATATCAAACAGAGCCACACAAAAAAGCTTCAGGAAACCTTCCTGGAGTTTTTTCTATGGCTTCAGACGAAGTGAAAGGAAGTGATCTGAAGGAGATTAAGCAAATCTTCCAAAGAGGACAACAAAAAGGCTCAATCATTTATCAAGATGTTGTCTCTCATGATAATTCGTATCTTGAAAAAATAGGATTGTACGATCCCAAAACAGATACTTTAGATGAAGAAGGATTAAAAGCAGCTGGAAGAAAAATGATGGAGACATTATTCGAGAAAGAGCAACTGAATGAAACAGGCTACTGGATGGCAACGATTCACCGCAATACTAAACATATCCATATTCATTTTGCAGTTGTTGAAAAAGAAAATACGCGTAAACCTTACACTGAGGTTGAAAATGGTGTGAGTTATATCGTACCGAAAGGTAAGAGAAGACAAGCAACATTAGACGCAATGAAGACCAATTATGTACATGAGTTAGAACGTTTTTCTTATGAAAAGGATCGAATGATTGGTATGGAGAAACGAAATTTATTGACACGAAAAAGTGATTTGCGTAACAGCTTAACAAAAGTGGTAAAAGAGCCAGTACGTTATGATCGACACGCAATGAACTTATTAAATGAAGTATATAGAACCTTACCTGAAAAACGTTCGGAATGGAATTATGGGGATGAAAATCGAACTAAACTTTCACCATACACAAGAGAGAAACTCGACGAGTTAACCCAATATGTGTTAACAAAAGAACCTGAATATCAAGAATATATACAGATTTCAAAAGCATTGAAAGAAGAAGCAGAAAGTCTTTATGGGGAAAGCAAGAGAGAATCAAAGGATGCAGAGAAAAATGCTCTCTTTGATTTAAAAAAGCGCACAGGAAATGCCATCCTAACAGAGCTGAAGAGACAGGATAGTCAAATAAAACCATTAATAGAAAGTGTTGATCAGATGCAATCTATTTACAATGAACGATCCTTTCGAACGCTTAAACAATTGCCAACGAATGAATACAAATATAGTTACGAAGAATTCATGAAGCGCAGGAAACAATTCCAACAAAGAGTTGTCACGCAGCGGAGTTTACGTCAATTAAATCGAACTATTAATGCCCATGAAGAAAAATACCACGCAAGTAAAGCATACGAAGAGCAACAACGAAGAATTCAAATGGAACAAGAAAGACAGTAGGAGGAAGAGAAATGAAACGATATTTGAATCAATGGAAAGTCATAGAAGGATCACTAAAAAAAGAACGAATCGAACAACTTCCCGATTGTTTGGAAAAAGAGCATTTGTTCCAGATAAGAGAAATGTTGAGAAACGAACAGTTTGATCCAAATCAATTTTTAGTCGTTGAGTACCCAGCTACTGGTGTGTATTGTTGTAATCATGTGAATGGTGAAAAATATTTTATCATTCAAGAATATGAGGGCAAGTTAGCACCTTATTATACTACTTGGGAAATGAATGAAGAGGGAATCAATAACTTTCCATGTAAAAGCATTGAAGAGTCCATTTCACTCACAGAGTGTTAGTTGTTAAGTGAATAAAAGAAGTAAAAGAGTCCTGAACGTGATTGTCCAGGACTCTTTTTTTCAATGAATTGTTTTCCGCCAATTTATTGAGTGGTGCGATTTCCGACTACATTATATCAAAAGAAAGGAGGAAGAAGAAATGGCTTATTCAACTATTGGAGTTGTTGTTGAAAAAAGCAGAGACAATCTCGTTTTTGTGACAGAAATTCAAACAGGCAGATCTTTTGTCGTCACAGACAAAGCGGCAAAAGCTTATCAAAGTGGCGATATTTTAACGTTAAATCTGACTACGAAGACGTTCGTCGATGCGACAGAAGATTATCCATTTGTTTAGGAGGAAACGGACATGGCAGAAGAAAAAGAACCACTAGACAATAGTCGTTTGGGAAAATCCAAAAGAAAATTAGTACGATTGCAAAATGAATTAAACGAACAAATTGAAAAGATGTTTGAACACCAGAGAAAGACCAACGGTCAACCAATGAACGATAAGAGAAATGGGCATTCTTGGTTTAGGCAACAAGAGCGAATCGAAAATAAAGTGCATAGTCTGAGAGAAGAGATCAAGCAACAAGAAAAACAAGTAGAAAAACTTGAAAGACAAGAAGAGATAAAGGAAATGGGCTATAACAAGTACGGCGGACTGGATATGACGATCGAGAATATTCCAAGAATCAAAGAAGAAATCGAACGCTTTGAAAAAGGTGAATCGACTTTTTCAGCCGCTACGATCCGAAAATACCAACGGAAATTGGAAACATTAGAACAGCTGAAAGAAAGATCGGAAAAAGGAAAAGAAAACCTTCTTCCTGAAGTACAAGCAATCATTGACAGCGGACGAGTGACGCAATGGAAAAAAAATCCGACCATTTATTTTCTGAAAGGCTATCGAAAAGTCGCTTTAGAACTGAATGAAAACGGGGAATTTGAGGAATCTAAAAAATACCAAGCCACGTCGGAAGAGGAAAAAGCAGCTGTTCGTGAATTACTTGAAGAGGCTGTACCAACTGATTCTTTGAAGGAGAAAGAAAACGATCATTTTTATCGAGTAGAATTCAACGAAAATGATCCAGAAAAAGGATTGAAAAGTTATGGTGGGGAGATCGTAACATTCGAATTGATCGATCAACTCAAAACGTTGGATAACCAATACGCCGCAGAAGCAGGTTATTATAAATTCTATTTTGAAGAAGTGAAGAACGGAGAAGTAGTCGATCAGATCCGAATGGATCTAGGGGATGGCGTCAACAGTAATCAACCCATCTATTTAGAGTTAGCAAAATTGTGCGAACAAGTACCTGAGAAGGAACAAAAACAATCGGTCAAAAATGAACCTGTTTCGAAAGAACAAATGCAGTCGAAAGAAACAAAAACAAAACAAAAGGGCTATCAAAAACGAACGGCAGAAGAGATTAAACAAGAAGTTAAATCCCTTTCGCAACAGGCACTGGATGCGGTGAAAAAGCATACTCATTCTCCTGAAGACGTCAAAGAACTTTTGAACTTTATGTCTCGTTTTCCAGAACGATCCTTTAGAAATCAATTATTGATTGAGGAACAATTTCCAGGTGCAACGGCTTGTTTAGGTCGTGCCGCGTTGAAAAAAGAAGGAATCTATATCAAAAAAGGGGAACAAGGGAACAAGATCTTTGTCAGAAAAACGGTCAAAGGATTTTATGAGAAAGGACGTGGCTTTGTTCGAGAAATAGAAGCTACACCAGAAGATAAAAAACGAATCGAAAGTGGTCAAATCGAAGTGATCAAAAAAACTTACTACACGATTGAAAAAGTGTTTGATATCACACAAACACAGTTAAAACCTGAAGACTATCCGAAAATCTTTCCGAACCGTGTCTTTGATTTTCAATTGGATAAAAAAGGACAGTCAGAACTTCAAGCTGGGATTCAAGCGGTAGCCAACAATATTGGAATACAAATTCGAGATATGACAGAAAGTGAAGTCTATCAAAGAGAATTAGGACAAGCACGTGGGGCGTATGTTCGTAACGAATTTACTGGCGAAGAAGAAATCGTCATGAATACTCGAAATACTCCTACGCAGCATTTAGCTACAAGTATTCATGAATTAGCCCATGCAAGAATGCACAAATTTTCAGAATTAGATACCGCAACTAAAGAATTGCAGGCAGAAATGACTTCTTATATTGTGTGCAAACATTTTGGAATGGACACGTCGGAGAAAGCTATTCCTTATATTGCAGCATGGACGAAGAATGGTCAGACGTTGGATGATAAGGAAGCTGCGGAACGTGGGAAAATCATGAATGATGTCAGCCGTGTCGCAAATGAATTCATTCAAACCATTTCTAATGAAATCAATCAATACAGAGAAAGAGAACCAGAGATCCAACCAGCAGAAGTGAAGCAGGAGCATAAAAATACTGTAGAAACGGCAGAACAAAAGAATATTGTTCCTGTTGGTTCACTTTGGATCGACAAGAAAGACGGGAAAGTAATGGAAGAAGATACGGGTCGAACGTTACATTTGAAGGATGCGGCGTTTATTGAAGATCCGCAGCATAATCAAGTAATTTTAAAAGGAAAAAGTTATGGAAAAGAGATCCAAACGGCGTTACCTTCAGAAGAATTTGCGCTAGGAAATCCATTCCGATTTTCACTTGAGACAGTGTCAGAAGTGGCAAAACGAAAAAATGAAATCTATTATGAACAACAATTGTCACAAAAAGAACGTGTATAAAACAAGTAAAAAAGACTATCTGAAAAACGGATAGTCTTTTTTCTTTTGGGAGGTTTTAAAATGACCGAGAAAAAAATGAGTCTTATTGATCGATGTAAACAGATCGATATAGTGGATTTTGCTCGAAACAATGGAATGGCTGTAGTCAATAAAGGACGAGACTATCGCTTAGAAGACCATGATTCATTTGTTTTTGATCGAAGAAAACAACGTTTTTATTGGAACAGTCAAAATATTAGTGGCGACATTATTGAATTAGCTAAACTTTTTTTCATAGACAAAGAGATCCAAGACCCTAAGCAACAATTTAAAGCAGCCACTGATTTTATTCTAAAGAATGAAGACAAAACAGAACGAGTGGAAAATCTTCATTTTGAGACAGAAAAGTACAAAGATCACCCCGTTGATTATCAACCACTCACAGAAAAAGGAAGGAATTATCTGAAGGAAGAACGAAAACTACCAGAGTGGCTGATTGATTATGCAGAAAAAGAAGGGTTAATTGCTGAACTAAAGCCGAAACATGAACGGCAAAATTTTTTAGTTGGAGACGACCGTTTAGATCATGCGGTTGCTTTTTTATGGAAAGATCCACTGACAGGAGAGACAGTAGGGGCAAGTTATCAAGGAACGATCGTCGATTTTAATCGTTTCGGTAAACGGGGAACGTATAAACACATTGACAAGAATCCTACGCCAAATCACGGATTTAATTTAAAAATAGGCGATCCGAAGCATTTAAAATTCTTTGAAAGTAGTATTGATCTGTTAAGTTACGCTGCATTGAATCGGGAGAAACTACAAGATGCCTGGTTAGTTTCGATGGACGGGTTAAAACATCATGTAATCAGTCATTACGTTGAAGAGTCGATTTCTGAATTAAGTCGAAAACAAACATTTCCTCAATCGATTGAAGTATGTGTGGACAATGATCGTGCAGGACATATTTTTTATGAAAAAGAACAGATGAAGGGAATCGTTGATCCTTTTACCAATAAGAAAATCCGTTGTGAGCGAGGAATTCCAAATGATTGGCAAGTACCTAAAGAATACAAAGCTACTTATGAAGCAGTCGCAAAAGAAATGAGTGTTGAACCTGAAGCAATTATGGCCATACACAAAACTGAAACTAATTTACAGCTGACAAATCAATTGGTGTCTGCTCATGATGTTCAATCTACGTTTGGAAAGATGTTGGCGAAGGGCGAACCAGTAGAAACAATTGATTTGAAAGAAGCATGTACCACGGTCGCGAAGGAACTGAAAGTATGTGAACGCGCAGATGGAACATACAACTTTGATCGTTTTTATAGTAGAAAAGCCAACATAAAAGACGTTAATGCAGGAATCCTTCTTTCCTATAAAGCAGAACAATACTACAAAGGCTATAAAAAGCATGAACATGAATTTGTACCTGAAGTGAAAAAGGATTGGAATGATCAATTGAAGCATGAGATCCAGCAACAAGAAATCAGAAAGCAAAAACGTGCGATGTTGTTTCAACAAGGCAGACAACAAGAAAGGGAGTGAAGTCGTCACTATGAAAACCGTCATTTTAGCAGAAAAACCGTCACAAGCGAAGGCTTATGCCGATAGCTTTTCTAAAGCTACCCGAAAAGATGGGTATTTTGAGATCCAAGATCGATTGTTTACAGGAGAAACTGTGATCACGTATGGTTTTGGTCATTTAGTCGAGTTAGATTCGCCCGATATGTACGATGAAAAATGGAAACAATGGGCATTAGAACATTTGCCTATTTTCCCCAATCAATACCACTATCATGTTCCTAAAGATAAGAAAAAGCAGTTTAGTGTCGTCAAACGACAGCTGCAGTCAGCTGATACGATTGTGATCGCGACTGATAGCGATCGTGAAGGGGAGCTGATTGCCTGGTCAATCATTCAACAAGCAGGCGCCAATCAAGGAAAAACCTTTAAAAGACTTTGGATCAACTCCTTAGAAAAAGAAGCCATTTATCAGGGATTCCAACAGTTACGAGACGCAGAAGAGACCTATCCAAAATTTGAAGAAGCACAAGCACGTCAGATCGCCGATTGGTTAATTGGGATGAACGGTAGCCCACTGTATAGTTTACTCTTGCAGCAAAAAGGCATACCAGGAAGTTTTTCTTTAGGTAGAGTCCAAACCCCAACACTCTATATGATTTATCAATTGCAGGAAAAGATTAGAAACTTCCAAAAAGAACCATATTTTGAAGGAAAAGCCCAAGTAATCGCTCAAAATGGCGCATTTGATGCGAAGCTTGATCCAAATGAAACCCAAGCGACACAAGAAGCATTTGAAGCCTATTTAAAAGAAAAAGGTGTTCAATTAGGAAAACAGCCAGGTACGATCCTTCAAGTCGAAACAGAGAAAAAAAGTGCGGCTAGCCCACGTCTTTTTTCTTTATCGAGCCTTCAGTCTAAAATGAATCAACTCATGAAAGCTAGTGCCAAAGATACTTTGGAAGCCATGCAAGGGTTGTATGAAGGAAAATATCTAAGCTATCCGCGAACGGATACCCCTTATATTACGGAAGGGGAATATGCGTATCTGTTGGATCACTTAGACGAATACAAGCATTTTTTAAAAGCCGAAGCGATTCCGACTCCTATTCATACACCGAATAGTCGGTATGTGAATAATAAGAAAGTCCAGGAACATTACGCGATCATTCCTACAAAAACGGTTATGACAGCAGCGGCTTTTGAACAACTAAGTCCACTGCAGCAGGCTATTTATGAACAAGTGTTAAAAACAACGGTGGCCATGTTTGCGGAAAAGTATACCTATGAAGAAACAACGATCTTGACGCAAGTTCAGCAGCTTCAGTTAAAGGCAATCGGAAAGGTGCCGCTAGATCTAGGTTGGAAGAAGTTATTTGGAAAAGAGAGCGACGGAAAAGAGAAGGAAGAAGAGCCGCTACTTCCTAAAGTGACAAAAGGAGAAATGGTGACGGTGGATCTACAAGTTCTTGAAAAAGAAACCAAGCCACCACAACCTTATACCGAAGGTACGTTGATCACTGCAATGAAAACAGCTGGGAAAACCGTGGATAGTGAAGAAGCGCAATCCATATTGAAAGAAGTGGAAGGAATCGGTACAGAAGCGACACGGGCGAATATTATTGAAACCTTGAAACAAAAGGAATATATCAAGGTAGAGAAAAATAAGCTCGTGGTGACGAATAAAGGGATTTTGCTTTGCCAAGCCGTGGAAAAAGAGCCGCTGCTTACGAGCGCCGAAATGACCGCCAAATGGGAAAGCTACTTGTTAAAGATCGGTGAACGAAAAGGAACACAAACCACTTTTCTAGCCAATATCCAAAAATTTGTCTCTCACTTATTGGAAGTCGTACCAGGGCAAATCCAATCCACTGATTTTGGATCGACGTTACAAGAAGTGAAAGCAGCCAGTGAAAAGCAAGAAGCCGCGCGTCATTTAGGAATTTGTCCAAAATGCCAGGAACAAGAAGTCTTGCTCTATCAAAAGGTGGCAGCTTGTACGTCTGAAGCCTGTGATTTTAAATTATGGACAACGATTGCCAAAAAGAAACTCACAGCGACACAGCTGAAGGAGATCATTCAAAATAGCCGAACAAGCCAACCAGTGAAAGGGTTAAAAGGTCAGAAGGGTTCATTTGAAGCAACGATTGTTTTAAAAGAAGACTTCACTACAGGCTTTGAATTTTCTGAAAAGAAAAAAACGAACTTTAAGAAAAGAACACGATGCACTGCAAAATAATGGAGGGTTAATCTTATGCGTAATACCACACACAAACAACAAGAAATCGAAAATCAAAAAGCCAAAATTCGTTCAGAACAGGAAAAAATGCGTGCCAGCAAACGAAGACTGCAGCAATTGAAGAACCAGCAGAGGATTCAAAAAGAAATCGAATTAGATCGATAAAATCTTCCTAACTATTGTATACGTATAAACTTATGTTATACTGTTTTTATAAGTTTATACGTATACAAAGGAGGGAGAAAATGACAAAAGCAATGGTATACAAGCTGCTAGAAGAATTTAATGGAACTTTGGCTTTGAAGGATGCCAAAAAAGCGGGCATTTCTCCTGTAACGATCAAACGTATGGTAGATCGAGGGGAGCTGGATCGAGAGTATCCAGGTTTTTTCACCTTACCTGGTCAATTTCCTGATGAATTGTTTATGGCGCAAAAAAAATATGAACGCGGCATTATTTCACATATTACCGCGTTAGATTTGTATGATTTAACAGATATGATCCCTAGACAGATCGATCTGACTGTACCTTACGGTTATCACGTTTCTGAAAAAGGATTGAAGGAATTCGCAGTTGAGCTACACTATACAAAAGCGGAATGGTATGAATTAGGTAAGATTGAAATAAAAAGTCGCTATGGGAATCCTATTATAGCTTATGATACAGAAAGAACTTTATGTGACATTTGGAATCCCTGGTATACCGTTGAGGATGAAATCAAAGTAAAAGCAATCAAAAACTATATGGAGTCGGACAGAAAAAATCTTAGAAAATTGAATGAGTATCGACGAATTTTACCAACAGACAAAACGATGCGTTCTTATATTATGGCTTTAAATTAAAGGAGAAGATACATGACACCTACGCAGTTAAAAGCAAAAGTGAAGAATATTTCTAGAGAAAAAGAAGTTGATCCGCAGCTTGTTTTAAGACATTTTATGATGGAAAAATTCTTGGAAAAAATCTCAGAGTCTCCTTATCGTGAAAATTTTGTGTTAAAAGGCGGCTTCTTGATTGGCTCAAAGTATGGCATTGAAAATCGCACAACCAAAGATATTGATACGACTTTACGGGAAATGAAAGTAACCAAAGAAACATTAACAACGGTTCTAAACGAAATTTTTTCAACGCCGACGAAAGAAGGCATTCAATTTGAGATTCAAGGAATGAAAGAAACGAGAGAAACCGATTACTATCCAGGATTTAGCTTACGTGTGCTGGCACATTTGGAAAACATGCGGCCAGATTTTAAGGTAGATGTGACTACAGGTGACTCGATCTATCCTGCAACGATCACTCACAGTCATAAATTGATGTTTGAGGATCGAACGATTCCTTTGGAATCCTATCCTACAGAACAAATTATTGCTGAAAAATTAAGTGCAACCTTTGATTTTTTAACAGATAATTCGAGAGGAAAAGATTTTTATGATCTCTATACTATTCCTAAAATGGAGAAGATCGATGAGAAGACCTTGAAAGATAGTGTGAGAAATACATTTACACGTCGAGGAAAAACTGATCCGTTAAAGATATACTATGAAAAGGATATGGATGTACTGAAAAATAGTCACGAGCTAAAAGATACCTGGAAGAAATATCAAAAAAGCAATCCTTATGCTGCATCGATCACGTACGATGAGACAATGGATTCGATTAGTAATTTGATGGAAAAAGTGATTCACGTCGAAGAAAAAGAGCGAAAACTAGCTTATCAAAGACACCAACAGATGAATAGAGAAATGGAGAGATAAAGATGATTAATAATGTGACATTAGTAGGACGCTTAACCAAAGATCCTGATTTACGTTATACCGCAAGTGGTACTGCAGTAGCGACTTTTACCCTAGCCGTCAACCGAAATTTCACGAATCAAAACGGCAATCGAGAAGCCGATTTTATTAACTGCGTGATTTGGCGCAAACCAGCAGAAACAATGGCGACATTAGCTAAAAAAGGTAGCTTGATTGGTGTAGTTGGGCGGATTCAAACGCGGACTTACGACAACCAGCAAGGACAACGTGTATATGTGACTGAAGTTGTAGCAGATAACTTTCAACTATTAGAAAGTAAAGCAGCGACAGAGAGCCGTGCGCACGCTGATCAATCGTCCACCAGTCCAAGCACCGCCACCTTTGAACAACGGGATACAGCGACGCCTAACAACAATGGATTGAACGCTTCACAGAATCCATTTGGTGGACAATCAATCGATATTAGCGATGATGATCTACCGTTTTAGTTTGAGAAAGAAGGAGTAAGCATGGCAAAAAAAATTAGTCTGAAGATGGATCTATTGATACCCCTAATTGCATTTATAGACGGGATTTCTTTGGGCGTCACTGAAAATCCTTTGGTAAATAGAATTGCGAAAGGATCACTATTTCTTGTATTCGTGTATCTTGTCTGTTCTTATCTTTTAAAAAGAGCAGGAAAGGATAATTCCTTTTGGCGATTGACTAAAGTCACAGTAGCAGCGACAGCTGTTATACTTACGGCTATTCTACCGCTTTATATGTAGAGTTAACGGGAAATCGTTGAACTTCTTGCGAAATATTGCTATAATGAACATGAAAAAGAGGAGTTGCGCTAACAACCCCTCATTAACAGCACCGATTAAAGAACGGTGGCAGAATATTAGTTATTTGGAAATAACCGCTGACCTGCTAAAGTAGACGGTTATTTCTTTTTGTCATTTTTAAGCATATTTACAATCAAACTAATCAAAGCAATGGTAAACATACCAAAACCAAGAATGGTTTGAATTGTCTCATATGCGGACAAAAGGCTTACTCCTTTCATAGATTTTAGCACTTACATTCATAAGCACCACCACCTTTCCAGAAGTCGCACCGTCTTCAAACTTTACTGTCTTGACTATTATAGCATATCTAAAATCGAATAAAAATTCTCAATTTTAACTGTTTTTGCTATAATTTTAGCGAGGTGATCGTGATGAACAAATATGTTGGTTTGCTTGATAAAATCCGAGTAATAAAAACACAACCATTATTGGTTCGCTTTACTTTACAAACAATTCATGAATCGATTAATTGTGTAGTTGCAGATATTGAAATTATCGATAAATTGTTAATTATGGATGATGGAAAATACAATATTGCCGTCACAGGTCATTTCAATAAACGGAATCAATTAGTCATTGAATCGATGCAAATTAGAAACCCTGATCATTTTACGCGATCAATGGGCATATAAATAAAAGAAGAGCTGCAATCCTAATGTAGGACTGCAGCTCTTTTTGTTTTACATAGAAACAGGAAGAAAGGGAAAGGCCTGTTTAGGAAGGCACAAGCGCCTTCTCAATTGAAAAACCTTTCTCTCACTCCAACCGCCACCGCCGTTCGAGAAGAAAGGAAGTGAACGTTGCACGTTCACTAAGATAAGGGGTCTTGCTTTGTAAGACAAAATAGGAAAAGCTTCCTCTCACCAAAAGGTTCGTTCCTGTTCGCTATCTCTTTATTGATTTGCCAGACCGGCAACAAGTTGCCTTTTATCACCAAAAAGCGACAAGGACAAGGGTAAATGGCACGCTGCGCGCCCTTGTCCTTGTCGCTTTTCGTTGATTCATTCTGGCCAACAAATCAATAAAGAAAGAACTAACGAAAGGAAGTAAAACCTTTCCTAAGAGGAGGCAGAATCAATCATGCGAAAGAAATTTGATTATTGGGGTGTTCCCTTCAGCGAATTATTCCCAAACTATCATGCACCACATACTGTCGAATGCGATTGTGGAGAAAGAGCGAAATGTATCAAAAGCTATTGTTTGTATCAATGTCCAACATGCGGGAAAAAATATACCTTGTCTTATGGCGATTATATTTTGATTGAGGAGAAAGGAAAGAAACGCTGATGAAAACACAACACAAATTATTGACTGTAAAAGAAGTCGTTCAAATTTTGGTGGACAAAGAAGTCATTTCTGAAAAAGTAGCAGAAGCTTTACTTATTCCGCGGTACTGGACGATAGAAACTCCTTTAGTAGAGGATGCACCGACTATGCTATTTGAAGACCTAGTGAAGGTTGCAGGATGTGAACTGCATTATCAAGAAAACTTGGAAACTTATGAAAACGAATATTGGTTAACCAAATTAGAGAACTAAAAAGGAGAAAAAAATATGGCTCAAAATTACTATGACGAATTTGTCAAATTACCTTTGGATAAAATGGCACAAAAAATGGAGGATATGACGTTCCTATACAACGAAACACGTGTCCAAAAAAACATTATAAAGAAAAATTGTCGGTAGCTGTGGAAGAAATGATTGAATTAGGTGTCGAAATGAATCTTATTGCGACGTACTATCGAACACTGGAAGAACTGAAAAAGCAAAATGCAAAATGGTTTTTCCAAGCCTTACTATGCTTGGAAATAGGTGTCAAACCAAGCACTATTAAACCTTCTGAATACCAAGCTTTAGAACTAACGTATGCGAAATTTATCGAAACGAAAAAAGCCAAGACTGTTTCAAGTGAATGGTTAGATTATTTTGAAAATATCAATAAGTATGGCGCATATTACACCATGAAAAAGGAAGACAACGAAAATGAATAAGGTGATTTATCAACTAACAACGGATTCCATATCAACGATTTGAAAGAAAAAAAGGTCAATAATCATTTATACCGAAAAGTGAGAATGTGTGAAATAAGGACAAAAAAAGCCTAGTAACTAAGGGAATGGTTCTTATTTCGCACCAACCGCCCCCGCCGCTTAGGTGGTGCGAAATAAACGGGCAAAGCCCGATAACTTAAGAGAAAGAAGGTGATCCATTTGAACAAGATTATTCCCTTATTGTTAGTTGGATTTGAGTCAATATCTTGGACACATTTTAGTAGAGACGGTTAAGCCATTTTTTCTTTTGCTAATTCTTCAAATTCCTGTGGGGTTAGATAGTGAATCGAGCTATGGATTCGATTTCGGTTATAAAATCCTTCAATGTAGCTAAATAGCGCTCGATTTGCTTCTTCAAAATCTGAGTAGCTAGTCGTGTAGACTTCTTCTTTTTTCAATGAGGCATGGAAAGATTCGATTCCAGCATTATCATAAGGTGTTCCTTTTCTACTATAAGAATGCCTTATTTTGTTGGTTTTAAGCCATTGTTCCACTTCTCTTGCTGTGTATTGGCTGCCCAAGTCAGTGTGTAGAATCATTCCTTCTGGAATGTGATAATGTATTTTTGCTTTATTCAATGTTTGAATGACACAATCCACAGTCATTCGTTTTGAAAATGTATAACTAATAATTTTTTTCGTGTGTAAATCCATGATTGAAGATAAGTAACACCAACCATTTTTCTTAGTAGGAATGTACGTAATGTCAGCTGCCCATTTCTCACAGATCGTTTCAGTAGAAAAGTCCTGATTTAAGAGATTCTCTTTTGAAATGATCGGTTTATTAGACCTTTGAGGTCTATATTTTTTAACTACAATCGACCTTAAATTTAATTGTTTCATTAGCTTTTGGACATGTTTAAGAGATACTGAAATCCCTTCTTTTAATAAAACTTGATGGATCTTTGTGGCACCATAGCGTTGTTTATTCGTAAAAAAAATTGTTGAAATCTTCTTTTTCAACTTATTATTTCTGATTTCTGTAGCTGTCAACGGTTTATTCTTATAAAAATAATAGACACTTCTAGGGATTTCTAATAACCGACACAACAAAGAAACAGTGTAATCCTTACACCATTTTTCAATAAATTGAACAAGCGAATTTAGGTTTTCCGAGAGAATATGGCTGCGGCTTTTTTTAAGATTTCAAGTTCCTCATTTAAACGAGCATTTTCTTTTCTCAGTTCAGCTACTTCTTTTCCAGTCAGTCCTGTGGACTGATCAGGTAAATATAAATTCTTCCATTTGTAAATCGTTGCTTCAGATAAGCCATATTCTTTCGCTAACCCTCGAACAGAACGTCCAGTTTGATTCAGTTCAACAATCATTTGTTTAAAATTTTCTTCATATCGGGTCATAAAAATTCATCCTCTCGTAGATAAGTTTAATTTATTCTTGTCTCTACGAAAAGCTGTCTAAGATTTGATACTAACACCAATTTCCACAGTGTAAAGATATTGGATAATTCAAGGAAATCACAAAGAATTACGTCGATTGGTTTAACAATCGACGAATATCACAGAAAACAAAAGGCATGACTCCCTGCGAATACAGGGAACATGCCTTAGCAGTTTAAAAATATTCAATTTTGTCTAACTTTTGTGTTGCACTTTACGGCTCATGCTGTTTTAGACTCTTTTTTATGCAATTTTGTCTTAGTTTTTAATAATTTAATGCGCTTTAAAGTAGTTTTTTATGATTTGCTTTTTATTAATTTGCTGGCTTTAATGAAATCTCGTTGTATCCAGAATGAGATTAGCAGTGCCAATAGATCAATCAAAATAAAGGCAGCTAATGTCAAAGTATAATTGTGGAACAGTTGATGTGTTAATGATAATAGTAATGGTCCAACAACTCCGGCAGCAGCCCATGCTGTCAGTACATATCCATGAACAGCTCCTAATTCTTTAGTACCAAAGACATCACCTAAGTAGGCTGGGATGACAGAAAAGCCTGCTCCATAACAAGACATCAACAAGCATAATGCAATGACAAATAGGAGCGGTAATTTGAAGATGAGCATGGCTGAAAGCATTACAATATCGAGAATAAAAATGGCACTGAAAGTAGCAGGGCGCCCGATATAATCAGACAAAGTTGCCCATATCAAACGTCCAAAGCCATTGAAAAGGCCTATGATTCCAACCATAATTGCGGCTGTTTGGACAGACATGCCGGTCATACTTTGAGCCATGGGGGATGCAGCTGAGACAAGGCCGATCCCGCATGTAATATTGATAAAGAACATTATCCAAAGAAAAGTGAAGGATTTAGTTTTGAGGGCTTGGTTAGCTGTTAGCTCCGGTCCTCGGGTTAGACGTGTTCCCTTTTTTTGAGAAATGCTATTTTCAGTAGTGCTTGATAGTGCCAGATTTGGACGAACAATAAACTGTGCAGCGAGCAGCATAATAACAAAATAAAATGTTCCTAAGAGATAGAATGTTTGTTCAAGACCAACACTAGCCATTAGCTGTTGAGCAACAGGACCAGTCAGCATTGCTGCAAAACCAAATCCCATAATAGCTAACCCCGTTGCTAAACCGCGTTTGTCTGGAAACCATTTAATAATTGTTGATACAGGGGTAACGTATCCTGCTCCCAGTCCTAAGCCGCCTATGACACCATATGAGAGATATAATAGCCAAATTGAATTTTGATGGATAGCCCAACCAGTCATAATGGTTCCAGTTCCGTAAAGAAAGCTAGCAATAGTTCCCGTTAGTCTAGGGCCTATTTTTTCAACGACTTTGCCCATAAAGGCGGCTGACATTCCCAAGAAGAAAATAGCGATACTAAATGCAAGAGCGACTGAGGATTCTGCCCAACCATTTTGTTTTGCAATTGGATTAGTAAAAACACTCCAAGCATAAACGGAACCAATCATTAAATGAAACATGACACCTGCAAACGCAACAACATAGCGATTTGTTTTCAACAACAATTCCTCCATTTTTGATAGTATACGAACAATTTAAACGTTGTTCACAACCATTGTTGGCATATAAGAATAATATCACATTTATTATCACATTTAAACAATTAAATTTTAGTATAAGACGAATTTTAACGTTGGCTAATGAAAAGTACATTTAAGTTAGCTATAGTACTGGGAAAAAACAAATTACGGTTGCTGTTTTTGAACAAATAAAAAAGCACAGGGAACCTAAAGTGCTCCATAATTGTTAGACAAGAAATCTAACAGTTATGGAGCACTTTTTCTATGGTCAAATATAGTTCAGAATTAAAAGCAGAAGTCGTTAGTGAATATCTTCAAGGTGACATTAGTATCAGTCTTCTTTCAAAGAAACGTAACTTGCCTCGAATACAAGTAGGTAGATGGATACAAAACTTTCGTTTGAGCGGCGCAGACGCTCTTAAACGAAGAAGAGTTAAACGAAGTTTCTCAGTTGAGTTTAAAGTTGATGTGATAAACTACTATCAAACTCATGATGAAACTTTAGCCGAAGTATCCGCAAAATTTGATGTTAATTCTTGTCAAATCAGTCTTTGGAGGATAGCCTTCAATCAGTATGGTATAGAAGCCTTGAAGCCTCATCCGAAAGGCAGAAAAACCAAAGTGAAACATAATAAGAAGAAATTACGTAAGTTAGTAAACAAGAACGAAATCGATCAACTTCGTGAAGAATTGACGAAAAAAGAATCAAGAATTATATGATGCAAAATTGGAGAACGAAATCTTAAAAAAATCAATGACCCTGTTCGGAACCTCAAAGGACGAAAGAAAACACAAATAGTTGATCAGATCAGGGTCGAACAAGAGTCTCTTCCGAAATCTAACCGGTATAAAGTCGGCGATATTCTTAAGACCATTGGACTTAAGAAAGCGACTTATCATGATGAACGTAAACGTATCAAAAATTATGTAGATAAGTATGAAGATGTAAAAGTAGAGATACTAAAAATTGCCGAAAGCGGAAGATATCGCGGACGTCTAACCTACGGTTATCGTCGCGTTCAAGAAGAGCTCATTAAATTAGATATCCATCTATCAGACGCCGTAGTGCGTCGTTTGATGGATGAATTAAATGTTCAAGTAAGCCTTTATAACCGCCACAGAAATGGTAGATATTCATCTTATAAAGGTACAGTTGGAAAAGTGTCCCGTAACGTTCTACATCAGCATTTTAATGAAACCGTACCTTTCAAAGTATTACATACCGATGTTACACAAGTACGCTTGGCCGATACTAAGTGGGCTTACGTTTCAGCTATTACTGACGAAGCAAGTAAGGAAGTTTTAGCATTTCAAGTAAGTAATAGTCCTAACAGTAAACTAATTATGGATACACTCGATGAACTCACAGAAAATATTCCGGAAGGAATAAAACCAGTAATTCATTCAGATCAAGGTTGGCATTATCAATTGAATTACTATACCGATAAACTCTCTGAAAAAAAATTTATACAAAGCATGTCTCGTAAGGGAAACTGTCTTGATAATGCGCCAATTGAAAGCTTCTTTCATCTTCTTAAAACAGAATGCCTTAATGGATTTCCACAGTGTAAAGATATTGGATAATTCAAGGAAATCACAAAGAATTACGTCGATTGGTTTAACAATCGACGAATATCACAGAAAACAAAAGGCATGACTCCCTGCGAATACAGGGAACATGCCTTAGCAGTTTAAAAATATTCAATTTTGTCTAACTTTTGTGTTGCACTTTAAATGAGGTGATCTTTTTGAATCTTTTAAGAAATTATAGCTGCTAATGCAACACCAGTCCGAGAGTTTTTATCGTTTAGGCTATCTTTTGGATGACCTTCAAAACAAACTTGACCGCCGAATTTACCAGCATCGGGTCCCATATCGACTAACCAATCGGCTCGTGAAATTAATTTCAGATTATGTTCAATCAGAATTAATGTATTGCCCTTATCAACCAATCCTTCAAATAAATCGATCAATTGTTGAGTATCCTGTAAGTGCAATCCGGTTGTTGGTTCATCTAAGAAATAGATTCGGCCGGTATGATTCAATTCCATTGCTAACTTAACACGTTGCACTTCACCACCAGATAAAGTGGTCATCGACTGGCTAAGATTCAAATAACCAAGTCCAACTTGGTGGAGTAGACTAACCTTTTTGTAGATATCTGGCACATCTTTGAAAAACTCTAAAGTGTCGTTGATAGAAAGACTTAGAACCTCAGAAATATCTTTGCCATGATAAGTGTATTGTAGTGCTTCTTGGCTATAACGTTTCCCATGACACAACTCACATTCTTGAACGATTGGATCCATGAATGCCATCTCGGTGATCATCACACCTTTACCTTTGCAACGGGGACAAGCACCTTTACCGTTATAACTAAATAGTTGTGTTGAAACGCCATTGTTGGCTTTACTGAAAAGCTTTCGTAGAGGATTTAAAATGTTCAAGTAAGTTGCAGGTGTAGAACGAATATTCAAACCTACAGAATCCTGAATCAAATCAATATAGTCTTGATCAGAAACTTGTTGTTTGAAAGCTTGGACTAAAGTACTTTTTCCAGAACCTGCTGGTCCAGATATCACGGTCATTACACCTTGAGGGATTCTGGTAGATACGTCTTTTAAATTATGAGAAGTTACATGATTAACATTTAGCCAAGATTGAGGTTCACGAGGCTTTGGGAAAGTGATTTTTTCTCGTAACATTTTACCCGTAATCGTATCTGACCGTAATAGTTCGTCGTAGGTACCAGTGAAAGTTACTTGACCACCATTTTTGCCGGCTTGTGGTCCCATTTCCACGACATAATCTGCTGTCGAAATAATGGCAGGGTTGTGATCAACTAGGATAATGGTATTGCCATGTTCCTTGAGCTTTTTTAAGGATTGGGTAATTAATTTAATATCGTGAGGATGGAGTCCTACACTTGGTTCATCGAGTACGTAAACTAAATCGGATAGGGAACTCGTCAAATATTTGGCAATTTTAATTCGTTGAGCTTCTCCACCAGATAGAGTATCAGTTCCACGGCCAAGGGAAAGATAACCTAAACCGATGTCGACCAAAGCTTGAACTTTACTATGTAGTTCACGCACCATTGTTTTAGCCTTGGGGTCCGAGATATTATCCAAAAATTTTAGGACACTTACTAAATCCATATCGCTGACTTCTGCAATATTTTTGCCAGCAATTTTACCAGTTAGAGCCTTTTTGTTCAGACGTGTTCCATGACATACTGGGCAAGGTTTTCGAGTGACAATCTTTGATAAGGCAGCTTCATGATGACGACCTGAGGCACTATGAATAACAGAGCGAAGCATACGTGGAACTAGTCCTTCATATAATGCCGTACGGCCCCAATTTGCCGGTGGATTTTTTAATTTTTGTTGCGGAGCGTGCATGAATAAATCATATTCTTCATCGGTGTAGTCTTTAATTTTTTTGTCTAAATCAAATAATCCACTGTTGCCATATTCCTTCCAACGCCAAGTTCCCGGTTGAAAACCGGCAAAAGTCATTGCACCTTCATTGAGTGATTTATTAGGATCAATTAATTGACGTTCATCTATGTCGTCAACAAAGCCTAATCCCTGACATTCTGGACACATTCCCTGAGGTAGGTTAAAGGAAAACCATTCAGAATACCCAACCCAAGGCTGTCCAATTCGAGAAAACATCAAACGTAAGACGGAATAGATGCCGGTGTAGGTTGCCAGAGTAGATCGAGAATTACGACCAATAGGCTTCTGTTCAACCACAATTGCCACTGGTAAGTTGTCGATTCGGTTCACTTCAGGTTGACCGTATTTAGGCAAATATTGTTGGGTGAAACTAGGAAAAGTTTCATTCAATTCACGTCGGGAAACAGCGGCTAATGTATCAAAAACTAAAGAGGATTTACCAGACCCAGAAAGACCAGCAAATACAGTCGTTTTATGCTTAGGAATATCTAAACTGACATCCTTTAAGTTATTTTCTTGAGCTCCATGGATAGAGATAGTCCCATCTGCAAATAAATCAGTCATAAAAACCTCCAACAGTAAATTTATAATTCCATTATACATAGAAATCTCGTTTAACAAAAATAATCGGGTCTAGAATTTTTGGTGTTGGAAAGTATTTCCATTCCAAAAGTACTAGGCCCTAATTTAAAAAGCCATTGATAATGGATCAAAAACGGCCACTAGGGTATACCCTGTTGGGCTTTTTGTGTGTTCATGATATACTTGGATTTCTAAGGGGTCAACAGAGTTGGGCAACAGAATTTTAAAAATGATCCAAATTTTTGAATTTATGATTTGTCAAATTAAGCTAGAATAAAATGCTTCTTGTACATAGCTCAAAAATATTTCGATTGGTGTTCTGTAATTCAATGATTTTCTTGGAATATGATTACGTTGATTGCTGACACTGGAAATAAATGTCTGATTCACTTCTCTAAAATCCATTGATTTCGGCAGTCCATTACGACGCAGAATCCCGTTAGAATTCTCGTTTAATGGGCGTTGAGAAGGTGTTCCAGGGTCCGCAAAATATATATCAATATCATGTTGGTTACTAATGGCTTTCCAGTTAGAAAATTCTTTTCCACAGTCAAACGTAATAGATTTAAAGAAGTTTTTAGGGAAGCGAGAAAACCATTGATTAAGGGCAGTTTCAATATCTAATGCCTTACGGCCGTTGGGTTTAATCGTGATAATGACTTTAGATAATCTTTCAACTAAAGTAATGACGGCACTTTTATGATGAATGCCAACGATCGTATCACCTTCAAGGTGACCAAACTCAGAATTGAAATCAGGATAATTATCAGGTCGATCATGGATTGAGCGCTGATACTGTTGTTTTCCCCGTTTTTCCTGATGGCCATTGGGTTTTCTTTTACCTTTCATCGGTAGTGTGTCAATATCAAATATTCCTTTAGAAAATAAACGATAAAGTGTTCTCATACCGCATGAAACAGGTCTTTCTTTTCGCCCGATAATGACGTCAGGCGTCCAACCAAGAGTGACTTTCTCTTTAATGTAATCTACTTCATGAGCAGGTAATTGAATGACTTTTCTCCCACATTTTTTCTTATTTTCTTTATACTGGTGCCAATAATCAAGAGCAGTCTTGCCTTGCTTGAACTTATTGACTACATTATAAATAGTTTGTATAGCACGTCCCATTCGGTTAGCGATTTCAACCGGCTTATTATGTTGAAGATAATATGATTCTATCATTGTCAGTTCGTCTATGGTAAGATGTTTGTAGGTCATTTATGGTTACACTCCTTTGTTTTCTTTCGTCGGAAATACAATTTGAGTGTACCATAAATGCCTTTTTATTTTTCTAACTTAATTTTACAATTCGCGATTTTAAAGGAGTTTTTTTCTATGGCTAAAATTGGATATGCTCGAGTAAGCAGTATTGATCAAAATTTAGATCGACAGTTAGAATTGCTATCAAACTGTGATAAAATTTTTACTGACAAGGCAAGTGGGAAAGATACCAATCGTGAAGGATTTCAAGAAATGATGAAATTCATACGTGAAGATGATATCGTCGTTGTGACAGAATTAAAACGTCTTGGACGAAATAATAAAGAGCTAACAGAAACGATGAATTTGATTCAGTTGAAGAAAGCTACCCTGGAAGTTTTGAATTTACCAGCGTTAACAGGTATAACTGATGATAATTTGCGTCGATTACTTAATAACTTAATTATTGAACTGTATAAGTACCAGGCTGAAGAAGAACGTCGATATATTCGCGAAACGCAGCAACAAGGAATTGCACTTGCTAAAGCCAAAGGAAAATATAAAGGTGGGAAGCCAAAGTATAGAGAAGATGATAAACGTCTGCAATTAGCATTTAAATTATTTTTTGCTGGATCTACAGATAAAGAAGTAGAAGAGCAAACAGGGATCAATCGAAGGACATTTAGAAGGTACAGAATGAAGTATGGTGTTACTAATGAAAGTAGGAAGAAAACAAAGAAGGGTGATAGTGATGTATGATTGTTCCAAAGAATTAGAAAAATTCTATAGAAAAAAAGTTGTACTTTCAGCAAAAGAACAAAATGAATTGAGAGAAAAACGTAAACTTAATATTAAAAGATTAAAAGAGGGATTATCAGAGTATAACTCAGAAAAAAATAAAGATTATAAGATTGCAGAAGAAAGAATTCAAGGAAGTATGGCCATGCATACTATCACTCAAAATGATAAACAAGACTACGATATTGATGTTGGGATAGTATTTGAAGAGGATAACTTAAATGAATTAGGTTCTTTAGCTACCAGAAATATGGTAGCTAATGCTTTAGAAAGAAAAACTAAGCAATTTGCAGAAGAGCCTGAAGTAAAAACAAGTTGTGTACGTTTGAAATACAGTGCAAAAGGGTACCACGTTGATTTTGCAGTGTTCAAAAGATATAAAAAAAATCCTGATGATGATTACATTTATGAGCATTCTGGATCAGAATGGTCAGTAAGACATATAAAGGACTTAGAATTATGGTTTAGTGAAAGAATAAAAGATAAAGGAGACAATTTAAGAAAAGTTATCCGCTTATCTAAAATGTTCTGTAAATCAAGAGAATCATGGAAAAATATGCCAAGTGGCTTGATTCAAACCGTTATATGTGAAGAAAATTTTAATGAAAGTTATTCAAGATTAGATGAAATATTTTATTATACAATGAAGAATATTGTAAATCGTTTAAATGTTTATTTAGAGGTATATGCTCCAGTTGATAATGGAAGGCCATTAGTAAATCGTGACATAGACTATCAACGTATGAAAAATTGGAAAAATAGACTTGAAACTCAACTTGACAGTCTAAATATTTTATTTGATGATGAGTGTACTTTCGAAGAGGCAGTAAAAGCTTGGGAAATATTTTTTGAGCATTCTTATTGGAACGAGTTATCAAATACAGTTAAAAAACAAAGTTTTACTGACACTGAAGAATTTATAGGAGATTTATATCCTGTTTTGGAACAATTTGATGTAACAATCGATTGTAAAGTATCAGGAAACGGGTTTACTTTAATGTCTTTGCAGAAGTATTTGGACAAATATGCACCACGCCTAAATAAATTCATTCCACCTAAATTTAAAATTGAATGTAGTATTCAAAGTACTAATTGCCCTGCATACGATAAAATTTTATGGAAGGTATTAAATGTAGGACACGAAGCTGAAAAAAGAAATGATATTCGTGGGCAAATTCAAGATAGAGGTAGCCAAATAACTGAAAATACTAATTTTCGTGGTAATCATTTCATTGAGTGTTACTTAATAAAAGATGACGTATGTGTAGGAATTGGACATGTAGATGTTCCAATTGGAGGTGTTTAGCTTGGGAAATTATAATTATAAAATGATAGTATTAAAAATATTGTTTCTTTTTGTTATCTCATGTGTATTTTTAGGCGGAATATTTTATTTTGAATTTATAAAAAATTCTATTGGATCAATTCTAAGCGGCACTTTTGTAGGTATTACAATTCCTTATTTTTTATCAAGCATGATAGATTTAAGTGATAATAAAAGTTGGAAAAATTCCCAACGGAAATTAAAAAGAGCTGGATTGATACACAAGGACACTAAAATAAGAATTTCTTTTGCATATTTATTTAGGATAAAAGTAGACGGAAAATATTTTTTAGTACAGAATGTACGGACAAAAAAGTATCAACCAGTAGGTGGCGCATATAAATTAGAACCTAAAGAAGCACAGTATTTATCAGAAAAAATACCAGTTGAAGATGATGATCGAATTCCTATAGACACTACTACAAGGGGAGATTACCGATTATACGTCAAAAATAAAGATTTAAGAAGATTTATAAAAAGATTTGATAAAACTCCTTATAGGGAAAATATAAATAATCTCAGCAGGGAATTTATTGAAGAATTATTTACAACAAATATTCTGGACAAAGATACATTTGGAGATTTAACATATAAATATTGTGGAAGACATATAACAGATGTAGAATATGGTGATTTTTTTGAATGCTATGAATTGCTTTTAGCAGACATTATCGAAGTTAGATTGACTGATAAACAAGAAGAATTATTCCGAAAACTTATGGAAAAAACTGATAACCAATATATTTTTGCTACATTTAATGAAATTAAAACAGGTGGGGTAAAGCATGGAACCAGTGATCTGAAGGATAATATTGCTAATCACGCTCCCAAAATTCTAAGTGAAAACTCGGATATCTTAATAAATAAAAGTAGATATAAAAATGTTATCACAATTAAATTTGACTAACATAACGCCGATTGTAAAATTAAGCTAGACAACTAAAAAAGTCATTTGTGCTACACTCAAAATAGTTCCGTCCAAAGAATTATAAGGAGTGAGTACAAATGACCTATACCCATCTTACAACGGATGAACTTGTAATGATAGAGTCTTATTTCAAAATAAATCAATCTGTTGCGAAAACTGCGCATTGCTTGAATCGTTCAAGACAAACGATCCATAAAGTATACCTGTTCTTCAAGCAAGGAAAATCAGCCTTAGAGTACTATCAACAGTATAAGAAAAACAAATCAAACTGTGGTAGACGCCCGCTTGTTTTACCTGAGGAACAATCAGAATATATTCAAAGAAAGGTTGTTCAAGGATGGACACCCGATGTGATTGTTGGTCGTGCAGCGTTTCCTATTCGTTGTTCTGCTCGTACCATTTATCGTATGTTCAAAAAGGGGCTATTTAATCCTTCTGACTTACCGATGAAAGGCAAGCGTAAACCAAATGGACATCAAGAAAGACGTGGAAAACAAGCTTTCCGTCGCTCTATTCATGAACGTGAAAAAGATTATAGCCAATTCTCAAATGAGTTTGGTCACCTTGAAGGTGACACTATCGTAGGTTTGAAACATAAAAGTGCTGTAATTACCTTAGTTGAGCGATTATCAAAAGTTATCATCACATTGAAACCGTGTGGTAGACAAGCGATTGATATTGAAAACAAATTAAATCATTGGTTTGAATCTGTACCGAAAAATCTATTCAAATCCATCACTTTTGATTGTGGAAAGGAATTTTCAAATTGGAAACAGATCAGTAATGCCAATGATATTGCCATTTATTTCGCTGATCCAGGAACGCCGTCTCAAAGAGGCCTAAACGAGAATTCTAACGGATTGTTACGTAGAGATGGTTTATTGAAATCTATGGATTTCAATTCAGTAGATGAATCTTTTATTCAATCTGTCGCATCGAAACGAAATAATATTCCTAGAAAATCACTGAATTATCGAACACCTTTGGAAGTATTTTTGAGTTACGTAAGTATTGATGATTTGTCTAACTTAATTTGACAATTAAGATAATATTTTACAGGATTAAATATTTAACTATTTGATTCTTTTTTATTTGTTTTGTCTAATTACGGTACACTCAAAATTAACACTAATTTTTTTATACACTATAAAGCTGTCATTTTTCTAGATAAATGGCATAAATTTTCAGCGCTAAGTGACAAAAGCAACTAATTTTTCATGATAAATTTTTAAATATCTCAATCTATCTCCAAAATTAGTTGCTTTTGTAGCTATAGTTGACTATGAATATGACAAATAATTAGAAAAAACTGTACCAATTAAATATAAAAATGACAAATTGATGAATCAAATTCAAATTAAGGGGGCAACCCTGGAAGTCTTAAATTTACCCTCAATGAATGGGATTGAAGATGAAAATTTAAGGCGTTTGATTAATAGCCTTGTCATTGAATTTTACAAGTATCAAGCAGAATCAGAACGAAAAAAAATTAAGGAACGTCAGGCACAAGGAATCGAAATTGCTAAGAAAAAAGGCAAATTCAAAGGTCGGCAACTGAAATTTAAAAAAAATGATCCACGTTTAAAGCATGCTTTCGATTTGTTTTTGAATGGTTTATCCGATAAAAAAGTTGAAGAAAAAACTGGAATCAATCGCCGAACGTTTAGAAGGTATCGACAGCGGTGTGGCATTTCAGTAGCTGATAGGCCTTTAGATTAATATGAACGTGGTGAAGATAGCATAAAAGAGAAAACAAGAAAGTAATAGTAATAGAAATGAGGGATAGACATTATGAAGAAATTGTTTGCAAATGAGAAGATAGACCTTTTATATTCAATTATTTTAGTTTTAATTTGGATTATTTTCCTACTTATCAGTAAGTTGCTTCATTTTCACTCTGAATGGGTTATTTCTATCGGAGTGTTTGTTATGGGATGCCTCAACTTACTAACGATTTTACGAAGGAAAAAACAGTATAAAAAAATAGATGAACTAAGAAAAGTGTTAAACCTATCCATTAAAGAAGTAAGGGAAATTGCCGACATTGGTAGGTATGATTTAAGTGATTGGAACTGGGATAAAGCGTATATTTCTCCAAAAAAATTATACTTACTGGAGGACACCCTAGAAAAAATGTATGTTAAACAGTTTGGAAAAGAATTTGAAATGAGAAAGTAGTTTTTTAAGGAAATGTTCCAAGTGGAGGTATTCAAAGCTATTCAAGATCGAAAGGTTCTTTTGGTTATATTTTTGTTGGTTCTGATTGTCTGTGTGGTGTTAATCATTGGTAGTTTTAAAATAAGGAAACAAAGTAGGGGAACGGCTTTATTTTTGCTTTTATTAGGAATAGTTGGCATTATCGCAAGTCTGTATGGTTTCTTTTTTACAATGTTTTTTGGGATCAACTTCTAGGAACTACTTGGATTTAGAAAAATATCTTAAAAAAGGAAGTTTAAACAAAAATAGAAAAGAGTGTGTGAGGAATGAAAAAAACAAATTTTATCGTTGTGTTTTGGTTATTGCTGTCTTTAATTGCGTTTATTGTTTTTGTATTGAATTTTGCTAGTTTATGGCAAGATATTGCTTACTGGATTGTTCCAAGCAAAGCCCTTTATATGGACAAACCTGAAATCATAAGAGATTTAATCAAGGTTGTTCCAATGATTATTTTAGGAATCGTAGTTTTTGTCATTGGTATTAGGCAAGGACTGAAAAATTACTATGGCGATTATTCAGGTGACACGAAGCAACAATAACTAAAGCTATCTAAAATTAGGAAAAAAGGAGAGAATGAATGAGTACGGTTATTTTAGCTGAAAAACCAAGCCAGGCATTAGCCTACGCAAGTGCTTTAAAACAAAGCACCAAAAAATGTTGCAGAACTTCTCAAAAAGGCAAATACAATTATTGTTGCAACAGATAGCGACAGAGAAGGTGAAAATATCGCCTGGTCGATTATCCATAAAGCAAATGCCTTTTCAAAAGATAAAACATTTAAAAGACTATGGATCAATAGCTTAGAAAAAGATGTGATCCGAAGCGGTTTTCAAAATTTGCAACCAGGAATGAATTACTATCCCTTTTATCAAGAAGCGCAAACACGCCAAATTGCCGATTGGTTGATCGGCATGAACGCAAGCCCTTTGTATACGTTAAATTTACAACAGAAGGGCGTACAAGGTACATTTTCACTAGGACGTGTTCAAACGCCCACCTTATACCTTATTTTTCAGCGCCAGGAAGCCATAGAGAATTTTAAAAAAGAACCTTTTTTCGAGGTGGAAGCTAGTATAAAAGTAAAACAAGGGTCATTTAAGGGCGTTCTAAGCCCCACACAGCGTTTTAAAACCCATGAGGAGCTTTTTAGCTTTTGTTTCTTCTAAAAAAGCTAAAATAGGCAATCAAGAGGGGATAATTGCTGATGTTCAAACCAAAGAGAAGAAAACGAATAGTCCGAGTTTGTTTTCTTTAAGTAGTTTGCAATCAAAAGTCAATCAGCTTTATAAAGCGACAGCGAGCCAAACTTTAAAAGCTATGCAAGGACTGTATGAAGCAAAATTATTGAGTTATCCAAGAACAGATACACCATTTATTACAGAGAACGAATTTGCTTATTTAAAAGCGAATTTTGGCAAATATAGCGGTTTTTTAGGACTTGATCTTGAAATGTTGTTATCATTGATAATGATACGTTCAAACAACAGCACCCAAATTTTGACGAATTAGTGAAACTCTATGAAAAAGACGTAGTAAAACATGCAACATCCTATTCTAATCAGCTGGTAAAGCTTAATTAGGTTATATAAGCTTGAAAATAAAGGGTTTGTCCAATATGGACAAGCCTTTTTCTTATGTTTTGCCACAGATTTGCCACACTTATTGTGTAAGAGTATCAAGGATAGGTATAATTTGATCCTTTGTTTTTTTAGTGATGTGCAAATAAAATTTCTGTTACACGACTACCTCTAGAATGCCCTACACGGTCTTGAATTGCTTCTAGGGGTATTCATTGCTCTGCTAAGAAACTAATATGCGTATGACGGAATATATGGGTCGTAATATGTTTATTAAAACTAAGTTTATTATCAATATCAATTCCTGCTCGTTTTGGATTACCTTTTCGATTTAATTTTCCATTTTCAGGTGAGTTGAGGAAATTGTTAAGGACACTATAATGAAGAGGTGTTCCATTATAGTCGGGTTTATGACGACTTTTGGAAGTAAAAATCCATCCATTATCTTTATAATCAGGATTGAATCTTATATGTTGGTGATTTAACTCAATTTCCTCTTTAAGAATTTCTATAGCCCTTTTAGATAATTGGACATTTCGGTAACTTTGTAAGTTTTTTACATTACCTTCATAGCTATTTTCTGCAGCTCCTCCGTGAGTGGACTGACTAATGATGATATTTTGCTTTTCAAAATATTGATAGGCACCAATATTTTGGAGTTTTCAACTCTGTAAGTCAACAGGGCCATTAGTTAGAATACCTATTGGGATGCGGTTTTTATGTAGAGCCAGCAGTAGTTGATGTATCTCAGGAATCATCGTAATCTGATCGAGTTCATATTCATAGTCAGCTTGGAAGTCTAGAGATTCTGTCCTAGAAATACTATCGATGCCAAATTCTTCCATAGTCTTCTGACAGCGAAAAATTCTAAGCTGCTCAATACTGATGAGTTTTTTCGTGTATTTAGGAAAAGCAACATCAGACCAATATCTGAAACGTTTGTAAATGTTATCTATTTGTTGGATATCAATCGTTGGAAAACATTTCTCAACGCTACGTTTAAAGGGGAGTTGATGGTCATAAAGAGTGTCATCAAGGTCAAAAACAATATTTTTATAAGTCATAATTCTAGTCCGCTTTTAAAATAGTAGTGTACTGGCTAAATTCCTCTAAGTGTTGAGGGCTAATCTGGTTATCTGTAATGATGGTATCGAGTTGATCTAGATTATAGAAGTTAAAGAAATCGTATCGATCGAATTTAGTACTGTCTACTAATAAGAATTTTTCTACAGCATTGTTTAGGGCAAGTTGTTGAATCACACCTTCCTTGTCACTATATGTAGCAATAGAATTATGGGTAACAGCATTTGCACTAACAAAAGCTTTGGCAAATCTCATTGCTTTTAAATTTGTCGAAGCCATTGAACCTACAAAAGCTCCAGTTATTTCTCTATATTCACCGCCAAGAAGCAATAAATCAATGGTTTCGCTATCATTTAAAATCAAGAACACAGGGAGACTATTTGTAATGACACGAATTTTATAACCTTTACGACCTTTCAATTCTAATGCCAGTTGTTCAAGTGTAGTTCCGGGTCCAATAAAAATAGTATCGCCATCTTTGATTAAAGAGCAGGCTTTTTTAGCAATGTCAATTTTTTCTTTTGTATTTAGACTTTTCTTCTCGATATGTGTCTTTTCAAGTGGCTTTTTAGAGGAAAGCAATTGTGCACCACCATGAGTACGTGTTAAAAGTCCATCAGCTTCTAGAGCATCAAGGTCTCTACGGGCTGTCATATCGGAAATATCTAGTTCATCTATTATTTCTTTTATGGTTATGGTCCCATCAATCTTTAACATATCTAAAATTTTTTCTAATCGTCGTTTTTTGTTCATATGAAGACCCTTCTTTCATAAAGTAATTTTTTTCCAAAGATAATTCTCTTTTAATTGTATCATAAAAGACAATATTTTCAAGGTAAAACAAACAATTTCAAACAAAAATAAATGTTAGATGATGAAATAAGAACAGAGGATTGACGTATATTAGCTTAGGTCAGATTTTGTATAAGACGAAAATAAAGTAGGACCTCTTAATCAGTAAGTTATAGAAAGTAAAAGACTTTTGTAATACTTGAATAGATATTTCACGTCCATTTTGTGATGGATTAAATGAACAAAAATGAACAATAATTTAACGGTGTTATCTATTTTTTAAAAAAACAAATAAAAAAAACAAAAAATAAACAAAAAAGCATTGCTTTTTGTTTGAATGTTTGATATTATATAAACAAAGAAATGATGAAAACGTTTTTTCGAACATTTTGCAAAATGTTTTCTACTTCTACGTAGCATTTCTTTCTAAAATTTAGGAGGTGGTCAAAATGGCTATTGTTGTTGGTGCAGATCTCAAAGGTACGAGATTAAAAGATGTTGTGAAAAATTTTCTTGTAGAAGAAGGTTTTGAGGTAATTGATGTGACTAAGGACGGACAAGATTTTGTTGATGTTACCTTGGCAGTTGCCTCTGAAGTAAATAAAGATGAGCAAAACTTAGGTATTGTAATTGATGCTTATGGAGCTGGTCCATTCATGGTAGCAACTAAAATTAAAGGTATGGTTGCAGCAGAAGTTTCAGATGAACGCTCAGCTTATATGACACGTGGACATAACAATTCACGAATGATTACGGTTGGCGCTGAAATCGTCGGTGATGAGCTTGCTAAAAACATCGCTAAAGGTTTCGTCAATGGTAAATATGATGGCGGACGTCATCAAATCCGAGTAGATATGCTTAACAAGATGTGTTAAGAAAAGGAGTTAAGGAATGAGAATCGCAATTGGATGTGACCACATTGTCACAGATGAAAAAATGGCAGTATCAGAATTCTTGAAATCAAAAGGACATGAGGTCCTTGATTTCGGGACATATGACCACGCACGTACTCACTACCCTATCTATGGTAAAAAAGTCGGTGAAGCAGTAGTAAGTGGTCAAGCAGACTTGGGAGTATGTATCTGTGGTACAGGTGTCGGCATTAACAATGCAGTCAATAAAGTTCCAGGTGTTCGCTCAGCGTTGGTTCGTGATATGACATCAGCTATATATGCAAAAGAAGAGTTAAATGCGAATGTTATCGGTTTCGGTGGAAAGATTACTGGTGGTCTTCTTATGAATGACATCATTGAAGCTTTCATTGAAGCTGAGTACAAACCAACAGAAGAAAATAAAAAATTGATTGCAAAAATCGAACACGTTGAAACACATAATGCACATCAAGCAGATGAAGATTTCTTTACAGAATTCCTTGAAAGATGGGACCGTGGTGACTACCACGATTAAGGTATAACAAATGATTCTGACAGTCACACTAAATCCTTCAGTAGACATCTCTTATCCTCTAGAAACATTGAAAATTGATACAGTGAATAGGGTGAAAGATGTTAGTAAGACAGCTGGTGGAAAAGGCTTAAATGTTACTAGAGTCTTGTATGAATCTGGTGATAAAGTTACTGCTACAGGTTTCTTAGGTGGTAAAATTGGTGAATTTATTGAAAGCGAATTAGAACAATCTCCTGTTAGTCCAGCTTTTTATAAAATCTCAGGAAACACTAGAAACTGTATTGCTATCTTACACGAGGGTAACCAAACAGAAATTTTGGAACAAGGACCAACAATTTCTCATGAAGAAGCAGAAGGCTTTCTTGACCACTATAGCAATCTTATTAAACAATCAGAAGTTGTGACAATTTCAGGAAGTTTACCTTCAGGACTTCCCAACGATTATTATGAAAAACTTATCCAACTTGCTTCGGATGAAGGAGTAGCAGTCGTTTTGGATTGTTCAGGTGCACCTCTTGAAACAGTTCTAAAATCGTCGGCTAAACCTACTGCCATCAAACCTAATAATGAGGAACTTTCACAGTTGCTTGGAAAAGAAGTAACAAAAGATATTGAAGAACTCAAAGACGTTCTTAAAGAGTCACTTTTTAGTGGTATCGAATGGATAGTGGTCTCATTAGGTCGAAACGGTGCCTTTGCAAAACATGGTGATGTTTTCTATAAGGTAGATATTCCTGATATCCCAGTTGTTAATCCAGTCGGATCAGGGGACTCAACGGTAGCTGGTATTGCATCAGCTTTAAATAGTAAAAAAAGTGACGCTGACTTATTAAAACATGCGATGACATTGGGTATGTTAAATGCTCAAGAAACAATGACAGGGCATGTGAATATGACTAATTACGAAACACTAAACTCACAAATTGGAGTAAAAGAGGTATAAAAATGGTACTTACAGAACAGAAACGCAAATCTTTGGAAAAAATTTCAGATAAAAACGGTGTTATCTCAGCTTTGGCATTTGACCAACGTGGTGCTTTGAAACGTTTGATGGCACAGTATCAAGATACAGAACCAACTGTAGCTCAAATGGAAGAACTAAAGGTTTTGGTTGCTGATGAACTTACAAAATACGCTTCTTCAATGTTGCTTGACCCTGAATATGGACTTCCAGCAACAAAAGCATTGGATAAAGAAGCAGGTCTTCTTCTTGCCTATGAAAAAACAGGTTATGATACATCAAGTACAAAACGTTTGCCTGACTGCTTGGATGTTTGGTCTGCAAAACGTATCAAAGAGCAAGGCGCTGATGCCGTTAAGTTCTTGCTTTACTATGATGTAGACAGCTCAGATGAACTTAACCAACAAAAACAAGCTTATATTGAACGTGTTGGTTCTGAATGTGTCGCTGAAGATATTCCTTTCTTCTTGGAAATCCTTGCTTATGATGAAGAAATCTCAGATGCAGGTTCTGTTGAATATGCAAAAGTGAAACCTCGCAAAGTCATTGAAGCGATGAAAGTTTTCTCTGATCCACGCTTTAACATTGATGTTCTTAAAGTAGAAGTACCAGTTAACGTTAAATATGTCGAAGGTTTTGCTGATGGTGAAGTGGTTTACAGTAAAGCTGAAGCTGCTGACTTCTTTAAAGCACAAGAAGAAGCGACTAACCTTCCATACATCTACCTAAGTGCAGGTGTATCTGCTAAATTGTTCCAAGAAACATTGCAATTTGCTCACGACTCAGGTGCCAAGTTTAATGGTGTGCTTTGTGGACGTGCTACTTGGGCAGGATCTGTAGAACCTTACATCAAAGAAGGTGAAAAAGCAGCACGTGAATGGTTGCGTACTACTGGATTCGAAAATATTGATGAACTTAACAAAGTTCTTGTTAAAACAGCTAGTCCATGGACTGATAAAGTATAGTAAAAACATAAAACGGAGGATATTGTTATGAACAGAGAAGAGATGACTCTCTTAGGGTTTGAAATTGTTGCTTATGCTGGAGATGCTCGCTCTAAACTTTTAGAAGCGCTTAAAGCGGCTGAAAATGGTGATTTCGTTAAGGCAGATAGTCTTGTAGTAGAAGCAGGAAGCTGTATTGCAGAGGCTCACAATTCTCAGACAGCTATGTTGGCTCGAGAAGCTTCTGGGGAGGAACTTCCATACAGCGTTACCATGATGCATGGTCAGGACCACTTAATGACTACTGTCTTATTAAAAGATGTGATTCATCACCTCATCGAACTTTATAAAAGAGGAGCAAAATAATGCATAAACTCATTGAACTTATTGAGAAAGGGAAACCGTTCTTTGAGAAAATCTCTCGAAACATCTATCTTCGTGCTATTCGTGATGGATTTATCGCTGGTATGCCAGTCATCCTTTTCTCATCTATCTTTATCCTTATTGCCTATGTCCCAAATGCTTGGGGATTCCACTGGTCAAAAGACATTGAGACCTTCTTGATGACTCCTTATAGCTATTCGATGGGTATCCTAGCATTCTTTGTTGGTGGTACTACCGCTAAAGCTTTGACGGACTCAATGAACCGTGACCTACCTGCGACCAATCAGATTAACTTCTTATCTACGATGCTAGCGTCTATGGTAGGGTTCCTTTTGATGGCAGCTGAGCCTGCAAAAGAAGGAGGCTTCTTGACAGCCTTCACGGGAACAAAAGGTCTTTTGACAGCATTTATTGCAGCCTTTGTGACAGTTAATGTTTACAAGGTCTGTGTGAAAAATAATGTTACTATTCGTATGCCTGAAGAGGTTCCACCAAATATCTCTCAAGTATTTAAAGACTTGATTCCATTCACTGTATCGGTTGTTCTCCTTTATGGATTTGAACTCATTGTTAAGGGAACTCTTGGTGTAACCGTTGCAGAATCAATCGGTACCCTTCTTGCTCCTCTCTTCTCAGCTGCAGATGGTTACCTTGGAATTACACTTATCTTTGGTGCTTATGCCTTCTTCTGGTTTGTTGGTATCCACGGTCCTTCAATTGTCGAACCAGCAATCGCTGCTATCTCTTATGCCAATATCGATGCCAACTTGCATCTTATCCAAGCTGGACAACATGCAGATAAAGTTATCACTTCTGGTACTCAAATGTTTATTGTTACCATGGGTGGAACAGGAGCTACATTGATTGTTCCATTCTTGTTCATGTGGATTTGTAAATCAGAACGTAACCGTGCCATCGGACGTGCCTCAGTTGTTCCAACATTCTTTGGGGTTAATGAGCCAATCTTATTTGGTGCACCAATCGTATTGAATCCGATTTTCTTTGTACCGTTCATTTTCGCTCCGATTGTCAACGTTTGGATCTTTAAATTCTTTGTTGACACATTGAACATGAACTCATTCTCTGCCAACCTTCCATGGGTTACTCCTGGTCCGTTGGGAATTGTACTCGGTACTAACTTCCAAGTTCTATCATTTATCTTAGCCGGACTCTTGGTAGTTGTTGATACTATCATTTATTACCCATTTGTTAAGGTATACGATGAACAAATTCTTGAAGAAGAACGTTCTGGTAAAACAAACGATGCTCTTAAAGAAAAAGTAGCTGCAAACTTCAATACTGCTAAAGCAGATGCCGTTCTTGGAAAAGCAGGCGTTGCTAAAGAAGATGTAGCAGCAAACAATAATATCACAAAAGAAACTAATGTCCTTGTTCTTTGTGCAGGTGGAGGTACAAGTGGCTTGCTTGCCAATGCCTTGAACAAAGCAGCAGCAGAATACAATGTTCCAGTCAAAGCGGCAGCGGGTAGTTATGGTGCTCACCGTGAAATGTTGCCAGAGTTTGACTTGGTTATCTTGGCTCCACAGGTCGCTTCAAACTTCGATGATATGAAGGCTGAAACAGATAAATTGGGCATTAAACTTGCAAAAACTGAAGGAGCTCAATATATCAAATTGACACGTGATGGACAAGGTGCTCTTGCATTTGTTCAACAACAGTTTGATTAATAAATTTGTAAAAGTTATTTGAGACGAGATTATTCTTTCAGTTCCTTATAATATTGTTAACCATATCATTGCATTTCATTTCATTTCCTTGGTTTCCGGAACTCAGAATATCGTCTCAAATGCTTTTTTTGAAAGGATTTATAGTTATGACTAAAACACTTCCTAAAGATTTTATTTTTGGTGGTGCTACAGCTGCTTATCAAGCAGAAGGTGCGACTCACACGGATGGTAAAGGCCCAGTTGCATGGGATAAGTATCTTGAAGACAATTATTGGTACACAGCAGAGCCTGCAAGTGATTTTTACCATAAATATCCTGTTGATTTAGAATTAGCTGAAAAATATGGCGTTAATGGTATTCGTATTTCAATTGCCTGGTCTCGTATTTTCCCAACTGGCTATGGCGAAGTAAATGAAAAAGGTGTTGAATTCTACCATAATCTTTTTGCCGAGTGCCACAAACATCATGTTGAGCCATTCGTGACTTTGCACCACTTTGACACACCAGAAGTTCTTCACTCAGATGGAGATTTCTTAAACCGCGAAAATATAGAACACTTTGTAGATTATGCCGCTTTCTGTTTTGAAGAGTTCCCAGAAGTAAACTACTGGACAACTTTCAATGAAATTGGCCCAATTGGAGATGGTCAATACTTGGTTGGTAAATTCCCTCCAGGCATTCAATATGATCTTGCCAAGGTCTTCCAATCACACCACAATATGATGGTTTCTCATGCACGTGCTGTGAAATTGTATAAAGATAAAGGTTATAAAGGCGAAATTGGTGTAGTACATGCGTTGCCAACCAAATACCCTTATGATCCAGAAAATCCAGCAGATGTTCGTGCCGCTGAGTTAGAAGATATCATCCATAACAAATTTATCTTGGATGCAACCTACCTTGGACACTATTCAGATAAAACGATGGAAGGGGTCAACCACATCCTAGCTGAAAATGGTGGAGAACTTGATCTTCGTGATGAAGACTTCCAAGCACTTGAAGCAGCTAAAGATTTGAACGATTTCCTTGGTATCAACTACTACATGAGTGATTGGATGCAAGCCTTTGATGGTGAGACTGAAATCATTCACAATGGTAAGGGTGAAAAAGGAAGTTCTAAGTACCAGATTAAAGGTGTTGGTCGCCGAATCGCACCAGATTATGTGCCTAGAACGGATTGGGACTGGATTATTTATCCTGAAGGCTTGTATGACCAAATCATGCGAGTGAAAAATGATTATCCAAACTACAAGAAGATTTACATCACTGAAAACGGTCTTGGATACAAAGATGAGTTTGTAGATAATACCGTTTATGATGATGGTCGTATTGATTACGTGAAGAAACACTTGGAAGTTTTATCAGACGCAATTGCGGATGGTGCAAATGTTAAAGGTTACTTCATCTGGTCACTTATGGATGTCTTCTCATGGTCAAACGGATACGAAAAACGTTATGGACTATTCTATGTAGACTTTGACACGCAAGAACGCTATCCTAAGAAATCAGCTCATTGGTATAAGAAAGTAGCAGAAACTCAAGTGATAGAGTAATATTACTTGAAAATGTAAAAAATTGTTATCCGATACTTTAGAAAAAGTACAACACTTATTTAGACCAGGCTTTGAAAAGGTATATATTGTTAGTTTCGAAGATTGTCCTATGATTCCTGAGCTTGAAGCTACCCCCGTTGCTAAAATGTGGTAAATGGTATGTTTTAACTGGAAAAGAGTGGATTTGCCATTCTGATTTAGAGTTATCAGCATTTGAATGGGAATTTTTACAATCACTCGATGTAGAAATACGTGAGACTATTCACTTCGAGGTAAATTATTTGCCTTTCCAATAATAAAAAGAAAGGAATTAGTTGTGACTATCGAATTAAAAAACGAGTATCTTACTGTTCAGTTTAAAACACTTGGTGGTCAACTGACTTCGATTAAAGACAAGGATGGGATAGAGTATCTCTGGCAAGCTGATCCAAATTATTGGAATGGACAGGCGCCTATTCTATTTCCTATCTGTGGTAGTTTACGAAATGATTGGGCTATTTATAGACCTCAAGAAAGACCCTTTTTTACAGGTCTTATTCGTAGACACGGTTTTGTTCGAAAAGAAGAATTTATTCTGAAAGAAGTCAATGATAATAGCGTGACCTTTAGTATTAAACCAAATGCTGAGATGCTTGATAATTACCTATATCAGTTTGAACTGAGAGTTGTTTATACCTTGAATGGTAAATCAATTAGAACCGAATTTCAGGTAACGAACTTGGAAATAGAAAAAACAATGCCTTACTTTATTGGAGCCCATCCAGCATTCAATTGTCCTTTAGTAGAAGGTGAAAACTATGAGGATTATTATATTGAATTTAGTGAGGTTGAGTCTTGCTCGATACCAAAGAGTTTTCCTGAGACAGGATTATTAGATTTGCAAGATCGGACACCTTTTTTGGAAAATCAAAAGATTCTCGATTTGGACTACTCACTTTTTTCCCATGATGCCATTACACTTGACCAGCTCAAGTCTCGTAGCGTAACGCTTCGGTCAAGGAAGTCTGGTAAAGGTCTTCGAGTAGATTTTGATGATTTTCCGAACTTGATTCTGTGGTCTACAACTAATAAAAGTCCATTCATTGCTTTGGAACCTTGGAGTGGTCTCTCCACTTCACTTGAAGAAGGTAATTTCTTAGAAGATAAAAGACAGGTAACGAAAATTTCACCTCAAGAAACTTCTAGAAAAATCTATGATATTACTATCCTTAATTAAAATTTGTTATTATTTGAGTCTTCAATAAGATTTGAATACTCTTACCTTGTGATGATAGATTGGTCTTCTCCGTGCCAGTCTTACATCGCAAGGTTTTTAAGTTTTTTGTGGGTCTATGTCAACTGTAGTGGGTGACGAAAAGCTAATATCTAAAGACAGTCTGGTAGTAAAAAAATAAGATTATTTACTACTTCTTGATTTAAAATAATAGTGGAGCCATTAATTTGTGGCAAATTTAATTTAATATTTTGCCTCAAATTAGCCACACTTTTTATAGAACTAAGAGGAAAAAAGAAGTTTTCTTCCTATTAATATAGTTGTTTGAAATCTTAAATATAGCGTTTTACGATGTAATGGGAAGTATGGTGAATAAATCAACTATGTTCGTATGACAGAAGCACTTATTAGCCGTTTAAGCGATCAAGGCTATAATTTAGTGATTGAAGGAACAGGACGAACAACAGACGTTCCTATCCAAACAGCCACAATGCTTCAATCTAAAGGTTATGAAACAAAAATGTACGTCACGGCAGTACCGAAAATTGAATCATACTTAGGAACGATTGAACGATATGAAACCATGTATGCAGATGGAATGGCAACAGTTTTTTTGACAAATTTTATAAGGTGCAGAACTTCTTTCCGTATGCTATTCCGATTGTCCTTGACAGTGAGCCTCCTCGGATGTGACGATCTTCGGCAGGAGCTAACAGTTAAAGTTAGACTGCCTCGCTAGCGTTAGCACATCCGAGCTCATTATCAAGGATTCGCTGCGCCAATCTCTGGTTACGGTAACCAACCGGTGTCTCGTAGCCAAGTGTACCGTGCAACCGAAGGTGGTTCCACCAATTGACATAGTCAAATAACTCCAAATCCAATTGTTGTAAGGTTTCAAATGTGTATTGATAGACAAATTCTACTTTCAACGACTTATAAGTTGATTCAGCTACGGCATTATCAAAAGGACAGCCTTTATGACTCAATGATCGATTGATGTCAAAAGTTGTTAATAATTCATCAATAGCTTGGTTATCAAACTCTTTTCCACGATCAGTATGAAAAATCTCAACCTCTGTCAGAGGTTGTTTGATACGGCTAAATGGTGTTAGTATCAAATCTTAGACAGCTTTTCGTAGAGACAAGAATAAATTAAACTTATCTACGAGAGGATGAATTTTTATGACCCGATATGAAGAAAATTTTAAACAAATGATTGTTGAACTGAATCAAACTGGACGTTCTGTTCGAGGGTTAGCGAAAGAATATGGCTTATCTGAAGCAACGATTTACAAATGGAAGAATTTATATTTACCTGATCAGTCCACAGGACTGACTGGAAAAGAAGTAGCTGAACTGAGAAAAGAAAATGCTCGTTTAAATGAGGAACTTGAAATCTTAAAAAAAGCCGCAGCCATATTCTCTCGGAAAACCTAAATTCGCTTGTTCAATTTATTGAAAAATGGTGTAAGGATTACACTGTTTCTTTGTTGTGTCGGTTATTAGAAATCCCTAGAAGTGTCTATTATTTTTATAAGAATAAACCGTTGACAGCTACAGAAATCAGAAATAATAAGTTGAAAAAGAAGATTTCAACAATTTTTTTTACGAATAAACAACGCTATGGTGCCACAAAGATCCATCAAGTTTTATTAAAAGAAGGGATTTCAGTATCTCTTAAACATGTCCAAAAGCTAATGAAACAATTAAATTTAAGGTCGATTGTAGTTAAAAAATATAGACCTCAAAGGTCTAATAAACCGATCATTTCAAAAGAGAATCTCTTAAATCAGGACTTTTCTACTGAAACGATCTGTGAGAAATGGGCAGCTGACATTACGTACATTCCTACTAAGAAAAATGGTTGGTGTTACTTATCTTCAATCATGGATTTACACACGAAAAAAATTATTAGTTATACATTTTCAAAACGAATGACTGTGGATTGTGTCATTCAAACATTGAATAAAGCAAAAATACATTATCACATTCCAGAAGGAATGATTCTACACACTGACTTGGGCAGCCAATACACAGCAAGAGAAGTGGAACAATGGCTTAAAACCAACAAAATAAGGCATTCTTATAGTAGAAAAGGAACACCTTATGATAATGCTGGAATCGAATCTTTCCATGCCTCATTGAAAAAAGAAGAAGTCTACACGACTAGCTACTCAGATTTTGAAGAAGCAAATCGAGCGCTATTTAGCTACATTGAAGGATTTTATAACCGAAATCGAATCCATAGCTCGATTCACTATCTAACCCCACAGGAATTTGAAGAATTAGCAAAAGAAAAAATGGCTTAACCGTCTCTACTAAAATGTGTCCAAGATATTGACTCAAATCCATCTTTAGGATATTAAAATTAACTAGCACCACGGGTTTATATTAATAAAAATTATATTCCTTTTGTAAGTTATCTTGTATCTTTCTTTTCATTTCTTCTTTTTTGGAACTCTTGTTAAATATTTCAAACATTTTTTTATAAACATTTTCCTCAACACGAGATTGCTTACTCATATTTTTTATTAATTCATTTTTATTTTTTGGATTTTTTAATACATTAATAAAATAATTATAAAGAAACATCAATTTTAAATTCCAAATTAATTCTTTCTTAGCAATCTTTTTTTTCTTGCCATATACTCTACTTTTTCTACGACATATTGCTTTACTAAATAATGGCGTGTATATCCAATCAAAAAATAATTTCCGTCTACACTTATACCTATATGCTTGATCACTAATAGAATATTGTCGAATAAGCTGTTGTTCAATTGTAGAATAACCTCTTTTGTACTTTTCAAACTTACTTTTTGATTCATAGATTATTTTATCTTTAAATATAACAGGATCTCTCTTTGAATTTAGTATATCCTTAAATGTTATATGAAATTTTTTTCTATCAAATAAATATCTATCTTCAACATATAACACAAAAGCAACTAAATCTAGGTTCTCATTTACAAAATTTTCTTCCAACACATCTTTAGCTTGCTTATTATTTTTTACACCTAAATTTATATTTTTTAAATTAGAAAATGTTTCTTTATAAGAATTTATTCCAAAATAATCTTTCACAATAGATAAGTATTGGAGTATCAAAGAAATGCTTATAATTATTAAAGATAGATTATAATCGATATTTAATATATGAACTAATGTATATATCAATAAAATATTAAAGATCAAAATATAATTACTTGTTATAAAAAACCATGAAAAAGATGAATAAAGTAGAAGCTGAGGGATACTTAATTCCTTTTCTAAATCAAACTTATCATTTATTGAATAAGATAATCCACCTATAACAAAGAATAATACTAGTACACTGATCATAAAATTTGGAAATTTAGAAGTATATAATATTATTGAAATGATAACTGCATATGAGACAAGTATAAATTTTAATTGTTCTTGTTTACCTTTCTGGTCATCACTTAGCCCTAAAAATATTACTAATACTGATACAATTAATGTCAACATAGCTATTGAAGTGTCCAAATTTTCCTGTATTAAATTAATCATCTTAACTCCTCCTATTTTTATAACACCTTGCAGTATATCATTTTCTAAATAATATCGGTTCTGTTGCAAAGTTTTCCAAAAAATCTATTTTAGTGTAAAATTGAGAAAAAAGACAGAGAGGACAGAGTAATGAATCATTTTAAAGGCAAACAATTCAAAAAAGACGTCATTATTGTCGCTGTTGGTTACTACCTGCGTTACAATCTAAGCTATCGTGAAGTTCAGGAATTGTTATATGATCGTGGAATAAATGTTTGTCATACTACGATTTATCGTTGGGTACAAGAGTACAGCAAAGTCCTCTATTATCTTTGGAAGAAGAAAAATAGACAATCCTTCTATTCATGGAAAATGGACGAAACCTATATCAAAATTAAGGGACGTGGGCATTATCTTTATCGTGCAATTGATGCGGACGGCTTAACCTTAGATATCTGGTTACGAAAGAAACGGGATACGCAAGCAGCCTATGCTTTCTTAAAACGACTCCATAAACAGTTTGGTGAGCCGAAAGCAATTGTGACCGATAAAGCACCTTCTCTTGGCTCCGCCTTTAGAAAGTTACAGAGTGTGGGTTTATATACTAAGACAGAGCACCGAACTGTGAAGTATCTTAACAATTTAATAGAACAAGACCATCGACCTATTAAACGACGAAATAAATTTTATCAAAGTCTCCGTACAGCCTCTTCCACGATTAAGGGCATGGAGACCATTCGAGGAATATATAAAAAGAACCGAAGAAATGGAACGCTCTTCGGCTTTTCGGTGTCTACTGAAATCAAGGTATTAATGGGAATAACAGCCTAAGATATTTGGAGTTCAGAGAGGGCGCGTTTGATTTTCAAACTTCGCAACAGAACCCCTAAAGATATTAAAAATAGGATTAAAAATTTGATGAGTTTCAATACTATCACTCCTTATGTTTATGGTTTTTAAACGAGTTGAAAACGAGTTTCTTCTTGTCTTGACTATTTGGCTCATATTTGCGTTTTAAGAGCCGTTTTTGAATTATAAGTACTTTTTTACTAGAAAAACGCTAAAAATGTCTTAAACGGGCTTAAAATTAAAAATAAACATAAATAGTTTTAAATTTTTCTAGATAATTAATCTGCGAAGTTGAAAAAGGTGCAACGATCTTTTATACCGAAAAGGAAATTGGAATAAAGAACACAATTAACGACTTAATTTTCTTCCTCGTCTAATAAAAAGAAATAAGCAAGTATACCAAATGGAATTGCCAAAACAGGTGTTAAGAATATGCCTGCTATGACAATGCACATGATAAGAAATAGCAAATCTGTTACCCATTTTCTATTTAACAATTCAGACCATAGTTGTTTAAGTGACATATATATCCCCCTTTTTTACATCTAAATTTTACCAGTTAAAAAATAAAAAAACTATTCTAAATATAGTTTTTTTATTTTTTTCAATATTGATTTTCTCGGTACTGCCCATTTACATGCAAACTTCGTTTTCATGTAAATGGGCAAACATGCTGTTTGATTGCATAGTCCGTGTGGCGACTGAAAAACGAGAATTAATTTGAAATTCGATGTTTTTTTGATATGAAAATCAGGCGATCTTTTATGCTGAAAAGGAAATTGGAATAAATGTAAAAATGAGTTATAGTGTGTCTGAGTTAGAATAAAAAAATATTGGGGGATTGTTATGAAGACAGAGTTTGATTTGCCGTTTTTTATTTCTTTGATTCTTAACGTGATTTTATTAACTTTTATCACTTTGGGTCTTTTTGATTTTAATATTTATATTTCAGTAATTGTTGCTATAGTGGCTGTTATAAATGCGGGTTTTATGTGTGAAAGGAGCATGAAATTGAATAAAAAAAACCGATCTCTTTGAAAAAGAGGTCGGTTTTGCTTGAGGAACTCAAAAATGCGAAGCAATTTTTGAGTTTCTTCTTGTCTTGATTTAAGCGACTTTAATTCGAAACTGTCTATATTTTTTCAAAGGGAGCATTAAGAATGCTTAAACGAGCTTTTAAGTGGGTTTAAATTGATTTTGAATTGAATAGCTTGTTGTAAGTTGTAAAAAAAAACAAGTTAAACAAAATATCGGTTTTCCATTTAAGGGTTGTTAGGGCTTGCCCTTACCGTCTGTAAGACGCTTGATTGCATGATATGAGTAATTTAGCTAGTCAAACAGTTAAAACAGCTTATATGAGCAATTAGAGGGAATCCAATAAATCCCTAAAAGTGGTTTTGATCTTTTCTTTTAGCGAGTGAACGAAGTGAACGCTGCAAGTAAAATGTGAGCGTGGTTTTCGCTCACTCCTTTTTTTGATGACTTTGACCTTTGGTTTTAAATTTTTGAAAAAAATAAAAAATAGGCGAAGCCTATTATATATTTATCTTATATATTTTAATCTTTTGTTCTTTTGCGTGGTTAAAAAGTCAGTGTTTATAATGATTTAAAAAGTTAAACAGCATAAGAAAACTGTGTATATAGCATAAAAAAACTTGTTAATTTTGCTATATTTTAGTACAATAAAAGCATGAAGAAATCACACGGCAAAATGTTTTTCTTCATGCCTATTCTTAAACACTCACAAAGGAGTATTCTCTATGGCAATTATAACAGAAAAACAAGACAAACAAAAGCAGGTGCTGACCTTGAATGAACTTTCAAAACGTAAAGTCGTGGAGCATAACGACTTAATCACTAGTATTGCTAAAATGGATAAAACGCCTCTCAAAATGTTTGAGTTAGCGGTGTCTTGCATTGATACGGAAGAACCACCGAAAGACAATACGGTTTATCTCTCAAAAACTGACCTTTTTGCTTTCTTTAAAGTATCCGACAATGACAAACATAGTCGATTTAAAGAAGCAGTACGAGCTATGCAAAAAGAAGCCTATTTTGAAATCAAGGAAGAACAGGATAAAGGCTTTAAATTCAAAAGCATTGTTCCTATTCCTTACGTGGAGTGGAACGATTATAATAACGAAGTGACTATCCGTTTCGACCAAGCCATTATGCCCTATTTAATCAATCTCAAAAAGAATTTTACGCAACATGCTTTGTCTGACTTAGCAGAATTAAACAGTAAGTACAGTATTATCTTGTATCGTTGGTTATCCATGAACTATAACCAATACGAGCATTACAGTGTCAAAGGCGGACGAAGAGCGGAACAAGTGGAAGCCTATCGCAACCCTTCAATTTCAATGCAAGAGTTGCGTATCATGACAGATACAATTAAGGAATATCCACGTTTTCAAAGCTTTGAAAGTTATGTAATAAAAAATTCTTTAAAGGAAATTTCAGAACGGACAACTTTCAACGTGACCTATGACAAAGTGAAAAAGGGACGTTCGATTGACTCAATAGTTTTTCATATTGAGAAGAAACGGACAGCGGACGAAAACAGCTACAAGCTAGAAGATAAAACCTATCAATCCGACAAAGAACAAAAAGAAGAAACAGAGCAAGCCCTTGTTTTTCAAGCAATGGGAAGTAAATATACCACTTTACTTTTAGAAAACATGTTGTTAAGTCCTTTTGAAATGCAAGATACAAAATTGATGGCAGGCTTGCAAGCCCATGTTTACCCACTATATGACGAACTGAAATCCTTACGAGGATTAAATGGCGTGAAAGACCACTTGTCTTATGTTGCAAGCAAACAAGAAGCCTATTCCAAACGCAATGTGGCTAAGTACCTTAAAAAAGCCATTGAACAGTACCTACCAACCGTTAAAAGGCAGGGCTTATGATGAATGAAGAATTGAAAAAGGGATTATTGTTTTAGGGTATGCTGGTTTTACACTCTTTATTTGTTTAATAGCTATATCTATTGCAAACTTTTTAAATAAATAGAAAGCTGTTGTAATAGGCTGAAAATCGACTATTAAGGAGTGGAAAATTCCGCTCTTTTTTATGCTTCGCTATATTGCTTTACAAGTTACTACAATTTTGGTATCATGTAAAACATAATACCTCTGGAGGAATTATTAAAATGACAAATAAAATTGATTCTCAAATGCTAAAAGGAATACTTTATGGTTGTATTTTACTTCTTCTTTCTAAAAAAGAGATGTATGGATACATGATAAGCGAAGAGTTAGATATTTATGGATTTAAAAATATATCTAAAGGCACAATATACCCATTATTGTTATCTTTAGAAAAAAAAGGGCTAATAATAGGTAGTTTAAAACCATCAATATACGGGCCCAGAAGAAAATATTACTCATTAACAGAAAAAGGAATCAAAGAAAAGCAAGAATTTTTTAAAGAGTGGAATCAGCTCAATAGCTGTCTTACAAATTTAATTAAAGGGGTTGATGAATATGAAAACTAATAAGATTATTGAACGTAATGCGGAACTCCAAGAGCACCTAACAAAAGAAAACAAAAAATATTATGGCAATCTTTTAGTTTACATTAGAGTAATGTCTCTTATAAGAGATGAAAAAAAGTCTGAAGAAATGTTATTAGAGATTTTAGAAGATATATTGGAAGGACAGGCTCACGGACAATCCGCGGAATACTATTTAGGTAAAAATCCTAAACAAGTAGCTGACAATATTATTAAAGAATTGCCTATAAACGTGATAGATACAATAAAAATTATTATTAGTTCGTTAGGGATATTATGTTTACTGAAACTTATACCCATTTTAGTCTCATTTGAAGAATATATTGATATTGGTAATTTCTTAATCTCAGGTGTTTATCTGGTATTTCTTGTTATCGCCTTATTATTATTTATGGGATATTGTTTATATAGATATGAATCTAAGATTATGAATATAATATTGTCACTATTCTTTGGAGTAGGACTAGTTGTCTTCTTTTTACTATCATTCCAACTAAACACAGGATTACAAGTAAGATTATCAAATAATTTAGGGATATTTCTTATATTGTTAGCTCTTTTAATCATTTTCTATCTTTTTAATAAAACGAATGAAAAACAAATATGGATTCCGCTTATACCTCCTATAGTAATCTCTGCAATAGCTGGTATTATTATACGTATAAATTTCTTTAGAACAATTATAAACACTTCTGAAGGAAGGATAGGTTTAGCTATTGTATTAATAATAGGATTACTGTGGAATGGCAACAGTTTTTTTGACAAATTTTATAAGGTGCAGAACTTCTTTCCGTATGCTATTCCGATTGTCCTTGACAATGAGCCTCCTCGGATGTGACGATCTTCGGCAGGAGCTAACAGTTAAAGTTAGACTGCCTCGCTAGCGTTAGCACATCCGAGCTCATTATCAAGGATTCGCTGCGCCAATCTCTGGTTACGGTAACCAACCGGTGTCTCGTAGCCAAGTGTACCGTGCAACCGAAGGTGGTTCCACCAATTGACATAGTCAAATAACTCCAAATCCAATTGTTGTAAGGTTTCAAATGTGTATTGATAGACAAATTCTACTTTCAACGACTTATAAGTTGATTCAGCTACGGCATTATCAAAAGGACAGCCTTTATGACTCAATGATCGATTGATGTCAAAAGTTGTTAATAATTCATCAATAGCTTGGTTATCAAACTCTTTTCCACGATCAGTATGAAAAATCTCAACCTCTGTCAGAGGTTGTTTGATACGGCTAAATGCTTTTTTTACTAGAACGGCATCTTTATGTTCTCCACAAGAATAGCCGAGAATTTCTCGATTGAACAGATCCAAAATGAAACAGACATAATTCCATTTTTTCCCGACTCGTACATAAGTCAAGTCTGTTACGATCGCTTCTAATGGGTTGTCTCTTAAGAATTTACGATTCAATACGTTTGTCGTTTTGGCTTCATTGCAAGTAGAATGATGTACTTTAAAATAAGCAACAGTATAGCTCGATTTTAATCCTCTATTTTTCATGATTCTACTAATTTTTCGTCGGCTGATCTGAATGCCTCGTTTTGATAAGGCTTTTTTTATTTTTCTTGAGCCGTAGGCCTTTCGGCTGCGGATAAATTCTTCAGCGACTACTTCTTCAAGTTCTGATTCGTCTTTCTTTGGTTTTGATTGATAATAATAGGACTGACGTGATAGACCTAATATTCTGCACATCGCTGATATAGGGTAAAGATGCTTATTCGCATCGATTACTTGTCTCTTCGTCCGAATATCAGCGCTGCTTGCTTTAAAATATCATTTTCCATTTCTAATTGCTGGTTTCTTTTACGTAGTTCTAACAATTCTTTTTGTTCAGGCGTAAGATTATCTTTTTCTTTGAATGAACCACTCGTTTTAGATTGCTTTACCCATTTGTCAAATGCTGAAGCCGTTAGTTCATATTCTCGAATGATTTCTACACGTGGCTTTCCAGCTAAGTAAAGATTGACGATTTGTTGCTTGAATTCTTGTGAAAAAGTTCTTCGTGTTCTCTTAGACATAAAAATTCCTCCTGGTATGTTTTCTTCTAGTCTACACACCTTAATTTTTCTGTCTAGTTAATTGTAGCCTATCCACTGCTACAGTACTTGTTGATGTGGTTTATATATAGAAAATTAAAGAAAAACGATTAAAAGCAAAAGCCCATTGGAGTACACTCTAGTGGGCTTTTTTGTTTTTCTGGAATGGCAACAGTTTTTTTGACAAATTTTATAAGGTGTAGAACTTCTTTCCGTATGCTATTCCGATTGTCCTTGACAATGAGCCTCCTCGGATGTGACGATCTTCGGCAGGAGCTAACAGTTAAAGTTAGACTGCCTCGCTAGCGTTAGCACATCCGAGCTCATTATCAAGGATTCGCTGCGCCAATCTCTGGTTACGGTAACCAACCGGTGTCTCGTAGCCAAGTGTACCGTGCAACCGAAGGTGGTTCCACCAATTGACATAGTCAAATAACTCCAAATCCAATTGTTGTAAGGTTTCAAATGTGTATTGATAGACAAATTCTACTTTCAACGACTTATAAGTTGATTCAGCTACGGCATTATCAAAAGGACAGCCTTTATGACTCAATGATCGATTGATGTCAAAAGTTGTTAATAATTCATCAATAGCTTGGTTATCAAACTCTTTTCCACGATCAGTATGAAAAATCTCAACCTCTGTCAGAGGTTGTTTGATACGGCTAAATGCTTTTTTTACTAGAACGGCATCTTTATGTTCTCCACAAGAATAGCCGAGAATTTCTCGATTGAACAGATCCAAAATGAAACAGACATAATTCCATTTTTTCCCGACTCGTACATAAGTCAAGTCTGTTACGATCGCTTCTAATGGGTTGTCTCTTAAGAATTTACGATTCAATACGTTTGTCGTTTTGGCTTCATTGCAAGTAGAATGATGTACTTTAAAATAAGCAACAGTATAGCTCGATTTTAATCCTCTATTTTTCATGATTCTACTAATTTTTCGTCGGCTGATCTGAATGCCTCGTTTTGATAAGGCTTTTTTTATTTTTCTTGAGCCGTAGGCCTTTCGGCTGCGGATAAATTCTTCAGCGACTACTTCTTCAAGTTCTGATTCGTCTTTCTTTGGTTTTGATTGATAATAATAGGACTGACGTGATAGACCTAATATTCTGCACATCGCTGATATAGGGTAAAGGATGCTTATTCGCATCGAGGTTCTGTTGCAAAGTTTTAAATCTACTATCAAATAAGGTAGAATAATAGAAAAAGATAGCAGGAGGAATGACGATGAATCATTTTAAAGGAAAGCAATTTCAGCAGGATGTGATTATTGTAGCCGTGGGCTACTATCTTCGTTATAACCTTAGCTATCGTGAAGTTCAAGAAATCTTATATGATCGTGGCATTAACGTTTCTCATACAACGATTTATCGTTGGGTGCAAGAATATGGCAAACTACTCTATCAAATTTGGAAAAAGAAAAATAAAAAATCCTTTTATTCATGGAAAATGGCATTATTTGTATCGAGCCATCGATGCAGATGGTTTAACCTTGGATATTTGGTTACGTAAAAAACGGGACACACAAGCAGCGTATGCTTTTCTTAAGCGGTTAGTGAAGCAGTTTGATGAACCGAAGGTTGTAGTCACAGATAAAGCCCCCTCTATTACAAGTGCCTTTAAGAAACTAAAAGAATACGGCTTTTATCAAGGGACAGAACATCGTACCATTAAATACCTGAATAATTTGATTGAACAAGACCATCGTCCAGTAAAGAGACGCAATAAATTCTATCGAAGTTTACGCACTGCCTCTACCACGATTAAAGGCATGGAAGCCATTCGAGGATTATATAAGAAAACCCGAAAAGAAGGCACTCTCTTCGGGTTTTCGGTCTGTACTGAAATCAAGGTATTATTGGGAATCCCAGCTTAAATCATAGATACCGTAAGGGATTTTATTCTTTATTTAAAACTTTGCAACAGAACCAAGAAATTAAATCTTGAAAAGTAATGGAGTATGGCTTGGAAAAGTTCAAAAAATATCAAGACAAGCTTCTCAAAAAAAGGGATTTTGATATCCAATAAAAAGAGTGAATCATTGTACTGCCCTCCAAAAAAGTAGTACCAAAAATCTAAATTTTTTGGAGGATTTTACATGACTCACTCTTTTTTTATCAAAGAAAGTATTTTCCAAGCAGTTTTTTCATCCAAAAATAAATCTGTAAAAAAATTACCATTCAAGGCGCCTAAACAACTCTCCGCTTTGAACTTACTTTTACAAATACCAATTCGTTTTGGAATATCGAAAATTTCTTTTAAAGAAAGACCAAAAGTCTTATCCTCATATGCTTTGATGAATTCACCATTGATATTGAAGGGTCTTCCGTAAAGAAATCCAACAGTATCCGTCATGCTTGGAAATAGGATTTTACGATGCTTGTTCCAGGGTTCGACAGAATCAATAGAGGATAAGGTGCCAATTCCAGAAATTAACATATCTGCATGCGAAGCGGTTGCTAAGGTATTAGCTAAAGAAGGTTCTAGAGCCATTAGTTCACGTGCAGTTTCATTGATGACATATAAAGGAATACTGAGAGTCAAATAAGAAGACTCATAACGTTCAGCAGCTTTTTGAACTAATCGTGTGGAGCCAGCTAAGGAATTATATTTTCCGATTTCGCCAATGAATTGAGTAAAAATTAATTCTTCACGAGCACCCATTTTAAACTGATCAATCACTTTGTAAACGGTATCTCCCCAAGATAGTGCAACCACATTGGCTTTCTTAATTAATTCTTGAATGTAATCGGCAGCAAATTTTGAAAATAATAAATCGTGTTGTGATAAGTCTTCACTACTTTTTAATATATAGATATTCGTTTTAAAGTAATTTTTGAAGATTTCTTCTAGCTCATAATTCCTAGCATACGGAGAATTAATTGAAATACTAACTAATTGTTTTTCACGTGCATCTTCAATATATTTTAAAGCTTTATATCTGGTGATCCCATATTTTTTAGAAATTTCACTAATATTGATATCCTCGAGATAATAGTCTTCACAAATTTTTACAAGGAGTGATTCATAGTCAGAGAATTCCAGATGCATAGTATAGCTCCTAACTTTTTCAAATAGATATTTTTTCTCATTATACCAAAAAAATTGAATTTAGTCTTTTTTTTAATTTTTTAAAAATAAGCATCATTTTTTTAAAATTTAAAATGAAAGGGTTTTTTTATTTTAAAAAAAGTGTTAAAGTGGTTTTGTAATTAAAAAATGTAAAAAGGAGTGAAGGTATGCTTGATGAAGTTTTAGAAATCCATAAAAAAAATGTAGGTGTTTTACGGATGGAAACAACAGAAGCCGTGCAAGATGATCAAGATTTAGCAAAAATGTACACCCCAGGTGTAGCAGAACTAAGTTTAATGATTGAGAAAAATCATGCTTTGGCAAGAGAATTAACAATTAGTGGTAAATTAGTGGCCGTTATTACAGACGGGTCGGCGGTATTAGGTCTTGGAAATGTAGGAAACCAAGCTGGATTACCAATCGTCGAAGGGAAAGCGCTGCTTTATAAAAATTTAGCAGGTGTCAATGCGATTCCATTAGCCATCGAACAAAAATCAGTAGACGAGATTGTACAAACAATTGTCAATTTGCAAAATAGTTTTGCAGGGATCCATTTAGAAGATATTGCAGCACCGAAGTGTTTTGAGATTGAAGAAAAATTACAAGAAAAACTTTCTATTCCTGTGTATCATGACGATCAAGAAGGAACAGCGATAGTCGTTTTAGCTGGATTGATCAATGCTGCTAAGATCCAAAGGAAAACATTAACTGAACTTCGAGTTTTGATCAACGGCATGGGAGCATCTGGGGTTGCAACAGCTAGACTATTAATCGCTGCTGGTATCAAAAATCTAACATTGGTGGATAAACAAGGGAGATTAAAGAAGCAAGATAGTACATTAAATAAATATCAAAGAGAGTTGTTGGATCATATACATGATACAAATAATAATGCAAGCGTTTTGGAAGATGCAATCGTTGGACAAGATGTTTTTATCGGTCTTTCAATAGGAAATGTTTTAACGCCTGAAATGATTGGAAAAATGAATGATAATCCGATTATTTTTGCTTTAGCCAATCCAGTACCAGAGATCACACCCGATTTAGCAAAAGAATCTGGTGCAAAGCTAATCGCTACAGGTTCTTCGAAATATCCTAACCAAGTAAACAATATTTTAGTATTTCCCGGATTGTTCAAGGGACTATTACTATCGAAAGCGAATAAAGTCGATCTTTCATTACAACTTGAAGTAGCCAAACAATTAGCTGCTATGGTCGCAGAGCCTACGGTAGAAAAATTCATCCCTAATGTTTTTGATGAAGGAGTCGCAAACGTCGTTTCACAGGCAGTTTTGGATTATTTACAAAAACTAAAAGAAAACGAGGATAATATACATGCTGAAAACATTAAATAGAATTAAAATTGGTTTTATTCCTTTATCTCTTTATATCATTTTGGTACTCGCGTATCTTGCAATGACGATAAGCAATATCGTTCCAGAAAATGATATGTTAGTTTCTTTGGGTATTATGACTGTTTTTGCTTATTTATTAGAAGAAATTGGTAAAACTATTCCTATTTTAAAAGATTTAGGTGGTAAAGTATTAGTTGTTACATTTTTGCCTGCATTTCTAGTCTATAAACATTGGCTACCTCAAAGTACTGTAACTGTGGTTTCTGATTTTATGAATAATAACAATTTCTTGATGTTCTTTATCACACTACTAGTTGTCGGCAGTATTGCTTCAATGAATCGGCAAACATTGGTTAAAGCAACTTCACGTATTATCATTATTTTAATTTTATGCGATGTGATTGGTTCTTTGATAGGAACAGGTGTGGGAATACTCCTTGGGCTATCTGCTTGGAATGCGTATTTCTTTATCGTTGCGCCGATTATGGCTGGTGGTGTTGGGGAAGGAGCGATGCCATTATCGATTGGTTATGCAGCAATATTATCTGGTATGGGACAAAATGATATCTTTGGGAAGATTCTACCGTGTGTGATGTTGGGAAGTTTAGTCGCTGTTCTACTGTCTGGTATGCTCAAAAAAATTGGAGAGAAATACCCACAATTAAATGGTCAGGGTAATTTGATCGATGGGGATGATGAACATTTAGAGAACTTGAAGGGTTCAGCTAAACCAGTCAATATTGAAAAAACATTGTTAGCAGGCGTGGTAGCAATAACGATTTATTTTGTTGCTGTCTATGTTGAGCACTTATTAAAATCACTCCTTGGCTTTTCTATTCCTTCACCTGTGATCTTATTAGTCTCTCTTATGGGGGCTAAAATGCTTGGTTTTATCCCTAAAAATATCGAAGAAGGTGGAAATTCGTTGTATGGATTCACTGTTCGTGGGATCACACCTCCCTTACTTTTTGGCGTAGGGGTTGCAAAAACAGATTGGTTAGAGCTGATCGAAGTATTTAAAAATCCTGCAACGATAGTAACAATCATTGTGACGGTAGTAGCTATTGTCGCTACAGCTTTTATCGCCGCAAAATTTTTAAAAATGTACCCAGTTGATACTGCCATCGCAGTTTCATGTTGTAGCGGACAAGGCGGTACAGGTGCTTTAGCTATCTTAGCTGCGGGTGATCGCATGGAATTAATGCCATTTGCACAAGTTGCTGTTCGACTAGGGGGTGCTATGACCGTAACGTTCGCTATCTTTTTAATGGGTCTGCTATCATAAGAACATAAAGAAAGGACGTGACCATGTGTTTGATCAAACAGATATCCAACGATTATTTTTAAAAAATAACTATATCAAAGACCAATGGGAAAATCTTTTGCTTGATTCAGGAATACAAAAGAAGCAAATCGAAGATTTTCAACATTTAGATCAAACATTGGGTATATACCATAAAGAAAAGTTAGTAGGAACAGTATCTTATCAAAACAACGTGATTAAATATATCGCCGTGTCTGAAAAATATAAAGATGGTGGACATACATTTAATGTACTAGTCTCTGCAATAATTCAGGCAATGAGTCAACAAGAGATTTTTCATTATATTGTTTTCACGAAACCGCGCTATCAAAAAAGTTTTAACTTTTTAGGTTTTGAAACAATCGTATCTACCCCAAAAATAGCTGTATTAGAAATGGGAGATAGTTCTATAAAACAGTACCTAGAGAGGATTCCTAAAGTGAATGGTGAAAAAAAAGCAGCAATTGTCATGAATGCGAACCCATTTACAGAAGGGCATTATTATTTAGTAAAACAAGCTGCCAATAACAACGATTGGGTATATGTATTTGTACTCGAAAAAGAACAAAATCTTTTTTCGACGAAGGACCGACTCAAATTAGTTCAACAAGGATTACAAAAACTGAAAAATGTCATTGTTCTATCAGGTGGCGAGTATATTATTAGCCCTGCAACGTTTCCCACCTATTTTTTACGAGAAGATGATGAAATAGCAAAGGAGCAAATGGTCGTAGATGCTACTTTATTCAAAGAAAGAATTGCCACTTATTTAGATATCTCTGCTAGATATGTGGGAGAAGAACCACTTTCCCCAATGACTCGTTCATATAACGACATACTGGAAACGATTTTACCCCCTGAAATAAAAGTTCATGTCCTTGCAAGGAAGAAAACGGAACAACACCAAGTTATTTCTGCTTCTCAAGTTCGTAAAGCGTATCTTGCTGGGCAATTGGAAAAAATAAAATATATGGTTCCAGAAACAACCTATCAATACTTAAAAAATAAAAGGGAGCGTTAAGTAATGGAAATAAATAAATCAGCGATTGCTGGAACATTAGAGTCAAGTGATGTCCAAATCATGATTTCACCGAATACAGAAGGAATAGAAATCGATTTAGACAGTCAAGTGATTGAGCAATTTGGAAAACAAATCAAAAAAGTTATCTATGACACACTAGCAGTTTATCAGATTAAAAACGTAAAACTCAAGGTAGTAGATAAAGGGGCATTAGATTGCGTTATTGTTGCACGATTAAAAACAGCGATCCATCGTTCCTTAGGTATCCAACACCAAGAAACACCGTGGGAGGTTTAATTAGATGATGAAAGAACGTTTGAGAAGAACAATGATGTTTGTTCCAGGAAATAATCCAGCGATGATCAAAGATGCAGGTATTTATGGTGCTGACTCGATTATGTTCGACCTGGAAGATGCAGTGTCTATGGCAGAAAAAGACAGCGCAAGAATGCTTGTGGCTGAGGCATTGAAAACAGTGGATTATGGTGACACAGAATTAATTGTTCGAATAAATGACCTGCACTCAGAATTTGGACGTGCAGACATTTTTGCAATGGTTAAAGCCGGCGCGCATGTATTACGTTTACCTAAAACAGAAACCTCTGAAGATATAACAGAAGTAGAAAAAGTGATTATAGAAGCAGAAAACTATCATAATGTTCCGATAGGGCGAACATTGATGATGGCAGCCATTGAAGGTGCTTCTGGTGTATTGAACGCACCTGCGATCGCCAAAGCATCTGATCGATTGATTGGAATCGCCATTGGGGCAGAAGACTATGTGACAAATATGAAAACCAAACGATATCCAGATGGAAACGAATTGTTTTTTGCTCGCAGTATGATCGTTCATGCTGCACGTGCAGCAGGCATTTCCGCATTTGACACTGTTTACTCTGATGTGGATGATATGGAAGGATTTTTAAACGAAGTACGTTTAATCCATCAATTAGGTTTTGATGGAAAATCTTGTATCAATCCACGGCAAATTCCAGTAGTCAATACTGTTTATCAGCCGTCAATCAAAGAAATCAAACGATCACTAGACATCATCTCGGCAATCGAAGAAGCAAAAGAAAAAGGTTCTGGCGTAATTTCTTTAAATGGAAAAATGATCGATAAACCAATTGTAGAACGTGCACAACGGACATTGATGTTAGCAAAAGCATCACGATTGATTGATGAGGAGGGAAATATCCATGCATAATAAACAAAGACGTAGCATTCCATCAAGTGTTTTAACAAAGTATAAAAAAGAATTCCAAAGTGTTTCATTATCGCCACAAACGATTCAACGTTGTGCACCAAAAGTAACGACTGTAACTAATCAGACAAATAAATTGATGCACTCGATCAAAGAAGCTATAGAAAAATCGGGCTTAAAAGATGGAATGACGATTTCATTTCATCATCATTTAAGAGAAGGTGATTTTGTTTTTAACCAAGTGATGGCCGTGATCCGTGAAATGGGCATCAAAGAATTGACCTTAGCACCAAGTTCTTTAACGAACACTATGAATGAGATGGTTATTGAATGCATCAAGGACGGTACAGTAACTCATATCACAAGCAGTGGGATGCGCGGCAGCTTAGGTGAATTTATTTCTCATGGAGGAATGGACAATCCTGTGATTTTACGTTCTCATGGTAATCGTCCACGTGCAATTGAAAGTGGTGAATTGAAAATCGATGTTGCATTTCTAGGAGTACCAACATCTGATGATTATGGAAATGCTAATGCGACTGTTGGAAAATCCGTTTTTGGTTCATTAGGGTATGCAAAAGTAGATGCACAATATGCAGATAAAGTCATTCTTCTAACTGATCATTTAGTTCCTTACCCTAATACGCCCATTAGTATTCCGCAAACACAAGTCGACTATGTCGTGGAAGTAGAAGCAATTGGTGATCCGAATAAAATCGGTGCTGGTGCTACACGGTTTACTAAAAACCCAAAAGAATTAAAAATTGCTGAAATGGTCAAAGATGTCATTGTTCACTCACCTTATTTCAAAGATGGCTTTTCTTTTCAAACAGGAACGGGTGGTGCAGCTTTAGCAGTAACGCGTTACTTAGCTAGTGAAATGGAAGAAAAACAGATCAAAGCTTCTTTTGCATTAGGTGGCATCACTAAACCAACGGTTGATTTATTGGAAAAAGGTCTTGTTGAAAAAGTGTTAGATGTCCAAGACTTTGACAAAGGAGCAGCTGAAGGAATGGCGCGGCTTGAGAACCAACAGGAAATCGATGCTTCCTTTTATGCTGATCCAAGTAATAAAGGAGCGGTTGTTAACCAATTAGATGTCGCTATTTTATCTGCATTAGAAATTGACACAAACTTCAATGTAAATGTTATGACTGGTTCAGATGGTGTGCTAAGAGGTGCGATTGGTGGACATCAAGATGCAGCAACGGCTAAACTTACTATCATCTCAGCGCCGTTAGTACGTGGCCGAATACCTACAGTAGTAAATGACGTTACTACGTTGATCACACCAGGGAAAAGTATCGATGTATTAGTCACAGAAGTAGGGGTTGCTATCAATCCCCAACGTAAAGATCTAATAGCTATTTTTGAAAGAATTCCACAAATTCCTGTTTTTACAATAGAAGAATTACAGCAAAAAGCAGAAAAAATAGTAGGCATCCCCGAACCTTTGCAATTCACAGATCGGATAGTTGCCTATGTAGAATACCGAGATGGTTCAATTTTAGATGTCGTTCGTCAGGTGAAAGAATTTGAAGAAGAGAGATCATGATGTTTGATACTGGAGAAATTCAAGAAATCGAGGATATTTTGATCCATAAAGAACAACGTGCTAACTTGCAAAGCAACCTGCTTTCCAAGTATTCAAATAGTTCATTGATGGTCTTTACATTGAATATTCCTGGGCCGATCAAAAATAATCCAATGATTGAGCAGGTATTTCGTCAGGGACAGCAGTCAATTCAGCAAATGTTTTTAAAAAAAAAGGTGGAAATGACGTACACAAAAGAAATCAATTTGCCAAGTGGATTGGACTGGTACGTAATAGTAACAGAAGCACCTTTGAATCTCAAAAAATGGTTGGTCACGTTAGAAGAGCAAGACGCATTAGGTAGACTTTTTGATTTAGATGTCTTGTTCAAAAAAGGAGAGCAGATAACAATTGTCAGTCGCCAAGCTCTTAATCATGGGGAACGTCCTTGTTTTATTTGTGGGAAATCAGCAAAGGTATGTGCACGTAATCGTACACATACTGTGAAAGAAATGCAAAAGAAAATCGAACAAATAGTAGCCGATTCCTTAAAAGGAGCATTGAAACATGCATGATAATATTCAAAAAATAGCACAAGAAGCACAATTAGCGATGCTTTATGAAGTTACATGTATCAATAAACCAGGATTGGTTGATCCAGTAGACCCCGGGTCTCATCAAGATATGGACATTTTTACTTTTCTACAAAGTAGTGTAGTTTTGACTCCCTATTTTGAAGAATTTATCCAAACAGGATTGGACCGACAACATCAACCAATTGAAGAAACCTTTATGGCGATTCGACAGATTGGTTTAGAGGCTGAAACTGCGATGTTCTCAGTGACAAATGGTATAAATACACATAAAGGTGCTATCTTTTCATTGGGGATTTTTCTTGCTATTTGTGGCCGGTTAACTATTTGGAAAGTTCCTTGTAAAAAAAGTTTCTTTCAAAAAGAAATTCAAAAAATGACGAAAAATCTACTTAACGATTTTGGGAAGATTGATCAAACAAAACCAAAAGCATGGACCTGGGGAGAATATCTATTTGTTAACCATGGATTGACAGGGATACGAGGGGAAGCCAAAAGAGGTTATCCTTGTGTTTTTGACCGAGGATTGCCTTATTATCAAGCATATCAAGGGTCGCAACAAGATAAGATGATAGACACTTTACTTTTTCTATCAATGGAAGTAGAAGATACCAATTTGATCAAACGAAGTAATAATAGACATGTTTTTGAAGAGTATCAATTACTTATTCGTCCTTATTTTGAATTAGGGGGTGTAAAAACCATACAAGGTAAAAAATATTTGGATTACCTAAATCAGCAATTTAAAAAGAAAAATTGGAGTATTGGTGGAAGTGCAGACTTATTGATCCTTACAATCTTTTTAGATAAAATCATGGACAAAGGATGGTTATGTTGATACTATAATACAGTATTTTGTATTAGTAAGCTAATAACTAAAAAATGGTTCAATACAAATATTTTATAAAAAATGGTAGTGCCTATCCTTTCAGATTGTAGACAAAGAAAAATTTCTTTGTCTACAATTTTTTTGTTAATGACTTCAGTCAGTTTCGTGCGCAAAGCGTGCGAAACAAGAAAACCATGCGTTTCTACACGTGGAAGAACTAGCATATCGAAAGGAGTTTTTTCATGTCAAATGACGATAAAAGTTTAGCACATACTCGTTGGAATTTTAAGTATCATATTGTATTTACACCAAAATATCGACGAAAAGTAATCTATAGGCAATTACGAAAAGATATTGGAAAAATACTTAGGAAGTTGTGCAAAATAAAAAACGTGGAAATTATAGAAGCACATGCAACGCCAGATCATATTCACATGCTTGTTCAAGTACCATCAAAAATAAGTATATCCAGTTTTATGGTTATCTGAAAGATCGCAGTGCTGTGCTAATCCACGAGCAGCACGTAAATCACAAATATAGATACGGAAATAAATCCTTTTGGTCGGAGGAATATTATGTGAGTACAGTCGAATTGAATCAAAAGACAATTGAAAAATATATCCGTGAACAAGAAGCTGATGATCGCATTTGAGATAGTATAAGTAAAAGAGAGTAGATGTTGCAATAACAAAAGGGTAAAAATGGACTACCTCCAGTAAAATACCTAAAAATAGTTTAACACCCGTGGTGCTAGTTAATTTTAATATCCTAAAGAATATCTCAAAGTTCCTTCAAAACGTCGTTGTGCTCGACTTAATAGAACACTGTAAGCCAGTAATATGCTTTCAAATCTACTCTCTAGCCCTTTAACAGAACGTGAGTTGAAATTTTGACAACCTAATTTTTCTAAGGAAGAACAAACAGTCTCAACTGTTTTTCTTTGTTTTCCAAGTAAGCTGTGGTCTAGTTTTTCTGATTTATCCATGTTTTTACGTGGCGGAACGGATATAGTAATGCCCTTAAGGGCAAGCTTTTCATGGATTTTATGGCTAATATATCCTTTGTCCCCTAGGATATTGGGAAGATTCGCTTCTTCCGATAAAGTCTCTAACACTTTCACGTCATGGACACCTGGATTCGTGATTGAGTAAGTAATCGGAAAGCCAGTCTTAGTAACGATCATATGAATTTTAAGACCATAAAAATAAGATTTTTTTGTTGAGTTATAGCCAACTTTGGCTATTTGATTCAATAGTTTTGCTTGTCTATTTCTAACTGGTTTACATAATGGACTAGGAAAACTATCTATAATTCCGACTAGTTCACCTTTGGTGAGCTTCTTGATGAAAAAGTATCGAATAATCTTGATAGTGTAAGCTAAGTTTGAACTTAAGCGAGTGAATCGACTCCTACTAGGAAAGTCACCATTAGGAAATAAGACGGAATAAACCGCTCTATACGTGGCTCTTTGCTTTGTTTCTGATCAATATATTGGATTTCATGGAATGATTGTTCCAGGAACTTTGCGTGATTCTTTGTACTTATTGGATGGTTTTTTAAATCAAACAAGTGGCTTAGAACCAAAACAAATCATGACAGATACAGCCGGGTATAGTGATTTGGTATTTGGACTTTTTGGATTGTTAGGCTTCCAATTTAGCCCACGAATTGCAAACAATCACGGAACAAAACTTTGGCGAATAGACTTAACTGCAGACTATAAAATGTTAAATAAAGTTTCTCAAAACAAAATCAACACTACTCGAATAGAAAAAAACTGGGGCGAAATACTTCGAGTAGCAGGTTCTTTAAAGTCAGGAAAAGTGAATGCGACAGAGTTAACAAAAGCACTTCAACGAAATGGTCAACCAACAGAGCTAGGGAAAGCCATTATTGAATATGGAAAAGTATACAAAACAAAGCACCAATTGCGCTATATTTCTGATGAGATTTATGCAAGACAGATTTTAGAACAGCTGAATAAAAGAGAAGCAAGGCATACATTATGTCGCCACATATTTTATGGGAAAAAGGGCAAACTATATCAAACCTATATTGACGGAATGGAGGAGCAATTGACTGCTCTTAGTACTGTGACAAATGCAATTATTTATTGGAATACGCTCTATTTAGAAAGAGTAATTGACCAAATGCGTGTAGAAGGATTTGATTGTTCAGAAGAGAAAATCAATAAATTATCACCACTTCTCTTTGAGCATATTAACTTTGTTGGTAAATACTCTTTTCGATATGATCTTTCCTTGAAAAATGGACATTTACGTCCTTTAAATACACAATAAAACTAAAATGTTCGTGTTTTAAATCCTACCGCTATTTTCTGCACGAATGTTCCAGAAGAATGTTTCTGAAGAGAAAAAGAGAAAAACAAGAAACGTTGATTTAACAGCATTTCTTGTTTTTTTCATGTCTCACTACCGCTGTTTTCTGTACGGATGTTCCAGTGACCCCTAATTGCTCATATAAGCTGTTTTAACTGTTTGACTAGCTAAATACTCACTTCTTGCAATCAAGCGTCTTACAGACGGTCAGGGCAACCCCTAACAACCCTTAAATGGAAAACCGATACTTTGTTTAACTTGTTTTTTTTACAACTTACAACAAGCTATTCAATTCAAAATCAATTTAAACCCACTTAAAAGCTCGTTTAAGCATTCTTAATTCTCCCTTTGAACAAAATAGACAGTTTCGAATTAAAGTCGCTTAAATCGAGTTTTAGAGCGTTTTAAAATAGAATGATGAAAAACTAAAAAGTTTCAAACGCTGGTCGGCTTGTTTCGTTAAAAAAGAGTGCAATGCGCACTTACACATCAAATAACTTGATGTCGTGCTAAACCCTAAAAACCTGTATAAGAAGTTGCCTTTGGCAACAACAAAAAATATAATATGGGGATTGGGGCAACGCCCCAAAAATAAAAAGAATCGTCTGAAACGAGGAACAAACTAAAATGTAAATTTTAGGTGTGAACGAGTGGAAGATGATTACTTTTTACCCTATGTGTGTACACACATAGTAAGTTCACCACAATACTTTATAACGTTTTTATTTACATGAGCAAAGCGAGTTTTTCCAACACGTTTAATCTAAAATATTGGCAATTTATACCATGATTTTCATGGTATATAAGTGCGCCCTTAGGAAAATAATTTGAATATATTTCAGATTTTCAATCTGACTGCTCCTGTCATCGAGCAGACCGATGAGGAAAACAAAAAGAGGACTAAACAAAAAAGTTTAGTCCTCTTTTTGTTTTGAATAGTTCTAGAAGGGGTCACTGGAACATCCGTACAGAAAATAGCGGTAGTGATTAGCTCTAAATCCATAAAACGCTTATTTAACGCTGATTATAGAATTTCCAAGATAGGAAAACACAAAATATTTCTGGAACATTCATGCAGAAATTAGCGGTAAGGAAAGCAGCATAGATTCTAAAAAACATTAGGTTTTGAAAATCAGTAAAATACGTTTTAAAAGCTTGATATAACAATGTTTCATAGTTTCAAAAAGTCATTATAAAAACGATTCTAAATAACTATTTCCAAAACCTACCGCTATTTTCTGTTTAGTTGTTCCAGTGACCCCATACCTAATAGATCGCCAACGCGTGCCATCACCTTATAAAACTGCTTCTCCGTTATATGTCGATCTGGATGGGACGTTGAGGGAAATAACCAATCCGAAGTGATATTCTGTTGGACTAGCCAATCATGATATTGTAGCAAGTCTTGTTGGACGGGCTTTAAATATAAGGTGTTTGCTTTGCCTGTCTTTTTATCATGAATAAAGACCGTATTTTTAACAGTTCCTTCGGGATTATAGACATCTGATTTTTTTAACGTCATGACATCACTCACCCGTAGTAGAGTGGCTTTTCCAACTTGGAAGATGGTGTAGTTTCGACGACCAGCGCGAAAACTATCTAACAAGGTGTCCTGTACCATCTTTAATACGTTTGAGTCTTTAATTGGCAGTACAATCTGTTGAGACATCATATACCTCCCCGTTAATTAAATTTTGTCTATTTGATTGATATCAGACGGATCGTATGTTGTTGTACCATTTGGCTCATACTCTGTAACTAATACATCTTCTTCGTTTAATATTTGGCGCTACGATATTTGGAGTTGATAGGCAGCTTGCCTACCAGCTCCAAATATCGTAGCGCCAATAATGTTTTATGGAGGGCACACCTGTCTCAGCGTGTCCTCCTTTGTTTTGCCACAAAATTAAAATCGGTGCTAGCTAACTCTCATAATTATGCGGCGGTCAAGTGGTCCCAATATGTCGTAATTATCGATACACCGATATTCAATGTCTTGACAATGCTGATGTGATGCGATAAATTACCCTTGTTGAGCAAATTAAAATTAAATGAGTTAAAAATGTGAACGATTTGTGTTTTTTGCAAAGCTTTGTCTGGAAAGATGGCGTGCTCAACAACCAATATGAGGGGGGGTAGTCACGAATGCGTAGAAATTCGATGACCGAAATGAAGAGGCACTACAAGTTATATAAGTCGGGCTCCAAGGGGGTAGCGGCGGCAATCATTACCGTTAGTGCGGGAGCTATTGTGCTGAGTGGTTACGCCACACAATCAGTGTCGGCCGATACCACGTCGGCGGCAACGGTACAAACGCAAACCGACACGGAAACGACCGGACAGTCGTCCACCGCGGTGGACGACGCGCAAAATGTAGCGGACAACCACACGCAAAGTAGCACGGCTACGGAGGAGGGCACGACGCCAGCTACTACTACGAGTCAATCGCAGGCTGGCTCAAGTGCAGCCACTAGCGGCGCCACTGCCACCAGTGGTGCGAGCGCGTCGAGTTCAAGCGCTGCAACCACGACGACACCTGCCGCTACCACCACCGCGCAGGCTACAGCCGACGCAACCGTCGATCCCGGTCCCGCAAACCAGGATACGTTGACCAAGGGGAACGTTGAGGGCTTGTGGAATGAGGGTTATCAGGGTCAGGGCATGGTTGTGGCCGTGATCGATTCTGGGGTCCAACCACACGCAGACTTGCGGTTGACTGACGATAGTACGGCGGCGATTAGCAAAGACGCCGCGGAGGCCGCTATTGCTAAGCTAGGGCACGGCACGTACGTCAACAGCAAGATCCCCTTTGCCTACGATTACGTCAACAACGATAGTGTCAACACGGGGACTACGGTGTCCGGGTCTACGCACGGTGAACACGTCGCTGGTATTATTGCCGCCAACGGGACCGTTGCCGATGGTGCTACCGGTACGTCTAAAGCGTCAGTCTACGTCAAAGGGGTCGCCCCGGAAGCCCAGATTTTGGCGATGCAGGTCATTGATGAGTTCCCGGACGAAAATGCTAACGATATTTCCCGGGCAATAAGGGACGCCGTTTCGATGGGAGCCAATGCCATCCAAATGTCACTGGGAATTGGTGTGGCCGAACAAGATCTGACCGACGAGGAGCAAGCCGCCGTGCAGTACGCTACCGACCACGGAGTCTTTGTTTCCATCTCGGCCAGCAACAACGCCAACGCGGCCAGCATTGTGGGCTCCGATACGCCGAATGATATTTCCACGGCGTACGTGCCGAAGAACGATTCAACCATTGCCGATCCCGGTGCCGCAGCGTCCGCGATGACCGTCGCCGCCGAGAAGAGTGCGACTGGTGCTGATTCTGAAATGGACGGCTTCTCCTCGTGGGGACCGATGGCGGACTATACGCTTAAGCCGGACATCGCGGCGCCCGGTGATAGTGTGACCTCCACGGCCATTGACCCGACAACCAATACCCAAACATACGCGGTTGAGTCCGGTACTTCCATGGCTGGCCCGTACGATGCCGGTGCGGCCCTACTAGTCATGCAGAAACTCAAGGCAACCCGTCCAGAATTGCAGGGCGCGGACCTGGTTAAGGCCGTTAAGCTAGCGTTAATGAACGCGGCAGACCCAATGATTGACTTAAACTACCCGGACACCTACGTCTCCCCGCGGCGCCAGGGTGCTGGACAAATTGATGTGACCAAGGCGGGGAACTTGGACGTCGCTGCTGAGGGTACAAATAACGCCGGCTCGGTGTCGCTGGGTAAAATCGGGCAGACGACCAGCTTCAACGTGACTTTAACCAATTACGGACAGACGACCCAAAGCTACACGGTCGACTACGACGGTGGGCCCCTCACGCAGGTGCGGGACACCAGTAAGGGTAATATCGTGCACGACCAGAAATTGGCAGGAGCGGCGGTGAACAGTGCTACGCCAACGTTTACGCTCGCTCCCGGTGCCAGCAAAGTGGTGACCTTCACGCTCGCGTTGGCTGATGCGGTTGCCGCTAACCAAATTGTCGAGGGCTACTTGACATTCAAAGCGGGAGACGACACCCAGACCATCAGTGTGCCGTACCTCGGCTACTTTGGTGACCTCACCACCGAGCAGATTATTGATGATTCGGCGAACAAGCAGGACTCAATCTTTAAGGGTGGGTACCTCGTTGATAACAACAATAACCCGCTGGGGGTCACCGACGCTGCCTCACTGAGCAACCTCGTGAATAGCGACGTAACAGGCAAGTACACGTGGGGACAGGTGCCCGCGTACATTGAGAACGGCAAGGTCTCGTTCTCGCCTAACGGAGACGGTGCTAGCGATACCGTGTACCCATACGTCTTTGCCAAGCAGAACCTCAAGGCGGTCACCATTCAGATTCTGGACGCTAATGGTAAATTGGTTCGCGTGCTCGACAAGGAGAACAACACGACCAAGTCATACCTGCAAGATGGCTCCAGTCACAACTCTGACTTAGGGTTGAGCACCGACATGCGTCTGGATGCTGACGCGTTTACCTGGGATGGTCGGATTTACGACCAACAGACGGGCAAGTACATCACGACACCGGATGGTAGGTACACTTACCGGATTGTGACTGAGCAGTACAACGACGGGGCGGAGCAGGAACAAAACTTTGATTTACCTGTAGCCGTGGATACCGTCGCACCGACTCTGACCGGTCTGACTTACGCCAAAGGTCAGTTGACGGCCAGCTACAACGACCAGGGTGCGGGGTTCAGCCAGTTTAGTGACGCGGTGCTCAAGATTGGCGCCCAGGAGTATGGGGTGAGTCTCGATAACAACGGGCAAAGTAACGCTGGGACAATCAGCTTCAAACTGACGGCAGCGCAAATGGCCGCCCTAGCAACGAGCGATGGGCAGCTGACCTTGACGGTGACGGACGTTGCTGGCAACCACACCAGCGCGAGTGTACAGGCGTTTGCGGGTACTACTTCAGCCTCAGCAACCGATACTGCCGCCAACGTCGCACCGCAGTTTAGTTGGCAAGTCGGCGACGGCAGTAATATCTATTGGCCTACGAAGGGCTTCGTGCAGGCCGTGTCCGACCAGACGAGTTTCACCGCGTACGCCCAGGTGCCGGCGGGTGTCGATTGGATTGTTTACGCGACCGACGCTATCGCGGGCAAAGTGTTCCCAGGCAAAGTCGATACGGCTACTGGTATCGTGACGTTTAACCTGACCGAAGGGGATCCCTACGGCGACTTTGTGGGCACCGTCCTGTACCCGACCGCTAACTTTGGCGAATACAAGCGGGCTGGACGTGCTGACGGGGACGAAATGATCGTCTTCCTTGACGCTGACGGCACTGCCGGATACGGTCACTTCAGCACAACGAATCCACACACGGTGATTGCCCTGCGCGATAACGCAGACGCGGCTGCGGACGCTACGGTCACGACCGGGGCGCCAGTGCTTAGTGGGCGCGCCTTTGCGGACATTACGACGCACGCACAGCCAACTGCTGGGCTTTCCTTTGATAAGTTTAACGACAACACGTTTACGTTGGTGGGTGCTGATCAGGTGGCGGACGTTTACGACCCTCAGACTGGTGAACTGACGATTACGGGTAAGGTGGCTGATCCTGCCGGGAAAGCCATGACGGTGACTGATGCTACCGAGCCGACCAAGGCGGTTGCGATTAACGCGGACGGGACGTTCAGCTTCACGGTACCATTCAAAGCCGCTGAGCAGCAGTCAGTTGGTTACCGTCTGACGACGACTACGACCAACGATGACGGTACGACGGCAAGTAGCACGGCTTACGGCGCGCTCCAGATCTACCTGGACACCGTCTTCCCAACTTTGTCCATGCCGCAAGCCGACACGTTGACGGTTGATGCGGATGGTAACTACGATATCACGACGTCAGACCCGACCTTTACCGTCACGGGCACCGTAAACGATAACGTGAATGGCTACCGGCTGTACACGAACGGCGATAACGTTGTGCACCAGAAGAACCTGGCTGGGTTTAACAACCACGTGGATGCGGATGCGGCCAGCTCAAACCCTTATGGGGCGGCTGACTTTAGCCAGACGTACAACCTGTTGGAGGGCGATAACTACTTCACCGTGACTGCCGTGGATATGGTGGGTAACACCATCACGAAGGTTTTCCACGTCGTACGGGTGGACGCAACTAGCGTGACACCAAAATCGCAGGGCAGTAAGGGTACCGCCATCACTAGCCCCGTGGTTGATGGTGGGCAGCGCGGGCAGGCGCAGGGCGCTCCAGACGTGCACCCTGCTGCACCTGGTTACAAGAATGATGGTCAGGGTGGCGTACAGCTAGTACCTGCCGCCATCACCAGCCCCGGGGTTGATGGTGGGCAGCGCGGGCAGGCGCAGGGCGCTCCAGACGTGCACCCTGCTGCACCTGGTTACAAGAATGATGGTCAGGGTGGCGTACAGCTAGTACCTGCCGCCAGCCAGGCAGGTCGTCCGCAGAGTGGTGCTGAGCAAGGTCAAAGCCCAGCAACTACGACTGCAGCGGCACTGCCGGCGACGGGGGAAACACACAGCCCGTTGGCCGCAATCGGTCTAGCTATCCTTAGCGTGCTGGGACTGGCTGGACTTGCATCTCGGAAGCGGCGTGTATAGTTTATATGTAGACGATAGCGGCAACATCGGGGGGATGAAGAGGATGCAACCAGTGACCATTACTAATTTAGACCGGGTGTTGACCGCGTTGGTGCAGGCGCGCCAGCGGGGAGAACTCTCTCCTGACCAGGTGGTGCTGGATGTACGCCCGCACGAGCCCGGATCGGCGCACGTTTTCACGGTACGGGACGACGCTGGCAGGCAGCACGTACTCGTTGAACTCCGGTTTGATGAGCCCTTACCCGATAACTACGCCAGTGAAATACGCCGCCGCGGCTACCACCTCGAATTGGTGGATGGGCGGTAATCATAAAGAACTTGAAGTCGGTACACGGCGCATTGATTGCGAAGTGTGCCGGCTTTTTGCGTTTGTCTCGGCAATTGTTGGCTCTTCGTCAAGTAGAGTTGATAGATCTTTTGTGAAGCATCTAGGCCTTAATTGGTCTAGGTGCTTTTATTATGCTGCTGCCTTGCTGCTCTTAGCTCTGAACCAAACCCGTTCCAGGAATATACGTGGTGTTAGTATCAAATCTTAGACAGCTTTTCGTAGAGACAAGAATAAATTAAACTTATCTACGAGAGGATGAATTTTTATGACCCGATATGAAGAAAATTTTAAACAAATGATTGTTGAACTGAATCAAACTGGACGTTCTGTTCGAGGGTTAGCGAAAGAATATGGCTTATCTGAAGCAACGATTTACAAATGGAAGAATTTATATTTACCTGATCAGTCCACAGGACTGACTGGAAAAGAAGTAGCTGAACTGAGAAAAGAAAATGCTCGTTTAAATGAGGAACTTGAAATCTTAAAAAAAGCCGCAGCCATATTCTCTCGGAAAACCTAAATTCGCTTGTTCAATTTATTGAAAAATGGTGTAAGGATTACACTGTTTCTTTGTTGTGTCGGTTATTAGAAATCCCTAGAAGTGTCTATTATTTTTATAAGAATAAACCGTTGACAGCTACAGAAATCAGAAATAATAAGTTGAAAAAGAAGATTTCAACAATTTTTTTTACGAATAAACAACGCTATGGTGCCACAAAGATCCATCAAGTTTTATTAAAAGAAGGGATTTCAGTATCTCTTAAACATGTCCAAAAGCTAATGAAACAATTAAATTTAAGGTCGATTGTAGTTAAAAAATATAGACCTCAAAGGTCTAATAAACCGATCATTTCAAAAGAGAATCTCTTAAATCAGGACTTTTCTACTGAAACGATCTGTGAGAAATGGGCAGCTGACATTACGTACATTCCTACTAAGAAAAATGGTTGGTGTTACTTATCTTCAATCATGGATTTACACACGAAAAAAATTATTAGTTATACATTTTCAAAACGAATGACTGTGGATTGTGTCATTCAAACATTGAATAAAGCAAAAATACATTATCACATTCCAGAAGGAATGATTCTACACACTGACTTGGGCAGCCAATACACAGCAAGAGAAGTGGAACAATGGCTTAAAACCAACAAAATAAGGCATTCTTATAGTAGAAAAGGAACACCTTATGATAATGCTGGAATCGAATCTTTCCATGCCTCATTGAAAAAAGAAGAAGTCTACACGACTAGCTACTCAGATTTTGAAGAAGCAAATCGAGCGCTATTTAGCTACATTGAAGGATTTTATAACCGAAATCGAATCCATAGCTCGATTCACTATCTAACCCCACAGGAATTTGAAGAATTAGCAAAAGAAAAAATGGCTTAACCGTCTCTACTAAAATGTGTCCAAGATATTGACTCAAATCCACCTACCCAACACGACTCAGCAAATTCACTTGGAAAGCAAAGAGACACAACTGCTTCGTAATTTTTTTGATGAAGTCGTATCAGAATTTAAAAAGGTCCAGAAAAAAGAGAGTCAGCCGCAAGAATTCATTGAGGATACTGTTAGTCGTGTGACACAAATGATGGACGAATTTATTTTTCAAGGAACGTATGAAAAGGAAGAGTCTTTATATTCCGTGCTGACTTATCATATTCGACAAACACTGGATATGATGTATGAGAACTATGGATTTGAACAGGATGGCAATCGGGTTGTTTCTTTAGCAAGCTATCTTTATCTAAAGGATAATACAGATATTTTAGATAGTGATTATGGCTGGCAGGAACAAAAAAATGAGTTGATGGAATTCTTGGATTCATTTTTAGAAACGCCATTTTGGTATGCTAAAAAGCTATTGAGCTATTTATCCCAGCAGTTGGATCAGCGATTATTGGATGAAGATATTGTTTTTGTGACTTTTTATTTTTATAGTTTACAGATCAGCGACCTGCCGAATGACGTAAAATGTATCGTACTAGCCCATGGCTATTCAACAGCCAGCAGTTTGGCGAATGTCGTGAATCGGATGCTAGGGAAAAATGTGTTTCAGGCCTATGATATGCCCATCAATATCACCTTAGACAAGGTTGAAACACAGATTATTCGTTATATCAATGATTATCGTACAGATTCAGGATTGATCCTACTAGTAGATATGGGTTCCTTCAATCAATTGGGGGAACGTCTTTCAAATAATATTAAGAGTCCTTTGGTTATTATTGATAATGTCAGTACACCGCTTGTATTGGAAGTCGGAGAACATATTGTCAACGGCAACAGTGTCACCGAAGTTTATGAGGCCATCACTGTCGAAAACCGTATACAAAAGCAACTGATCATCCCAGAGGTAAATAAGAAAAAAGCGATCATTACCTGCTGTTATACAGGAATAGGAAGCGCCACTCAAATCCAAGAAATCCTACAGAAGTGCTTAGGTGATTCTGCAAAGGAATTGACCATCCTGCCTTATGACTATAAAAAATTAGCTGAGAATAAAATGTATGAGACTCCATTTCAGCTGTATGATGTCTTGATGACCGTTGGGACAGAAAACCCGAAAATCAATCAAGTCCCATACATTGGTTTGGATCAATTAATCAACGGAGAAGCCGTTTCAGAATTTGCGGAGCTATTGCATGAACAAGTCGACATTGATAGTAAAGCCTTCAAGAGTCAATTGATTTTTAATTTCTCGATTAACAAGATCGTAGAAAATTTAACGATCCTTGATGCAACGAAGGTTTTGAGATTGGTACAAAAGGCCGTCAAAGAACTCGAAAAACTAATGGGGATCGAATTTTCAAACAATCAATTGTTCTTGCTTTACATGCACTGCTGCTCAATGATCGAACGTATTTTACGCAAAGAAAGTGTATATGAACAAGCAGATATCAAAGAATATATTCAAAAAGAGGGACATAATATGGAGTTGATCCATCAAGCATTTCAAGAGGTTGACAAGGAATATACGATTGAGCTTCCTTTGTTAGAGCTTCGCTTACTAAATGATATTGTGAAGGACTAGGTGAGAGAATGAGAAAAGCAGTAATATTTGATATGGACGGTGTGCTAATTGATAGTGAACCCTTCTATTTTAAACGTCGAATGGATTTTTTTAAGTTTAAAGGCATACAACCAGGCTCTGATAAATTTGAAGATTATGTAGGAAACTCGGAAAAACAAACATGGGAAATGCTGATCCCTGAAGATGAGATCACACGCGATCGCCTCCATCGAGAGTACCTTCATTACAAGCAGCGACACGGAATTGATTTTTCAAAGGCTATTCGAGAAAGCGTGCCATCAGTATTAGAACAATTGAGAGTAGAAAATATCGCAATTGGATTGGCCTCGTCATCCCCACGCAAAGAAATTGATCAAATGTTATCCGACTGCAAATTGGAACGCTATTTTTCATATACTATTAGTGCGGAAGAGTTAAAGGAAAGCAAACCTAATCCGGAAATCTATTTGATCAGTCGCGACGCCTTAGCCTGTGATGATTGCCTAGCTGTGGAAGATTCAACATTAGGGATTGCTTCGGCTAAAGCTGCGGGCATTTATACGGTTGCTTTGAAACAAGGGTTCTTTATGGATCAGAGTAAAGCGGATAATATTATCAATGAGCTGACAGAGCTTGTGACTTTGCCACAGGTAACACGATAGAGGTGAAACTCCTCAATTTAAAAGTTGAGGAGTTTTCGCTTTTTTTTGTTGCAAAGCAAGATTGTTTATATTAGAATAACGTAAATCAATAATGAAGCATTGAAGAGAAGAGTAATTGACTAATAGACGATTAAAGAGACCCTCGGCAGGTGAAAAGAGGGATCGTGGAAAATCAATGAAGATGAGCTCTGAGCCTTTAGTTTGTTCACGCAAGCTGGACGGGAAGCGACCGTTACATCGCCGGGTATGTTTGTACCGTTGAGGTATTATTTGTGAGAATAATACGAATAAGGGTGGTAACGCGAAAATATTCGTCCCTTTATTTATCAGGATGCTGATAGGTAAAGGGATGAATATTTTTTTTATTTGTCAAAAAAATTGGGAGAGTGTTTGTATGAAAAAAATTGGTTTGGTTTTATTGGTGTTAGGTTGTGTGACTTTATTGGCTGCCTGCGGCTCGGGTTCAGCTGAGAAGACGGATAAGGTAAAGATTGGTGCTTCACCGACGCCCCATGCAGAAATCTTAGAGCATATTAAGCCAGAGTTGAAGAAGAAGGGGATCGAATTAGAGATCGTCAAGTTCGATGACTATGTTTTGCCAAATAAGTCATTGGAAAATGGAGACATCGATGCGAATTATTTTTCAACGGTTCCATACTTCAATTTGCAAAAGAAAGAAAATGGGTATCAATTTTCAAATGTGGGGGCGATCCATCTTGAACCAATGGGCATTTATTCACACAAAATAAAGAAAATTGCTGCTATTCCCGATGGGGCAAAAGTGATTGTTTCAAATGTGCCCTCTGAATGGGGCCGAGTCTTAAATATCTTTGTAAAAAATAAGTTGATCAAAATTAAACCTGGGATACAAATTGATCAGGCAACTTTTGAGGATATTACTGAAAATCCTAAAAATCTGGTCTTTGATCATAGTGTGGATCCGACATTACTGACTTCAGCCTATGAAAATAATGAAGGGGATTTAGTCGCAATTAATTCTAATTTTGCTTACGAAAAAGGGTTGAATCCAGTGAAGGATTCCTTGATGATCGAACAAAACGATTCGCCATATGTGAATATTGTCGCGACGAAAACGACGAATAAGGACAATAAAGACATTAAAACAATTGTTGAAACATTGCATGAAGCCAAGGTTCAACAATGGATGGAAAAGAAATGGGGCGGATCCATCGTCCCTGTGGATGAATAAATGTAAAGGATAGGTGAGAAAGATGGAGCGAGCAATTTTTGCAGGAGGTTGTTTTTGGTGTATGGTCAAACCCTTTGATTCATTGCCGGGAATTGAATCAGTGATTTCTGGGTATACTGGCGGTGAGAAAGAAAATCCAACGTATTTAGAAGTAAAGAGCGGCGATACAGGCCATACTGAGGCGGTAGAAATTATTTACGACCCAGAATTCATTTCATATCAAGAATTAGTAGAAATTTATTGGCAGCAAACAGATCCGACAGATGCTTTTGGTCAGTTTGAAGATCGTGGCAGCAGTTATCGTCCGGTTATATTTTATTTTAATGAAGAACAAAAAAGAATTGCTGAGAAAAGTCGAGACAGCTTGCAGGCAAGTGGAAGGTTTGATCAGCCGATCGTAACAACCATCGAGGCTGCAAAAACTTTTTATCCTGCTGAAGCTGAACACCAAGATTACTACCAAAGAAATCCGGAGAACTATCAAAGAAACGCCGAGCGAAGAAATAAATTTATTCATGAAGTTTGGTAAGTCCAAGAACGGTCAATCCACCCTTATTAAAACACGCAGAATTAGTATCAAAACTGAGAGGTTTTACTATGTCCAGTACAGTAAAATGATAATAAAGGGGTTGGATAATTATGACTACTGAAAGAATCGAAGCAATCTTTCATGCTGATATAGAAAAAGTTTGGCAGGTGGTCACTTCAATGACAAACACAAAGTGGCGAAGTGATCTGAATAAAGTTGAAGTCCTCGAAGATCAGAAGGTTTTCGTTGAGTACACTACTCAAGATTTCCCCACGACCTTCACAATCACAGAGTTTGAACCCATGAAGTTTTACGCATTTGAGATGGAGAATGTAAATATGAAAGGAAAATGGACAGGTGAATTTTTCTCCTTAAGCGATCACAAAACAAAAAACCATTTTACTGAAGCGATTCAGGCTAAAAAAATTTACCTGAGACCGTTTGTTAAAAGCTATCTAAAAAAGCAACAGAAAACGTATGTAAACGATTTGACTAAATATCTACATGAAAGTTTTTAAGGCTGGAAACGCTGAGTATTTCTTTAAGTATTGTTCAACACCTCACTGAAAGTCGCGCTTTTTAATAGTAAATACCCATCTGACGCTTTTTCAGCTTGCGTCGAATGGGTATTTTATCAATGATTTATTTTGAAATACTCTGCTTCAGAAGATCGGTATTTAAGTTGTTCCATGTCAGTGATTTGAAATTTCCGTTTTTCCCGTTTTAAAATACCATCATCACATAACTTATTCAGTAAGCGCAGCAAATGCCGATAGCTAATCCCAATCGTAGCGGCCACATCTGTCAGATTATCGAAAAAATAATTCTTATAGGAACCTTGCAGGATATAGGTACATAATCGCTGTTCACCGGAATATAAGGCGTTCGACGTATAATTATGCGAGCTGTTAATCAAGTTTTCTGACAGCCCTTTGGCTAACGTGGTCATAAATGTCAAATTTTTAAAAATCGAATCCTGATCATCTTGAAATGGAACGATAATGACTTCGAAAGGGGAAAGGGTAATGACCGAAGCAGTGGCATAAGTCGTGTTGGACATTAATTCAACATCACTTTTTTTGTTGTTTTGAGGTAAGACTAATTCACTTAAAAATATATTAATATTTCTGGAGGTGCTTGAATGGGATCTATTGGAATCGAAGTCAGAGAGAAAGATTTGGAGACAGTCAGCACGAAAATAAAACTATTGAACAGTCAAATTTGGTACTTAGAAGAAGGATTTGCGGTCAAGTATTGTTATCTTTTTGAGCGAGGTGAAAAGGTGCCGGTCCAAGTGGATAGAGTGGGGATCAATACTATTTATCCCAAAATTCGTTTTGTCTTTGACAAGAAAAACAACGTAATAGCAGAAAGAGCCTGTGCAGGAGCAAGACTCAGGACTACAAGAGAGAATAATTGGTTGTCTATAAATAAAAAGGGGAATACAAATAGAGCTTTATATATTTACCAACTTATTGAGAAGATTGAGGATCGTGAACACGCGAAAAAGATGCTTGATCATTACTATGCTGGTAAAAGTTCTAAAAGAGGCAACTAGGAGAAGTTGTAGCTGTCTAAACGTCTATTGTTTGCTAATTAAATTAGCAATTTTTTCTAACACATTCTTTCCTGGCGTACTGATAACGAGTACAAAAGGAGCTAAAACTAAATACATGAATTTTTGGGATGTAGAACCCCCTCCAAGTTAATCAGCAAGGCTAATAAGGGGCTTGGAGTAACCGATAGAATTATCGGTGTGCCTGAAAACATTGAAGGATTTGCAAAGATATACCCAAGGTATTGAGCGAATATCCGGCCTTCATAGGAGTTAGATTATCTCGGGTTGCAAAAATCTGCGAATTATTCGTTCTACGTTTTTACTTAGTAAACAATAGACGTTTAGTTAATAAAAAAACGAAGAAGGGAGTATTTTCATGCAGCAAGAAATTTCAATGAAATTAATCACACTTCCCATAGGTAAAACTGTTGATCCGATTTGGGATAATGAAAAATCAAATATCATGTTAGGGATTAAAGTTGCTCCTAATATGGTCTTATCATTATTTGACAACAAAGTAGTTGATAAACAGTCAATTTACCAATTAGAGGAAATTGTTTTAGTTACCAAGTACAAAAAAAAACAGAGGTACCTATTGGAAAAGTCTGTTTAGCCCCTGATGGTAGTTATCGTTGCTATGTAAAAGACGGTGTAAGGATAAATCGTGGGAAAATTGTTTTGCCACGGGTAAAGAAAAGGAAGCATTTTTAATTGTCTTTTTCATAACAACTATTTTTTTAAGGAGTGGAAGATATGGGGAGTACAAAAGTGATTATAGCGTTAGGCCTCTATTTTTTTCTATTGTGGATCTGGTTCTGTTGCAAAGTTTTAAATCTACTATCAAATAAGGTAGAATAATAGAAAAAGATAGCAGGAGGAATGACGATGAATCATTTTAAAGGAAAGCAATTTCAGCAGGATGTGATTATTGTAGCCGTGGGCTACTATCTTCGTTATAACCTTAGCTATCGTGAAGTTCAAGAAATCTTATATGATCGTGGCATTAACGTTTCTCATACAACGATTTATCGTTGGGTGCAAGAATATGGCAAACTACTCTATCAAATTTGGAAAAAGAAAAATAAAAAATCCTTTTATTCATGGAAAATGGATGAAACGTACATCAAAATTAAAGGAAAATGGCATTATTTGTATCGAGCCATCGATGCAGATGGTTTAACCTTGGATATTTGGTTACGTAAAAAACGGGACACACAAGCAGCGTATGCTTTTCTTAAGCGGTTAGTGAAGCAGTTTGATGAACCGAAGGTTGTAGTCACAGATAAAGCCCCCTCTATTACAAGTGCCTTTAAGAAACTAAAAGAATACGGCTTTTATCAAGGGACAGAACATCGTACCATTAAATACCTGAATAATTTGATTGAACAAGACCATCGTCCAGTAAAGAGACGCAATAAATTCTATCGAAGTTTACGCACTGCCTCTACCACGATTAAAGGCATGGAAGCCATTCGAGGATTATATAAGAAAACCCGAAAAGAAGGCACTCTCTTCGGGTTTTCGGTCTGTACTGAAATCAAGGTATTATTGGGAATCCCAGCTTAAATCATAGATACCGTAAGGGATTTTATTCTTTATTTAAAACTTTGCAACAGAACCATTTTTACTGTTTAAAATACGTCTTAATTCTTCAAGTATTTTTAGTTCTTCCTTCTCCATAACTACGCCCCATTCTTTTTTTGTATAGTAATATTGTATCATTAAGAATCACAAATCACAAGTGATTAATCACTTGTGATTTGTGATAAGTGATTTGTGATTAACATATAAAAGCCCTATTTAAAGGGTGTAAATTTTGATTTTATTTTGCACTAACTTTAAGCGCTACGATGCACTAATAGAACATTAAAAAAGACTATTTCGCTCAGAAAATAGTCTTTTTTAATATTAATTAATGAAATCAACTTCCAGTGGTAGTAAGATTCCTTAATATTTTAGAAATTCCAAAGTGACTGAAAAACCACCATAATGACTTTGATCAATTCTCATTTTACCGTTATGAGATTCCATAATTTGCTTAACTAGAAGTAGACCTAATCCGTGTCTTTGTTCAGTGGTTGAATCGTCACTAATTATATAATGGGGTGTATTGTTCAGTTTGTCTATTTGTTTGTCAGAAGCTCCTACACCATCATCTGCTATCGTAATAGTAGATTTTTCCAGTGTATTTCCGAGTGATATATAAATTGTACAGCCATTCTCGTTATGGTTGATGGCATTTTGAATGAGGTTTGTAAGTGCTCGTTTTATCAAGTCTTCATCAGCCTGAACATAAAAAGAACCAGTATTTCCGTCAGTTTCTAATAGAATAGGGTGATTATCTTCAAGGTCATTATTTAGAAAATCTACAATAACTTGACGTACGAGAGCTAGAATATTTAATTTTTTCATATTTATCGATTGCATATTATATTCTAATTTTGAAGCTAAATTTAAATCATTAATTAAGTCTCGCATTTTCTCGCTTTGTCGAAGAATAATCGAGGCTTTTTTTCGCTCTAAGAGTGAAAGATTTGAATTATCTTCTAATTGTCCTGCATATCCCATGACCATTGAAAGGGGTGTTCGTATATCATGCGATACACCTGCAATCCAATTGGCTCTTGCATTTTCTCGTTTCCTAAGATCTCTTTCTTGTAAACGTAACGTTTGAGAGGTTTGATTAATATTCATTGCCAATTCGGATAGTGGCCCTTTTTCCTTCAAATTTACCTCTTTTTTGGCTGCTAAATTTCTTATTCCTTGAACGATTGGATTAACAGATTTTACCAACTTGCCTGTGGCCCCCAAATAAATAATAAAAATTAATAAAAAATTACTGAACAGAATAATTAAAGCAATTTGTGGAAAATTTGCAATAAATTGATAATCCCAACTTGGCGACACGTGCTTCCAGTAACTGTCCTTTGGATAGCCAAGTACTAATAATCCATCTTCCGCATCACCTGTATAAGTAGGATATCCGTCAATGTATCTCCTTGTTAGAGTAGATATATCGCTAAGGGAATATGTTTGTGGTATTGATTTCGGAAGATTCTCAGTTTGCCACACAACGTTTTTAGTTCTTTCATCTATCAAGATTGCCCAAATATTATTTTCTTCTAAAAAAGCAAGAGATTCAGAATCCATTTCAAAGCCACTGTCCGTTTGCCGCAATGAATCAGCAGTTTCTTCCGCTGTAGTGTATGGACCTCCATTTGGAGACTGATCAACTGTGATAAAAAATATAACGAAAAAATTTAGAATAATTAATAATAAGACACTAATAAGCAGAATCCCGATAAAGCGGCCAATTAACTTGGGAACACTCTTCATTTAGCTCTCCTCCGTAAGTAGCTTATAGCCGAGACCCTTAATAGTAATTAAAGATACGGGCTGTGAGGGGTTTTTTTCAATTTTTTGACGTATACGGCTGATGTGAGCCATTAATGAATTCTCATAACCAAAGTAATTATCTCCCCATACTGCTTCACATAACGTATCAATCGTCACAATTCGCCCAGTATTACGGTAAAGAGCCGAAAGGAGGGCATGTTCTTTAGCGGTTAGAGAGACACGTTCACCTTCTTTAAGTACTTCTGCGCGTTCAAAATCGATCTCACTATCATGTAATTGTACGATCGGGTTTTCATCTTTATAGCTTCTCTTTAAAATGGCAGTAATCCGAAAAACTAATTCTTTGGGTAAGAAAGGTTTAACGATATAATCATCTGCTCCTAAGCCAAGCCCTTCCAATTTATCTTCATCTTCTCCTTTGGCTGTTAAGAATAAAATAGGATAGTCCTTCTGTTCTTTCAGTATTTTCATTAAAGAAAAGCCGTCACCATCGGGCAGCATGACATCTAGTATTGCAAATTCTGGTGAATACTCCTCAGCTACGCTCACTGCTTCCCCGACTGTCTGCGCAGTTTGGATATCTTCGAAATCATATTCTTTCAAAATAGAAACCACCATATCTAACAGTTCCGGTTCATCATCAACTAATAAGATTCTTTTTTGTTTTAAATAGCTTATGTCCAATTCTTCACCTACTTTATGTACTTTATTATAACTTAAATTTTTCAAACTATTTTACTTAATACCAATTGTAAGGCAAATGTAAGGTTTACAGAAGGTTCCTGCAAGGATGAACCTGTAAAATAGAAACATAAAGGAAAGGAGCAAATACAATGAACATCATTGAAACACAAGACCTAACAAAATCCTATGGTGATTTTACAGCGGTACGTAATGTGAGTATGCATATTCCTAAAGGAAAGGTATACGGCTTGCTAGGACCAAACGGAGCAGGAAAATCAACAATTATGAAAATGTTTTTAGGTTTAACACAACCTACAAGTGGTACTTTCATAATCAATAATAAAAAACACCCTGAAAACAGAAATCAAATATTAAAGGAAATTGGATCGTTTATTGAAGCACCTGCTTTTTATGGAAATCTTACAGGAGGAGAAAATTTAGAGATTGTTCGTGAAATCCTAGACTTACCCGAATCAACTGTAGATGAAGCTCTAGAAATTGTAGGTATGTCAGAATGGAAAAATAGACTAGCTCGAAAATATTCTCTCGGAATGAAACAACGATTAGGATTGGCAAGCGCATTAATCGGACAACCACCTATTCTAATTCTTGATGAACCGACAAATGGACTTGATCCGGTGGGCGTACATGAAATCAGGAATCTTATCCGGTCGGTTCCAGAAAAATTTGATTGTACTGTGCTTGTCTCTTCTCATTTACTGTCTGAAATTGAACTAATGGCAGATAATATTGGCATTTTAAATCATGGGAATCTTCTTTTTGAAGGAACAATCGATTCATTGGACAAGACAGTCGCTGAACAAGGGTATTCAACAAACAATTTAGAGGATACTTTCCTAGCATTGATTGACGCAGATAATGGTCGGCGAGGTGAAAGGAAATGATGGCTTCTTTAGAGCTCAAAAAGAGTAAGCGAACAGGGTTGATTCCTGCATTCTTAATAGGAGGATTATTTTCAGCAGCAATTCCGCTGTTAAATATGGCTTTTCGTTCAGAAGTTTATGTGAATTTGCCAGATTCTCCTTTACAAATTCTTCTTCAAGCCAATTGGCAAATGATGGCTATGATGAATCTTTTACTGATTGCTGCAGGTGCGTGTCTGTTGTATTTTACCGAATATGCCGATAATGCGATACAAAAAATGAAGTCCTTACCAGTAAAGGAAAGTACATTATATTTTGGCAAAGTCATTCTGTTAACCAGTCTGTATGCGGTACTTCTTGTCCTTGAAGCAGTGGCTTTAATCGTTAGTACTTCTCAATGGTTTGGTTTGAACGATGGATTTTGGGTTGAACTTGGAAAAAATTTTGGTTTCTTTTTCCTTCTAGGTTTGCCGAGCATTTTATTAGCGCTTATGATTGCTTCTCTTTTTCAGAATATATGGGTTTCACTTGGATTGAACGTAGTAGCTGTTTTCTTGGCTACCATGTTGTCTAGTCAAAGTTTCGTGTTATCACTTTTTCCCTTTGCCTTGCCCCTTCAAACACTAGGAGGAGTAGAAGTTAATCAAGTAAACTTATATATTGGCGTTGCACTCATTGAGGTAGCAGTAATTGCTGTCGCAGAATGGATATTTTTAAGAATTAGGAGGTCATTCGAATGAACTTTTCTTCCCTCATCGCAGTTGAATTTAAGAAAATCAAACGCTCCAGAATTTTGCCAGTATTGTTTATCGCGGCTCTCATACTATGGTTGCCTTCCTTATTTAGTGCACAACTAAATTTTGATATGGCGGTCGGGATTACTCCGGAACATAATTTCTTTATACAAGGTTTATTAGGACTATCTTGGTTCTTATATCCAGCCAGCATGGTTGTCGCAACTTTGCTTTTAAATCAAATTGAAAGAAGTAATAATGGTATCTTGAAAATGCTCGCTTTACCAATAAACATGGTGAAATTAAGTTTAGCAAAATTTGTCGTTCTTTTAGCACTTGCAGCTGTTCAGCTTCTTATGGTAGCAGTCGTTTATTATATTAGTGCAGCTATCATATCTCAAACTCAGGACTATAATTTTATTCTTTCGCCACTTTTTGTTTTAAAAGAGATGGGATTAATTTATGTTTCTTCAATCCCCATGCTAGCTGTTTTTTGGATGATTTCTGTCTGTATTCATACACCTATATTCGCGGTCGGATTAAGTCTTGCTTCTATTGTTCCTTCTGTTTTGTTCATCAATACAAAGGCTTGGTTTTTATATCCTATGTGTTACCCGTTCTTTGTCATAACTTCAGAATATGGGAAGCTGTCCACTGATCTCTCTACTAAAGCAATAGAATTCTTTCCATGGATTCCAGTAGCTGTAATTATCACAATCGTTGCTTTATCAATTGCGTCTGCAAGATTTGGAAAAGTTGAAAGGAGATAAAAAATGAAAAAGAAAATATTAACAATCATCAGTACCGTTATGGTTTTTGTACCTTGGACGATCTTATTACTTCGAACAAATGAATGGGCTTTAGAATCGCCAACAGCTGAAATCATGATTACGAGTTATGCGATCTTTATGATTATCAGTGGCCTATTTACGCTATTTTCATATACAAAAGGAAAAGCACAAAACAATTTGATGAAGATTTCTCTCGTAGTAAATAGTCTTTATGCTGTAGTCGGGGTTGCGATTATAGGAATGATGGTTATTCCAAATATGCTTTAAGGGAGAGTGTAAAATAAAATCAAAATTTACAAAAGGGCTTTTATGCTTGTTTTGAAAATGAGATAAAATCTATATATCCCTTTTCCCCGATTTTTACAACGGCATTGTAGGACTTTTTCTCTTTATAGTCAAAAACTAGAAATACGATTCTAAAAACCTATAGTTTTTGGAAAGTTTGGAGGTTTGAATGGAAAAAGAAAAACTTTTTGGTATGTTTACGGGTATTCCTTCAGAAGAACAATTACAGCTATATTTCCAGTTAACTGATTTTGATAAGGAAATTATTGATGAAATGAGATTACATTCCACTAAACTCGGTTTTGCTGTACAGCTTGGGACAGTAAGATTTTTAGGAACGTTTTTTACTGATTTTTCAAAAATTCCGTTAGAAGTAATAGTATACCTAGCCAATCAATTATCTATTGATCCATGTGAATTTGATTCATATTCTAGAAAAATGACAATCAGTAAACATGCACAATTAATCAAAGATCGCTATTCATATAGAAATTTTCATGACTATGATTGCCAAAAAATTCTTTATAATTGGCTTTTATCTCGTGCTTCACATACGACCGAAACAACTGAAATGCTCTCAAATATGTTATTGAAAAAGTGTTTAGAAGAAAAAATATTACTTCCAGGTGTGTCCGTGTTTCAACGCTTTATTTCCAAAATTGTTGAACAAGCAGAAGAGCAATTAACGAATCAACTCTCTCTTATACCTTCCGAAGAAGAGTCAGAAAAATTATTAAATTTACTTAGTCTTATGGGGACACCTATTCAAGGGGCATTAACTAAAATGGATATTTTACGAGCGCCTTTAATTGATGAAAGTAGAAAAGAAATCACTCGTGGCTTTCATCGATTAAAGGAATTCCAACAGTTTCATACGAGTGAATGGGATTTCTCAACTGTCCCTGAAGGAAAAATAAAACATTTAGCTACCTACGCTTTCAAGGCCAAATCAAGCCTTCTTCAAAGAATGAGTACTCAGAAAAAATTAGCTCTTTTAGTTGCTTTTGTGTATGAGTATGAAAAAGTCGCTACAGACGAATTGCTTACAGCTTTAATTAAATGTTATGAGTCAATTTTTAAACGAGCAAGAAATAAAGAATCAAAAGAACGGCTACGAACGTTAAAAGATTTGGATCGTGCAGCATTTACTCTATCTGAAATAGTTGAACTACTTTTAGACGATTCTATTGAAATTGATTGTCTGCGAAGCCAAGTGTTTGACCAATATCCTGAAGAAGATATTGTAAATGCAGTATATCAAGTGAAGAAACTTGTAAAAAATGAACAAGAACCTATTGCAATTACAGAATTACTTCAATCTTATCGTAAAATTCGAAAGTTTATTCCTTTGATTATTGAAACATTAACAATAGAAAATGGGCACTATGGCGAAGATTGTATGGCAGTATGGCGTTTAATTCAACATAGATTTTCCAAGCCAATTACTTTTAGACAATTTGAATCAATTGAAAGTCACATACCAAAGAAATGGGTTTATTATATTCACTCTAACCCTAATGAAGTCAATCAAAGTGTACTTATTCTAGGTGTTGAGTTACTGATCCAAAGCTTGAATAAACATGATATATTTGTGCCTAAAAGTGAAAAATTTATTGATCCAATGAGTTGTTTGATCAGCAAAGATACGTGGGAGCAACAAAAAGAAAGTTTACTCGCTCAATTGGATTTACCTAGCTCTTCTGTCGAAGTAATAAAGCAATTAGAAGAAGATCTAAGTCTCTCTTATAGCGAAACAATAAAAAAATGGCCTCATTCTGAAATGGCTAAAATTGAAAAACACGATAACAAGGAAAAAATTATCGTGTCTAGACTCCGAAAGGCGCGAGAAAATAAGGAAAATAAACAATTCAAGGATCGCGTAAAAGTGTAACTTTACTTGATATATGAGAACAACTTTATGGAATAAATGAGAAAATGAAATAGTGCATACAGAAAATAAGATGTATATTAAAAAGTGTATAATAAGATTAAATTAGGAGGTTTCTATGAAAACATATCTTTTACAACATGTACCCTTTGAAAAACCAGGTATATTAGATTTATTGGAACCCACTGTAATCAAACTATTTGAAAGTAATAATCAGTTACCCAAAGCTGAAGATATTGATTTTCTTATAATATTAGGTGGTCCGATGAGTATACACGATGATTTCACATGGTTAAAAAATGAGAAATTATTGATTAAGGAGTTGATAGAAAGAAATATACCAATGCTAGGTATTTGTTTAGGTGCTCAGCTTATAGCTGAAGCATTAGGCTCGGATATATATAATAATTCTAAAGGAAAGGAAGTAGGATTTGGGTACATTCAAAAACAAACTGATAAGTACTCTTTTCTCCCAGAAGAATTAGATGTCTTACATTGGCATGGAGATACATTTACCTTACCTGAAAACACAGTGCGTTTATATAGTAGCGATAAATGTGTTAACCAAGCTTTTATTTATAATGAAAAAATAATTGGTCTACAATTTCATATGGAAACAACTAAAAATACTTTGAATGACATTATTAAAGCAGATCGCGAATATATTGAAGGAAATGTATTAGGCCAAACAGAATTATTAATTGCTAATCATCAAATTCCAGAAAAAAACAAAATAGTATTAATAGATATGATCAACTATATTACGGGGGGGTCTAGTATATGAAAAGTAGAATACATCCAGAATTATTAGATACATTTGAAAATCTCTCCCCAATGAATTTATCTGAAGAAGCACTACCCAATATTCGTGCAATCAATAAAGCCTCAATAAATGCTTATATAGATAATGATATTACTCAAAAAGATTATTATATGCTAAATGAAAATAGTGGAATAAGAATTAAAGTATACGCACCTAGAAACCAGACTCGTAAATTGCCAGTAGTATTATTTATACATGGTGGTGGTTATATGTTCGGTTCAATTGAAGGTAATGATCCAAAATGTGCAAGATATGTAAAAGAAGTGAATTGTGTGGTGGTATCAGTTGATTATCGCTTAGCGCCTGAAAATCCATATCCTGCAGCAATTGAAGATTGTTATTTGGCTTTAGAGTGGATAGTCAGTAATAAAGATTTATTGAATGTAGACATAAAACGATTAGCCGTAGTTGGGGGAAGTGCTGGAGGAGGGTTAGTCGCTGCTTTATCATTATTAACTCGAGATAGAAAAGGGCCAAAAATAAAATTTCAAATGCCCCTATTTCCAATGATTGATGATTCATGTACGACATATTCAAGTAACGAGTTTCATGACAAAAGAATATGGAGTAAAGAATTAAACAAGTTTGCATGGTCTATGTATTTAAAAGATATTGAGGGAGAAACACCTAAATATGCGGCACCAATGCGAGAAACTGATTTTAGTAAATTACCCGCTACCTATACAACAGTTGGGACACTTGATCCGCTTAGAGATGAAACAATAAATTATGTCCAAGCATTAATAAGTGCTAATATTCCTGTAGAATTCCATTTATATCCAGGTTGTTACCATGAATTTGAAGATATAGTGCCAAATTCTTATATTAGTAAGAAAGCTATTGAAGACTCTATAGTAGCTTTAAAAAGAGGATTATTAAATTAAAAAAATAGTACAAGAGAGTGTGCAGAAAATAACCATTTTCTGTACACTCTCTTTTTATGTCGAAATAAGTGAGTATTACATAGATTTTTGTGTTCAAAAACCCAACAAAAAATCTATGTTCACAAAAGACCTTGAAATTAAGTTATGGTACACTGGATATGTATATAGGAGGTTTGTATTTTGAAAATAGGTTATGCAAGAGTTTCAACTGGCTTACAAAATTTGAATTTACAGGAGGATCGATTAAACGCATATGGTTGTGAAAAGATATTTAGCGACCATATTAGTGGTTCAAAAAGTAAAAGGCCTGGTTTAGATAAAGCAATTGAATTTGCGAGATCAGGAGACACGATTGTTGTTTGGAGACTAGACAGACTAGGACGTAACATGGAAGATTTAATCACATTAGTTAATGAACTTAACGAACGAGGCGTGAGTTTTCATAGTTTAGAAGAAAATATAACTATGGATAAATCAAGTTCTACAGGACAATTATTATTTCATTTATTCGCAGCGTTTGCAGAATTTGAACGTAACTTAATTTTAGAACGTTCTTCGGCTGGTCGAATTGCAGCTCGTGCCAGAGGACGTTATGGTGGAAGACCTGAAAAATTAAGCAATCAAGATTTGAATTTACTCAAAACACTTTATGATAATGGTACACCAATTAAGACAATTGCAGAACAATGGCAAGTTTCACGCACAACAATTTATCGTTACCTCAATAAATTGGAGGAAAAGGAAGATGAAAAACAAGGAGAAATACCTCACTAATTTTTCTGAAACCAAGCGTAAAGAGGCTATACAAAAGTACGATGTTATTAAACCTTTTATTTTAGGAAACAAATCCTTATCAAGTATTTCTAAAAATACAGGTATTGCGCTAAGTACACTTTATAGGTGGAATAAGTTATATAAAGAACAAGGACTTAAGGGGCTAATTTATACGACAAGAGCCGATAAAGGGACGCGTAAAATAGAACCAAAGATAATTGATGAAATTGAACGCCTTGCACTTAAAAATAAAAGAAATAGTATTGCTACAATTCATAGGAAAATCGCTAATTATTGTAAAGGGTTCTGTTGCAAAGTTTTAAATAAAGAATAAAATCCCTTACGGTATCTATGATTTAAGCTGGGATTCCCAATAATACCTTGATTTCAGTACAGACCGAAAACCCGAAGAGAGTGCCTTCTTTTCGGGTTTTCTTATATAATCCTCGAATGGCTTCCATGCCTTTAATCGTGGTAGAGGCAGTGCGTAAACTTCGATAGAATTTATTGCGTCTCTTTACTGGACGATGGTCTTGTTCAATCAAATTATTCAGGTATTTAATGGTACGATGTTCTGTCCCTTGATAAAAGCCGTATTCTTTTAGTTTCTTAAAGGCACTTGTAATAGAGGGGGCTTTATCTGTGACTACAACCTTCGGTTCATCAAACTGCTTCACTAACCGCTTAAGAAAAGCATACGCTGCTTGTGTGTCCCGTTTTTTACGTAACCAAATATCCAAGGTTAAACCATCTGCATCGATGGCTCGATACAAATAATGCCATTTTCCATGAATAAAAGGATTTTTTATTTTTCTTTTTCCAAATTTGATAGAGTAGTTTGCCATATTCTTGCACCCAACGATAAATCGTTGTATGAGAAACGTTAATGCCACGATCATATAAGATTTCTTGAACTTCACGATAGCTAAGGTTATAACGAAGATAGTAGCCCACGGCTACAATAATCACATCCTGCTGAAATTGCTTTCCTTTAAAATGATTCATCGTCATTCCTCCTGCTATCTTTTTCTATTATTCTACCTTATTTGATAGTAGATTTAAAACTTTGCAACAGAACCCTAACATTCATCATTGCTTTCATCATTACTCTAGTCTATGAGCAGCGTAGAGAATTGAAAGCTGAAAAAAATATTCGCCCAGTGGAAGATGGAACAAGAACAAGTGGAAATGGTTGAATCATTAGCTCATGATTTAGAAAAACCCCTCTTTCCATTATAAGAGGATATTTCGAGGCAATACTAGAATCTAATATTGATGATGGATAGGCTACAATTAACTAGACAGAAAAATTAAGGTGTGTAGACTAGAAGAAAACATACCAGGAGGAATTTTTATGTCTAAGAGAACACGAAGAACTTTTTCACAAGAATTCAAGCAACAAATCGTCAATCTTTACTTAGCTGGAAAGCCACGTGTAGAAATCATTCGAGAATATGAACTAACGGCTTCAGCATTTGACAAATGGGTAAAGCAATCTAAAACGAGTGGTTCATTCAAAGAAAAAGATAATCTTACGCCTGAACAAAAAGAATTGTTAGAACTACGTAAAAGAAACCAGCAATTAGAAATGGAAAATGATATTTTAAAGCAAGCAGCGCTGATATTCGGACGAAGAGACAAGTAATCGATGCGAATAAGCATCTTTACCCTATATCAGCGATGTGCAGAATATTAGGTCTATCACGTCAGTCCTATTATTATCAATCAAAACCAAAGAAAGACGAATCAGAACTTGAAGAAGTAGTCGCTGAAGAATTTATCCGCAGCCGAAAGGCCTACGGCTCAAGAAAAATAAAAAAAGCCTTATCAAAACGAGGCATTCAGATCAGCCGACGAAAAATTAGTAGAATCATGAAAAATAGAGGATTAAAATCGAGCTATACTGTTGCTTATTTTAAAGTACATCATTCTACTTGCAATGAAGCCAAAACGACAAACGTATTGAATCGTAAATTCTTAAGAGACAACCCATTAGAAGCGATCGTAACAGACTTGACTTATGTACGAGTCGGGAAAAAATGGAATTATGTCTGTTTCATTTTGGATCTGTTCAATCGAGAAATTCTCGGCTATTCTTGTGGAGAACATAAAGATGCCGTTCTAGTAAAAAAAGCATTTAGCCGTATCAAACAACCTCTGACAGAGGTTGAGATTTTTCATACTGATCGTGGAAAAGAGTTTGATAACCAAGCTATTGATGAATTATTAACAACTTTTGACATCAATCGATCATTGAGTCATAAAGGCTGTCCTTTTGATAATGCCGTAGCTGAATCAACTTATAAGTCGTTGAAAGTAGAATTTGTCTATCAATACACATTTGAAACCTTACAACAATTGGATTTGGAGTTATTTGACTATGTCAATTGGTGGAACCACCTTCGGTTGCACGGTACACTTGGCTACGAGACACCGGTTGGTTACCGTAACCAGAGATTGGCGCAGCGAATCCTTGATAATGAGCTCGGATGTGCTAACGCTAGCGAGGCAGTCTAACTTTAACTGTTAGCTCCTGCCGAAGATCGTCACATCCGAGGAGGCTCATTGTCAAGGACAATCGGAATAGCATACGGAAAGAAGTTCTGCACCTTATAAAATTTGTCAAAAAAACTGTTGCCATTCCATTGAATGACTTTTCTACCACATTTTTTCTTATTTTCTTTATACTGGTGCCAATAATCAAAGAGCAGTCTTGCCTTGCTTGAACTTATTGACTACATTATAAATAGTTTGTATAGTACGTCCCATTCGGTTAGCGATTTCAACCGGCTTATTATGTTGAAGATAATATGATTCTATCATTGTCAGTTCGTCTATGGTAAGATGTTTGTAGGTCATTTATGGTTACACTCCTTTGTTTTCTTTCGTCGGAAATACAATTTGAGTGTACCATAAATGCCTTTTTATTTTTCTAACTTAATTTTACAATTCGCGTTATAAAAAAGATATTAATGGATAATTATGTATATACGAAAATCGAGATATATGTTATACTTTGTATATACAATTAAAGAGGTGAATAACATGGAAATGATACCAATCAAAAAATGGGGAAATAGCAACGGACTTAGATTGCCAAAAAATTTAATGGAATTTCTGGAATTAAAGACTGATGATCGAGTATCAATCAAAAGCGAAGATGTTAATGGAAAAAGACGATTAATTATCGAACCAGCAATTTCAAAAGAAGAAGTAACTATTGAAGAGCTTTTCAAAGATTACACAGAGGGCAAAGTAAATATTAAAATTCAGGATTTAGGAAGCCCAGTAGGGAGAGAACTATGGTAGATGTTCCAAGACAAGGTGATATTCTTTTATTGAACACAGCTCCCAGATCTGGCCATGAACAGACTGGAAGAAGACCTTATATTGTTCTTAGTCACGATATTATTGCAGATACTAGTAATGTGGTTATTGTTGCACCGATAACTACAACTAGTAGAAATTACCCACTATACATTGAAATAACAGAAAATCATAAAATGAAAACACGCGGAAAAGTTATGTTAGATCAAATCACAACAATTGATTATGAAGCCAGGAACTGCAAATTTCTAGAAAAAGCTTCTGAAAAATTAATAGAAGAATTATTAACAAAAATACGAGCTGTATTTCAAAAAGTATAAATTATTTTTTCATAAAAAGTCGACCCCAAAAATTAGAAAAAAAAGGTTCTGTTGCAAAGTTTTAAATCTACTATCAAATAAGGTAGAATAATAGAAAAAGATAGCAGGAGGAATGACGATGAATCATTTTAAAGGAAAGCAATTTCAGCAGGATGTGATTATTGTAGCCGTGGGCTACTATCTTCGTTATAACCTTAGCTATCGTGAAGTTCAAGAAATCTTATATGATCGTGGCATTAACGTTTCTCATACGACGATTTATCGTTGGGTGCAAGAATATGGCAAACTACTCTATCAAATTTAGAAAAAGAAAAATAAAAAATCCTTTTATTCATGGAAAATGGCATTATTTGTATCGAGCCATCGATGCAGATGGTTTAACCTTGGATATTTGGTTACGTAAAAAACGGGACACACAAGCAGCCTATGCTTTTCTTAAGCGGTTAGTGAAGCAGTTTGATGAACCGAAGGTTGTAGTCACAGATAAAGCCCCCTCTATTACAAGTGCCTTTAAGAAACTAAAAGAATACGGCTTTTATCAAGGGACAGAACATCGTACCATTAAATACCTGAATAATTTGATTGAACAAGACCATCGTCCAGTAAAGAGACGCAATAAATTCTATCGAAGTTTACGCACTGCCTCTACCACGATTAAAGGCATGGAAGCCATTCGAGGATTATATAAGAAAACCCGAAAAGAAGGCACTCTCTTCGGGTTTTCGGTCTGTACTGAAATCAAGGTATTATTGGGAATCCCAGCTTAAATCATAGATACCGTAAGGGATTTTATTCTTTATTTAAAACTTTGCAACAGAACCACAGGAGGGAATGTTGTATAATGGCCAGAGCTACAAAAATTAGGATGAATGATTCAAAAGGTTTTTCAAATGATGTTACAGAAATTAAAGATATTTATTTGACTGGTGTCAAACAACCCGCATATTACTCAAAAGAATCAATCTATGATTTTATAAAAGGCGGAAATACTGTTGATGTTAACATCTATCCATACCCTAAATTAATTCCTGCAATGAGAAATGGACAGCGATATGTTCGATCTGAACCGAATGATACACCAAATGATAATTTGCTAAAATTGCCTAGGGATTAATTTTCATGACTACGGTTAATCACGTATTCTTTTTTCATTTTAATAATTAATAGTACTAACCTAAGAAGATTTAAATACCTTAAAAAAGCAGAAACATTAGTGGGATGTCGTTTATTCAACCAATAAATGATTTGAGTGCAAATATTTTTAAAGATTCTATTATAAAATATGAGATAGCTTAATTATAATAAGTTAGTTTACATAAGATAGATTATACGAAGTTATCAATGTTAAATGCCTTTAAATAAGGACGATTTATGCATCGATTATATTTATGTTAACTAAATTCTCTTTAACATAAATATAATCAACTTAGCTAGATGAATCTAAAATGATTGTCTGTATTGATGACAAAGCTAATTAATAATTACGTGATTCAAAAAAGAAATCATACAATTAGTTGGTCGATTTCTTTTTTTATTCGGTAAATTGTTGGCCTAGTCACATTGTAGTCTGTTGCAATCTTTGAGATAGCAACCCCATTCTCAAGATCCTGAACGATGCTCCTATAGACAAGGCGATGTTGAGGATCTTTGGTGTCTGCACTGTATAACTTAGGACGACCTTTATAGATGCCGTTTGCTTTAGCGATTTTAATTCCTTGTGCCTGGCGTCGTTTCGATTCAGTACGTTCTTGTTCAGCAATCATGGCTAAGATTTGAATGATTAAGTCTTTGATGAATTTATCTAGGAGAGGATTTCCAATTGCTTCAGCCATGATCGGTAAACTGGTGATAATAAGTCGCACATTCTTCTTCTTTAGATAATTAACTGAATCGATAATCTCGTCATAATTTCGTCCAAGTCGATCAATGGCTTCCACAATAAAAATATCTTGCTCTCTGACAAAATCTAAAGCTTCCTGGAAAATCGGTCTATGACTAATGGTTGCTCCAGATTATTTTTCGATAAAAATTTTTTCAGCACCAAACTTTTTCATTTCTTCAATTTGACGTTGTTCATTTTGATCGATGGATGAAACTCTAATATAAGCAATTTTCAAATTTATTCCCTACTTTTCTATAACGTTTATAATACACCCTAATCATACGTTGAAACTCTAAATTTTTCAATGTTATATTTTTGTCTATTTAGGGTAAACTCTAAATAGACAAACGGTTTTTGAATTCTAAAAGTTAAATAGTTTATAATAGAAGAAAAAGAATGGGGTGACGATTTCTTAGATTGAAAAGGAAAGATAAATATTATAGATTATTACTTTTGACAGCTGAAGCAGGATGGATGGATTTTCCAGAAGTTGTAAAAGAAGTTCAAGAGATAGGTGCAACTATTTCTGATAGCCGCTCCTCTCCTATGAACTATCAGGATGCCCATGGAATTAAAATAATTGATCAAGAGAGAAATGTCAGAAAATACACAACAATAAATGAGTGTGTAATTAATGAAAATCTTTGTAGGGCACCGATAACGAAACACATTAAGAATAGAAGCAAAGCAAAAGACGGAAGAACTTTTACTACCTTCTAAGTTTTTTTCATATTTGTTTGCTATACTTAGATCTAAGGAATTAGACTTTCGCTGCCCATTATTTAAGTTTGAGGTAGCGTCTTGCGAGGGATCAATAATGGAAGAAGAAAAAATATTTGAAAAACGCTGGGAATTGGCTTCAGTTGAACAAAGAGCAAGGTACCATAATCTAATGTCCTCTTACCGTAATATTGATTGGACTTACAAAGAAAAGAAGTACTTGCTTTGGTTATGTCAGTTAGATGTAAATACCTTTGAAACATTTGAAGTGATTCTAGATAAGATTAAAAACAGCAATGAAAAAAGAGCTGATCTATAATGGTTCGCTCTTTTTATTTTATTAACTCTTTGGTTACTATATGTAAAATACAGCTTCATATTACAATAAATTTCAGGATACAAATTTATTTAAGCATACCCGTGGTGCTAGTTAATTTTTTCCTAGAGGAAAATGTCTAAACATGTTGGTAAATCAACAAAAAAACGCATATAGTAGTCTCAAAACTCCCAAGAAATGAGGACTACATATGCGTTCATCAAAATATACTGAACATTATACAGATACTTTTATAACATTCAAGGAAATTATGAGAACTGTTTCTAACATATACCACAATTGTGTACCAGATAAGATTAAAAACCGAAGAAATACTGATCAACTGAAGCAACGCGATACAGTGATTATTGCTTGTGTTATATGGGGCATAATTAATGGCTATACTAGCCAAAGAGCCACGTATAGAGCGGTTTGTTCCGTCTTATTTCCTAATGGTGACTTTCCTAGTAGGAGTCGATTCACTCGCTTAAGTTCAAACTTAGCTTACACTATCAAGATTATTCGATACTTTTTCATCAAGAAGCTCACCAAAGGTGAACTAGTCGGAATTATAGATAGTTTTCCTAGTCCATTATGTAAACCAGTTAGAAATAGACAAGCAAAACTATTGAATCAAATAGCCAAAGTTGGCTATAACTCAACAAAAAAATCTTATTTTTATGGTCTTAAAATTCATATGATCGTTACTAAGACTGGCTTTCCGATTACTTACTCAATCACGAATCCAGGTGTCCATGACGTGAAAGTGTTAGAGACTTTATCGGAAGAAGCGAATCTTCCCAATATCCTAGGGGACAAAGGATATATTAGCCATAAAATCCATGAAAAGCTTGCCCTTAAGGGCATTACTATATCCGTTCCGCCACGTAAAAACATGGATAAATCAGAAAAACTAGACCACAGCTTACTTGGAAAACAAAGAAAAACAGTTGAGACTGTTTGTTCTTCCTTAGAAAAATTAGGTTGTCAAAATTTCAACTCACGTTCTGTTAAAGGGCTAGAGAGTAGATTTGAAAGCATATTACTGGCTTACAGTGTTCTATTAAGTCGAGCACAACGACGTTTTGAAGGAACTTTGAGATATTCTTTAGGATATTAAAATTAACTAGCACCACGGGTATATACATAGACAAAAAGGAGAAGAATAGATGAATAAATTGTTAAGTGGGTTGTTTGGAGTATCGGTGATTTTAATGTTGGGGGCCTGTGCAAATTCAACAAGCGGCAAAAGTGAAAATACCAAGAGTGCTGCAGAAGGAAAATTTGTTGTATCAAAAAATATAGAAATAACTGAACAAGAAAAAGAAATGAATGTTACTGAGAGGATGAATGAACTATTTAATGCAGTTAATAAAGACACGATAATAGCAAATACTTCGGAAAAATTTGGCTATCAATTTGCTATTGAAGAGAATTTGAATGAACCTTATAAACTAAGTGATCAAATTAATAAGAATAAAGAACTTATTTTCAAAAACTTAGATAAAGAAATAGGGTTGGAAAATTATTATACAAAAACAGCATTGAAACATATCAAGGAAGAATTTGAATGAATGAATCAACACACACCTTTTCAATATCCGATAGACTTCTTTTTCTTAGCTCAATACACTGGACATTATTGGGGAGAAGTAAAGACTGAAGACAATGGTTACGTGAATGCTTATATTGATAGAAATACTATAGTTTTTGATGGTCAAAGTTGGAAGATAAATCGCATAGATTCTGAAGGAGAGAACGTTGCTAAAATAGAAGTTACAAACGATAATATTCGTCCAACAAACAATTCGTATACATTTGACTCTTCTATCTTAGAGAGTCAAATAAAAAACAAAGAAAGCGATCCAATAGCTGAATCATTACAATTAAATGATCACAAGTACCAAAATATGTCTGTCATTTTCAGCAATCCTGCAATTAATTCGTTACAGTTATCTAATATGAGTGGAAAACCTGCTTTGGTTGTAACTTTAAATAAAGAAGATTCAATTTGGAAAATCAACACAGTAGAGTATGGATATTAATTTTGACAGGTGAATATTATGAATAAAGTAGCGTACGAACAGAAAGAAAAAGACGTTTTAAAACTACCATATTCCACAAGGTACCAGGCATTGAAGCAAGAGAAAATTCGGTTGAAAAAAATCGAGATTGCCGTTCCTGTAGGTTATCAGGACAAAATAAAAAAAGGACTACAACCAAATAAATGCTTCGTAGAAAGTATAAAATTTGCACGAGATGTCAAAGAAGCTATTTATTGCATTGGCCAATTTCAAAAAAGTGAATTTTTTCATGCTTGGATAGAATTTAAGGATCAGGACTATTGTTTTGATGGCACATTTCAAGCCTTCTATCCAAAAGAAAAATATTATGAATATCGAGGACTAAAAAAGCTTTATACGAGGTCTTCTGCAGAAATAACGGAATTGGCGAATAAGTATGAAATGCATGGATTGTATCCTGAAGACAGGCAAAAATTAAAAAGTCTACTTGTTAGTAGTTCGTCATGAAAGTTATAAAACCCGAACAACTTTTAAAAAGGAAGTTCGGGTTTTTTTATAGTGAATCAAGTAGCTTTGGTCTGTATTTATTGATATATGAAGACTCTAACGCATTTAAAATCTGATAAGTGGTTAGTTATCCGTTTAAACTGCTTGTAATAACAATTTGAATCTTTTTTTGTTCATTTAAACATTCCTTCTTTACAAACGAGAACGTATGTTTGTATAATTGTAACGAATGGAGTGTTATTTATGATGGATTATTCAAAAGAGCCAGTAAATGATTACTTTTTGATCGATATGAAAAGCTTTTACGCAAGTGTCGAATGTATAGAAAGGAATTTAGATCCATTAACGACTGAATTAGTCGTCATGAGTCGAGCGGATAATACAGGATCAGGGTTGATTTTAGCTTCTTCACCAGCTGCAAAGAAAGAATATGGGATCTCTAATGTCAGTAGGCCAAGAGATCTACCTCAGCCATTTCCTAAAACGTTACATGTCGTCTCACCACGCATGAATCTCTATATTAAGCGAAACATGCAGGTAAACAATATATTTAGAAAATATGTAGCAGACGAAGATTTATTGATCTATTCGATCGATGAATCGATCTTAAAAGTGACCAGATCACTGAACCTTTTTACGACTGAAGAAACACGAAGTCAACGGAGAAAGAAGCTGGCTCAAATGATCCAGGAGAATATTAAAGAAGAGCTAGGATTGATTGCTACGGTAGGCGTCGGCGATAATCCCCTTTTGGCTAAACTAGCCTTAGACAATGAAGCAAAGCATAATGAAGGATTTGTTGCGGAATGGACGTACGAAAACGTTCCTGAAAAAGTATGGAATATTCCTGAAATGACGGATTTTTGGGGTATTGGCTCTCGAATGAAGAAAAGACTCAATCAGATGGGGATTATGAGCATTAGAGATCTTGCTAACTGGAATCCTTATACGATTAAGAATAGACTAGGTGTGATTGGCTTACAGCTGTACTTCCATGCTAATGGGATCGATCGAACAGATATAGCAATCCCACCAGAACCGACAAAAGAAAAGTCCTATGGTAATTCACAAGTGTTGCCACGTGATTATACTAGAAGAAATGAAATCGAGCTGGTTGTAAAAGAAATGGCGGAACAAGTAGCCATTCGTATCAGACAGCATAATTGTAAAACAGGATGTGTCCATTTAAACATTGGTACATCGATCTTAGAAACGAGACCAGGGTTCTCACACCAGATGAAAATCCCTATCACAGACAATACAAAGGAATTGCAGAATTATTGTCTTTTCTTGTTTGATAAGTATTATGAAGGACAAGAAGTCCGCCACGTCGGAATCACTTACAGCAAGCTATTTTATACTGATTCGCTTCAGCTGGATTTATTTAGTGATCCACAAAAGCAAATTGACGAAGAAAATTTAGATAAAATTATTGACAAGATTCGGCAAAAATATGGTTTTACGTCGATTGTACATGCTTCTTCAATGTTAGAAGGCGCTAGAAGCATTACTAGAAGCACACTTGTTGGTGGTCATGCGGGCGGAAATGGGGGAATTAAAAATGATTGATTACAATGATCGTGGTCGTTTAAAGTGGGCAGGGTTTTATTTATCTGATCATACTGAAGAGATCGATGCGGACAATGAGCAACGTACCAATCATAATTTGGCAAAAGAACAAATGACGACTGAAGATATTGTGAAAGTATTGAACGCTGCAGTCATAAAAAATAGATCAGTATGTATCCAAAAAGAAGAACGAAACGCTGAAGGATACTATCCATACGATATTGTTGGAAAGATCTTAGGTAGTGATGAGCTGGGAATCTACGTTGGAAAAGACAAAATTCACTACGACGAAATACGGCACATTGAATTTTACCAGGATAATAAGTGGAGTCGACTAGAATGAATATTATCCAGCAATATGAGCTAAAGTATATAACATGTATAGTTATATACAAATATTTAGCTTCGGTTAGTATAAACTTAATAAGTGACTTTTTGAGCCAAAAGTAAGGAATGGATAGGCTACAATTAACTAGACAGAAAAATTAAGGTGTGTAGACTAGAAGAAAACATACCAGGAGGAATTTTTATGTCTAAGAGAACACGAAGAACTTTTTCACAAGAATTCAAGCAACAAATCGTCAATCTTTACTTAGCTGGAAAGCCACGTGTAGAAATCATTCGAGAATATGAACTAACGGCTTCAGCATTTGACAAATGGGTAAAGCAATCTAAAACGAGTGGTTCATTCAAAGAAAAAGATAATCTTACGCCTGAACAAAAAGAATTGTTAGAACTACGTAAAAGAAACCAGCAATTAGAAATGGAAAATGATATTTTAAAGCAAGCAGCGCTGATATTCGGACGAAGAGACAAGTAATCGATGCGAATAAGCATCTTTACCCTATATCAGCGATGTGCAGAATATTAGGTCTATCACGTCAGTCCTATTATTATCAATCAAAACCAAAGAAAGACGAATCAGAACTTGAAGAAGTAGTCGCTGAAGAATTTATCCGCAGCCGAAAGGCCTACGGCTCAAGAAAAATAAAAAAAGCCTTATCAAAACGAGGCATTCAGATCAGCCGACGAAAAATTAGTAGAATCATGAAAAATAGAGGATTAAAATCGAGCTATACTGTTGCTTATTTTAAAGTACATCATTCTACTTGCAATGAAGCCAAAACGACAAACGTATTGAATCGTAAATTCTTAAGAGACAACCCATTAGAAGCGATCGTAACAGACTTGACTTATGTACGAGTCGGGAAAAAATGGAATTATGTCTGTTTCATTTTGGATCTGTTCAATCGAGAAATTCTCGGCTATTCTTGTGGAGAACATAAAGATGCCGTTCTAGTAAAAAAAGCATTTAGCCGTATCAAACAACCTCTGACAGAGGTTGAGATTTTTCATACTGATCGTGGAAAAGAGTTTGATAACCAAGCTATTGATGAATTATTAACAACTTTTGACATCAATCGATCATTGAGTCATAAAGGCTGTCCTTTTGATAATGCCGTAGCTGAATCAACTTATAAGTCGTTGAAAGTAGAATTTGTCTATCAATACACATTTGAAACCTTACAACAATTGGATTTGGAGTTATTTGACTATGTCAATTGGTGGAACCACCTTCGGTTGCACGGTACACTTGGCTACGAGACACCGGTTGGTTACCGTAACCAGAGATTGGCGCAGCGAATCCTTGATAATGAGCTCGGATGTGCTAACGCTAGCGAGGCAGTCTAACTTTAACTGTTAGCTCCTGCCGAAGATCGTCACATCCGAGGAGGCTCATTGTCAAGGACAATCGGAATAGCATACGGAAAGAAGTTCTGCACCTTATAAAATTTGTCAAAAAAACTGTTGCCATTCCAGAATTACAAAAAGAGAAAGAAGAGAAGGAAGAATGAAAAAGGTATTATTTGCGGTTAGTTTAGTTGTTAATATAGCACTAGCAGGAGGATTATTTTATACCATTACAGAAATGAATAAGCTTGATGACCAACGGGAAAGCTTAGCAATCAGTAACGAACAATACAAAAGGAAGCTAGATGAAGCTAGCAGCACCAACGTGGACACTCAAGAAGCCGTAGAATCCTCTACAATTGTTTATAGCAATGAATCCAGTGAAACCCTAACAAATTCGGAAAGAAGCACAGCTACAGCTACAGAAACTGTTTCTCAAAAAGCTACTATAACAATAGGAAGTAAAGTATTCACGTTTATAGTAAATGGCTTGACAATAGAACACGATTCTAGCAGAACAGGAAAAATGACCGAGCTTTCTCATGAGTTTCCAGTGATTGTTACTACTCCTAGTGCTACCCTTAACGGTATATTGGTGCAAGACAATAATGATAATAATTGCTATATAATGGTAGACGGTCAAACTCTATACAGAGGAACATACCAATAAATTTTGAGTCTTAATATGACTGATATTTATAAAAAATTCCTGATATTAGAACAAGAATACGCTGTCTTCAAATGTATAATATTACAATAGCACGATATAGCAATATTGTTATATCGTGTTTCATAATAATTAAGAGCTTTAAAATTAGTATTTATTAGATACTTAAAAGCTATTTTAGTATTGATAAATTGTTACCAGCAACAAAAAAGAAGTTACTTAGTGCTAACTTTTGAGCAACTGCTAGAGGAGGTAGGATATGGCTAATTATCCTGTAATTTTTATTGTATTTTCTAGAAATGTAATTATTCTCTTAAACATTCCAGCATATCCAAGTATATAGAAAATTTACGTTTTCTATATACTTGGATTTGAATTATAGCTATTTGTAATTTACTTCAATTATTTCGCTATAGCAGCTAATAACACTATAAAGACACATACAGTAACTCCTTAAATGGGCTGCGTATGTGTCTTTATAGTGTTGATCACTTCATATTTTAGTTGATCGAAATCCTTATCATACGTAGCAATATATACCGCTAAATTTACAGCATCTTTTTGATCAATAGCTAAAAGCTGTCCATTGATTTTCAAAAAAACAAAAGTAGCTAAGAAAGCAGTACGTTTATTTGCATTGTGAAAAGGATGTTTCTTTATCAATTGTATAAGTAGGATAGCTGCTTTTTCATAAATCGAAGGATAAACCTCTTCACCAAAAGCTGAGGCTCGAAGTTGCCCTACACACATTTCTAAAGCATTCGCATCCTTTACACCAAGGGGTTCATTAGGAGAGTATTTTTTTATTTGGATTACATTCATTTTTATAATATCTTTGGCTTCTAGGTAATGAATACTCATTTATCGACAAGCTCTCTAAAAGTAGTATCATATTCAGTTAATGCTTGAGATATTGCTACATCAATTTCATCAGATAAGGCTTGTTTTTTTGTAATTGCCGCTCGAAGTTTTTCTTCATCTAAAAAAACCGTATCTCCGGGATTTAACCCATTTTCTTTAAGAAACTCCTTTGAAATAGTTAATACTACTGAGTTCCCCACTTCCCTAAATTTTCTTTCTTTAATTGCCATAGTCTTCTCCCCCCTTTTTCTTTGTATATACAGTATATACGCTTGTTGATTTTAAATCAAGCATAGTCCCTCTCATGTCTAACTCTATAGAAAGATTGTTCTTTCTATATAATTTAGACAATTTAAAAAATTAAGATTGCCCCCTTCTGTTTCCTTTCCTATTCATGTATACCATTTATTTTAAATTATTAAATGTATACCATTTATTTTAAATTATTAAATGTATACCTATTTATCTGCTTTTTTTAAATAAATTAATAAATTTCAGAGTGTACCAATTGACAAAACACTCTATAATTGGTATAGTCCAATTATAGAGATACTTCTCTCCCCTACTTATCGAAAGGATGAATAACATGAAAAATACAGAAATATATCAAAAAATAGATACAATCATACTTCATATGCCCGATTATATAAAAGATTTTGTTCAAGATCGTGAGGATAAAGATCAATCACCTCGAACTACTTTAGAATATCTAAAAAATTATAAGCTCTTTTATGAATGGCTTCTGAGTGAGTCTATCGTTCCTGATACTTCAATCACCTCGATAAGACAGTTAACTGCCTATGATCTAAACTTGTACAAATCTCATTTGAAACGTCGCACAAAAGAAAATGTAAAAAAAGAGACAACAAAAACTAAGCTCAAAGATAATAATAACTTAGGTCTATCTACTTCTACTATCAATAGAAATATCACAGCATTAAAGGTTCTATTTAAGTATCTTTCGAAAAGTTCCAATAATCCTTTAGGAAAACCATACTTAGACAATAATCCTATGGATCAAGTAGCAACTATCACAGATAAAACTACGTTAGCTGCCCGTGCAAACGCAATCGAGAAAAAATTATTTCTAGACGAAGATACACAAAATTATCTAGATTATATTGCCAATGAATATAAAAAAACTTTGAGCAAACGAGCTTTGATCTATTATCAACGAGATGTAGAAAGAGACCTGGCGATCAATGCATTGATTTTAGGATCTGGATTGAGACTCTCCGAGGTTGTAAATATTAATTTAGATGACCTATCTTTAGATAAGAATAATGTGGTAGTAACTAGAAAAGGAAATAAAAGAGATGCAGTCAATATAGCAGCATTCGCAATGGAATATTTAGGTAATTATCTAGCTATTCGGAAAGAACGATATAAAGTAACAGAAAACGAAAAAGCTTTATTTCTAGCAATTTATCAAGGAGAAGCCAAGCGTATATCCGGTATTGCAATCGAACGGATGGTAGCAAAATATTCAAAAGGCTTTAGAATTCAAGTCAGTCCGCACAAACTGCGTCATACATTGGCTACTAGACTCTATCAACAGACAAATTCTTTGGTATTAACTGCCCAACAATTGGGACATTCTAGTACCAATACAACGACTTTATATACCCATATAGACAATGCAGCTACGATTGATGCGCTTAATTCTTTATAAATATAGTAAAATAAAAAAGATGAGAAACCATAATAGCTTCTCGTCTTTTTTGTTTGAATATTATTAGTTATCCCCTTAATGTAACTGCTATAAAATTTCTTGTCAACATCTGTAAAAAACAAGAAGAAAATTATGTTATACCTTACCTAACTCAAATTGTTTAATAGCCCAAGTATCTATGATTTTTTTATCACTTATCGTAGTACATAGTACTTCTTTTAAGGTAGAGAAGCTCATAGTTTTAAGTAACTTCTCAATTATTTCGTCAGTTCTTGCATCGAACAGCATCCAATCAATTAAGGGAGATCTGCCTTTCATTTTGCCTTCTACTTCTTTACTAATTATTTGGTATTTATCAAAGTAATTTTGTTGGATAAGATTAAACAAATCAGATGTTGCTACTTCTATTGTATCTGGATATGATTTTATTCCTTTAACTTGTTCGATATTAGTTCGTTGGATGATATTTGTTAAGACTTCGTTTCTTATGTTATCAAATTTATCTGAACCAGAAATAATCAATTCTATAATAAAATTGAATGTTTTTTCTTCATAGGGCAACCTGGAATATCTTGTTAGTATTTTGTCTACTAGCTTGGTTTCTGGTATTCCTATATACTCATAAAAGTTAGCTAAATAGTCTTTGTAGTTTATTATTGTTTGCAGTTTACCAGGTACATTTTCGATAATTAGAAATTCTTCGAATACCTTATCTATACTTAAGATTAAATCTTTATTCCACTTTTTTAAGCTTTTTAGGATTTTACTATAAATATAAAAGTTGCTAAAATGAAATTCATAGTTTTTATTTATTATATACTTTATATGATTACTAACGCAATCATATATATCTGTGACATCACTTTCTACATAATTTTCGTTTTTACTTAGCAACATATGCAATAATTTTCTAACTTCATTATCATTATTGTGGAAAATTGGGTATATAGAAAGTAAGTTGACTAGTTTTCTGTAATCAAATTTATAGATGTCAACATAGGATAAAAATTTAATATATTGTTTCAATAATGAAAAATTATTATCTATATGGCTTGTAATTTTTCCACAAATTTCTACACTAGTATCTATAATATATTCGAAGGCCTCTTCGGTTATTTTGATTTTACTAATAGAATATTTGTCCAGATAGATGGGGAGCAATTTCAAATCAAGATATGGAATTATTTCTTTTATATCGCTCAGTTCAATTTCATCTATAACAGAGGATGCACGACTATGTTTATCTTTATTGTCATACAAAATGTTTGAATTATTGGATGCTATTATTAAACTCTCAAAATATCTATTTACTATCATTTGAAATTCTTTGTAATGGCCAATACATATACAGTTTGCGTTCACAAATTGTATGAAAGATTGAAATTCATATTGTAGTATACTAAAATTACTGTTATATGAAAAACCGCCATTTTTTACAGTATTGTTCTCTACTTTTAGTTTATCCAACAAATCATTAATTTTAAATAATTTTTTATAAATAAAATTAAAATTTAGAATAGTATCTCTAAAATAAGTAGCATATTTTTTAGTATCGTTGTTTGAGTTATTAATTATTTTATCTATTACTTCACGTAGTTCTGTGTTGACAATACTTTGTGGAATTTCTGGTTCCTCTTTAAAGATATCAAATTTAATATTAGTTACATTAAATTCTGAAATCATATAATTTAGATAATCTTGTTTTTTATATGCTTCATTTGATATTTCTCTAAATTTTATTTTGGCTTCATTATTTTGATTTAATTTATATAATTCAAATGCGGGCTGTAAAATATTATTCTGTTTCACATCATCAGGGTGAGTAATTTCATTTCCTAAAAAAGAATTTAACCAAGTTTTTTTCTCTAAAAATTTTCTTGTATTACTTTTGTCAGGTAGAGCAAATACTTTTTTTTCTTTAGTATTTATATTGTAGCTATACTGATCTGGATAATAAAGATATGCATCTTCTTCTAAATTCAAGTGACTAACAACATCTCGTGATTCTACAAAGCTAAATTTATCTAAAAATTTGATACTATTCCACACATCTTGAATGTCCCTGCTTTTTTTATTTTTGTTATTGCTAGATATATTTGATAAAAAGTTGACAGTTTCTATTCCTAAATCTTCCCTAGGAATATCATTTTTACCACTTGATAAAACATGGATACCTTTTTTCTTGTAATATTCTATAACTGCTTCTTTGGGTTGGTTTGGAGTATAAAAATAAGATTTCTTTGTGTGATCATCCAGACTGTTATGAATTAATCTAAAGATGGAGTTGAATGTAGTATCTCCTAATGAATATCCAATAAATAAGATGGTATTATTCATTATCAGGGATTTTATTAGTGTTGAGATCATTGGGAAATTATTTTCATAATCCAAGTAATCATTTTCTTTTAAGATAATATTTTTACTATTTAAATCACCATGCATCTTTACTAAATACCTATTACCTTGGGTATAAGGAATATCATAATCACTTTTTATGATACTATATTTTGTAACACCTTTATTTAATTCTTCTTCTAGTAATGTATCATAATTCGTCGTTATAACATGTCGTGGCTGAATTTTTAAGATATGTTCATGTATTTCATTGGGCACTGCATTAGTGTGTTCTTTAAATACATCGGTAATTTTTTGAAAATATTTTTGCTTCCCCCACGTGTCATAATAAAATTGAGCAACTTTTAAGTTATCTTCTTCATTTTCATTCAGTGAAAGTTCCCTTCTAAACTCACTTATAAGTTGATTCCAAGTAGGCAAACCTGAATTAGCTGATACTCCAGCACCTACAAAAATAATTAAAGAATCATTAATCATGGCTTCAATAATATGGTTCATTGTTTGTTGATCCATTGCTGATTCCATACTCAGTTCTCACTCCTTCATCAAATTTATACTTATGAGCACATCTTTTTTATAATTATAGTTCAACATTAATTCATTTTAACAGTTAGCTTCCCAATTTAAATCCACGAAGTGATGCCCCTATTTCATCTTCAGTTATACCAATGTACCTTTTTGTAATTGCTTGTGAGCTATGATTAAAAATAAACATTAATGTAGCAATGTCTCTAGTTTTTTTGTAGTAGTGATACCCAAAAGTTTTTCTTAATGTATGTGTCCCTATATCATCTCTTCCTAATTTTTCTGCTATATCTGCATATATCTGATAGACACGATCCCTTGTTATATGTCGACCTTGTTGCCGACTTGGAAATAACCAATCATTTTCTTCTTTACCTTCAGTATATAATAAAATCTCTTCTCTCAAATTATCTATAAAAATCGGTTTTCGCTTACCTGTTTTATGTTCAACAATAATAGGCTTACTTTTACCTCGTATATCTCCAACTTTTAATCCTATAATATCTGACATACGTAACCCATTATTGATTCCAAACAAAAATAAAAAACTATCTCTTTCCGGATTACTTGTTCTTCTTAGCCAAAACTGAAAATCTTGTATCTCTTCATTTGTCCTTAATGGTTGTACATTATAGCTCACTATTGTTTCCCTTCTTAAAAATATTCTGAGTTTATGATTATGTATATATTTTACCATAATCATGAACTTATATATATACTCTGTTAAAAGTCAAGAAAAACAAGGGGTTTAGTTTATGATTTTATATCATTTCAGTAACTCAGAATATTCCGACTTTTTTGTACAAAAAAATTAACCTTACTTATATGAAGATTCTAAGCTCTTATTTAAATTTTAGACGGGCAGTTATCCGTAGAAGTTCTTAGAATAGCTAATTTACATAATTAAATTATATGAAATTTAAGTTTGAACAATATACTAAGAACTCCCCTTACTATAAAGTGAAATAAATTAGCATATGAATAACCGTGTTACCAAGCTTTTCATTAATAAAATATTTTTATTAATATTTTATAACTTTACGCAAGATCATAATTTTGGGGAGCGTCAATAATTTTGTGTAAATGATTCTTCCCTACTGCAGATTGTTTCTAATTCTCAATCAGTTGGCTTAGCATTTGTTCAAGTTCGCCTTCGGCCTGTTGAAAGCCTTTATGACTGCGACCTAGGAATTTTTGGTTGTAAGTATCAAAAGACGAGACTAAGAAACGTTCCATCGACTCTTCGTTTTGGAACTGTTCCTTGCGGTGGCTGTATTTCTTGATTTGCTTATTAAAGGATTCAATCAAGTTCGTAGAATAAATACTCTTGCGTATGGCCAAGGGGAAATCATAGAAAGTGAGCAAGTGATCGTTCGAAAGAATCGATTCAACCACTTTTGGATAGCTGGTTTTCCATTTTTTCGCAAAAGCACCACGTGCTTCCAACGCCACCTCTTTAGATGAGGCTTGATACACCATTTTAAAATCATCACAGACTTCCTTACGATTATTGACACGCACTTTGTGACTGATATTACGGAAAACGTGTACACAACAATGTTGAAAACGAGCTTTGGGATAGAACCGACTAATCGCTCCTACCATCCCCTTTAAGCCATCCGTGATGAACAGGAGGACATTTTTCAAACCGCGCTCTTGAAGGTCTAATAAAATTTCCTCCCAAATCGTGATGGATTCAGTCGGTGCAATCGCATAGCCCAATACTTCCTTTGATCCGTCCGGGCGAATGCCAACTGCGATATGAATAGCTTCCTTGGCGACGGTTTTCCGCTTTAACGGAATATACGTTGCGTCCATATAAATAGCAGCATAACGGTCATGAAGCTCTCGCCCTTTAAACGCCGTTACCTCTTCTGTAAATGATTTTGTTATATTGGACATGGTTTGGGGCGTGTAGTGATGCCCATACATTTTCTCAATCAAGTCTGCGATTTCCGACATGGTAATACCTTTTCGGAAGAGGTGAATGACGGTCTCCTCTAACGTGTCATTCGTCCGTCTATAAGCAGGAACAGTCTGTTGCTTGAACTCGCCATTGCGGTCGCGCGGAATCTGGAGATGAAGTTCCCCATACTCGGTCTTGACCGTACGGTCATAGGAGCCGTTACGAGAATTACCCGTGTTAAAACCAATGCGATCATACTTTTCGTAATCTAGGAAAGCCGTTAACTCCGTTTTGAGAAGCGTATTGACTGCTTTTTCCAAATGGACACGGAATAATTCATTCAAATCGCCTTTGTTCGCTAGAGTCTTTAGAATTTCTGTAGTAAAATCGTTCATAGGGAAGTCCTCTCTTCTGTGAATGTTTTGTGGTAACTCTATTCTACAGAAGGGATTTCCTTTTTTCTATTTACACAAAATATTTTACACTCTCTAATTTTGTCTGTGTAGATATTTCGTTATATTACTAAAGATAATAAGATTTAATGACCTCATTAATATTGTTTGCTAGGTCCAAACTCTTATTAAACTTTCTTTGCTATAAAACCCAAACATAGTAATAAAAGAATAACTTATTACCTTTAAATTATACTACCAACAAATGGTAGTATATTATTAATTTATATAATATGAAACCTAAAATATAGTAGTATGTTAATTTATACTAAATTAAATAAAGTACTACCTTTAATAGGTAGTACTTTATTATCAAGCCATTATTCCTTCTTCTACTAGTTCTTTTTGTCACATAATTTTGCAATCAATAAATGTTGCGCAATAAGTATAAGAATTCCATTTTCTAAATTTGAAAGGTGATCCATAATTTCATGTTCAAGTAGTTTATTAATTGTCCACTTGTCGCTTCATCTAAAAATTTTATAGGTTTTAGGAATGCTATTCGCTTATTTTAGGAAGATTTTAACTGTTTGCTATAGATATATATCATACTAGTATCGTAATAAAAGTACTCTAAAAGAAGAATTTTCAAATACGCAAAATTAAGTACGAAAGTGGATTTGAGTCAATATCTTGGACACATTTTAGTAGAGACGGTTAAGCCATTTTTTCTTTTGCTAATTCTTCAAATTCCTGTGGGGTTAGATAGTGAATCGAGCTATGGATTCGATTTCGGTTATAAAATCCTTCAATGTAGCTAAATAGCGCTCGATTTGCTTCTTCAAAATCTGAGTAGCTAGTCGTGTAGACTTCTTCTTTTTTCAATGAGGCATGGAAAGTGGAATGGCAACAGTTTTTTTGACAAATTTTATAAGGTGTAGAACTTCTTTCCGTATGCTATTCCGATTGTCCTTGACAATGAGCCTCCTCGGATGTGACGATCTTCGGCAGGAGCTAACAGTTAAAGTTAGACTGCCTCGCTAGCGTTAGCACATCCGAGCTCATTATCAAGGATTCGCTGCGCCAATCTCTGGTTACGGTAACCAACCGGTGTCTCGTAGCCAAGTGTACCGTGCAACCGAAGGTGGTTCCACCAATTGACATAGTCAAATAACTCCAAATCCAATTGTTGTAAGGTTTCAAATGTGTATTGATAGACAAATTCTACTTTCAACGACTTATAAGTTGATTCAGCTACGGCATTATCAAAAGGACAGCCTTTATGACTCAATGATCGATTGATGTCAAAAGTTGTTAATAATTCATCAATAGCTTGGTTATCAAACTCTTTTCCACGATCAGTATGAAAAATCTCAACCTCTGTCAGAGGTTGTTTGATACGGCTAAATGCTTTTTTTACTAGAACGGCATCTTTATGTTCTCCACAAGAATAGCCGAGAATTTCTCGATTGAACAGATCCAAAATGAAACAGACATAATTCCATTTTTTCCCGACTCGTACATAAGTCAAGTCTGTTACGATCGCTTCTAATGGGTTGTCTCTTAAGAATTTACGATTCAATACGTTTGTCGTTTTGGCTTCATTGCAAGTAGAATGATGTACTTTAAAATAAGCAACAGTATAGCTCGATTTTAATCCTCTATTTTTCATGATTCTACTAATTTTTCGTCGGCTGATCTGAATGCCTCGTTTTGATAAGGCTTTTTTTATTTTTCTTGAGCCGTAGGCCTTTCGGCTGCGGATAAATTCTTCAGCGACTACTTCTTCAAGTTCTGATTCGTCTTTCTTTGGTTTTGATTGATAATAATAGGACTGACGTGATAGACCTAATATTCTGCACATCGCTGATATAGGGTAAAGATGCTTATTCGCATCGATTACTTGTCTCTTCGTCCGAATATCAGCGCTGCTTGCTTTAAAATATCATTTTCCATTTCTAATTGCTGGTTTCTTTTACGTAGTTCTAACAATTCTTTTTGTTCAGGCGTAAGATTATCTTTTTCTTTGAATGAACCACTCGTTTTAGATTGCTTTACCCATTTGTCAAATGCTGAAGCCGTTAGTTCATATTCTCGAATGATTTCTACACGTGGCTTTCCAGCTAAGTAAAGATTGACGATTTGTTGCTTGAATTCTTGTGAAAAAGTTCTTCGTGTTCTCTTAGACATAAAAATTCCTCCTGGTATGTTTTCTTCTAGTCTACACACCTTAATTTTTCTGTCTAGTTAATTGTAGCCTATCCAAAGATTCGATTCCAGCATTATCATAAGGTGTTCCTTTTCTACTATAAGAATGCCTTATTTTGTTGGTTTTAAGCCATTGTTCCACTTCTCTTGCTGTGTATTGGCTGCCCAAGTCAGTGTGTAGAATCATTCCTTCTGGAATGTGATAATGTATTTTTGCTTTATTCAATGTTTGAATGACACAATCCACAGTCATTCGTTTTGAAAATGTATAACTAATAATTTTTTTCGTGTGTAAATCCATGATTGAAGATAAGTAACACCAACCATTTTTCTTAGTAGGAATGTACGTAATGTCAGCTGCCCATTTCTCACAGATCGTTTCAGTAGAAAAGTCCTGATTTAAGAGATTCTCTTTTGAAATGATCGGTTTATTAGACCTTTGAGGTCTATATTTTTTAACTACAATCGACCTTAAATTTAATTGTTTCATTAGCTTTTGGACATGTTTAAGAGATACTGAAATCCCTTCTTTTAATAAAACTTGATGGATCTTTGTGGCACCATAGCGTTGTTTATTCGTAAAAAAAATTGTTGAAATCTTCTTTTTCAACTTATTATTTCTGATTTCTGTAGCTGTCAACGGTTTATTCTTATAAAAATAATAGACACTTCTAGGGATTTCTAATAACCGACACAACAAAGAAACAGTGTAATCCTTACACCATTTTTCAATAAATTGAACAAGCGAATTTAGGTTTTCCGAGAGAATATGGCTGCGGCTTTTTTTAAGATTTCAAGTTCCTCATTTAAACGAGCATTTTCTTTTCTCAGTTCAGCTACTTCTTTTCCAGTCAGTCCTGTGGACTGATCAGGTAAATATAAATTCTTCCATTTGTAAATCGTTGCTTCAGATAAGCCATATTCTTTCGCTAACTCTTGAACAGAACGTCCAGTTTGATTCAGTTCAACAATCATTTGTTTAAAATTTTCTTCATATCGGGTCATAAAAATTCATCCTCTCGTAGATAAGTTTAATTTATTCTTGTCTCTACGAAAAGCTGTCTAAGATTTGATACTAACACCATTTCTAAAGGAATATTTGATATTGACATACTACCGATGAAAGGTAAAAGAAAACCCAATGGCCATCAGGAAAAACGGGGAAAACAACAGTATCAGCGCTCAATCCATGATCGACCTGATAATTATCCTGATTTCAATTCTGAGTTTGGTCACCTTGAAGGTGATACGATCGTTGGCATTCATCATAAAAGTGCCGTCATTACTTTAGTTGAAAGATTATCTAAAGTCATTATCACGATTAAACCCAACGGCCGTAAGGCATTAGATATTGAAACTGCCCTTAATCAATGGTTTTCTCGCTTCCCTAAAAACTTCTTTAAATCTATTACGTTTGACTGTGGAAAAGAATTTTCTAACTGGAAAGCCATTAGTAACCAACATGATATTGATATATATTTTGCGGACCCTGGAACACCTTCTCAACGCCCATTAAACGAGAATTCTAACGGGATTCTGCGTCGTAATGGACTGCCGAAATCAATGGATTTTAGAGAAGTGAATCAGACATTTATTTCCAGTGTCAGCAATCAACGTAATCATATTCCAAGAAAATCATTGAATTACAGAACACCAATCGAAATATTTTTGAGCTATGTACAAGAAGCATTTTATTCTAGCTTAATTTGACAAATCATATGATATAATTACGTATTACAAGAATGAACAGAAAAAATTATTTAAGTATAAAGGAACAAAAAGATGGGACAATAGGCATTGGTACGATTTAGACCAAGAAAAGAAAACAAGCATACTGAAGTTGATGAAAAGACTTAATATCGACAAATCTCTATATTTTTCTATATATGGAATTGGATCAATGGATGTTCATGGAACTGGCACTATTAATCATATTGCATCAAATATTGGAATAGAATCAGCGTTACAAATACATGTATTGGAAAAACTATCATTTGTGATAACTTTAGATACTTTGAAAGTAATAAAAGAATTCTATAGATGTAACATCGAGAGAGTGTAAAATATTTTGTGTAAATAGAAAAAAGGAAGTCCCTTCTGTAGAATAGAGTTACCACAACACATTCACAGAAAAGAGGACTTCCATATGAACGATTTTACTACAGAAATTCTAAAGACTCTAGCGAACAAAGGCGATTTGAATGAATTATTCCGTGTCCATTTGGAAAAAGCTGTCAATACGCTTCTCAAAACGGAGTTAACGGCTTTCCTCGATTACGAAAAGTACGATCGTATTGGTTTTAACACGGGTAATTCTCGTAACGGCTCCTATGACCGTACGGTCAAGACCGAGTACGGGGAACTTCATCTCCAGATTCCGCGCGACCGCAACGGCGAGTTCAAGCAACAGACTGTTCCTGCTTATAGACGGACGAATGATACCTTAGAGGAGACCGTCATTCACCTCTTCCGAAAAGGTATTACCATGTCGGAAATCGCAGACTTGATTGAGAAAATGTATGGGCATCACTACACGCTCCAAACCATGTCCAATATAACTAAAGTGCTGACTGAAGAAGTAAATGCATTTAAAGTTAGAACTCTAAATGATAAGTATGTCGCTATTTTCATGGATGCTACTTATATTCCTTTAAAACGGCAAACCGTCTCCAAAGAAGCAATCTATATTGCCATTGGTATACGAGAAGACGGCACTAAAGAAGTACTAAGTTATGCGATTGCTCCGACTGAATCGACCTACGTTTGGAATGAGTTGTTACAGGACATTTACTCCAGAGGGGTTCATGATGTCTTACTGTTTATTACCGATGGCTTAAAAGGCATGAAAGATACGATTCACCAGATTTATCCTAAAGCTAAATACCAACATTGCTGTGTTCACGTTTCCCGTAATATTGCTCATAAAGTACGTGTCAAAGACCGAAAAGAAATCTGTGATGATTTTAAGGCTGTTTATCAAGCTAGCTCAAAGGAAGAGGCAAATACCTTTTTAGGGAGTATGATTGAGAAGTGGCAGAAAACTTATCCTAAAGTGACGCAGTCACTGATAAAAAATCAAGATTTATTGACTTTTTATGAGTTTCCGCCTGGTATCCGCCGAAGCATTTACTCAACTAATTTAATCGAATCTTTCAATAAACAAATCAAGAAATACAGCCGCAGAAAAGATCAGTTTCAAAATGAAGAATCACTAGAGCGTTTCCTAGTATCCATCTTTGATACATACAATCAAAAATTCTTAAATAGAAGCCATAAAGGCTTCCAACAAGTGACGGATACATTAGCTTCAATGTTTACTGAGTAACCCATTATTTTGCAGAAGGACGAGTTATTTACACAAAATTATTGACGCTCCCAACATCGACGATTTGGATGATAATATTATATTAATGGAGGAAGCTTTTAAAAAGATAATTGAGTAATTATATTTACATTTTACAAATTTTATATAGGAGGAAAATAATTATGGATTCGGGATTTTTATGGAATATAACAAGTACAGTGTTGGCATTATTTATACCAATTGCTACATTTTTATTTGAAAATGAGAATGCTGTTGATTGGGATAAAATGGTAGTATTTGATCAAGTTATAAAAATAAAAAAACTGTCTTTTGGACTAATATTGTTAACATTGCCTTTACTTTTCTATCAAACAAATTCAGCAAGTAATGAGTTTTATAGAAAACTTAACTGTATAGTACTTCTTTTATATGTAATCGGCATAAGCTTATCTATTCTATCGTTAGTTAGGTGCTATTTTTGGATTATTAACAAGCGTACTTATTCAAAAAACAATTCTAGTGAAACCGTTAAATATAGAACAGAATGTAGGAAAAGATATATTAGTAACTTATCCAAGAATGAAGCTGTTCAGAAAGAAATATGGTCTCTCATATGGAATTCAGTGGATCAACATGGAGAGATAGAAGAAATCGATCTGATGGATATGTATATAGATCAATGTGAAGAAAATAAAGACTATGAAAAAAAATTAGAATTTATGTCTATCTTTTTCACTAGTATAGACATGAATAAATTTGATGAAATAAATACGTACAATACTATCGATTATGATGTTTATGAGCGTTTATCCAAATTTATTTATTCCGAAATAAAATGTGTGTATCTTGAAGGAAAGAATATAGATATAAAAAAAGTAAATGATTTTTTCGATATCTATACAAAAAACTCTATTTTTAATTGGAATTCTAGTAACAGATATAATCAATTCCTATCACAATTTTTAGAAGAATTATCTGGAGAAGAATATAGATTATTCCTAAATAATAATATTTTAAAATTAATATCTTATGCCAAGAAAGCTAATAGCCTATCTTTAGTAGATAACTTAGATAATCTTTTACCCGATAAACTTATTTATGATGAGAATGAAGATAATTCACAAAAACAAATAATTATATTTGAATTGTATTTAAAGTGGCTTAGCAGCCTGTCAGTGTCACCAGAAAGCAATGATGATGATAAATATTTTGCGAACAAACTGTTTCAATTTATATTTCCAGACTATTCTTCAATGCCATTTTTTACATTAATAAATTTTATGCTGTATGTTAAAAAACACTTAGGATATGATGATTTAGTAGAAATGATAAAGGCATATGATAAAGAACCTTATCCATTCAAAGGAATCAATACTGGTTCAGATATGGCTATGATTTCAGGCGAAACTGTAGAAGAAATTCTAGCTAATTACAAAGAACAAAATATAAAAACTCTGGAATTAATTAAAAAGAATATAAAATACTATGATCCTTTACTAGCGAATAAAGAAAATATTGATGAGTTATTAAATGCAATTGCTGATTCTGATGTTAGATCTCCTAGAATTGATGAGTTAAAAGAAGAAATTTTAATGTATAAAGAACTTTTTTAATTCATTTGATTACTGTTATACTCAATATCATTCTTAATTCTGTAAATAGTTTGTCTAGTAATATTGTAGTTTTTAGCAATTTTTGAAATAGCTATGCCCTCATTTAAATCCTTAACGATGTTTTCATAAACTAAACGTCGTTGAGGATTTTTTGTATCTGCACTATAGAGTTTTGGACGACCTTTATAGACGCCATTTGCTTTTGCAATTTTAATGCCTTGCGCCTGGCGTCGTTTAGATTCGGTACGCTCTTGCTCTGCAATCATGGCCAAAATTTGGATGATTAAATCTTTAATGAATTTATCCAAAAGAGGATTGCCAATTGCTTCAGCCATGATCGGTAGACTGGTGATGATCAGCTGCACGTTTTTCTTCTTTAGGTAATTGACTGAAGCAATGATTTCGTCGTAATTTCTTCCAAGTCGGTCGATTGCTTCGACAATAAAAATATCTTGGTCTCGGACAAACTCTAAAGCTTCCTGGAAAATCGGTCGATGAGTAATCGTTGCTCCAGATTGTTTCTCGATGAAAATTTTTTCTGCGCCGAACTTTTTCATTTCTTCAATTTGGATTTGAGTCAATATCTTGGACACATTTTAGTAGAGACGGTTAAGCCATTTTTTCTTTTGCTAATTCTTCAAATTCCTGTGGGGTTAGATAGTGAATCGAGCTATGGATTCGATTTCGGTTATAAAATCCTTCAATGTAGCTAAATAGCGCTCGATTTGCTTCTTCAAAATCTGAGTAGCTAGTCGTGTAGACTTCTTCTTTTTTCAATGAGGCATGGAAAGATTCGATTCCAGCATTATCATAAGGTGTTCCTTTTCTACTATAAGAATGCCTTATTTTGTTGGTTTTAAGCCATTGTTCCACTTCTCTTGCTGTGTATTGGCTGCCCAAGTCAGTGTGTAGAATCATTCCTTCTGGAATGTGATAATGTATTTTTGCTTTATTCAATGTTTGAATGACACAATCCACAGTCATTCGTTTTGAAAATGTATAACTAATAATTTTTTTCGTGTGTAAATCCATGATTGAAGATAAGTAACACCAACCATTTTTCTTAGTAGGAATGTACGTAATGTCAGCTGCCCATTTCTCACAGATCGTTTCAGTAGAAAAGTCCTGATTTAAGAGATTCTCTTTTGAAATGATCGGTTTATTAGACCTTTGAGGTCTATATTTTTTAACTACAATCGACCTTAAATTTAATTGTTTCATTAGCTTTTGGACATGTTTAAGAGATACTGAAATCCCTTCTTTTAATAAAACTTGATGGATCTTTGTGGCACCATAGCGTTGTTTATTCGTAAAAAAAATTGTTGAAATCTTCTTTTTCAACTTATTATTTCTGATTTCTGTAGCTGTCAACGGTTTATTCTTATAAAAATAATAGACACTTCTAGGGATTTCTAATAACCGACACAACAAAGAAACAGTGTAATCCTTACACCATTTTTCAATAAATTGAACAAGCGAATTTAGGTTTTCCGAGAGAATATGGCTGCGGCTTTTTTTAAGATTTCAAGTTCCTCATTTAAACGAGCATTTTCTTTTCTCAGTTCAGCTACTTCTTTTCCAGTCAGTCCTGTGGACTGATCAGGTAAATATAAATTCTTCCATTTGTAAATCGTTGCTTCAGATAAGCCATATTCTTTCGCTAACCCTCGAACAGAACGTCCAGTTTGATTCAGTTCAACAATCATTTGTTTAAAATTTTCTTCATATCGGGTCATAAAAATTCATCCTCTCGTAGATAAGTTTAATTTATTCTTGTCTCTACGAAAAGCTGTCTAAGATTTGATACTAACACCATTAAAAATGTGGGCACAATACCTAACAAACGTACTAAATATTTACATGGATGATCAACTTAATGAAAAACAGAATCGATTAAATAAATTAAATCAAATCGTAACAAATTGGCACAATTTATTGCCATCCAGTCATTTGGTAGAAGGTCTACACGGCGCTTTCCAACGTTTATCTGACAGAAACGGTGATCGTCCAAACAACATTCATATTCCACCTGTATACATTTTAAAGCCATAGGAAAAAGCCTAGTATCTATTGCTAGACTCTTTTGTATACCTTTACACATTCATTTCCTTCTTCCAGCATTCATAAGACTCAACAGTTGCACTTTTTTTCATTCTCCTACAAATTCCACTAAACAACGACCACTTATAGTCATCCAAAATAGCAGTACCTACTCCCCCTAATCCTAAGAAAAACAGTAAAAGTAAATACAAAAATAGAATCATATTATATGTACGGAGGCATTTCATTTACACAAGATTCTTGACGCTACCCATATTACTCAATAAATTAATATCAAATGGTGAAAATCAACGAAAAAAGGAGATCTATCAAGCAATCTCCTTCCCAATAAATCTCCTCTTATATAAAGTTATTTATGAACACTGATTTAAGCTAAGCTGCCGATATCACAATCTCATCATCCACTAAATCAGCCTTCAAGTTTTTGACATCTAAGTGGTCAAGGTAGAAATCCGTTACCTTATCACGAATTTGTCGTTCAATTACTCGCCGTAATGGCCGCGCACCCATTGCTTCATCATAGCCTTGTTCCATCAGCCAATCTTTAGCCGCTTTAGTTACCTCAAGTTTGATGGATTTTTTGGCTAAAGTTTTTTGTACATCCGCCAACATCAAATCGACAATTTGACTTAAGTCTTGCTTAGTCAGATGTGAAAATTCCACGATTCCATTAAAACGGTTCAGAAATTCTGGGCGGAAAAATGGTGCTAACTTATCCATTAATGACTGATCTCGTTGCTTGTCACCACTTAATGCTTCATTACCAAAGCCAGCATTAGAAGTAGCAATAATAATCGTATTTTTGAAATTAATGACATTGCCTTGTCCATCCGTTAAGCGCCCATCATCCATCACTTGTAACAGTAACGTTAATACTTGTGGATGAGCCTTTTCAATTTCATCTAATAATACAATGGAATATGGATTACGCCGAACCCGTTCAGTTAGAGTATTAGCATTATCTTCATAGCCTACGTATCCAGCCGAGGTACCAATTAATTTCGACACAGCTGTACGATCAGCATATTCACTCATATCTAGCCGAATAATCGCATTTTCATTTCCAAACATATCTAAGGCTAATTGCTTAGCTAATTCAGTCTTTCCTACGCCAGTTGGGCCCACAAACAGAAAACTTCCAATCGGCTGATCACCCTCTGAAAAGCCCGCACGGTTACGCCGAATTGCTCTTGCTACCATTTCAACCGCTTCATCTTGACCGATTACCTTACTTTTCAGACGCTTATCAAGATTTTTCAAGCGCTCAATATCATTAGCGCCCATATCAGAAACTGGTATACCAGTTAAACGTTCAACCGATTGTGCCACATCATCAATCGTGGCAGTGATTTTTTCTTTTTGATCCGTTTCTTTAATCTTTTGCTTGGTTTCCTCGATCGACTTCTTGATATCAGCGGCTTTTGTAAAGTCCTCCGCTTTAATGGCGGCCTCCTTAGCTGCCTCTAATTTTTTAAGGCGTTGATCCAATGTCTCAACATCAGTTTGCGAATTTTTAGCCGCTAAATGAGCCGCAGTCATGTCGATCAAATCGATAGCTTTATCTGGCAAAGTGCGTTGTGGTATATATTGGATTGAATAATCCACAGCCGCCTTCAAAACATCATCTGGTAATACAACATGATGATGTTTTTCGTACAGCTCTTTAACACCTTGTAATATACGTAAAGTGTCAGCGGCCGTCGGTTCATTAATCACAACATCATTGAATCGCCGTGCCAAAGCCGCATTTTTCAAAATAGTATTGCGATATTCATCTTGAGTCGTAGCCCCGATTACACTCAGCTCGCCACGTGACAAAGCAGGTTTAATGATATCAGCCAATCCTTTGCCACCATCTTCACCACCAGTGGCACCCGTGCCGAGAATCTGATGAATTTCATCGAAGAATAGAATAATATTACCAGCTGCTTTAACTTCCTCTACCAGCTGTTTAATATTTTCTTCAAAAGAACCGCGATATTGAGTTCCCGCTTCCAAAGACGATAAATCAATCGAATAGATTTCTTTATCTTGAATCGTTTCTGGAACTTTACCAGCCACAATTGCTTGTGCCAGACCTTCGACGACTGCAGTTTTACCTACACCGGCATCACCAACTAAGATTGCATTATTTTTCGTTCTACGACTCAAAATTTCTGCAGTTTCTTGAATCTCATTCTCACGTCCAATCACTGGATCTAGTAATCCATCACGAGCCTGTTCCGTCAAATTAGTCCCTAATTTTTCTAAAATCCCTCCTTTTTTAACAGCCTGTTGACCATCTTTAGATACTTCTATTGTTTTATTATTTTGGGGTAGCTTACCAGTTGCTCGGTATTGAGCAAACTCATCCGGTGTCAACGATTGTCCATTAACTAAATACCGTGCACGCTTCGAATTTTGATTATCCATGCGCCGAAATAATTGATTGAAAACATCATCCATATCATTGTTGAAAAAAGGATCATTTCCGTAGAAATTTGCCATATTACCACACCTCCATAAAAATTTATATGTGTAACTTAGTGACCATAATATCCTTTAAAACTATAACTGAATTGTATCACAATTTTTATGTATCGCTAAGTAAAGTGCTTATAGAATCAATTAGAAATAATTAGGATAATTTTGTTTAAACAATAGTAAAGAAGTGTTAAGCGTATCAGACTAAGACTTTGCTTTTTCGTGGGCTTCGATTGCCAGAACGTCCTTTGAAACTTCGTTCAATTCATTACCTCATTTCTTTTATTATTTATGATACGGATTAAAGCGTACTCTTTGCCCAAAAAAATATTGTTAATAGGAACTTGATACAGATTAGACAGCTCATTTAAAAGAGAAAATGGAATATCAGAACTATCTTTTTCATATTTGGACAACGTTTGAAAATGCACATCAGCAGCTTTAGCGGCTTTTTTACTAGTGAATCCAGCATTAACGCGCGCTGCCTTTAACGACATAGCAGATTATTTTGGCGTATTGAAGTCTACGATTGATCCGCGGTATGGCGAGATACCGAAAAATTTAATACCTGTTAAAAAATATAGACAGATTCCTGTTTTGGGAGAAATTGCTTGTGGAGATCCTATTTTAGCTGAAGAAAATATTGAAGAATATAGAGAAGAGATAGACGAAAACTTGCCCACTGGTGAAGTCTTTTATTTAAAAATCAAAGGTAATAGCATGGTTCCTACAATCCCTTCTGATAGTTACGTGTTGATTCGAAGACAACCAGTTGTGGAAGATGGAGAAATTGCAGCAGTTATAGTAAACGGCGACTCTGAAGCGACTCTCAAAAGAGTTAAACATGTTAATGATGTTGTAATGCTAATGCCCGATAATAATGATTATCATCCTTATATCATTGATGAAAATAATCCAGCAAGAATTTTAGGTAAAGCGGTAAAAGTAAGTTTTGACCTATAAAAAATACCCCATTCGCAGTTGGAGCTGCGGCTAGGGTTCTCATTTCAGAGACTGTGTATATTATTATATCAGAGATGGGGATGAAAAATGAAAATATTGTACGAATATTATTACTTTCAATAGGCGCTTTTCTTGTATTTATAGGTTTATTTGGTGGAATCATAGCAAGTGGAGATTTTTTATCAGGTGGATTTTCTGTCGTGGTAGGAAGATAGCGTAAAATATTTTGTGTAAATAGAAATTTTAGGTAGATAAAAAGAAAGTCCATTCTGTAAAATTAAAGTTACCTCAACCGAAATTTTATAGGAGGACTTTCTCATGACTAATTTTACTACAGAAATTATGGAAACACTAATCAATAAAGGTGATTTGGATGACTTATTCCGTCGTCATCTAGAATTAGCTATCAATACACTGCTACAAGCTGAATTAACGGCTTTTCTTGATTATGAGAAATATAATCGCACTGGTTTTAATTCAGGTAATTCCCGAAATGGGAATTATTCTCGTTCATTTAAAACAGAGTTTGGAGAATTAAATTTGGCAATTCCTAGAGATAGAAACGGAGAGTTTTCTCAACAAACGTTGCCTGCTTATAAAAGAAGTAACGACTCTTTAGAAACCACCATTATCCAATTATTTCAAAAAGGAATCACTATGTCTGAAATCTCTGAGTTGATTGAAAAAATATATGGTCATTACTATACGCCACAAACCATTTCCAATATCACTCAAATAGTATCTGAAGATGTTGTTGCTTTTAAAGAAAGGTCCTTAGAATCCCAATACTCAATCATTTTTATGGATGCTACTCACATTCCTTTAAAAAGACAAACTGTCTCAAAAGAAGCTGTATATATTGTCATAGGTATCCGACTAGATGGGACCAAAGAGGTTCTTGGGTTTAGTATTGCTCCAACTGGGTCTTCGTATGTTTGGAAAGAAATACTTCAAGACTTAAAAGACCGTGGTTTAGAAGAGGTTTTATTAGTTGTAACTGATGGTTTAAGCGGCATTAACGATAGTATCCATAGTATTTATCCAAATGCTCAATTTCAACAATGTTGTGTCCATATCTCTAGAAACATTGCTCATAAGGTTCGTGTTAGTGACCGACAAGAAGTCTGTAATGATTTTAAATTGGTTTATCAAGCAGCTTCAAAAGAAGAAGCTATGAATCAAATAAGTTTTATGATAGATAAATGGAAAAAGCAGTATCCACGAGTAGTTAAATTACTCATGAATCCTGCTATATTAACCTTTTATAATTTTCCTCCATCAATCAGAAGAACCATTTATTCAACTAACTTGATTGAAGGTTTTAACAAACAATTAAAAAAATATACAAAAAGAAAAGAACAATTTCCTAATGAAGAATCTCTGGAGAGATTCTTAGTTTCTCAATTCAACAACTATAATCAGAAGTTTTTGTGTCGGATTCATAAAGGTTTTAAAGAAATACAAGATACATTAGAATCAATGTTTTAACTTAACCGACAGAATGGTTTTTTCCATTTACACATAATTCTTGACGCAACCGAAATTACTAATAACCATATCTTATATTAGATATAGACATCAATTCTTTTAATTTTTTTGATTGCTTTGCATTTAAAGATACACCGTCTTTTTTTATTGCATTTGATATTTCTAAATTCATACGACTTAAAATTAAAGGTACTGAAGTTCCTTCATTTTTCAGATTTCCAAGGTAGGTGTGCAATATCATTCGAAGGGAATCATTTCCTAAATCTGTCTCTAAATCATCTAATAATTCAGTAATAATTATTTCTGCTCTTTTGCTTCGATCATCTCCGCCAGAAAACCATTTTAAATTACTCATTTATTAATCCTCCTTAATTTTAATTTACTTTTAAATAATTTTATTATAATTTCTCGAAGTCACTTTTTATCTAAATCAATTATCAAATCGCACTTGTTTATTAAGTTAAGGTTATGGGATATCATTATTAATGTCTTATTAGAGTATGTTAATAACTTATCAAAAATTCGCATTTCAGTTTTAGAATCTAGAGCACTCGTAGCTTCATCTAACAATAAAACTTTACTTTCTGATAATAAAACTCTTGCTAGAGCTATTCTTTGCTTTTGACCACCTGATAAATTCGTTCTATTTTCTTCTAGATACGTATCAAGACCCAGAGGAAGCTCATTAATAAAACTCCACAAACAAGTATCTTTCAATACTTTATCAAATTCTTTTTCATTAGGGACACTTTCTAAACCTAAAACTAAATTATCTTTAATGGATCCACTCACAATAAAAGATTCTTGAGGAACATAAGTAATTAATTTACGTAAGTCTTTTCTATTAATATTTTCAATATTTTTCTCATTTATACAAATTTTCCCGCTATCTGGTACATAAAATCCAGCTAGAAGTTGTGCTAAAGTTGACTTTCCCACACCACTATCACCTTTTATTCCTGGTGTTAGTATCAAATCTTAGACAGCTTTTCGTAGAGACAAGAATAAATTAAACTTATCTACGAGAGGATGAATTTTTATGACCCGATATGAAGAAAATTTTAAACAAATGATTGTTGAACTGAATCAAACTGGACGTTCTGTTCAAGGGTTAGCGAAAGAATATGGCTTATCTGAAGCAACGATTTACAAATGGAAGAATTTATATTTACCTGATCAGTCCACAGGACTGACTGGAAAAGAAGTAGCTGAACTGAGAAAAGAAAATGCTCGTTTAAATGAGGAACTTGAAATCTTAAAAAAAGCCGCAGCCATATTCTCTCGGAAAACCTAAATTCGCTTGTTCAATTTATTGAAAAATGGTGTAAGGATTACACTGTTTCTTTGTTGTGTCGGTTATTAGAAATCCCTAGAAGTGTCTATTATTTTTATAAGACGCGAATTGTAAAATTAAGTTAGAAAAATAAAAAGGCATTTATGGTACACTCAAATTGTATTTCCGACGAAAGAAAACAAAGGAGTGTAACCATAAATGACCTACAAACATCTTACCATAGACGAACTGACAATGATAGAATCATATTATCTTCAACATAATAAGCCGGTTGAAATCGCTAACCGAATGGGACGTGCTATACAAACTATTTATAATGTAGTCAATAAGTTCAAGCAAGGCAAGACTGCTCTTGATTATTGGCACCAGTATAAAGAAAATAAGAAAAAATGTGGGAGAAAAGTCATTCAATTACCTGCTCATGAAGTAGATTACATTAAAGAGAAAGTCACTCTTGGTTGGACGCCTGACGTCATTATCGGGCGAAAAGAAAGGCCTGTTTCATGCGGTATGAGAACACTTTATCGTTTATTTTCTAAAGGAATATTTGATATTGACACACTACCGATGAAAGGTAAAAGAAAACCCAATGGCCATCAGGAAAAACGGGGAAAACAACAGTATCAGCGCTCAATCCATGATCGACCTGATAATTATCCTGATTTCAATTCTGAGTTTGGTCACCTTGAAGGTGATACGATCGTTGGCATTCATCATAAAAGTGCCGTCATTACTTTAGTTGAAAGATTATCTAAAGTCATTATCACGATTAAACCCAACGGCCGTAAGGCATTAGATATTGAAACTGCCCTTAATCAATGGTTTTCTCGCTTCCCTAAAAACTTCTTTAAATCTATTACGTTTGACTGTGGAAAAGAATTTTCTAACTGGAAAGCCATTAGTAACCAACATGATATTGATATATATTTTGCGGACCCTGGAACACCTTCTCAACGCCCATTAAACGAGAATTCTAACGGGATTCTGCGTCGTAATGGACTGCCGAAATCAATGGATTTTAGAGAAGTGAATCAGACATTTATTTCCAGTGTCAGCAATCAACGTAATCATATTCCAAGAAAATCATTGAATTACAGAACACCAATCGAAATATTTTTGAGCTATGTACAAGAAGCATTTTATTCTAGCTTAATTTGACAAATCATAAGAATAAACCGTTGACAGCTACAGAAATCAGAAATAATAAGTTGAAAAAGAAGATTTCAACAATTTTTTTTACGAATAAACAACGCTATGGTGCCACAAAGATCCATCAAGTTTTATTAAAAGAAGGGATTTCAGTATCTCTTAAACATGTCCAAAAGCTAATGAAACAATTAAATTTAAGGTCGATTGTAGTTAAAAAATATAGACCTCAAAGGTCTAATAAACCGATCATTTCAAAAGAGAATCTCTTAAATCAGGACTTTTCTACTGAAACGATCTGTGAGAAATGGGCAGCTGACATTACGTACATTCCTACTAAGAAAAATGGTTGGTGTTACTTATCTTCAATCATGGATTTACACACGAAAAAAATTATTAGTTATACATTTTCAAAACGAATGACTGTGGATTGTGTCATTCAAACATTGAATAAAGCAAAAATACATTATCACATTCCAGAAGGAATGATTCTACACACTGACTTGGGCAGCCAATACACAGCAAGAGAAGTGGAACAATGGCTTAAAACCAACAAAATAAGGCATTCTTATAGTAGAAAAGGAACACCTTATGATAATGCTGGAATCGAATCTTTCCATGCCTCATTGAAAAAAGAAGAAGTCTACACGACTAGCTACTCAGATTTTGAAGAAGCAAATCGAGCGCTATTTAGCTACATTGAAGGATTTTATAACCGAAATCGAATCCATAGCTCGATTCACTATCTAACCCCACAGGAATTTGAAGAATTAGCAAAAGAAAAAATGGCTTAACCGTCTCTACTAAAATGTGTCCAAGATATTGACTCAAATCCACCTGCAATATCCAACCAATCCGACATATGTGATCCTCTCCTTCTTTTTTCTTACAAATCCAGTATAAAAGCTCACTAAAAAAATTAAGACATGAAATTTACAGCTTCAGCTAAAAAATGTGTACTAATGGAAGAGCAAAAAAAATTTTCATCTTTTTGCATAGATTGCTAAAATTCCTGAGCGTTATATAAGCAATGTTTCTCTTTTTGATATATAATTTTTTTATCATTTAAGAAAGGAGAATTCTAATGAAAACTTTAGATGCTATTGCATTAACTTTATTTTAACTTTATTAATAAAAAATACTTATTGAAAGGATGATTAAAAATGGCAAATGTACCTAGCATTCGCGACATGTTCCCTGATTTCAATGACGTGTTTAGTCCAGCATTCAATGATTTTTTAGGTGTTTCAAGTTATCCAAAAGTGGATTTAGTCGAAAATGAAAAAGAATACAAACTAACTGCTGATATGCCTGGCTATGACAAAGAAGACACGACAGTTGAATATTCAGATAATACTTTGACGATCTCCGCCAATCATGAGTCCCATACAGAAGATAAAGAAGATGGCAACTATGTACGGAAAGAAAGACATTCGGTCTCTTACAAACGTTCATTCTATCTTCCTAATGTTGATGAAGAAAAAATCACTGGAACCTTTAAAAACGGTGTGCTGAAATTAGTATTGCCTAAAACAGCTCATCAGCCAAAAGAAACAAAAAAAATTGAGTTAAATTAGAACTTATCGCGGCTCTTTGTCAAATGATGTTGGTAAAGAGAAATCTTAGAATAATTGGAGATCAAGTGGATCAGTTCCTCTTGATCTTTTTTAGTTGAAAATCAATGCGTTGCCATGACGAATCATGATGCGCAATTTGAAATTATAAAAGCTACGAAAGCCATATGCATTTCGTTTTAACACTTTGATATGGTTGTTCAGACATTCAAGTGGGCCATTTGAATAACTTTGTTGTAAAGCATTTTTGATTTGTGGCAGAAATTTCTGGAACGTTCTCAAGGTCGTCTGATAGCCTTCGGGAAGCATGATATTATTGGTAAGTAGTTCTTCAAACGATACGTAGTCTCGTTCCTTTACAGCGTAAAGAAAGTCTTGATATAACTGATAGCCTACACGCAAAGCAGGGCTCCCTTTCAGTAAGCGATCCACAATATCGGTCTCTGTTAAATGAGCTTTGAAGCCAGGTCGCCAAAGGCGTCGAGTATAATCAAGCTTGCGTTCATCTTTTTGAAGAAGTTTCCAGTATCTTTTTAATTGCTTACCTAATTGATAGTGTTTTTGTTCTTTGCTTTTTAATAGTTGGTTCGTTTCTTTGATTCGATGATTGCGAAAGGTACGACCAATATGTTGGACGATGTGAAACCGGTCAATAATCAGCTGTGCTTTTGGAAACAGCTTTTTAACGAGCGATACATAAGGAGCGTACATATCAATCACGATCCATTCGACCGCTTCACGAATTTCTCGTGAAAAATGACTAAAATAACGTTTTAAAAAAGGCAGTTGTCGGTTCTCGACAATGTCCAATAAGCGCTGTGTTTGTCCATCCATCATGATGAAACTCATAGCACCTGAAACACCCCGAACTGATTTGAATTCATCAAAACAAAGTACCTTAGGTAACGGTGTCCGAAAAGGATTCAACGGACGATAAAATCGCTTCATAATACGGTAAACAGAAGAGACCGATAGATTTTTCTGAGCGGCGATCTCTGTCATTGAGGTATTTTTTTTCAGACGAGTCACGACAGACCAGCGGACTTTCTCACTGATGAAACAGTGTTTTTTCGCAACAGAAGTATCTGCGACAAAGGTCCGCTGACAAGCTTTGCATTTGAAGCGTTGCTTTTTCAATTCGAGGTAGGTACGGTATTCAGAAACATCGTTCATTAACAACCGGACGGTTGTTGTACCCCAACGCACAATATCTGAAGCAATCTGGTGTTTACAGTGGATGCATTCTTGGGCTGTATAAATCAAGTTTCCACGATAAATATGACAGATTTGCCCTTTGTATTTTTCTTTTGTGAGACAATTTTCGTTAAAAGTAACTGATAAGTCTAGAATATCTAATGTTTCTTTGATAAGGTGAGTGTAAGACATCTTGATTCCTCCTTTTGGGTTGGTTCGCCAAATTAATTCTAAAGGATTTCAAGGTGTCTTTTCTATATGTTTTGGAAAATAAAAAAGATGCTGGTGTCATCCACCAACATCAAAAAGTATAGAGCCCTTATCGCCTCTCGATGGATGAGGGGCGATTTTTATATATTTGGATAAGAACGAGTATGTTTAAATTTTCAAAATGAGCAAAAAAATATTTTGTTTTTACGATAAAGATGTTATGATCTCTCTTGGTAAAAAATATGGGAGTTGATCATTTGATTGTCTTAAGTAAACTTTTGTTTTGGATACCATTTATCATAATGACCAGTGCTTTCTTTTACTTATTCAAAAGGCCTAATAAATACTTACTCTTATCTGCTTGTCCGATGATCTATTTTATCCATAAGATTAGAGGATTTTATTATTACGAATCTGGTATCTCATTGTTTTGCTACGAAATCGGCTTATTAGCTTAGGCCATCTTTTTCATATTTGTGTTAGAATATTTCAGAAAAAAATAAACTTCCAGTCAGTTTTGGCTGGAAGTTTTTCATTTGGTGCAGATCTTTTCAGCTGATATTCATACAAGTTGATCCATTTTTCTATTATTAAGTACATACCATTGTGACTCTTTGAATGTGGGGGAGAAAAAAATAAAAGGAGCTGGTATTTTGTTAGTTATGAGTAAAGCTTTGTTTTTACTTCCCTGCACGTTCATGTTTATTGTTTTATGTTATTTCAAAAGAAGAAAAAAATGGTGCTGGATCGATGTTCTACTATTCCTTCCCTTTTTCCCGCTTATTTATTTTCTTGAAGAAATATGGGATGATATGGCATGTGATTCTGCTTTTCTTTTTAGTCATTCATTGGGGTTTATGATCTCTCTTATGATCTTTGCCATTGTGCTATTTTTTTGAATACGCGAATTGTAAAATTAAATTTGCTCTTTTCACTTTTCGGAATAAATTCACTGTGACTCTTGATACCTTCTTTTATATATTGCTAATGTATTTTCTCCATTGCTATGAAAATAGAATCAACATATTTATAATATCTATCTAATCTATTTTCATTTAACCGCAGCATCTTATTAAATAACGTGTAAATAAGAATATAAAAGTTATTGAACTAATTAATAAAGATAGAATCATCGTAGTTGGATACGTAGATGAAACCTCAACTATAGTTCTTTTTCCCGTACCTTTAATAGACACTAAACCATTGTCATTTTCTATAGTGCTCTTTTTCCCATTTACTTTCACAACTGTTCCCCAATAATTGAATACAGGTAATGTGATATTTTGCTCATCGGCATCTTCTACTGTATAGACTATTTTGGAATTATATGCTTTATGAGATGCATTCTCCCATCGATCACCAACTTTTACTTCATGTTTCTTTAAATGATCTTTATATTTCAATGCATCTAATGGTGCATAGTCATATAGGCCTCCAGTTCTTGAGGATGTATAACGTGTAACATCTTTTTTGGTCATAACTAAACGACCTTTATACGACTGAATTTTATGCGAATAATTTGCTTCTGTTGCTGCAGTCACAGTAAAAATAATAAGAACTATTCCTACAAGGCTCCACATACTTTTTTTGTTGCTTGTTTTCCACTTTAAAAACACTATGGTTAAGATTAATGAACCAAAAAGCACTTGAAAACCCAAGATTCTCCACGGAAATTGAATGATTTGAATAGGTGTTTTTTGTAAAATTTCCCATGGAAAAAGATTAGTTGATAAAAACCAAGTGGTCACTGCACAAGAATAAATAATCTTTTCTTTATTGGTAAATTTTTTTAAAAAGAAAAGTGGAAGAATCAATGAAACCACACCAATTGTTCCCATTGTAAACGTAACTAAATCATTATTTACTGCACCGATTAAACTATCAGAAATATTCAATGCCCTTTCTTGAAGAGTTGTGCGAAAAGGACGATTAATTTTTTGATGTAGGACTTGTTGTAACATCGGATACCAAACGTAAGCCGGTAAAAGAATGGTCCAACCAACAGCTTTTATCATATTTAATATCAGATCCGACATTTCTTTTTTCTCTTTTCGCTTAGAGAAAAGAGAGCCGATAAACAAGAAGCCAATAACAATCACACTCATAAAAGTGGAGAGAACATGGGTATAGATGAGCAAACTCATACTGATAGCTAAAGGAATCACACAGTTCTTTCTTTCATAAAGAAGATTATACGTGTAATACAAGACAACTGGTATAATCGTCAACGCAATTGATTCTGAAATTGCAGAACGCTGATATATATCAATTAAACGATATCCATAAAAGCTATACAAACAGCTAAATAAGAAAGCTGGATAGGCTACAATTAACTAGACAGAAAAATTAAGGTGTGTAGACTAGAAGAAAACATACCAGGAGGAATTTTTATGTCTAAGAGAACACGAAGAACTTTTTCACAAGAATTCAAGCAACAAATCGTCAATCTTTACTTAGCTGGAAAGCCACGTGTAGAAATCATTCGAGAATATGAACTAACGGCTTCAGCATTTGACAAATGGGTAAAGCAATCTAAAACGAGTGGTTCATTCAAAGAAAAAGATAATCTTACGCCTGAACAAAAAGAATTGTTAGAACTACGTAAAAGAAACCAGCAATTAGAAATGGAAAATGATATTTTAAAGCAAGCAGCGCTGATATTCGGACGAAGAGACAAGTAATCGATGCGAATAAGCATCTTTACCCTATATCAGCGATGTGCAGAATATTAGGTCTATCACGTCAGTCCTATTATTATCAATCAAAACCAAAGAAAGACGAATCAGAACTTGAAGAAGTAGTCGCTGAAGAATTTATCCGCAGCCGAAAGGCCTACGGCTCAAGAAAAATAAAAAAAGCCTTATCAAAACGAGGCATTCAGATCAGCCGACGAAAAATTAGTAGAATCATGAAAAATAGAGGATTAAAATCGAGCTATACTGTTGCTTATTTTAAAGTACATCATTCTACTTGCAATGAAGCCAAAACGACAAACGTATTGAATCGTAAATTCTTAAGAGACAACCCATTAGAAGCGATCGTAACAGACTTGACTTATGTACGAGTCGGGAAAAAATGGAATTATGTCTGTTTCATTTTGGATCTGTTCAATCGAGAAATTCTCGGCTATTCTTGTGGAGAACATAAAGATGCCGTTCTAGTAAAAAAAGCATTTAGCCGTATCAAACAACCTCTGACAGAGGTTGAGATTTTTCATACTGATCGTGGAAAAGAGTTTGATAACCAAGCTATTGATGAATTATTAACAACTTTTGACATCAATCGATCATTGAGTCATAAAGGCTGTCCTTTTGATAATGCCGTAGCTGAATCAACTTATAAGTCGTTGAAAGTAGAATTTGTCTATCAATACACATTTGAAACCTTACAACAATTGGATTTGGAGTTATTTGACTATGTCAATTGGTGGAACCACCTTCGGTTGCACGGTACACTTGGCTACGAGACACCGGTTGGTTACCGTAACCAGAGATTGGCGCAGCGAATCCTTGATAATGAGCTCGGATGTGCTAACGCTAGCGAGGCAGTCTAACTTTAACTGTTAGCTCCTGCCGAAGATCGTCACATCCGAGGAGGCTCATTGTCAAGGACAATCGGAATAGCATACGGAAAGAAGTTCTGCACCTTATAAAATTTGTCAAAAAAACTGTTGCCATTCCACTATATCTTATATCCATAAGTCAACTCAGCCGGACTAAAAGGGCTAATCTTACTAGAACACAAGCTGCACTTGATATGCAAATTAACCCTGAATCGGAAGGGTGCTTAAATTGGATATTAACGGAGGGATAAAGTAAAATTTATCTCTAGGGAATGTTTAGAAAGGATCCAAGTTCCTTAACAAGTGACAATTAGTAATGTAGTAACAACGATAGATTGTATGCCGAACATTTCAATTTGATACGTATAAAAGACGATTTCAAGCTCATCCGTGATAAATAACCCACATGAATGATTTGAAATCGTCTTAAAATGCTTTATTTTATAACCCAAAATAGAATAATTACTTCAAAATAACGTCGCATATCACTATTAATGATTAATCGATGACTTCCATAATCATTTTAAGTTCCCCGGATGTTAAATCCTCGCTAAAAATGCCAGTAACTTTTTGTCCAGGTCCAATTTCCTTTGATGATAGGTTTAACAAAGAGATAGGGATATAAATTAATCCGTTTTGTTTCAAAGACAGAGCCAATATTTTTTTCCTTGTTCGAATAGCTGCATCATAGCGAAGAGAAGAGTAAACACCTCTGCCAACAATAGAAATATGCTTCCCCAATAATAAATCAAGGCTACCTATTACTTGTAATTTCTGAAAGGTCGTCCCATCCGTTTTGATTTGAATATCCTGTAAATTTATTTTCCTGTCTAAGGCATCTTGAAAAAACAAGTGTGTGCCTCTGCGATAATCAATGCCACAGAGGTGCATAAAATTAGTTGTCGAAAAAATAATCGCTACCGTTGAGACTTCTCCGACAAAGGATACTTTTTTATCTACAAAATGTTCTTGTAAGAGATGGGCAGCCTTATAAATCGCGTTTAACTTTCTGGTAATTTGGGTTGTCTCTTTTATAGACATGCGTTTGTATTCTTTTTTTGCCACGTGCGAAGAATGCTCCTTTTTCCCAATAAAAAAAGCTGCTCAAAAGAGCAGCCTTTTATACAGGTTTAGTTTTGGTGCTTGCCACCCGCCGGACCCTTACGTTCCGGATTTGTATCGAGTTTAGTTTTGGTGCTCGCCACCCGCCGGACCCTTATGTTCCGGATTTATATCAAGTTGACTATGAGCCTGCTCTCATTTGTATATATAATATACCAAAAAAAGGTTGATTTGTCCAATACTGTGGGTGATTATAACCGTCTTACTGTGCTTATCTATTATATAATACAATCAAAAACCTAACCGAAAATTTAATAACGTTTCACTGATTTCATCTTCATTAATTCCGATGTAGCGTTTGGTAATCTTCTCGCTGCTGTGACCAAAGATTTCCATTAAGGTGGCCACGTCTTTGGTTTTCTTGTAATAGTGGTAACCAAAGGTTTTTCGTAGGGTGTGGGTGCCGATATCGTCCCTTCCTAACAGCTTCGCGACCTTTTGAAACATATGGTAGACCGTATTGACTTCTAAATGGCCGCCCTTAGTACTGGGAAACAAGTAAACCTCCGGATCTAAGGGTGCGGTATAGCCGTGAATCAAGTCCTGTAAGCTGCTTAAGTATAAAATGCGTGTTTTCCCTGTCTTTTGCTCCACGATGCGCGGGTTTTTTGAGGTAATCACGTCTTTTTTCTTGAGTTTGACGATGTCGGACATGCGCAGACCGCTGTTAATTCCAATTAGAAACAAGAAAACGTCACGTTCCGCATTTTTATTCCGTCGCAGGCAAAATAAAAAATCATTAATCTCCTGTTGCGACCGTAGTGGCTGAATATTATAGCCCATGACAATCCCTCCTTTTTAATCTGTTCGAATACATGATTATAGTTATTATAACACGAAATCGTGTGTTTAGGGGGAGTAAAAAAAAAGAACCCTATAGGGATAGGATTCTTGATACATGATTTTATACAATTTCATGTATTAAGATGATTTAGAAAACCGACAGTACGCCATACATTAAGAAAAACTCAATAAGAGCTCCTACTATCGCCAAGCTAGATTTTTCTAAGTTCATTCTCTTCCTGTTTTGTGTTTTCGGATCATTTCTTACTTCTCTATTGTCCATATAATCTAAGATTTTTTTATAGGTTTTTAGATTTTCTTTATCTTGGATCTTTTGAAGTTTAATAGCAGCATTGACCATGATTACTATAAAAGTAACTGGCAAAATCAAAGAAAAATCGCCCCAGTATTTAAATAAGGATGCAGTAATGAGGGTTAAAACAAATGATCCTATAATAACCAACATTAATTGATTCATCTTAGCAATAGTTACTTCTCTTTTCATCTTATCGTCATCTCCTTTAATCAATTCGTCTAAGGAGATATTAAAATAATTGCTTAAAAGTAACAGACTTTGTAGACTTGGATAACTTTTAGGTGTATACTTAATTTAGATAAAGTAACTTTAAAGGTTACTTTTTAAAGAAGGTAAATAATTTTGAGTGAATTTACGATTGCAGTACATGGGTTGGTCTATTTAGGTCATAACAATTCAATTTTTACCAGTGAAGCATTAGCTGAGAACATTTGTACGAATCCAGTTCGTGTTCGCAGAGTTCTGGCAAAATGCCGAAAAAAAGGATTAGTTCAAACAAAAAAAGGTGTGCATGGCGGATACTTTCTAACCGATAATTTAGAAGCTATCACTTTAAAAAATGTTTATGAGGCGATAAAGATCCCAATTATCCAAAATACTTGGCATTCAGGTTATATCAATGAACAATGTATGATTTCGTCTGGTATGTCAGAAGCTATGGATGATCTTTATGATGATCTGAATAAAGATGCAGTAGCAAAACTAGCAACTATTACATTAAAAGATATGGAAGTAAAATTATATGCAATACAAAATGAGAGGGGCACTAAAATATGAATGAGTACACTACAGACGTAGCCATTATTGGATTTGGTAAAGCAGGAAAAACATTAGCAGGTGCTTTAGCTAAAAAAGGAAAAACCGTCACTGTGATTGAAAAATCAGCTAAAATGTATGGTGGAACTTGTATTAATGTGGGATGCTTACCGACTAAATCGTTGACCCATAGTGCAAAAATTATTGATAAATTATCAGAATTTGGCATTGAGCGAAATCCTGAGATTAACAACCAGTTTTTCAAACAAGCCATGGACTATAAAACTGAATTAGTAACCAAATTAAATAAAAAAAACTACCATAAAATTGCTGATTTAGATAACGTAACAGTCTTAGACGGTTTTGCTCACTTCAAAGATGACCATACTTTGTTAGTGGATACAGATACAGAAACGCTACAAGTTACGGCTGCTAATATCATTATTGGAACTGGATCTACGGCTGTTATTCCAGATTTTGAAAACAAGCAAAACAGTTCACACATCCACACAAGTGAAGAAATTTTAGAGCTAACAAATCTGCCAAAAAAACTAGGTATTATCGGAGCTGGTCCAATTGGATTAGAATTCGCTTCTTATTTTGCTGAATTTGGTTCTGAAGTAACCGTTTATGAATTCAATGACTCATTATTGTCACGTGAAGATAAGGATGACGCAGCAGCTATTTTGGAAAGATTAGAAGAATTAGGGGTAACTATTGAATTTAACGCTCAAGCTAAACGTGTTCAAGATACGGATAATGGTGTACGTTTAACATTTGAACAAAACGGCGAAGAAAAATCTGCTGAATTAAATGAAATTTTAGTTGCTACTGGCCGTATTCCTAACACAAATAAATTAGATATTGAAAAGGCTGGCGTGGCGCTCGGCGCTCGTGGAGAAATCAAGGTAAACAAGCACTTGCAATCTTCTGTTGAACACATTTGGGCAGTGGGCGACGTTAAAGGTGGACCACAATTCACTTATATTTCTTTGGATGACTACCGTATTGTTTTGCCTCAATTGCTAGGAGAAGAATCCAACTATAATTTAGAAACGCGTCGTGTTTATCCTACAGCAACATTTGTGGATCCAACATTTGCACGGGTAGGCTTTAATGAAAAAGAAGCAACTGAAGCTGGTAAAAATTATAAAGTTGCTAAGATGCCCGTTGCTGCTGTTCCTAAAGCTCAAGTATTGCGTGAAACAAGCGGCTTTTTGAAAATATTAGTTGATCCAGAGACTGACCTTATATTAGGCGCAAGCTTCTTCAGCTACGAAGCTCACGAAATGATCAACTTAATTGCATTAGCAATTAATGAAAATATTTCATATAAGAGTTTACGAGACGGTATTTATACTCACCCTACAATGAGTGAATCCATGAATGATTTACTTGAAATGATTTAACTTAAATTTAACCACAAAAGAGGCTGGGACAAAATAAAATGGACCTTATAGAGATCTATTTTTCAGAGTCCACTCTATAGGAGTCATTTTACACTATTCACCTCCTATTCATTATTACTTATAACAGATAAGAGGTGAATATCATGCCCTCACTAGACGTTTATGTACCAATTAATAACTCTATTTTAGTACTTGTTGAAGAAATAAAAGAGTGTCTATAAAATCGTATAAACTAATTTATATAAGAGTGGATTTGAGTCAATATCTTGGACACATTTTAGTAGAGACGGTTAAGCCATTTTTTCTTTTGCTAATTCTTCAAATTCCTGTGGGGTTAGATAGTGAATCGAGCTATGGATTCGATTTCGGTTATAAAATCCTTCAATGTAGCTAAATAGCGCTCGATTTGCTTCTTCAAAATCTGAGTAGCTAGTCGTGTAGACTTCTTCTTTTTTCAATGAGGCATGGAAAGATTCGATTCCAGCATTATCATAAGGTGTTCCTTTTCTACTATAAGAATGCCTTATTTTGTTGGTTTTAAGCCATTGTTCCACTTCTCTTGCTGTGTATTGGCTGCCCAAGTCAGTGTGTAGAATCATTCCTTCTGGAATGTGATAATGTATTTTTGCTTTATTCAATGTTTGAATGACACAATCCACAGTCATTCGTTTTGAAAATGTATAACTAATAATTTTTTTCGTGTGTAAATCCATGATTGAAGATAAGTAACACCAACCATTTTTCTTAGTAGGAATGTACGTAATGTCAGCTGCCCATTTCTCACAGATCGTTTCAGTAGAAAAGTCCTGATTTAAGAGATTCTCTTTTGAAATGATCGGTTTATTAGACCTTTGAGGTCTATATTTTTTAACTACAATCGACCTTAAATTTAATTGTTTCATTAGCTTTTGGACATGTTTAAGAGATACTGAAATCCCTTCTTTTAATAAAACTTGATGGATCTTTGTGGCACCATAGCGTTGTTTATTCGTAAAAAAAATTGTTGAAATCTTCTTTTTCAACTTATTATTTCTGATTTCTGTAGCTGTCAACGGTTTATTCTTATAAAAATAATAGACACTTCTAGGGATTTCTAATAACCGACACAACAAAGAAACAGTGTAATCCTTACACCATTTTTCAATAAATTGAACAAGCGAATTTAGGTTTTCCGAGAGAATATGGCTGCGGCTTTTTTTAAGATTTCAAGTTCCTCATTTAAACGAGCATTTTCTTTTCTCAGTTCAGCTACTTCTTTTCCAGTCAGTCCTGTGGACTGATCAGGTAAATATAAATTCTTCCATTTGTAAATCGTTGCTTCAGATAAGCCATATTCTTTCGCTAACCCTCGAACAGAACGTCCAGTTTGATTCAGTTCAACAATCATTTGTTTAAAATTTTCTTCATATCGGGTCATAAAAATTCATCCTCTCGTAGATAAGTTTAATTTATTCTTGTCTCTACGAAAAGCTGTCTAAGATTTGATACTAACACCAAGAGATTCCGGAAAACATCGTGTGCGATATAAAAATAAATTCTATCAAATATAGAACTTACCCAAATCTTTAAGCCCATCATAGCGTAAGTTTCATATCTAAAAAGAGAAGATTGGATTTATTGAGTAAATTAATCATGCAAATATAACATTACCGTTACTATATCGCCACCGCTTTTCCCTATCGCGTCTCTAATTTCCTTATTGATTGAGATGATCTTATCTTCATCTTTCCTTGGAGCCAAATAAATGTTTTTCACTTCAAAATCGTCAATTGTACCAGATACTTTTAAATGTCCCCATCTCCCTTTATTATCAGCTGTTCCTGGTAGTCTAAGGTGATAAGTCCATGATCCAAATCCCTCTTTGTAATGTAATTTGAGTTTCTGATTGTCAATTATTTTTATCATTTAAATAGCCCCATTTCTCATTCACTTTATCTATAGTTATGATACATGAAACTATCTAATTTCATGTATCTTAAATAATTTTTTTAAACCTGGTTAATCTTCTGAATAATAAATAGTCATAAGATAATAGAAAAATAGTGTAACTGCTATAACAACAACAAGCGCTTTTAAGTTTAAAGTTCCAACGTATAGTAAAAACAGTAAAAGTAGAGCAGGTTTTACTAGGTATTTTAACACCTTAGAACCTTTATGCTGTTGATTTAACGTATATAGGAATCGAACGGGTAAAAATAATACTCCAAATAGTAGTGTGAAAAGAACATCTTTCAATGTCAATTTTTGATTCATTTCAAAAACTCCTTTCGAATGGTTTGTTCCTTTATCTTCAAGGTCAGATAAGTTGAATAGGTTATCTAAAAGTTTTAGGCTGATCAAATCAGGTTGGCTTTTTCCTAATTCCCATTTAGAAATAGTTTGCCTTGTAACAAATACTTTATCTGCGACTTGTTGTTGTGTAAGATTTAATTCTTTTCTTTTTAGTTTCAGTTTATTAGAAATATCCATAATGACCTCCTCAGATATAACGTATCATTTCTTTTCTTTTAAACAAAGCAACGATAACGCAACGTTCGTACTGTTGCTTTAAATGCTCCTATTAACGTAACCATTGCGTCTGATTAATAAAAAAAGAACCCTGTTTTAACAAGGTTCTAAACACACGACTTTATGTAATTTCATGTGTTACAACTTAATAGGAATTTAAATTTTATTATTAGATTTTTTAATCATTTACACGAAAATTAATTTTATAAAGAGCATACTTTATACTCTTATTTTTTTTTCAAGAACTCAAAAAAGCGGAAAATCCCAGATTTAAAAATCTGAGTTTCCGCTTTTGTCATTTCAAGGATGGACTATTGTCTCAGCCTCTTCTAATTTATTCTTAAGATATTTTTACTTTCTCTGCAGGTGCTGATACTTCTTTTTGTTCTTTCCGACCTTTCAACTTATACTTCATTAATCTCATGCCATTGAAAATTACCACCAAGATACTACCTTCATGAACCAACATTCCGATAGACATATTCATCCATTCGCTGAAGAAGACGCTGGTCAACAAGACCAACACTACTCCAATTGAAATCACGATATTTTGTTTCATATTATTTGCGGTGGCTTTTACTAATCCTAATGCGTGAGGCAAGTTGCTGAAGTTCGAGTTCATTAAAACGACATCGGATGTTTCAATCGCTACGTCCGTTCCGCTTCCCATTGCGATTCCAATGTCTGCTAAAGCTAAGGACGGACTATCGTTAACGCCATCTCCAACAAAGGCTACAATTTGACCACGTTGTTGAAGTTTTCCGATATAAGCCGATTTGTCTTCCGGCAACATGTGGCCGTGAGCTTCGGTCAAACCAAGTTCGCCGGCGACCACATCAACGGTTCCTTGGTTATCTCCTGAAAGAACGACTAGATTTTTCACGCCCAAGTCTTTTAATTCCTGCAAATTAGCTTTCACACCCGGACGGACTTGATCGCGAATGCCCATCAGTACTTTTAATTCACCGTCGACCGCTGTCAAAACGAGAGAGTTCCCTTGTTGTTCAAACCGTTTGACATCTTTTTGCACTTTTTTGCTGAGAGTGACATTTTCTTTTTCCATCAAGGCCACATTCCCAACAGCCACTCTATGTCCAGCTACACTTGAAACGATTCCGCCGCCTTTCACAACTTCAGTTCCTTCAACAGGATAAAAGTTTGTTTCTCCAATTTGATTTAAGACCGCTTTTGCTAATGGATGATCTGATTCCCGTTCCACACTGGCCAGATAGCCAAGCGTTTCAGCAGGATCTTTTTCATACAGTTCAGTCGCTGCAACGGTTGGGTTTCCGACAGTTAAAGTACCTGTCTTATCAAATACAATTGTATCCACATTGCTGAAGTCTTGAATGACTTCACTCCCTTTTAAAAGAACACCGTTACGAGCACCATTCCCAATACCGGCAACGTTTGAGACAGGCACTCCGATAACTAATGCGCCTGGGCAACCTAGAACCAAGATGGTGATTGCTAACTCAATATTTTGACTGAACGCCCATACAACAATTGCCAGAACCAAGACAGCTGGTGTGTAGTATTTAGAAAAGCGATCAATGAACCGTTCCGCTTCGGATTTAGAATCTTGTGCTTCTTCCACGAGTTCAATAATTTTTCCAAATGTGGTGTCCTCACCAACTCGGTCAGCTCTGATTTGAATCGTTCCGTTTTCTAAAATGGTTCCTGCAAAAACTTCTGCATCAGCTAGCTTGTTGACTGGAACAGCTTCACCTGTAATGCTAGCTTCATTGATATGCCCTTCACCCGTAAGGACTATGCCATCTACTGGAACTTTCGCACCCGTTTTAACGAGCAAGATATCCCCTTCATCTATATCATCCACTTCTACTTCTTCAAATTCGCCATTATCCATTTGTTTCAAGGCGCTTTCGGGTGCCATTTCAGTCAATTCTTTGATAGCAGATCGCGTTTGGTTCAATGTTCGTTGTTCCAAGTAGTGTCCGAATAAGAATAAGAACGTGACAATAGCCGATTCTTCATAATTTTGAATAAAAAGCGCACCAATCGCTGCAATACTGACTAAGACATCAATACTGATGACTTTGACTTTCATTGCTTGAAACGCTTGAATGGCAATTGGCGTAATCCCAAAGACAGAGGCGATGATCAAAGACCACTCTGAAAGTCCTACGTTTTCTAAAACAAAGTGACTGAAGAAACCGAGTACGATTAACAATCCACTGATGACGGTGATAACATTTTTCTTGCTTAATATATATTGTTGCATGCTTTTTCCCTCCAAATTTAATTTCTCTTTTATTGATAAACACAGTATAAGATAATTGCTTAAGTAATTAATTGACTGACATCAAGTTTAGAAAGTTCTCTTTTATCGTTTCTAAGCACCTCGAATCGGATTGCAACAAAAAAAGCAATCCTGGAAAAATAGCTTTTCTTCCAGAATTGCCTAGTTCATTTGATCTGTTAAGCGGCCTTGACTTTTGCTTTAAGGACCGGATAGCCTACGTTTTCGATAGCTTTTTGAATCTCTTCAATCGAAGTGACAGCTGAATCAAAATTGGCTTTGACTTTGCTGGAGTTGAATAATACTTTAATGCTGTCTTTATCAACACCGTTAACTGATTTTACGGCACCTTCAATTTTTTGCATACAACTTGGACAAGACAACGTTTCTAATTGCAATATAGCTTTTTCCATAATTCCTATCTCCTTTATGTGTTTTTATTTTATCGGCAGCAGATTAATGAACACTGCCTTTTCCTCTTTACAACTGTAATATAGCTCACTTTTAGCAAACGAAAATTGACGCATATCAAGTTTTGCACTTCTTTTTATCTTTTTGCTCAATTCACCATCTTAATAGTCTTTTTCTGCCCCTTATTGCCATCAGAATAATAAGAAATTGGTGGATAATTTTGTCTGCGTATAAACCATACTACAATCGCGCCAATAAACAGGGCCAGAGACAAGGCTTGCGAAACGCGGATCCACTCGCCAATCCATAAACTGTCCGTTCGCATACCTTCAATGAAGAACCGACCCACTGAGTACCACAAAACGTAACTCAAAACGACTTCTCCTTGACGCAAAAGCTGTTTTCGGTTCCGTATAGTGACGATGAGGACAAAGCCCAACAAACTCCACAATGACTCGTATAAAAAAGTCGGATGGTAGTAGGTACCATTGATATTCATTTGTTCAATGATAAATTCAGGTAAATAAAGATTTTCCAAGAATTGACGAGTAACCGGCCCACCATGAGCTTCCTGATTCATAAAATTGCCCCAACGACCAATGGACTGGGCTAACAATACATTGGGCGCTAAAATATCAAGAACGAGTGCCAAAGAAGTACCTTTTTTCTTTGCATACCAATATAGCGTACCCCCTCCTGCAATCAATCCCCCATAAATCGCAATGCCGCCATTCCAAATCGCAAGGATTTGTCCTGGATTTTGCAGATAATAACCAAGTTCAAATAACACATAATAAAGCCGAGCGCCGAGGAGTCCAATCGGAATTGCCCATAAGGCCATATCGATAATGGTATCCTCTTCCAGTCCTTTTTTCTTTGCTTCCTTGGTGCTCAACTGGAGAGCCGCTAATATGCCCACTGCAATAATGACTCCATACCAATGAATCACAACAGAACCAATCTCCACCACATGGGGATTCAAAACGCCTAATACGAATCCCATTCTATTTGCTCCATTTCTTCAATTTTTCGCGTCATTCTAGTCATGGTGATGCTGAACAAGATTCCGGCTAAGCTCCATGGAAACCAAACAGTGAATACACTTTTATCTCCCTGGTCACTCGCTTCGTAATACGCCACTTTTCCGTGTACGATTACGCCGGCTCCTTTTACAACTTCCTCTTCTTTTTCCATAGCTAACCTATCTGCCTCAACAACGTTAGACGTTTTTGCTTCGCCGCCAATCGTGTTCTTGGTGAAAGGGACGACAAAGAATGCACCCGCTGCTGACAACGTGATGGCAACTATCACCCAAAAACAATGCACATTCACCCCTACTTATTTTTACGTTTTGTTCGACAACCCTATCTTAAAGAAAAATAAAACAAAAAAACTTGAGGGTTATCATGTTTGTGCTTTTATTTTTCCAATGAATGAAGGTCGTTCTGTCTTAAAAAAGCCAAAAACGGACAGATGGAAGCAAAAGCACTGAGTTCTGTCCCGTTGTTAATGAAGAGCGACAGAACACCAACGTGTAGAAAAAAGTGTGTCCGATTATTCGCTGTAAAGCAATAAATCATCTAAATCCTGAATCTTGATCCTTTTCCCAGACAGCTGTTGAATCAATCCCTCGTCCTCCAATTCTCCAAATTTGCGACTGATGGTCTCAGGTGTCGTTCCTAAATAGGAAGCAATGTCCTTTTTTGCCATCGGCAGGGTGATGGTGGGAGAGTTGCCCATTTCAGGTTCCACATTTTCTGCCAAAAACAAAACTAAACGGGTAATGACACTCTCCACGGCTACTTGTGTCGTTTGACGTTCTGAACTTTCTAACCGTTTAGACATTTCCGCCAATAGTTTTAAAGAAATAGCTGGGTATTGTTCCAGAAAATCTTGGACATCTTTTTGCTGAATCATACAGACAACGGTATCTCGGGTTGCTTCGGCATATTCCTCGTGTACTGCATCCGGGTTGAACAAGGTCCATTCTCCGGTGAAATCACCAGGGTTCAAGATCCGCACTAGCTGCTCTTTGCCAGAGTCTGCCAATCGATAAATACGGATTTTCCCACGATTGATAATATATAAAGTATCCTCTTTTTCTTGTGAACGAAACAGAAACTCTCCTTTTTGATACTGTTTCGTGTGGGCTTTTTCAGCAATGTAATTCATCGCGCTATCCTCTAAGTGATTGAATATTGGAACCAAGCGGATACAGGCTGCGTGGTCGCCAATTTCATGATGGGTATGTTTAGTCAATTCATTCTCCCCCTTTATTTATTTTGTTTATATTCGCTGCTTTTATTATATAAGTCTCTTACTACAAAAAAATTGATGCACATCAAGAAAATGGAAAAAGGACTGGAAAGAATTCCAATCCCTAAATCAGCTTCTACTTTTACCTTAATCTTCATCCTCATCAAGAGCGTCATCATCTTCTAATGCTTCTTTACCAATGAACGCTTGCAGCATCCAAATGTTCTTGTCTAAGTCATTTTTAAAAGCAATCAATGTATCTTCTAAAGCATCGTCACCCTCGTCTTGAGCTAAACGAATCGCGCGAATAGTTAGGTCACGAGTGCTTCTGAAGTCCTCGATAATATTTTCAACCATGTCTTCTGCTTTAGCGTATTTATTAACTGCATCTTCCGAAAACATCGAATATTTTTCAAATTCAACCGTTGTCGAAGCAGGTTTATGCCCAGAAGTAATTAGACGCTCCGCAAGTTTGTCGAACCATTTTTCATTTTCGTTATACAACTCTTCAAATTTTTCATGCAACGTAAAGAAATTGGCTCCTTTTACATACCAGTGATATTGGTGCAGTTTCACATGTAATGTATGCATGTTGCCTAAAAGATGATCCGCAATGGCCGCTGCATTAATTTTCGTATGATGAACATGTTCCTTGTGTTCTTGTTCTTCTTGCAATCTTTCTTGGGGTGTTCTTTCTTGAGTAGCTTTATTTTCAGTCATGATTTATTCCTCCTATAATTTTGGTTTGTTTAAAATAGCTTTCTTTGATTCCTCCTTTTTCTTTACTGAATTTAGTATAGGATAGATTTCCGTTAAAAAAATTGACGCTCATCAAGAAAAGTATTTCTTAATAGACGCCAGGCTTCTCTATTAAAATAAGTTCTTTGAAGTTTATTTCTTTTTATTGGGTTTATTTCAAAGCTTACAGATTATAAATCTCTTTCTTAGAATAGACTCTATACATCAGTACTTAATTGCAGTTTTCTCTTATTGCGCGTCAAAGTGCTCTTGCTTATGCCGGTCATTTTCTCTACTTCTTTATAGGAATGATTCTTCAGTAGATTCATGGCGAGATTGATTTGTTGCTGGCTGAATTTTTTCGGTCGCCCTTCCCGGAAGTCGGGTTTCTGTTTAGCCAACTCTTTCCCCTCTTGTGTACGTTCTACAATCAAATCACGTTCAAAATCCGCAAAAGCGCTGAAAATTGTGAAGATCAATCTTCCAGTGGAAGTATTTTCAATAATTCCTAAATTCAGCACATTGATCCGCACACCCTTCTCAAATAAGAGCTTGATTGTGTTCAATGCGTCTTGTGTGCTGCGAGCGAAGCGGTCCAGCTTCGTCACAACCAAAGTATCCCCTGTCTCAATTTCCTGAAGCAGTTTTTGGAATTCGGGACGATCACTTTTTGTCCCGGTAATTTTCTCGAAGTAGACCCGGTCGCAGCGTTCCTCCTCTAGTTGACGCAGCTGCCCTTCCAAATCTTGCTGGCGGGTACTCACCCGTGCGTAGCCATATTTCATCTTTTTTTGCCCTCTCTTTTGACTATAAGTTATGACACCTTTGTATCCCTTGATTTTACTGGAGCAAGGAAGCATAGTCAATACTCTTAAGTTTTGACTATGAAGGATAAACTAGAACGCCTATACTCTATTCTCTAGTAGGCCTAGGCGTTCGGTATTTTTATATGTGTAGCGACAAAGAGAGGTATATTATCGCTATCACCTTCTCCATACGATAAGCTAATAGGTACTTAGCCGGATCTATTCCCCTTACTAGTTGTCTCCATCCCCATCTTTCGTGTATTGGTATAGCCAGTTGTCTGAAGTAATCGCATGGAGCACACTTCATCTTTAGCTTCTTGGATTGTCACGATACCGCTTCTGATGACACAGGACTTCTTCGGGGAAACTGATTGGTGTAGCGGCTCCTGAAGCTGCTAATACACTGGCGTACGAAGAAGTTTCAACTTCCTTTTGATTCCTTTCGGTTCACTGTATTAAATTGGATTGACATTCTCGGATTCATCCTCTACCTAGTACCCGTTCATCGTGTATACCTGTAATAACTTGGCATTCGAGTAGTCATGTTTGGATAAGTGATAATGGTCTCGAAATTGGTGGCTCCACCCGCTTGTTGAATAGTTCGCTTACTATTCTGCTGGAAATGTATCCTGAAATTCATAGGTTTCGGGAATGAGAACTTTTAAAATGATGTCTTCCGAGATTCCTAGTTCTTTATAAATAAAGTATCTTTGAAAGAGCTTCAGTTTTTCATTCGTTGTAAATAAATTTTGTGCTCCTTGTATTCTATCAGGGTACAACTCGGGTTTATACCCATGCGTGTGAAAATTTCGTGTTTGTGTTAATGACCTAGCTAAACTGCTACTGGATTTAGATGGGCTCTTCCCTTCTTTTTTTATGCAGGATTCGAATATTTTGTCCGGAAGTTGCCTGAATAAATGGCTCAGCTTTTTTTGTAAGGAATCTTCGCCTATAAAATTAATATTTGCATTAAAATGTTCTTTATTCTGCTGTGACACATTCTCATTCACATAATCTGTTAGCAGTTGTTGGTCTTCTCTTAGTTCTTCTTTTTTTTGTTCAATCGAATCATTAATAAAGTTTCTATAATATATTTCTAAGTTTCTAATAGAATTCAGCAGCTGGGTCTCTACATAATAAGGTAAGTATAAATCGTTCAAATAGCTATCAAGAATAAAACTTAGTTTTTCTTTCTTCAAATACCAGCTATTTAAAATGCTTTCAAATTCACCTTCTATAGCATGGAATGTAAGAGCGCTTTTAGGGGCTGTGGTGATTCGCTCTCCAATCTGCCGGAAGAAATATCTCCCCCTTATTAAAGGATAAAATTTCCCAGCATGTTCTGGTATAGTTTCTTTTTCGCATAAGAACTCTAGATAGTCAAAATGCAAAGGTATACCATTTAGGAATTCTAATAGCTTTTTGATGTATAGAGCGTTTTGAAAGAAGGAACGAAAGTTTCTCATTTCTCCACTATTTTCAAAAACTTTCAGATAGGACTTTTCTTCAAGAGAATAAGTACTGTTACTTTTATTCCTATTAAGAGTAATAGCTTCTAATATAGACAAATTTTCAGAATGAATGTTAAAAGTTCTTTCCCCATATTTGTCTAGATCAAACTGTACAGCCCCTTTATTTTCCTGGGGAAATACTAAGGTTGAAATAGAAGTTTTATCTATCCATGTATGTAAATGATTAACGGAAAACCTAATACTTTCAACCATGGGATCTTTTTTGAAATCACCGAATACTTTGTTGAGAGCGGTTCTTATTACATCATTACCCTCAATCTTATTAAAATTCACATCGAGTATATAAAATTCATTTACAGAATATGAATCAATACTAAAGCCAGGAATACTATCGGTACCTTTTACTCTATAACACCCTTCCAAGGCCAATAATTTCCCATCTTGTGAAAAACCATAAATTCGGTTTAAATGTTGAAATGTATCATCAAAGCTCTCAGAAAAGGAATCGAATAATTCAAGAATAATGGATTGAGATTTATAGTGCAGAATCCCTCTTATTCCATCCTTCATTTCCTGGTCTTCTCTAAACCATATAGCTAAAACATCAAAATCTTCATGCAGGTTATATTTATCAAGTTTCATTGTTTAAAAACCTCTCTTTTCAATGACATATATAGAAAAAATAGCTTTTTATAAAAGGAACATCTATTCGACACTCTAAATCTACATGGATAACGTTTGAAAATCAACATGTTGCTTATGACGGTTTTGGGTACACCCTAACCATACAAAAAGCGCCTTTTTTGGTGTTGTTCCCTGCTTAGTAAGATACTATGACTCCGTCAGGTATCCACCTGCACCTTGGCCACCCCTCTGGCATCCTTAGGGGTGGCTCTTCTGATTTTCATCATTGCTCCGCTCCTGGGAACACCATTTCAAATTCCTCACAGACCACTTGAGACTCTTCGCTAAAGGGAAGGCCGGCTTCCTGGTACGCTTCCGAGAAGAAATCGGTATGTACGCTCCTCCAATAGCCAAGGGTGCGGTCGCCTTCGCCTTCCTTGAAGGCATGGCGTTCTGACACATCTTGGAAGGGAACCACATAAACTTTGGTGATCTGGGTGATACAAATCGCATTATCCTGCCTGTCCAAGATGACATTGAACCCTCCTTCTAACGGCAAGGGTTCTTGATCTGCCTCATACAGGTCATAACCGGAGGTAGTGGCGGTCTTCACGCCCTGGCGGGTCAGTTCTGCCAGTTCGTCGGGAACCACGCCATACTGCCACGCTTCATAGGTGTGGTGCTTGTAGCGGGGGTATTCCTCAATAAAATGATTCCATAGTTCTTCTGCCTGCATCTGTTTTCCTCTCCTTAGATCATGATTTTAAGATTGCCTGCGTCTAGTTTAATTTTTTTGCCTATAGGAAAAGTAAAAATAGGTTGGGTATGGCCAAAGTTCACATCATAGAGGACGGGAATGCTCTTCAATACAGGGTGCTTGTCTAGAATACTTACCAGTATTTCTTCGGTCATCCCTGTCTCTTCAGGAAATCGGCCAATCACCAATCCCTTTGGATTTTTGGCAACCTGGAGCAGGGACGCCAAATCACGGGCGAAGTCATGGGACGTGTTCTCTTCTGCGGATTCGACAAAAAGGATTCCGTTATGGAGATCTGGCATATACTCGGTTCCCTGGAGCAGGGTGAAGGTATTGAGATTGCCCACATAGCTAACCCCTTCTGCTGTTCCGGGGGTATAGACCTTCCAAGCGTTCTCAACCAAATTTCGCGGCTCCTCGGGTAAGAACCACAAATCATCGCTGTAATGATCCGAGGCAGCCAGTTGGACCTCCTCCCTTCCCGCACATACCTTTAAAAAGTACTCTGTCTGGTAGTCTTGGAGCTCGTCCATCTTGAAGCTGGAATAGTGAGGTCCAATATACGTTACCAACCCGGTCTTAGCGGTGATTGCATTATTCAGGGCAGTGATATCGCTGTAGCCGCAAATAATCTTAGGATTACTCCGGATAAGATCGTAATCAATATAAGGCAGCAACTCATTGGAGTTGAAACCGCCAATGGTGGAGAGAATCGCCTTCACATTGTGGTCGGAAAAAGCCGCGTGGAGGTCTTCCACGCGCTCTTCTATCGAGGCCGAGCCGATCAAATCGGTGGCGTGGATATTCTTACTAAACGTGACCTTATAGCCCAGACTCTCCAGTCTTTCCTGAGCCTTTCGGTTCCCTTCCATCCCTCCCACTCTTTGAAAATTACTCGAAGGCGACAAGACCCGGATTTCATCGTTGGATTTTAACTTTTCAGGAATAATCATTTGTTACACATCCATTCTTTGTATTATGTTGTCAGATAATTATACCAAAGTATAAAAATCCAACTAGCTGTTAAAGGGAGCTGCAAAAAGCTCCTCATTCCTAAGTACGCATTCACGTACCAATGTGTAACAAATATACTAAAAAAATAATTATTTGTAGTATAATAGTTACATTGAAAGGAGGAAGACCATGAACGAAACCGTATGGGACCTCTTGGACCAGTACAAGGGCATCCTGACGCTGGTTCTGTTGCGAAGTTTGAAAATCAAACGCGCCCTCTCTGAACTCCAAATATCTTAGGCTGTTATTCCCATTAATACCTTGATTTCAGTAGACACCGAAAAGCCGAAGAGCGTTCCATTTCTTCGGTTCTTTTTATATATTCCTCGAATGGTCTCCATGCCCTTAATCGTGGAAGAGGCTGTACGGAGACTTTGATAAAATTTATTTCGTCGTTTAATAGGTCGATGGTCTTGTTCTATTAAATTGTTAAGATACTTCACAGTTCGGTGCTCTGTCTTAGTATATAAACCCACACTCTGTAACTTTCTAAAGGCGGAGCCAAGAGAAGGTGCTTTATCGGTCACAATTGCTTTCGGCTCACCAAACTGTTTATGGAGTCGTTTTAAGAAAGCATAGGCTGCTTGCGTATCCCGTTTCTTTCGTAACCAGATATCTAAGGTTAAGCCGTCCGCATCAATTGCACGATAAAGATAATGCCCACGTCCCTTAATTTTGATATAGGTTTCGTCCATTTTCCATGAATAGAAGGATTGTCTATTTTTCTTCTTCCAAAGATAATAGAGGACTTTGCTGTACTCTTGTACCCAACGATAAATCGTAGTATGACAAACATTTATTCCACGATCATATAACAATTCCTGAACTTCACGATAGCTTAGATTGTAACGCAGGTAGTAACCAACAGCGACAATAATGACGTCTTTTTTGAATTGTTTGCCTTTAAAATGATTCATTACTCTGTCCTCTCTGTCTTTTTTCTCAATTTTACACTAAAATAGATTTTTTGGAAAACTTTGCAACAGAACCCTATTTATAAACTGTAAAAGCCTAACTTTGAACGACAGCATAAACTGTTGCAAAAGTTAGGCTTTTTATCTGCTTTCGTGTGTCTACCTAGAGCTTTTTCTGACAGAAGTATTTACCAAAAGTTAAACGAAGAAAGTGAAAATCGAGAAGAAAGAATCACTCTTTAGCATGAAAAAAAAGAACTTTATCCTGATTAAAATAACGAAACAATCAAATATGACTTGTGCAAAAAAAGAGATGAGACCACTGCTACTTTTAGCAATGGTCTCACCTCTGTTTTACTGGTTATCGTCAGGTCAAAACGGTTTTTTTACAACCTATCTGCGGTATTCAAGAAGCTGTTTTTCTCTGTTCATTCTTATTGCTTGATGCAGACCAGCCTTTTCACAACCTAACACGCGGTGTTCAAAGAGCTGACCTTCAACAATAAGTCAAAACGCTCTTTTTACAACCTCTATTCACGGTGTTCAAGAAGCAACTCCTCAGCAATAAGCGCTAGATTTCCAAAATATGAGAAACTATTTTAGAAATCTAGTTCTTATTTGCTCGGAGCTGGACGCTTCTTTCACAACCTCTATCCTCGATCTTTTTGGTCATACACTTCTTTGACGTTGATAAATTGATCAAGTATTGGATTTTCTCCTTTTAGGTCAGCTTCGAAACGGATACCGTCAATATTGATTCTGGCGTTACGGTAGTAGTCAGTTCCTAGTTGTCCCCATGCAGGAGTTGAGGCATCGACATTGCAGAAGATATCAAATCCTTGTTGTTTCAAGTAAGCAAATTTTTGATTTGCTTCAGAATAAGGTTGCCAATCGCTGATGTCAGCGCCAAATGGGTAGATCAAAATATTTGTTTTGCCTAAAATAGGTGCAACTTCATTTTGCCAACGTTCATTATCTTGTTGGATATCGGCTAAAGAAGCTTGTGTCATATTCAAGTGTCCCCAAGTATGAGAAGCAAAACTCCAACCATCTTTCTTTAATTGATCAGCAACTTTTTTGGCTGCTTCGATTTCTTTGTTTGTTTTTTCGTTATCACCATATTCTGATTTTGATGTACGGTAACCTAATACACCATTATAGCCTGTTAAAGCTAATGTTCCTTTGGCGCCTTGATAAGAAAAATCGGGATGTTTTTTAATGAATGAATCGATCAATGGAACCATATCATAGTCACCAACAGTTTCCTTCTTATTGTCGATATAAATATTCTTGATTTGGTTCTGTTTATCGACAATCAACTTACTTGGAAATCCTGAATTGTCCATGTATTCATAATAGCTGACATCGTCTTGCGAAAGAATTAACGGTTTCTTTCCTTCTGGAAGAGAAACACCTGTAAAGGTCAGTTTTCCATCTGTTCCTTTTTTGACTAATCCATTTAGATTAACAAGAACATAGTTATTTTTATATAACTGATCAATGGTTTTATTGAATTCGGAAATAGTGACCATATAATCTTTATACCCTTGTGCTTGCTGGGTATGAAAAGCCTTAGCTGGATCAACGATCAGACTATGAAAGAAGACGTGTGAGATTTTGGTCGGGTCTTCCCATTTTACCAAGGATTCTTTTTCTTTTTTCAAAGTTGCTAACAATTGTTGCGCTTCTTTGGCGTCGTCTTTTTCAAGTAAGGCGATGGCTTCATCATAATGATAACTTGCAGCAAGCTGTTTTGCTTGATCAAGCTGTTTCGTCGTTTGTTTATCTTCAACAGGTTTTGAGCTGCTGCTTGAGTGTTGAGTTGTTTGACTAGTGTTTTCTAATTTATTGTTTGTTGCTGCTTGTGTAACAAAAAAGATACTTACACCTAGAATAATAACAGTGCATACAGAAGTGACAGCCAATATGATTTTGTGTGTATGTTTCATTTTATCGTCCCCTACTACTTTTTGATTTCAAAAACCCCCGTAAGCTTTTCTTAACCTTTTGAAAAACTTCCCATAACCATTGTAACGAATATAGAAACAAGTGTAAAAGAAACTTTTGTTTTTTTGATTTTTCTCTTATTTTCTTTAACTAGAGCGCTTTTTATGAGAAGTACTATTTTGTAAAAGTTATAAAGTGAGAGAGGTGAAAATGTTCGGATTTTCGCTGTTTTTATTTCCAAGAAAAACTAAAATAAACCCGTGGTGCTAGTTAATTTTTTCCTAGAGGAAAATGTCTAAACATGTTGGTAAATCAACAAAAAAACGCATATAGTAGTCTCAAAACTCCCAAGAAATGAGGACTACATATGCGTTCATCAAAATATACTGAACATTATACAGATACTTTTATAACATTCAAGGAAATTATGAGAACTGTTTCTAACATATACCACAATTGTGTACCAGATAAGATTAAAAACCGAAGAAATACTGATCAACTGAAGCAACGCGATACAGTGATTATTGCTTGTGTTATATGGGGCATAATTAATGGCTATACTAGCCAAAGAGCCACGTATAGAGCGGTTTGTTCCGTCTTATTTCCTAATGGTGACTTTCCTAGTAGGAGTCGATTCACTCGCTTAAGTTCAAACTTAGCTTACACTATCAAGATTATTCGATACTTTTTCATCAAGAAGCTCACCAAAGGTGAACTAGTCGGAATTATAGATAGTTTTCCTAGTCCATTATGTAAACCAGTTAGAAATAGACAAGCAAAACTATTGAATCAAATAGCCAAAGTTGGCTATAACTCAACAAAAAAATCTTATTTTTATGGTCTTAAAATTCATATGATCGTTACTAAGACTGGCTTTCCGATTACTTACTCAATCACGAATCCAGGTGTCCATGACGTGAAAGTGTTAGAGACTTTATCGGAAGAAGCGAATCTTCCCAATATCCTAGGGGACAAAGGATATATTAGCCATAAAATCCATGAAAAGCTTGCCCTTAAGGGCATTACTATATCCGTTCCGCCACGTAAAAACATGGATAAATCAGAAAAACTAGACCACAGCTTACTTGGAAAACAAAGAAAAACAGTTGAGACTGTTTTTTCTTCCTTAGAAAAATTAGGTTGTCAAAATTTCAACTCACGTTCTGTTAAAGGGCTAGAGAGTAGATTTGAAAGCATATTACTGGCTTACAGTGTTCTATTAAGTCGAGCACAACGACGTTTTGAAGGAACTTTGAGATATTCTTTAGGATATTAAAATTAACTAGCACCACGGGTATTTATAAATTTCTCCCTACCACTACCTATTGCTATTATTTAAAATAGGGATAATTTTTTCTCTTAAAAAATATCATTATTTGTGGTATGGAGCTGCGTATCATGAGTGAATGATATTAGGAAAACTTCATAAAATAAATCTTTTATACATTTCCACTTCTAGATGGTCATTCATGTTAGAAGAATCAAACTATTTTTTTACTGTCGTAATAATATTAAAACACTAGAACAAATCAATTAAATTCCATAAAATATAAATAATAGACCTAGCATCATCTGGTATAAAATGGATGCTAGGTCCGTTATATTTACTCAAAATTGATTCTACGAATAGATCTTCTTATCATTTCTATTTTAGTAGTCATGCGTTGTTGTTCTTCTAAAGGTGGTAATGGTATAAGTAGTTTAGATAAATTTGTACCATTTACATTTGGTTGCCCAGTTCCGTAAGAAATTTTTTCTAATAACTTCCAATATAATGGCGAGTCTAAGAAGCAGTCTACGTATTCTGATAATAATTTCTCAACTAACCTAATTCGAATCAAGTAAGAAGCAAAAACAGATTCCTCACTTATTTCCTTAACCAAGAAACTTTTTCCCATAGTTCCTCCTGTCCTTGCTATCAAAATGTCATTTTCTTCCAATCTTAAATCAACTAGTTTAGAATTACTAATATCACAGTAAGGCACACTGGACCAATTTACACGTCCCTCTTGTATATCTGTGATTCTCAAAAACTTAACATTGCCTTGTTTTTTCGCCGAATCTGTATAGCCATATTGAATCTTAGTAGAAATACTTCCTAAATAAACCCATAGTCGAACATCGCTAGATGATTTTTCTTGTCGTTCTTTATGAACAACAGTGATCATCTTGAGTTGTCCGACTATTTTTTAGTTGCAGCAATCTTTTTGGGACGCTTATTTGCATGAAGCAACGTTGCTAAGTCTAGTAATAAAACATTGGCTAACACAGGATTGGCTTTCTCGCGATACGCTGCGGCGCCACTTTCAAACAATACTGCTAGACGATCTTCTACAACAACGATTTGTTCCAAATACGGTGGAAATTTGATTCGTTTTAGGATCCGGCTAGGAGAGTCCCGCTCGGACACTAAGAGTTCCGAGGTATAAGGACCATAAGAACGACTGGCTAAGAGATAATGGCCATAAAAAGCCACACCTTGAATCTTATCAGATGTTTTTCTGCTCATTGTCACGGTTGGTTGGATTTTGTCTTTGCGGCGAATTGCTGTTTTCATTTCAGCTATCGTCGGCAATAGATAGAAAGTCAACTGTCCTTCACCTTTTAGTGTGAAGTTGCCAGATACCAGTTGATCATTGTTTTGAGTCAAATACGATGCTTGTGGAATCTCTGAGAGATCAGTTGTCAGCCAATAAGCGATTGGCTGTCCCGTCTCTTCAGATGTATCTGCTAAGATATCGATCAAACGTAAAGCGGCTACTCGTCCAGTAGCAGATCCTGTGATTGTCAACCATAAAAGTTCCCGTTTTGTATCATATACTAAGCCCCCTACATGTGGCCGTTTAGGTAAAATCAGCAGTTTGATCGGCTGTCCTGTTTCTCTATCCAGTACATGAATAATAGAATGATGCTGATGGTCATAGCAGTAGGCAGAAATAAACACAAAATCTTGAGAAAAAGCCAACCCTTGCGGCGTCATCCATTGACAAACCTCATTTTCGCCGGTTTCCGGCACCACCATTCTTGTTTCTGTTAATCCAGGAATGTTATATTGTTTTGCTTCAGCCTTTTCCCAAGCTGCTTGAACAATAGGATACCGTTTTAACTTTTTTTCAATATCCTGATGTATCCGTTGCTGCTTCCAATGCTTAAACTTTAGGACATAGTAAACAAGGAGGCCAATGACCAGCAACACTAAAATCATTATTGCTACCCGCTGTGTCATTTTTTTGCCTCCTTGTTCTATTCGATCAATCGTACATATACCGCTATTAATTACCGTAACTACATGTTTCTTTTACTAGCGTTTCTTTATAGGATCTTTCATAATCTCATTTATAGTAACATTAAGAATCCCTTATTCTACTATAGTCACTTCCACATCAATATTGCCTCTTGTTGCTTTAGAGTATGGGCAAAATGCGTGGGCTTCTTCTGCGATTTTCTCTGCTTGGTCCTTCTCAAGTCCTGGCAAAGAAACTTCTAAAACAACCCCGATTTGGTAGCCCCCATCTTCTAATTGAAATAAAGATACCCGTGCTTTGACTTCAGAATCAGACTCAAGATTATTTTCTTCCAGCATGTGTTGAACCGCGCCGTTGAAGCAAGATGCGTATCCAGCCGCAAAAAGTTGTTCCGGATTTGTCCCTTCACTATGGATTCCTGGGCGGTCGATCTTCATGTGCATACTTCCGTTTGGTGCCTCAACCTCGCCATCACGGCCTCCACGATTGATCATTGCTGTTTCGTACATTTTTTTCATTGAGATCATCCTTTCTTTCGTCGTTCTATATTAAGTGTAACGAGTATTTTTTAATCTGACAAAGGTAATGCTTGCACTCGGCGACATCAGTTAGACAACATCGATGATCAGTGATAGAAGCAGTTTATCTATACAAAAAAAGAAGCAGCGAAAAGCTGCTCCTTAAGATAATAGGTAAAATTGCTGATATATTTGACGATTAACCTCTTGAACGTCCCAAGAAAAATGATACTACAGCAACAACGATGATCGCACCAATGATAGAAGGAATCAAAGCCATTCCTGCTAATTGAGGACCCCAGCTACCTAACAATGCTTGTCCAATTGCTGAACCAACTAAACCTGCAACGATGTTAGCGATCCATCCCATTGATCCACCTTTATTTGTAATTGCTCCGGCAATCAAACCGATAATAGCTCCTACGATTAATACCCATAACCAATGCATAATTTTCTCTTTCTTTCTGTGAAATATTTATTACACATATTATGTTACGCTCCTTCTTAAAAATACACAAAAATTTTGCTCTTAAAAAAACAAAAAAAATTTAAAACGTTGTTATATTAAGGATAAGTCAACTTTTTTGGAATCGTTAACACTCACTGCAAGAGGTCAAAAAAACTGCCGCAGCTCTTTGAAAGCGTTTCGATCAGCAAAAAGTTATTTTCTGATAAAGGGTACCTAGACTATGTACGATTTTCTTTCATTGTCTGCTTTCAACCGTCATCTTCCCTATGAATAAAAGCAATCAAAGAAACCTGATTGTCGTACACAACTCATTCACTACATCCTTCTGATGAAACATCAAAACAATTGGCATTCCTTTGATTCTGCCTTTTGTATTTGAAACCTGCTTCCCCTCACTATGTAAAAGGATTATGAGAAAAAGCAACGATAGAAGTGAGCGTATGCAATAGCGAGTAAAGTAAAATATAAATTGTTCGGATTGTACCCCGGCCTTTCTTCTTAATATTTTTCATTTCTCGCTTCTCCCCTCTGCTTATTGGACAGTCTTCGCGATTGTGAAGTCACGAAAAAAAGCAACTTTGCCCAGCGTTCAATGCTAGACAAAGTTGCTTTTTTATTTTGTTTTTGAAAAGTCTTTCTTTGAAAGATAGACAGCAGTAAGGATGCCTACTAAGACAGCTAACCCAAAAACTAGAATCGTTCCTATCGTGTTATCCTTCCCAGGCAGTCCGCCAGTGTTGATCCCCCAAAGTCCAGCAATCAATGATGGCACTGCAACCACTAATGCTGCTGAATCTAAATATTTCATCAAATGGTTCAAATTATTGTCCATCATATCCGAGAATAGACCACCGATGGTTTCCAATAAATCGCGATAGATCGTGACAAGCTTGTTGGCAAATTTCTGTCGCAGTTTAATGTCGTAAACTAACGATTCATTATCTAATTTGTCTAAAAACTCTTTTCGTTCCATCAAGTGATTCACTGTAAGATTCTGATCTTTCAACGTGTGATCCAAATAAACCATATCTCGTTCTGTGTCTGCCAGATTAAATAGTTCATTATTTTCGGTTGTTTTACGGGCAGCCGCATCCAATTGGTCGATTTGCTTTTTAATCTCTTTCAACCCATTGATATAGTGGGTATAGATCATTAATGTGGCAAAAGCAATGATATCCTCAAAATGTCGAAGCTCACTTCCATGTTTCTCGATCAATCGCTCAACGAGATTCGATTCTCTAGAGACATAGGTGATCATCAATCCTTTGGAAAGAATAAATGTGTCAGGTTCAAGGCGTTTTTCAATGCGTTCTTGATGATTTGAAGAAAGATCGATCAATGTATAAAGAAACGGATTGTTTAATTTAGTGTCTCGTAAATGTTCTAATCGAGAAACTTCCTCTGGTTCATCGGAGCCAATAAAAATATCTTCCGGTAAATCAAAAAGTGTCAGCAGCTCTTTTTTTTCTTCTTCATTTCCATGTTTGACTACCAACCAATTATAGTCTTCTTCGGATGATTCTCTGATTTGGTTCTTTTCGATTGCTCCATAGTAAGGAGAATGAATCGCTTCAACATTCGTTGGATTTGTGACTCGCTTCCTTGAAAATAAGTGCCTGAATTATCAAAACGCAACAGTAAATTTTCTTTGACAAACAGTGTTTTTAGATAAACGATATCCTTGGCGATACTGCTCCTAGAAACATAATACTCATCAGAAAGTTGCTGGTAACTCAAGTGCTCCTCATTGATCAGCCGCTTAAAAATTTGCATGCGTCGGTCTTCGATCAAAGAATAATTGTTTTTCATTTGCTCACCCTCTACCTTTATTCTAGTGATACCTTAACAAATATGAAGACCAATTGTTAGATTAAAAAATGATTAAAAGGTGTGCACATCCTTTCCCTTGATAGCAATATCGGTCGTTTGTTCCGCAAAATCGCTTCAAGCAAGCCAAACTTTTCTCATCTTCCTCGTTTTCTCTTATAATAAATGTAAACAGTCAAATGAGGAGGAAACAAAATGAAATGGCGTGGGGGTAGACAAAGTTCCAATGTGGAAGACCGCTCTGGTCGTTCCGCAGGTTCAGGAGGAAAAATAATGGCCGGCGGTGGTATCGGTACGATTGTTATCGCAGTCCTCTTTTTTCTATTCAGTGGAGGTGATTTAAACTCCGTCACAGATATTTTGGGAGGCGGACAAGCCGCTAATTATCAAACAGAAAATGTGGCTTCAGACGAGTATACAGAGGAAAAAGAATTCTCCGCTGTCGTCTTCGGCCATTTGGAAGATTATTGGAATGGTGTTTTTGAAGCAGAACAGACTACGTATCAAGATCCTAAACTGGTTTTATTTACAGGAAGTGTTCAATCGGCTTGTGGGAATGCAACTTCTCAAGTTGGTCCCTTTTATTGCCCTGCCGATCAAAATGTTTATCTGGATCTCAGCTTTGCAACAGAACTTTCTCAAAAGTATGGGGTCAGCGGAGATTTTGCTATGGCCTATGTCATTGCTCATGAAGTTGGTCATCACGTACAAAACGAACTTGGTATTACACAGCAACTCGATAAGATCCGCCAACAGGTTTCTGAAAAAGAATACAATCAATATAGTGTTCGTTTGGAACTACAAGCGGATTATTTAGCCGGTACATTTGCCAAGTATCTACAAGGAAAAACTTATAACGGCCAACCGATTTTAGAAGCTGGTGATATCGAAGAGGCTATCACAGCTGCTAATGCCATCGGTGATGATACGTTACAAAAGGAATACCAAGGATATGTCGTACCAGATAGTTTTACTCATGGGACTTCAAAACAACGAGTTGAATGGTTCAACCGGGGGTTCAAATATGGTGATTTGGAGCATGGAGACACCTTCAATGAAAAAAACCTTGATTTGGTCTACGGATCATAACAAAAACGCTCCTTTTTAGTCACTCTTTTTTCACATTTGGGCGGTATAGTTTATTCATACCAACAAACCCTAACTTTTTCATTTTACTCCTTGCCTGCCAGTCCCCGCTGGCAGGCCCTTTTTTTCATGGTGCTATTTTAGTTTTTTTAACCTTTGGCCTGTTTTTTTCTTTAAAACGCTAAGGGTTGATCACAATTTTTTCATATTTTCCGGTTACTATATAAATAACCCAACAAACAACCCAACTTTTTCATTTTTTACTCCTTGTCTGTCAGTCCCCGCTGACAGACTTATTTTTTTTCTTGCCAAAATTCTCAAAATGCGCTAAGGTTATTTATGCGCGGAAGTGGCGGAATGGCAGACGCGCACGCTTCAGGCGCGTGTGAGTATATCTCGTGTGGGTTCAACTCCCATCTTCCGCATTTTGAGCAGATCATCCAAGATGATCTGCTCTTTTTTATGTGTTTCTTTTGTCTAAATAAAGAAAAAAGCTTAAGCTAGAAGTATATCAATAGGAAAAAGATAGGAGGAAATCCAATGAAAGAAGTACCAACAGCGAAAATCAAATTAACTGAGGTCAAAGAACTCTTTGATGCTGGTTATGAAATCTTAGGAGAATTACGGTCTGAGGTGAATGCCCCAGTCGTTAGAGCAAAATTTCTGAATCAAGAAGTGATTGCCATTTATGGAAAAGAAGCAGCAAAAATTTTTTATGATCCACGAAACTTTAAACGTGAAGGAGCAATGCCTAAACTCGTCCGTTCAACCTTGTTAGGTGAAGAGGGGGTTCAAACTTTAGACGGGGAACAACATCACCATCGGAAAAACTACTTTATGGACTTGATGACACCTGAGAGAATGACCGATTACCATGATTTGTTGGAACGAAACCTTTCTCATGAACTGGATAAACAATCCGGTACCTTTGAGCTTTTTTCACTCACAAAAAATGTTCTATTCAAAACGATTTGTGAATGGTCAGGAATCAATCTAGCACCACTGTCTCAATCAGAGATCAGTGAGTTAGCTGATTATCAAGTTGCTATGTTCAGCGGGACTGTCACCTCCCCTGTCGCCCATTTAAGAGGCGTCGAAGATCGTAAAAAATCTGAGAAATGGGCTCAAGGATTGATTGAAGAAGCTCATCAACATCCTGTTGCTGGCAAAGAATCATTAGCACTTTATACTTTCGCTACTGCCACTGATCTTGAAGGTAATTTACTGCCGATCGAAGTTGCAGCCGTCGATCTGTTAAATATCATCCGCCCTACGGTTGCTTTAACCGTTTGGATCGCTTTGATGGGACATGCCCTTTTTAGTACAACGACCATCTACCAAGCACTTAAACAAAACTTTTCGGAGTTACAGGATTCATTTATTCAAGAATTACGCCGCTTTTATCCTTTCTTTCCAATGATGCCCGCCATTAGCTTGCAAGCATAAGCAAAATCTGCTGCTTGCACTTGCTGCCCATCACTCCATTTGGCTTCTTCCTTTAGTTTAAAGGTATATGTCTTGCCATCTTCACTGATGACTGCTTCCTCCGCCAAACCGGGAACTGGCTGACTCTTTTCATCAAAACGATACAACCCTTCAAAAAGATGCTGGATAACGGTAAACGTAACTTTATCCGTTGTTTGCGTCGTATCTAATGTTGTCAACTCTGCCGGTAAGCTGACTGAAATCTCTTGAACTTCTGGATCTGTCTCCTTTGCGGACGATCCAGTCGTGCTACATCCTGCTAACAAAAAACTTAAAATTCCTACAACAACCAAACCCTTTTTCATTTACTCTCCTCTTTCCTTTTCACTTGCGAGTTGCAAGCTTGATCAAATAAAAAAATCCTCGTCCCTTTGCTGATCATCATTGATCAACAAAGGGACGAAGACTTCGTGTTACCACCCTTTTTCGTGTCATTTTTACAAATAACACCTCATCAGTACGTATGCATACTCGGCAGGATAACGGCTGCGTTCCGTCTAACCAGCGTAAACCAGTTAAAAGACTCTGAGCTCATCTTCACTTAGCGTTCTGTCCCCTTTCTCACCAACCCGGGTTCTCTTTAAACAGTCATCAAAGCTACTCTTCTCATCGATGTCCTATATTCTACTGAATTGATAAAAGTATACTATTCCTCGTTTTTCAAGTCAAACAGTTTTTAGAATTTTCAATCTTTTCAATAATGGCTTCGAGACTTTTTGGAGGGCAAATACTTGCCAGCTTAGTGTTTTTTTTCTAAGATAAAGAAAAGAAACCTTGCTTGAAAGGATGAAATCAATGAAACTTGCTGAAGCATTATTACTACGAAGAGATCTTGAATCCAAACTCACTCTGTTACGAGAAGAGATTGCCAGTAGTGCCGTGATCCAAGAAGGCGATACGTTAGACCGCAGCATCGACGACTTACTGCTGGATTATGAAACAACAAACCAAGAATTTGCCCAGTTGGTCATTGCAATCAATCAGCGAAATGCGGTCGTCAAAATCGGTGAACAAGAAACGATTGCTGCTGCATTAGAGAAACGGGAAGCTTTAAGGCGTTCGCATGCGATGCTAACGGCAACATTGGAAGCAGCCAAGGTTGCTCCACGGATGGGACGTAATGAGATTCGTATGATCCGAACGATCGATACCAAGCAAATCACCGACCGTTTGAATCAAACCGCAAAAGCCTTACGTGAATTAGACGGGCAGATTCAACAAACAAATTGGCTTGTTGATTTATAAAACAGCTGGGTGGGAGTCAAAAGCGAGCACAAAGCAGGTACAGGCTTATATGTACACCAATGGGGTCTGGCAGGGACCAGTTTAATGACTGCTGTTCAGTTACAAGCGTACAACTTATATTTTTCAATTAACGACCACGTGCTGGTTTGACAAGGTGGGTGCCTCTGTTTATCTTTTGTTACTCAAAAGGTAAACAGAGGTTTTTTTTTCAACAAGACCTCTTTCAAAAGCAAAAGACCCCCTGATCCGTTTCCAACATAGGAAACCAGATCAAGGAATCTTTGATCGTTTAGCTAGTTACTTTCTTTTCTGTCTGCGATATACCACTACCACAATGCCTACTAGTAACAAGCCTACTAACATCCAGCTGACTTGATACGTTTCACCGGTTTTTGGCAGTTCGTTTTTCTTCATCGGTGTTTTTGTATTCTGATTTTTTGCTGGATCAGGAGCTTTTTCTGGCGTGTAGCGGTTAGTAAAGGTTGGCTCGCTACCATAATCTGCTTTCGCTTCCAATGTTCCGTTTTGATCTTCGACATTTACGGTCACTGGAATCTCTGCGTCATCATAAGTGATTGTACTGTCTTGTCCGGCTTTTTCCCGGATCGTATAGTTGTACTCACCGGCTTTGTCGTACGGAATCGCATCAAAGTAAATTTTTCCGCTACCATCGTTGGTTTGACTTTGAATCACTTGTCCCTCTTGATCGACTAATTCAAAAGTGAACTCCCCTGCGACTAGTGAACGGCCAGTCAAGACTTTCTCTGCTTCCAACCCTACACTGCCAGCTTTTGGCGTGTAAGTGTTCGTGAAGACGGCGTTGCCTTCATAAGTCGCTGTTGCTTCCAATTGTCCTTCATTGTCTTTCACACTTACAGTCACTAGCACTTCCGTATCATCATAAGTGACTGTGTCATCTTGACCCACTTTCTCACGGATCGTGTAATTAAATTCGCCGGCTTTGTCGTATGGAATCGCATCGAAGTAAACTTTCCCTGTGCCGTCATTGGTTTGACTTTGGATTACCTTTCCTTCTTGATCGACTAATTCAAAAGTGAACTCCCCTGCGACTAGTGAACGGCCAGTCAAGACTTTCTCAGCTTCCAGCACTACACTGCCAGCTTTTGGTGTGTAAGTGTTCGTGAAGACGGCGTTGCCTTCATAGGTGGCTGTTGCTTCTAACTGTCCGTCGTTATTTTTCACCTCTACTGTAACATTGGTGATTGAATCATCATAGCTAATCGTAGCGTCATGTCCTTGTACTTCATAAATTTTATATCGATAGGTTCCTTCTTTTTGATAAGTAATCTCATCAAAAAGAATATTATTTGCCTTGTTCGTCTTTTCTTGAAGGATTTTATTTTCTTCATCTGCCAAAACAAAAGTGAATTCCCCGTCTTCGATCTGTCGGCCTTCCAAAGCTTTCGTAGCCGTTAAAGCTAGGCTAGTTTCGATAATTTCCCTTGTATTAGCTAGTTCAAAGACATAATCGACTTCCTCGCTCGAGATCGTAAACGTATATTCTTTTTCATCCCGCTCATATCCATCTGGTGCTTTCGTTTCTTGGATTTTATAATCTCCATATCGTAGCCCATCTAAGCGGTCAAATTCGCTAGTTCCTTGAATCAACTTATTATTTCTGACAACAAGTTCGGAGAAAACAACTTCGTAATTTCCTTCGGCATTTTTACGACTGAGTTGGAAATGTGCCTCTTTGTTGATCCCAGCTTCCTTATCCCCTTCTCTGTCATATTTCTTGATTGTCAACGAGCCATTTGTTCCCGTTGAAGTACCGCTACCGTTGGTAGATTTGACGATTACGTCTTTTGTTACTTGATGGATTTCCGTCTGACTTCCGTAAAGAGACACATCATTTGAAACAACTTCATTATTTCGAATGCCAGGATCAAGTTTCGTTTGATAAACGATGAAGTATGGACTGTCAATGACATCCTCAAAAGCAATACGTAATGTGAATGTTCCATCAATACCATTCGTTGTTACATTTGGATTGTCTTGATTATTGAAAATAACTTTCTCACCTTTTATCCATTGATCTCCGTCTTTGACGGCTTTATACACATCAACAAGGACTTTTCCTGTCTCATCGTACAAGAAAGTCTGTTGATTATAATTGATCGTATCTTCAATCACAGCATTCTTGATCGTTAGACTATCTTGGTTAACCAGCACTTCCCAACCCAACAGTCGATTATTGTCAACATTTTGAGTGCCATTTTTTGTTAACCAGTTTCCTTTTGCGGATCTCTCAACTTGCGCTTCAGCAGTTAAATCCGTTGTACCATCTGTCAAAGAGATCATATTGTTGTACTTGTAAACATCTGTAGCTGCTTCGACAGCAATGAAGACAGCAATCGTTTCTGAAGTGTCTTTCAACAGTTCTACTGTCACTTGTTTTGTCACTGGATCATACGTCAAGCGATAATCAGCTGAGCTCAATTCTTCCTTCAGAGATCTTACTTGGTTTTCTGTTCCGGATACGTCAACTGTATAAACTACTGCTTCTTTAAACGTTTGACCATCTTGTAATTGATCGACAATCTTGGTTCCTTCATGAAGTGTCGCTTTATACGTATTAAATAATCCCATCCAATAGATTTGATCACTTGTAGCAACATCTTCTGAAAAGATATTTGGGAAATTACGGTTAAAAGCTGCTTGCAAGTATGCTTTTACATCTCCTCCTTTTGGAATGAAAAGCCCTGCTTTTAGCGCGTTTAAGGTCCAAGTAGTGTCCATCCATGAATTTGCTTGAGCGGCTTCCCTATAAGAGTTACCGTCAATTTCATAATCGACAAAAGCAGAATTACTAAAACGTGTTTTGGCACTTCCTAAAGCGATCTGTGTCGTCATATCAAAAGTCGTTTTGAATCTGACCGTAATTTTGTCTGCTGTCTTTGCATAGTTTCCTTTTATATAAATTGAGTTAAATTGTATTCGTTTTTCCTCCTATAGGCGTATACTAAAGAAAACACTTGAGGAGTGGGGAACATGGAAACAGAACGCCAAATCCGTGAATTGGAAAAAGCGATGAATACGACAGACAACCGCCGGTTGTACGAGCGTTTCCTGGCAGTCAAGTTGGTTCTTGAAGGCCACACCCGGAAAGAAGCCGGGCACACCATCGGCCCCGACGAGCATACTGTCAGCCACTATGTGAAAAACTACTGCCATAATGGAATCCAAGGTTTAGTCTCCAAAAAACAAAGCGGACGACCTTCACGGCTGACAGATGAACAGGAAGCGGAACTGGTCCAAATCGTCGCCTACCACACTCCGGAGGAAGTAGGTTTCAAATCCCGTGCCAATTGGACATTGGCGATTGTGTGTGACCTGATTCTCCGGGAATGGAGTTATGGATATACGCAAAAAGGCGTGGCGGACCTCCTTCACCGGCTAGGACTAAGCTGGACCCGTCCGACGTATACCCTCAAAAAAGCGGATTCCAAGAAACAACAGGTATTTTTGGAAGAAACCTTCCCGAGCCTAAAAAAAATTGCTGAATAGCGATATTGACCACCTCCTATTCGAGGACGAAACCATGATCCGGGATTACCAAGCCATTGGCTGCACCTGGTTTCTCCGCGGCCACCAGCGAAAAATCCCCACTTATGGACAACACAAAGGGGTAAAATTGATAGGCACCTTGGATTATGAAACCGGTCGGATCATTTGTACAGAAGAAGGGGCATACGACGCAGCGGCCTTCCTCCGTTTTCTGGAGCGGACGTTGCGGGAATACCCCACCGGAAAAATCGTGATGGTATTGGATAATGCCCTTATCCACCACGCCAAGCTGATCCAGTCTTTTCTTGAAGAAAACGCTAGGCGCCTGGCACTCATCTTCCTCCCTCCCTACAGCCCTCAGTTGAACCTAATGGAAGGCGTTTGGAAGTGGCTCAAGGAATCGGTCATCAACAATGTTTTTTTTGACCACGTCCAGAAAATCAAACAGTCGGTCCGCGGTTTCTTAGCCGATGTAAACGAGCGTCCCCTTGTGGTGATTGACCGACTGTGCGTGCGGATGTAAAGTATTTAATTCAACCTATATAGGTCATCTTCATTTTTTAAATAGAAATTGTAGGCTAATTCTAAAGCAGAACTTTCGTTACTATCTAATAATTGTTGACGTATAATAAATGCTATCAAATCAGCAGCATTTAAATTTGCAATTAGTTCGTTAAACATTTGTGTAGCTTCAAGCGACACCTTAATCTTAGGTGATTTAAACATGATGACCGGTTTAAAGGTGCTCGTTACCCCCTCCGCATACGCCCGATATTTTCTGAATTGTGATAATAAGACGACATTCAACATCTTGTCTTCCTCATCAACGTGAGTGCAGATAGCTTTTTGTGGATTGACGTACCCGAGGATATTGGCCACATCCTTACCCACAAAGTAAGGAATATCCCAACCATCAATATGCGTACCGAACCGAAGTCCGGATTGTTAAAAACTGCTAAATCGTTCATATTGCAGAACCTCCGTAAAATTTTATTTGGAAGCTAAATTGACTTCCTACATATAGGCCACGGGAGGACCTCAAAAAGGACGTTTTTCTATAAGTTTTTTTGCAATTTTTCGTTTTAAACGATTCCAGCGGTGAGAAACATTGTTTTCTTTATCATCAATTAATGCCGCGTACTCCTGAATTGACATACGGTCTGAGATGATTGCAATGGCCAAAGCAGCCTCTTTAGGCTTTAAAGATTCACTTAACCAACCACGGATAGCTTCATCTTGATACTTCCGCTCACGTTCCTCTTCCTGTGAGTTGTCAGCATATAAAGCATCCAGATTGTAGCTATCGCCTCGTTTATGAGTAAGGCGTTCAACCGTTGCTTTGATATGCTCGTTCCCACCAATGTTCCTGCAGTATCAAAGAAAGTCACCAATAGGAAAGTCAATACGACGACCCACATTTGCAGAGAATTGATATCTCCAACGTGATGAAGTGCCACCAAAAATGTCGATGACATACTAGGTGCGGCCGAAACAATACTGGTTGGTGCTTGAATCAATCCTGTCAGCAAGCCAAGAATCGTTGTTGCTGCCATCCCAATGAAAATTCCCCCAGGTACGCGTCGTACCATCAAAATAGCTGTGATAACCAAACCAAAAATCGTTAGCCATGTGGTCCCGACACTTAAAGAACCTAATGCAACCAAAGTTGAATCATCCGAGACAATAATACCGCCCTCACTCAAACCCAAAAAGGCGATAAATAAACCAATCCCACCTGAAATCGCATATTTTAAATCAGAAGGAATCGCATCGATAATCAACTCTCGCAATTTAAAAATGGTGATCACGATAAAAATCAGTGAAGCAACGAAGACCCCTGCCAGAGCCGTTTGCCAAGGAACGCCCATACCAATACAAACCGAATAAGAAAAGAAAGCATTGATTCCTAAAGCTGGTGCAGTGGCAATTGGATATTTGGCCAACACCCCCATCAAGATACAGCCCAGTGCACTGGCTAACGCCGTGGCAGTAAACACTGCACCTTCATCCATCCCTGAAGCACCTAACACAGTAGGGTTCACGAATAAGATATACGCCATAGAGATAAATGTTGTAAAACCAGCCAAAATCTCCCGTTTGACTGTCATTTGCAAGGCATCAAGCCCAAAATAGGAATTGATATGATTTTTTATTTTTTTACTCCTCCGTCAATCAAGCAGATGTGAAAATTACACTTGATGTAAATAATGAAAACAACGAAATCGATGATAAACCAAGTTTCACTGCAAGTAAATAACATTTGACTGAAAATTCTCATTAAAACGCTTTTTTGACAATCTATCGAACTCAATCAACGTATACCTGATCGTCTTGCAGCAATTGAACCAACTGTTCTTTTGTCGTCCGTTTGATAGATAGAGGTGGCAAGTCATTTAAACCAAAATAACCACTCTCAGTCGTTTCACTGTTTGCGACAAATTCCCCTGAAAGTACGTCACAAGCAAACACCAATTTATAATATTGAAACAATTGGGGGATATCTTCTCTTAAATTGGTATCAAAAACCGCACGTAACGCGCCAACCGCAACGGTCAATCCTGTTTCTTCTAATACTTCTTTTTGAATATTTTCTTTGGGCGTCAAACCGACCTCGGCATAGCCACCTGGCAACGACCACTCCTTGCTCTGGCTGTCTCGCACCAACAGGACGCAATCCCCCTGTCTGATCAAGGCCCGCACATCGACTTTGGGTGTCGGATAGCCATCTTGATTGTCCAAATACACATGCAATGTGTCTATCTCTTGGTCGATCACTATTTCCATCAACATCAATGATATATCTTTTAGTTCTTGAAATCGTTCAATATCATAGGCGTCTTTTCCATAAAACAAGCCGGCTTCTGCAATTGCGCGTAATCGTTGAAAGTACTTGAAATAATCCACTATTCTCTCATCCCCTTTTTTCAAACTTGCTTGAGGTATCTTCTACATTCTTTATCTTAGCCTAGATCACCTTATTTGCAAAAATATTTGGTGCTGTTTACAGGCAGGCCGGTACTTATTTTTGTCATATCGTCCATTTTAGTCCAGAATAGAGACATAAGAACTGGAAAGGATGATCGAAGTGAACTTAACGCCTGACTTGATTTCAAGAGAACAACTGATTGGCAAAATCCAAAAAGATATGGATCAGACCGTATTGGTGTATGCGCTGCTTGTCTGCGCCACCTTGATCGCGTCGATTGGTTTGAACTATAATTCAACGACAACAATCATTGGTGCGATGCTGATTTCTCCTCTATTGAATGGTGTCAATGGCATTGGATTTGGTTTAGGTCTGTCACATTTTAACCTAGTACGAAAAGGATTGCTTGTATTCACGATCCAAGTGATCATTATCCTCGTGATCTCTTTTTTATTTTTCTATCTCACACCAATAAAAGATTCTACACCCGAGATCCTCACCCAGACTTCTGCCACAATCTGGGACATTTTGATTGCCTTGATTGGTGGTTCAGCCCTTGCTTTTGCAAAAGTCAGGGGGCGTGACAATGACGTGATCATTGGCGTGTCTATTGGTACTTCCTTGATTTTGCCTCTATGTGTGACAGGGTATGGGGTATCTATCAGAGATTATGCGATTGCCTGGGATTCGGCACAGCTTTTTTTCACAAATACATTTTTGATTGGGTTATCCCTCTTTCTCACCATCCGGTTGCTGCAATATAGTGATTTTAAACATCACCGTTTTTGGAAATTTGGTCTAGCAGCACTGCCAATTTTTATGATTGGCCTGTTTTTTGTCTATACTACTGTAGAAACTACCATCATCGAATATCATGCCAAGCGTTTTGTTGAAGCAAATTTAAGTGATCATTATCTATTGGCACAAACAATCGATGAACAGCAGCAGTCCATCGCACTTACTTTGGTAGGCGAGGTGCTCTCAGCTGAAGAACTTCAGAAATTAGCATCAACACTTTCAGACTACAACTTGAAAGAGTATCAGCTTGATGTCACCTTTTATGCAACAAATCAGGATGGTACTTTTGATGCCTCTGTTTTAGCCAAAATACTGAAGATCCAAAACGAAGGGACCTCTAAATTCCTAGGGTTAGATTAATAAAACGCGTTGTCAAAGTGGAAAAACCGCACCTTTGACAACGCGTTATTTTGCTTTTTATCGCAACGCTTATTTATTTTGTTTGGTGTTTAGGAATGACAAAGACAATAGAAAAAATAGCCAACACACAAAAGATGACATTGACCAAAAGGCCTGCAGTTGCTCCTGTTGTGATCGAGGATGATTGACTCAACCCATTATAAACACTCGCTGAGATGGCAATCCCCATTGCACCGCCTAATGAGCTAGCCATTTTGTAAATACCAGAAGCAACGCCAGCTTTTTCTAGCGGTACACTTGAAACGGCTGTGTCTGTTGAAGGAGTTGCATACATGCCTAGACCCATGCCAAATAATGAATAGCCGATGAAAACAAGCACAAGATATGCCATGCCTTGGACAATAGTCAAAGCCATCAATGCAACACCGATACCAGAAATCAATGCGCCAAACAGCATTGGTTTTCTCGCGCCCATTCTTTGCAGCATTTTTTCACCGATTCGAATTGTGATCAAAACAAGCGCCAAATACCCCAGTGATAATATCCCAGTACTTCCAGCAGAAAGTCCACGACCTTGTTGGACATAAGAGTTGATCACGATCATTGTTCCAGCTACCGCATTTAATAGAAAGTTGGAAATCGTCGCACCAAGATAACCTTTATTCTCAAACAAGCCAAAGTCAACAAACCCCGAATCAGTATGGGTTTCAACCCAATAGAATATACACAATCCCAGTACCACAATAAGTAGTAAACCAAGGGTTTTCAGACTAAGCCAACCAAAACTTCCCCCATTTGACACAAGTAAATTCAATGCCAACATCGATACGACAAATAAAACCAAACCGAATGTATCAAACCGCCCCTTCTTTTGGGTTCCTGCAATTGATTCAGGGGTTCCAAATAACAAGATCCCACTTAGAATCGATGCCACGATCGAGAAGACAAACACGTAACGCCAACCTAGATTACTATCGATTGCACCACCGAAGAAGGAGCAAAAACCTGAACCCCCCCATGAACCAATCGACCAATAACTCAACGCCCGTTGCCGATCTTTTCCTTGGAAATAGGTTTTGACCAAGGCCATCGTGGCAGGCATGATACATGCAGCTGAGATACCTTGAAGAATGCGGCCAGCAATAAATAATCCAGTGCCACTTGCAAAAATCAATGCTGCAGAGCCAATAATATTAAATAAAATACCAATATAGGTCAATTTGACCCGTCCGAATGCATCAGCAAATCCTCCTGCGACCACGATCAAAATACCTGAGAACAAACCTGTGATCGACACACCTGTACTCAGTACACCTGAAGAGATCCCTAAGTCTGTTTGAACATCTGGCGCCATATTTAATAAAGATTGCGCAAACAGCCAATAACTTAAAACACTCAAAACGATCCCGACCAATAGGCGATTATTGCCATGATAGGGTCCTTCGTTTATTGCAGTAGAACTTTTCATTTTCCTAAACCTCACTTTATATAATGGCATGCAAAAAGAGCAAAGCCCATGATCCCGATCAACAGATCATTGCTTTGATCTTTGATTGCATGGCAACTTCTTGCTTCGCAAAAAGCTACTATTTTTTACTCTATTCTTGGTCCAAATAGGTTACAACGATACTTGCCATTGATTTGGCAGCAATCAACAAACAATCCTCGTCAATCGTAAATTTTGGATTATGGTGGGGATAAATGGGCGTACCGGGTGTATGCGCCCCTACAAAGAAGAAACAACTAGGCCGTTCCAATGCATAGTAAGAAAAATCTTCTGAAGCTGTTTGCGGTCCACATTCTTTGACGGCTACCACCTCAGGGATTGCTGCTTTTTCTACTGCATCAGCCACCAATTGCGTCATTTCAGGGTCATTCATACAAACGGGATAGTCATTTTGATAATCAAGTTCGTACGTGATACCAAATGCTTCACAAGTCCCTGCTAATAATCGGCGAAACTCTGTTTCTACAACCGGACGCAAAGATTCATCCAAGATTCGAACATCTCCTGCCAACGTAACTGTTTCTTTGATGACATTGGCGGAACCTTTGCCATCAAATGAACCAATCGTGACAGTTGCTGCATCAAAAGGCCCAATGCGACGACTAACGATCGTCTGCACACTTGAGACAAATTGTGCGGCAGCGACGATTGCATCATTGGCATCTTGTGGCGCTGAACCATGTCCGCCTTTTCCAGTCATTTTGACTTGGAAGGTTGCACGCCCTGTATGGACTGCACCAGGGTGCACATACACGTTTCCGACTTCCATCGTACTCATCACATGGATACCAAAGACATTGTCGATGCCATCGAGACAACCTGCCTCGATCATGCCTTTTGAGCCGCCAGGTGTCACTTCTTCTGCGGGTTGATGGATCACTCTGATCGTACCTGCGATTTGATCTTTAAACTGAATCAATGTGTCCGCCAAAATCATCATATAGGCGGTATGGCCATCATGACCACAGGCATGCATGACACCTGGTACGGTAGAAGCGAATGGAACATCTGTTTCTTCTTGGATCGGTAATGCATCAAAGTCTGCACGGATGGCAATATGCTTTCCCGGTTTCCCACCTTGGATGTCCACCAAAATCCCATTGCCCCCGCCAACATGCGTCATCACTGTACAGTCCTTACCATCATAAAATGCAGCAATTTTCCTGGCCGTTTCCGTTTCATGAAAGGACAATTCTGGATGTTGATGAAAGTTTCTTCTTAACGCAATCATCTCGTCTTTACGATCATCTAATACGTCAAATATCTCTTGTAGTACTGTTTTCATTTCAATTCCTCCTCATGTCTATTCTAATATTTTCTATCTTAGCAACAATCCATTTCATTGCTATTTCAGATACATTCATAGAAATGATCCTGCTAAAGGAAATTTTTAGACTCTTTAAAGAACGATATTTTCTTCATCAAGAATCCGATGTATAATGAACGAGAGAAAAGAGGGATGCTAATGGATAATCTTCACGCCTGCCACATCAATTATTATCGTATAACCACACCGCAACGATTTTATGCTGAACACTTAACATTACTATTGGTCCTAAAAGGCCAACTGATCGTAGAACATGATACCCATAAACAACGTCTAGACACACAACAACTCTATTGTTTAAATGGTCATCAATTTGCTGTTTTTTCAGCCAACAATGAACGAGAAGCAGTAGTGCTATGCTTAGAGATTGATTCGCTTTTTTTTGCTGATCAGTTTCCAGCGTTTTTTAATGTGCATTTTCAGATACCTTCTGAGGACGCTACTGCAACAGCCAATGGTGAACTCTTGCAGGCAATCACTGATTTGGGTTTGAATGAGTTCAACCAACGAGATGAACAAAAGATCTATCGTATGATGAAATTGGAATCCATTATTTTTCTATTGACGCAATGGTATCAAACTGATCGCCACCATCCTATCCAAATCAGTGGATATCGGCAGTTGCCGGATATCCTGCAATATATAGATGCGCATATCCATGAAGGCATCAAAGTCAAAGACATCGCTGCGCACTTTTACGTTTCAGAATCTGCTCTTTCAAAACGATTCAAAAAAGAAACTGGGGAACAACTATCCCACTACATCAAAAAAATTCAGATTCACAAAAGTCTCTCTTCACTGCAATACTCAAAAAAAAGCATTGAACAGATTGCTCTTGAATCAGGTTTTGCCAGTGTCAAAGTCTATCGTGAACAATTCAAAGCTTTTCTCAAAATGACACCCACTGATTATCGTCAATCACAGCCGCCAATGGCGCAACAAACAACCTTTGCCAAAAGTACCGTGCAGTCGGATCTATCTGACAAAGAAATCCTGCATTTACTCTATCAAACTGTTCAACAACCAGCGCGGCAGCCTCTTTTGATCGATAGACGCAACCGTCATTTGGTGATTGATGAAGAGACGAAAAATGGGCGCTTCCATGTTGGAGAAACAATTATTCAACTTGCTTCACTGTCAGATTTGACGCAAGTCAAAGTTCAACATGAATTGACTGAACTGATTGAAAGCGGCTTGATCGATTGTCTTTATTGCCAAGACTTACTCAATACATCGGATATCAGCAATACGTTAGCCAATCTATTACAACTCAATTCATTTCCAGCCTTTGAACGATTGGATACGGCCTTTGATTTTTTGGTCAAACATCGTTTACCTTTGATGATTGGTTTCACATTACCGACGGCAGCAACAGAATATGCAGCTGATACATCATTTTCACTGATCCAAAAATTTTTGGTTCATTTAAAACGAAAAATCGATCCAAGCTGGGTTAAACATTTACGCCTATCATTTCAACTACCTATTGACTATTCATCAGCCGTACAAATGTACTATCTGCACCTGCATGATCAAATACGACACATTCTGCCAACTGTCTCGATTGGGATCCACTTGAATCTGCCAGATCCGCTCAATGTCACAACAAGTGAAAAACAATTACGCGCGTTGCACGCTACGATCATGGATACTGCTGACTTCATCAATTTTGATGGTGATCCCAACTTCGTCTTTCATGAAGATAATAGGCAAAAAACAGCCATTGAATCTTCCCATCATTATTTGCGCGAAAAAATCCATTGGCTGAAAAAAGTATGCCATGAACTGGCAATCAGTAAACCTTTGTACCTATTAAATTGGAACACATTGACAGGCGCAACCGTCGATTATAATGGGTTATTTTTTAGAGGGGCGATTATTCTGCAAGAACTGCTGGGGTTATCTGAACAAATCCAAGGATATGGATTTTGGTTGAACAATGAATTACATGAGCAGTACACATTTGATCAGCCTGGCCTGCATGCCTACAGTACTGGTTTGGATCTTTATCACTTTCAAAGCAAAAAAAGACCCGCATTCTTTTGTTTGTCTTTGATTCGCCGTTTGCAGGGACAAGTGATTGCACAAGGCGAAGAGTATTTAATGACGAAAGAAGGACAAAACTATCAGTTATTGCTTTGGAATACGAATTTTTTTGACCCCCATTTGTCTTCTGAAGAAGCGTTTCTAGAAAGCCAATCCCTAGATATCTCCATCGATGTCCAGGTTTTGCCTGCTGGCAGATATCAGGTCAAGCAGTTGGACTTTGACCGCAATCACGGCGCTGTTTTTTATGTTTACGCCCAGTTTCAATCGGCCGCACAGTTAGATCGTGAAACCGAAGCGTATATCGATCAGAAAACCATGATGAAACTACATGTTTTTGATCGCATGATCACGGATCGGTTCCGCCATTTTTCAACCATTGACACGAATGGTGTCCAGTTGTTCACATTCACCTTAATATAAAAAAAGACTGTCAGTTTGTACTGACAGTCTTTTTTCTTGTCTATTCCCCCTACTTCTCTTTAAAATGAATCATACTTTGTTCCATTTGTTTCAAGGACCAATCCATGACAAAAATCAAAATCATCGCCAGCAAACTACCGATCAACGCACCTGAAAAACGCAACGGAATCAATTGTAGCGGGGTAAAACTACTGCCAATCGTCATCAACAGCAATACTTGTGGATTGGTAAAAAAATTGGCAACTGTATAATTGATTGGCATATACAATTCTGTCAAAACATTTAAAATGATCAAAACGACGGCCAATGCCGGTAAAGATAAATGTAAAGACATCAATAAAAATCCAAGAAGCAAGCCAACGATTCCGCCAAGCACACGGCCAATCGTACGATTCTTGATTTTCTCCATATGTTCGCCAGCTAGCACTGCAGCCGCAGAGATCAAGATCCAATAGCCATTGCTTTCTCTTAGCAAATAGGCAATATACGTGGCGATAAATAAAACCATGGAAAAATGGAGTGCTTTCAATACCATTTCAGGCTGTTGGTACAGTGCTAAATAATACTTATCTTTCATTGACAATCGTTGAAATCTTGTTGTTTCGCTATGTAACGGCAATCCTTCTGCCAGTGAGATCAACAAACCTGATACGATCGATCCTGCCAAACCATAAAGCAAATATGAACTCTGATGGAAAATATCCGCAACTGCCACAGTATGAAAATTAAACCCAGTTGCATAAAGCATCAGAACAAAGAAATAATCTGGTTTTGGGATGCGATAGACTTTTGAAAGTAAAAAAGCCGAAAAAGACAAACAGCCAATAATAAAAGGCGCACTCCAAGGCGCTAAAGCAGTCAATGCACCTAATATGAATGCCAACAGCAACGCACCACCATGAAGCAAAATTGCTTTAAAATTATAAAGGAATGAGACATGTTGAAACGCCAAATAAGAAAAAGCCCCCATGGCGCCGACTGAACTAATCAACGGATCTTTTAATAAGATACCTAACAAAAGCGGGACCCCCATCGCCAATCCAGAGCCTAAAGGACGCAATAGCGTACGTTTTTTCTTCATGATTTTCCTGCCTTCTCTATTGATCAGAAATATGTAATAAAAAACAAACGTTCCTTAATTAGTATACGGAGCAAAATAGAAATTAGCAAATCTATTTTCAGAAAATGTTGATTTCATTCAAAATCATCCCCAAACGCTATCCATAATCATCGCAATCTAGGATATTTTACTGTAAAATTAAAACTATCACCATTCCTACAGCCGTAAAGGCTGTCCCTACGATAACGAAGGAATCGAATCATTCCATGCATTATTGAAGAAAGAACATGTGTCCCAACGACCAATATATCAAACTTTTGAAGAAGCAAGGCGACAAATTTTCAGTTACGTTCAAGGATTTTATAACAACCACAGAATTCACAGTGCTTTAGCATATCTGTCTCCGGTTGAATTTTAGAAAAAGATACTGGCTGCTTAACATAAAAAATCTCTCGTAAAAAGTGTCTCAGCTATTGACTCTAATCCAAAAAGCATTATCACATTCCAGGAGGAATGGTTCTACAAACGGATTTATGCAGCCAGTATACAATAATCGAATCTTCCTATGCATCATTGAAAAAAGAAGAGGTCTATACGACTACTTACTCAGATTTTGAAGAAGCCAAACGAGCGCTATTTAGCTACATTAGTTCGATTGGTTATCTAACTCCACAGGAGTTTGAAGACCTGTCAAGAGAGGAAATAGCATAACCATCTCTATTAAAATTTGTCCAAGATATTGACCTAAATACATATTATCTGCAATATTTACTTAATAACTGTAATTGAGATTGGAGAATTTTTAACCATATAAGTAGCATGCGAACCAAAATATCCTTTAATTCCATGCATTGATCGCGATCCAATGATTAAGATATCTGCAGATGTTGCTGGCAAAATCGTCTTAGTAATTTCCTCGGCCGGATCACCTTCTCCACTGTACAGCTGAATGTTTTTTACACCGCTATTTTCTGCATATTGTTTGTACTTTTCCAAATTAAATAACAATTGACTTTGTTTCTGTCTCAAGTACTCAGGGTCTAACGCTTCATAAACATTCAACTCTTCAATTTCTAAAATTGAGGCAATCAGTAATGCGGCTCCAGTTTTACTCGCTTGCTTTACAGCATATTGAAAGGCTTTTTGAGCTCCTTCTGATTCATCTACCCCGACTAAAATATTTTTAAATTCATCAAATCCTTCCATAGTGCATCTTACCTTTCATTAATTAATTGATTATATTTTTTATTTCCTTTATACAGTTCAATAATTGTCCACGCTAACAGTAGTAATACTGCGACGATAATGACATAGGCAATAGAATCAGCTAGTACAAGTTGGCTTGATGTCACCTTTTCACCAAAAAAACCTTCAATTTGGCCGGGCAATCCAATCAAATTTAAATATGTCAATCCAATTACTGAACCCCATCCTAGTATCCGAATAACTATCGAATTTTTAAACCGGCTTCCCATTTCCACCTCACTATTGGTCATCATTAATAATGGTACCATCGAAAATGGTAACGCAAAAGCTAAGAAGACTTGTGAATTATTCATTAGTGTATTTAACGCTGTGTGCTCCCGAATCGTTCCTTGCCTGCTTGTAATAATTACACAGATTAACACTGGGATAACTGAGATCAAACGCGTAATTAAACGTCTTAGCCAAATTGGCATTCTCATATGAATGAATCCCTCCATAATTACTTGTCCAGTTAAAGTTCCGGTAATCGTTGAATTTTGTCCAGAAGCTAGTAACGCGACTGCGAATAATGTAGAAAGAAGACCTGATTTTGCAACGGTGATTAAAATTCCGTTACTCAATGTATCCGGATTTGATAAAGCCTCATACAACCCAAAGAATGACGGATCTTTCACTACCCCTGTTTTAAAAACAGCAACTCCCATTATGAGCAATAAGGAGTTAACAAAAAAAGCGAGAGTCAATTGAATGTTAGAATCCCATGTTGAAAATCGTACAGCATTGGCGATTTCATCTTCATCCGTACGATTTATCTTTCGAGTCTGAGACACAGCCGAATGTAGATATAAATTATGAGGCATAACGGTTGCACCAATAATTCCTAATGCACCAGTTAAAGGCGTTTGACCACCAATTGAATGTGTAGAGGAGAACGTTTCACCAGTCGGAACCAATCCTTTAAGTACATCCCCCCAATTAGGATCAGACAACGCTACTTGATAAACAAACACAAAAAGAATTACAAAAATCAAACAGACAACTATTGCTTCAATTTTTCTAAAACCAACTTTCGTTAACAACAATAATAATAAAACATCAAATACCGTAATAAAGACTGCGACGACAAGCGGAATATTAAAAAGTAAATAAAGAGCAATTGATGCGCCAATTACTTCCGCAATATCTGTTGCCATAATCGCTAATTCCGTTAAAATCCATAAAATGATTCCTAGTTTTTTACTCGTTCTCGCTCGAATTGCTTGAGCTAAATCCATTTGACTAACAATTCCCAATTTAGCAGCCATATATTGTAATAGCATTGCAATTAAACTAGACATTAAAATGACCGACATTAATAAATACTGGAAGTTTTGCCCACCCGTAATCGAAGTAGACCAGTTGCCTGGATCCATATATCCCACAGCAACTAATGCTCCCGGTCCAGAATAGGCGAACAAGGTTTTCCAAAAGCCTTTGCCTTTGGGTACCTCGACAGTTCCGTTAATTTCCTCTAAAGAGGGACCATTCGCATGCTGAATTAATCGAGGTTTGTGCTCTTTACCGGACTGACTTGTTGTATCTTTCAAAATATTTCCACCTTCCTTTAAAAACATCATAAGTATACACCTCTTTTTTATTAAATTAAAGCAAAATATTAGACAAACCTAAAAAAAAATAAATATTCGCCTAATTTAATATTATTTGCCTTCATTTCATTTGTATCGGAATGAATCAATTGTACACGTTAAAAATATATCTATATGATAATTACCGTTGTTAATATTCACGATTTTTTGTTGAAATAGTCGAGAGAAAAAAATAAGGTTGACCAAAGTATTTTTAGAGGTTAGGCCAAAATTAGAAAAATTTAGTTTTTAAAGGAGGTTTTTATTTGTTAACTGTAAAAAAATTATCTGTTGCGTACGGCGATACACCGGTATTCAATAATTTATCCGTCCATTTTAATGCAGGGAAGATTACTGGCATTATCGGACCTAATGGAGCTGGTAAATCTACTTTAATCAAGGCAATATTGGGTCTTATTCATCCAAAATCAGGTAGTAGCGCGCTTGATGGTCATTCAATGGCAACAGTAAAAAAGAAGGTTGCCTATGTAGAGCAACGAAAGGATTTAGATCTCAGTTTTCCAATCAATGTCTATGATTTGGTTTTAACTGGTAGTTATGGAAAACTGGGATTGTTTAAGACTCCAGGAAAAAGCGAACGTGTTGCTTGTGATGCAGCTCTTGAGCAAGTTAAAATGACTGACTTTGCTAATCGGCAAATAGGTAATTTGTCAGGAGGACAATTACAGCGGGTATTCGTAGCTCGAGCAATTTTACAACAGGCAGAAATTGTTGTCTTAGATGAACCTTTTGTTGGAATTGATGTGGAAAGTGAGAGTGCCATCATGGCTATTTTAAAACAATGGCGAGACGAACAAAAAACCATTATCGTTATCCATCACGATTTAAATAAAGTTTATGATTACTTTGATGAATTAGTCATTATGAATCACGGAATCATTGACTTTGGGCCAACTCAAGAAGTCTACAATTCGAAGAATATCAGTAAAGCATTCAGTGCTGACTTATCTTCAGTTCTATTTCAGGAGGTAAATTGAATGACTGCTCTCTCGGATTTTTTTCAAGCGTTAGGAAAATATGATTTCCTTCAAAGTGCATTAATCACTGCAATAATGGTGGGGATTATGTCTGGGATTATTGGGAGTTTCATCATTCTACGAGGAATGTCTTTGATGGGGGACGCTATTTCTCATTCAGTATTGCCAGGGGTTGCTGTTGCTTATATGTTAGGTATAAATATCTTGATTGGAGCATCTATTTTTGGTGTACTAGCTGCAATGTTAATCGGCTACGTGGCTTCTCATAGTAAAATCAAAGTAGATACTGCAATAGGGGTTGTCTTCAGCTTCTTTTATGCATTGGGATTCATTTTAATCTCTATGGCCGAAAGCTCAACCAATCTACACCATATTTTATTTGGAAACATTCTAGCTGTTAGTAATAGTGATATGATCACAACGGCAATTATTTTAGGAATTGTGATTATTTTTGTACAAGTATTTTATAAAGAATTGTTAATCACTTCCTTTGATCAGACCTTCGCTAAAACATATGGATTAAATACCCAACTAATCCACTATAGCCTTATGCTCGTCTTAACGCTAGTAACCGTATCAGCATTACAAACTGTCGGAATCATCTTAGTAGTGGCCATGTTAATTACGCCAGCTGCAACAGCATACTTTTGGACCGACCGCTTGTCCGTGATGCTTGTTTTCTCCGCTATATTTGGTGTTGTCGCATCAATTTGTGGTTTGTACTTCAGCTACACATTCAACTGGGCTTCTGGTCCAGCGATTGTTATTGTCGCAGCAGGGTTATTCTTAATTTCCTTTATCTTCTCACCAAAACAAAACTTGTTACATATACACAAAAATAGAAAAGAGGCGTAAATATGAAAAGAATATTAGTAACCATCGTAGTAGTGATCGCAGCCGTCGCCGGAGTAATTTTTTTGTCAACGGACGAAGTGGAGATTCCAAACAATCAACAGATTCCAAAAAAATCAGCGTAGTAACTACAAACTCGATTTTGGAAGACATGGTTAAAAATGTGGCTAAAGATCGCGTTGAACTATATAGTATTGTTCAACGCGGCGTGGATCCCCACGAGTATGAACCTAAACCGGAAGATATCTCAAAAGCAACAGATGCAACAGTTTTATTTCACAACGGACTGAATTTAGAAACTGGCGGTAGTGGTTGGTTCAAGAAGTTGGTAAGCACTGCTCATAAAGAATTCGATAAAGATGTTTTCGCCGCCAGTGAAGGTGTAATACCGGAGCACTTAACAACCAACATCGAAGAAGAAGATCCTCATGCCTGGCTTGATTTAGCCAATGGTGTTCAATACGTCAAAACAATCACCAAAGTCTTAAAGGAAAAAGATTCAAAAAATGCAGATTATTACCAAACTAATTCTGATGCTTATATCAAAAAATTACAAAAGTTACATGAGGAAGCGCAATCAAAATTTCTCGATATTCCTGAATCACAGCGTTTATTGGTCACCTCAGAGGGTGCCTTCAAATACTTCTCAAAAGCCTATCATGTTGCGCCAGCTTACATTTGGGAAATCAATACCGAATCTCAAGGTACTCCCGAACAAATGAAAGCTGTGTTAGCTAAAATAGAAAACTCTGATGTCAAACATTCGTTCGTAGAAACCTCTGTTTCATCTAAGTCAATGAATAAAGTTGCCGATGAAACGGGATTAGAAATTTATTCCAAAATTTTTACTGATTCATTAGCAAAAGAAGGTTCCGAAGGCGATACCTACTATACAATGATGAAATGGAATCTAAACAAAATTCATGATGGTCTAGCTTAGCAATGTTAAAAACATATTGATATTTTAAAGTTTCCCTCTAAGTAATTATTCTTGTAGTTTATTTAGAGGGACGACTTTTGATGATTGAGCGGTCCTCAGATATCTCATTACGATAAGATATCATCAAAAGACAAATTATTACTTATATAGGTTGAATTAAATACTTTACATCCGCACGCACAGTCGGTCAATCACCTCAAGGGGACGCTCGTTTACATCGGCTAAGAAACCGCGGACCGACTGTTTGATTTTCTGGACGTGGTCAAAAAAAACATTGTTGATGACCGATTCCTTGAGCCACTTCCAAACGCCTTCCATTAGGTTCAACTGAGGGCTGTAGGGAGAGGGAGGAAGATGAGTGCCAGGCGCCTAGCGTTTTCTTCAAAAAATTCTAACATTCCTTCTTTTACTAACAATTCGCGAGTCGAAGCGATCGTACGATGAGTCAAGATATAATGTTTAGATCCTTGTTGTTTCAATTGCGTCAATGTGTCATACACATGATCAAATGTGACAGGTTGGCGTGTATCAAGCGTTTCGTATTGATGGAAATCATCTGAGAATTCTCGAAAGTCCAAATGATATTTTTCAGTCAATGCTTTTGAAGATTTTTCTTTCAATAATCGATAAACAGCTTTTGGATCAGCAACTACTTGCCGATCTTCTAAAGCTTTCATCATGCTGTCAAGCATGATCGGATACGTATCGAACAACGTCCCGTCAAAATCCCATATATATGAATCAAACATTATTTTCTCACTATCTTCCTAATTTTTAAATGAATGGATTGGTGCCGGGATCCGCCCGCCTCGTTGGATAAAGTCCGTCGATTTCGCCGAATTCGTCCGCATGACTGGAGCAGTCCCCAGCAAACCGCCGAATTCGACAGAATCGCCGACTTTTTTATCTTTAGCGGGGATGATCCGCACCGCCGTTGTTTTATGATTGATGACACCGATCGCAGCTTCATCAGCGATCATCGCCGCAATCGTCTCCGCTGGTGTATCTCCTGGGATCGCGATCATGTCCAGACCCACTGAACAAATGGCGGTCATCGCTTCTAATTTCTCCAGATTCAGATAGCCTTCTTCTACGGCTTTGATCATACCTGCATCTTCAGAAACCGGAATGAATGCGCCTGATAAGCCTCCCACATGGTTGCAGGCCATCACGCCGCCTTTTTTCACAGCATCGTTCAATAAAGCCAGTGCGGCAGTTGTACCGTGTGTGCCGACAGATTCCAAGCCCATTTCTTCCAAGATCAACGCGACACTATCACCAACTGCCGGAGTAGGAGCTAATGACAGATCCACAATACCAAAGGGTACGTGCAATCGCTCAGAAGCGATTTGACCGACTAATTGTCCCATCCGCGTGATTTTAAATGCCGTCTTCTTAACTGTTTCAGCAACCACATCGAAAGATTCGCCTTTGACCTTTTCCAGAGCGCGTTTTACTACGCCCGGTCCGCTGACACCGACATTGATCTCGCAATCTGCTTCACCGACCCCGTGGAATGCTCCCGCCATGAAAGGATTGTCTTCCACCGCATTCGCAAAGACTACCAACTTCGCACAGCCCATATCTGAAGCTTCGGCGGTTTGTTTGATGGTTTCACCCATCAATTTGACAGCGTCCATATTGATCCCTGCCCGTGTCGAACCAATATTGACAGAAGAACAGACAAATTCTGTTTCTGTCAAGGCTTCCGGAATCGATTGGATCAAGGACAGGTCCGCTCCTTGATAGCCTTTTTCAACTAATGCGCTATACCCGCCGATAAAATTGATCCCCACCGCTTTTGCGGCTTTGTCCAAAACTCGCGCAAAAGCAACACAGTCTTGCCCGCCGCTTGCGGAAGCAACGATTGCGATCGGCGTTACCGAGATCCGCTTGTTGATGATGGGGATCCCAAATTCACTGGCGATCTCGTCACCGACTTTTACAAGATTTTTCGCTTTGCTGGTGATTTTATTATAGATATTTTGACAAGTCTTTTCTGTGCTGGCATCGATACAGTCCAACAATGAAATACCCATTGTGATCGTCCGGATATCAAGATTTTCTTCTTCTACCATCCGGATCGTTTCAAGAATTTGTTTTGTTTCCATCATTTCCCTCCGAATTATAGTTTATGCATCGCATTGAAGATCTCTTCATTTTGAATGCTGATTTTGACGCCCAACGTGTTTTCAACTTGACTCAATGCTTGCTTAATCGCTTCTAAATCAGCCTCTGGTTGCATTTGCAACATCATCATCATGGTAAAATAATCTTCCATGATCGTTTGAGATACATCTAGAATATTGATATTCAATTCTGCCAACTTCTGGCTGACACCGGCAATGATCCCAACCTTGTCCTTCCCGACCACCGTTAAAATAGCTTTCATTATTCTTATTCCTCCAATTTTTTCAATAGTATACCATAATTTATGATAGTTTTATGAAAAATTCTGAAACAAAGGGCTATTTCCTTCAGCCAATATTCGTCTTTAGAGGATCGATTTATTGACGATCTGCAAGTTCTTATCAAAGCGGTAGTGGATCGGCTGCGCATTGGGAATATCAATGGTATCCATTTGGTCTTCCGGTACATCCTCCAAATATTTCACCAGTGCCCGCAGACTGTTGCCATGTCCGGTAATCAAAACATTCTTACCCGAACCCAACAGCGGCGCGATCTCGTCTTGCCATAATGGCGCGACCCGCTGGACCGTCATTTGCAGATTTTCTCCATGAGGAATGTCTTGATCTGCCAATTGTGCGTAACGGCGATCAAAATGGTTTTCTTCTACTAATGGAGGCATTTCATAATAATCTCGACGCCAGCGTTTGACTTGATCTGCCCCGAATTCTCGTGCCATTTCATCCTTATTTTTCCCTACTAAAGCGCCATAATGCCGCTCGTTCAGACGCCAGGTTTTAAATGTCGGTATCCATAACTGATCGCTTTCTTCTAAGATGATCTGGCAAGTCAATGATGCCCGCTTCAATACTGACGTAAATGCAGCGTCAAACTCGATCTGCGCGTTTTTGATTTTTTCCCCTGCCTTACGAGCCTGTTCCTGTCCTTTTTCTGTCAGAGAAACATCCAGCCATCCCGTCCAATAATTTTCAAAATTTGCTTCACTTTCCCCGTGCCGCATCAGTACTACATCCATATGTCTTCCACCTCTCTTCCTTTATTATCCCAGTTTCTTTGAGAAATGTCATTTGCAGTTGACATCTTTTTCATCTTTTTCATAAAATTTTCTTAAAGCTGTACCAATTGATTTTAAAAAATCTAAAGAACTGAGTTTATGCTATCAAGCATCTTTTTTGTAAGCATTAACAAATTGCTCTTTTTTTGCTGTATTTTTTGTATAAATCAGCTATTTGTGGTTCTATTAAACTATGGTAATATGTAATTTGCAAATATTCTGAAAAAAATTGAGGAGTTATCATGAGAGACCTAACTACAGGCACCCCAGCAAAGTTGATTTTTTTATTTACCATTCCATTACTCGTGGGGAATATTTTCCAACAGTTCTATAATATGGTAGATATGATCATTGTTGGGCAAACGATCGGTAAAGAGGCATTGGCAGCAGTCGGCGCGACAGGAAGTATCACATTTTTGATCATTGGTTTTGCTCAAGGTTTGACCGCTGGATTATCTATCATCACGGCGCAACGTTTCGGCGCTCAGGATTTTCGCGGTGTAAAGAAAAGTTTTGCTGTTGCTATTATAATTAGTTTCACAGTAACTGCTATTTTGACTGTTTTGAGTTTAGTATTTTTACGTCCGTTATTATTGCTGATGCAGACACCGCCGGATATTATCCAACAAGCACAGGAATTTATCTCCGTGATCTTAGGCGGTATGTTTGCCTCAATGGCGTTCAATCTTCTTTCAAATATGATTCGAGCGCTAGGAGATAGCCGAACACCTTTGTTCTTTTTGATTTTCGCTGTGATCATCAATGTGATTTTGGATTTGGTGTTTATTATCAATTTCCACATGGGGATCGCTGGGGCTGGGTATGCGACAGTTATCGCGCAAATTTCCGCAAGTTTGATGTGTGTCATCTATATCAAACGGAAAATCCCGTTGCTGCAAGTCTCTAAAAGTGATTTCAAAATAGATAAAGACACTATTTTCACTCATTTAAATGCGGGCTTGCCTATGGCTTTCCAATCATCCATCATTGCTATTGGAGCGGTGGTATTGCAGTCTGCTCTAAATAGTTTGGGAACAGATGTCGTAGCGGCTCAAGCTGCCGCGGGAAGGATCGACCAATTTGCCACTCAGCCAATGATGTCTTCGGTTGTGCGGTCTTTATATTTACTAAATAGCTTGCCAATATAACCAGACAGTGCATAGCCAACCATATTAAAATGGCCAATAGCAGTTGCATCACTTCCTGTAATCTTACGCATGAAGGGCTGACATAATTGAGGCAATGCTGCGGAGAAGAAGCCAAGTAATAATCCACCAACGATAATTGCGGCTACATCCGAGAAGTTATGCGCTTTCAAAATCAAAGATAACACACACGCAAAGAACAAACTATGACCAGTCGTAAAAAAGATATTTTTGAAAGGAGTAATCCTAGCAATTACTAAGTTCATGATAAATCCCAAAATCAGCGTACTACTCGTAACAAACGCAAACTCTGTCTGCGCTAATGCTGTCGCTGCTTCAGGAGAAGCAACAACTCCCTTGATATGAAATCCGGTTTGGAACAACGTATTGAAGTTCTGCAAAGCCCTGTCATGATCGTGCCACCTGCATTAAAGATCTAAAAGCCAATAATTGTCTTAGAGGTTCCAGTCAAGACTTCTGTTCCAGACTTTTTTTGTGCTAATAAGCCTATCATAGCCACAAGCCCTAATAGTACTGCGGGCGTACTTAAGAAGCTAATAATAAAATCCATTTTCAGCCTTCCTTTCTAACTACTGTTTTTCTAACTCAATAAATGCTTCTTCAAGTTTTATCTTAATTTCATTCTTATCCACAATATTCGCAATGCCAACAATCTTCTGTGGTAAATTTTTTTCTATTAATTCATTCGCTACATCAGGCAAAGTAATGATCATATCTCCTTGAAAACCTGGCACACCATCTAAAGATGAATGTTCTACTTCTAACGGAAAGTTATTTTCTTTAACAACTTCATTGACTTTGATCTTTAGCATCAAACTTGATCCTACTCCTGCACGGCAAGCTACTAAAGCTTTATGACTATTCATGTTTATTCTCTCCTTCTGCTTTTTCAATATAGTTTTTAAATTCTTCTCTAGATGAAACGACTTTGATAAATTTTAGAAAATCTGGATTTCCTAATAAATTTGCCAATTCTGATAGCAATTCAATATGCGCTTGGTTATTCTTGGCGCTTAATGGAAAAAGATATTTAACTGGATCATTGGTGCGATGACCTGAAGTAACTGGGGTCTTCAATCGCATAAATCCAATAGCTACATCTTTTGCTCCACTTTCCACCGTTGCATGAGGTAAAGCAATATTTTCAGTAATAACGATATATGGACCGGTCTCTTCGTAAATCTTCAAAATTTTTTCGACATATTTTTCAGTTACTACATCTGCTTCTAAGAAAGGTTGCAAAGCTTTTCTTATTGCTTCTTCAAAGTTATTTGCCTGAACATCTAGTTGAATATATTCATCTTTGATTACTTTACTTAACACTTATTTCGCCTCTATTTCATTTATTACTTGTGCACGTCTATACTATAAGTTCCTCCGCCTTACTTGACAATATAAACTGGGTTCACTTTTTTATAGTGAAAAAACAAAAAGCGTGCTCTAATGGGAATTTATTCTTATTTTCTGTGCCAAGAGCGTTTGACCCATAAAAAAATAGCCTTCTCTCAAAAAAAAAACAGTTCGTTTTTTCTTCCCTATAAAAGAAAAAACGAACCAAAATAAGGCTGGGGCAGAAGTGCTTCACTCTGAGAAATAAGCCGAAATTCACGAAAATTATTTTTCAAATTTTTGTGAATTTCGGCTTATTTAAGAAGGAGTTGCTTCTACCCCCGCCGTTTATTCATTTTTAAAGAATGAGACAAAAGTGTTTCTTACTTTTATCCCACGCTCATTTTGATTCTACATAAATTTAAAATAAAAAAACCTTTACCCTATACTTGAAGTTAGGATAAAAGCTTTTTATTTTCGGTCAATCATCACTTCAGAAAACCAATCATCGAAAAATGATCACCCATTCGCAATCAGTTTGATTCACTTAAGGAATCTTTTAAGGAGATTGCTTCTCCGTTACGTTTCCGCGCGCTTAATTCCCCAATCGCTGTGAATAACAGATCACTAGAAGAGTTCAAAGCTGTTTCTACCGAATCTTGGATCACACCGATAATAAATCCTATCCCTACAACTTGCATCGCAATCTCATTCGAAATACCAAACAAGCTGCAAGCCAAAGGAATCAATAGCAACGAACCTCCCGCAACGCCTGAAGCTCCACAAGCAGCAATGGCTGCCAACAGACTAAGGATCAATTTTGAAGCAAAGGACGCTTCGATCCCTAATGTTTGTACCGTCGTCAATGTCATCACGGTAATCGTTACAGCAGCGCCCCCCATATTGATGGTCGCTCCCAACGGAATCGAGATCGCATAGGATTCCTTCGTTAATTTCAATCGTTCGGCTAACATCATATTGATAGGAATGTTGGCTGCTGAACTACGTGTAAAGAAGGCGGGAACCGCACTTTCTTTTAAGCAAAAGAAAATCAATGGATAGGGATTTTCTTTGATAAATAAGAAAGTCAGAAGCGGATAAACAACTAAAGCGACAAATAACATGGTTCCTACTAATACCAGAACTAGTTGAAGATATTCTGCTAAGCCAGACAACCCTGTCGTTGAGATCGATTGATAAACTAATCCTAGGATACCGATCGGTGCAAACGCAATGATCAGCTGCACTACGTGTGACAAGGCTACAGAAACTTGATCCACGACTTCTTTAGTTGTTTCCGTACGACTACGCAAAGCCAGCCCTAACAAGACGGCCCAGAACAAAACGCCTAAATAATTTGATTCAATGATTGCTTGGATCGGGTTTTGTGTCACGTTAGTCAACATCGTAGATAAGACACTGCCGATATTTTGTGGCACCTTTTCAGAGACCTGTTCTTGCAAAGTGATTGGGATCGTAAAAATCGAACTAACGACTACTGCAACTAACGCAGAGAGGAACGTTCCACCTAAGTATAAAAATAAAATAGGTTTGACATAGGTTTCATTCCCAACTTTATGTTTTGCAATCGAAGCTGCCGTCAGAAAAAATACCAAGAGAGGAGCAATGGCTTTTAAGCAACTGACAAATACAGTCCCCAATATGGTGATAAACGTCCATGAGGGTAAAAAAATACCAACTATAATACCAACTATGATACCGCAACTAATTCGTTGAACTAAAGACATATCCAAAAACTTATCTAACAAATAATCACCCCTATATAGTTTAACCATCATTTTAACATCTCTAAAATAGAAATAAAAGATAAACTTTCTAAAAATTCAAACTATTAAAGAGGATCGGACAGAAGCGTTTAAATCCGAGAAATAAGAAGGAGTTGCTTCTGCTCCCACCGTTTATTCTTTTTTAAAGAATGAGTCAAAAGTGTTTCTTACTTTTGTCCCACGTTCGTGGGGAAAAAATTAACGAAATGATGATTTATTGATTTGAAATAAAGAATAGGTTAGATTCTAGGCGGAATTCATCAGTAGTCTTGTTCTTGTAGACTTTCAATAAATCCATTTTTTTGAATGATTTTTTCTGTTACTGCAACGCTACGGGTACAAAGGGCATTTTTAATTTTGTGTTATTTCATTATTACTCATCTCTCATTACAACAACATTGTACTGTCAAAAAAATCCTCATTTATGATACGGAGCTGGGTATCATGAGTGAATGATATTTATAAATCACTGGATATTGAAGTATATTCTGTTTTCTCAACTTATTTAGTCAGATTTTTTAATGAAGATTTTTTGAGTAACATTTCTATAATTCCTACTTATTGAAAAGTAGTTTGTAGTGCTGCTTCTACCTCTCTCATCTGTTCTACAAATTCCAAATAACTTGACGCAGCTTGCGGAATGAAAAAATGATATGTGAATATTTCTCCTCCTAGCCCGCTTAATATGCCTATTTTTTTATACCCATGATTTGCAGGAAGGGGATCGGAAGTAGGTTGCAGAAAGCCGCCTTTCATTGTATCTGCTTGGTCTAAATTCATTATATGAATATATGTGACTAACTGATTATAGTCATTTCTAGTATCAAGATGTTTTTTGTATTTTGTATCAATTGGTATATTATTAAATGTAAAATCTGGATATCGTGGGGACCGGTTGGGCTCTTGAAATAAATGCATTGTTGCTAACCCTTTATCTCTGCCATAATGTTTCCAACCAGTGACTTTCCCAATGTATTCTTCCCATAGCCAAGACACATCGATAATGATTCCATGTATTTGATTTTTATCACTTCCAAATCCTGATTTTTCTTCCGATAAAATTTGGATACAGATTTGTTGAAGAGCCGAATACTCCTCGTAATAACTATGTTTGACTGGATGAAGGATATTCTCTTGAAGGATATTAAATTGATTTAATCTAGCATAACCAGGTGTTATTTGTTTGATTAGAACCACGTTTTCTTTCGTATCCTCATCTCCACTAAGTAAGAAATCGTACTCATTTTGGATTTTTTCAATAGTATGACGAATAAGCTGGGTTAGGTGATTATTATAGTTAAACTCTCGTGTTCGATAAGCAACTTTTCCAACGAAAGGAACATTCGAACGGATGTGTTTTGCAACATCAACAGCTCCCTTGATATTGGCATTATTGTATTCTCGTTTGACATATTCTTTGTATATCCCTTTACGCATTGCTTCATTCAGATAATAAGGAAAGAGAAATACCAACAAATCGTAGTATGTCATCTTTTTAGATGCACTAAAATGATCATTAATCACGTTGTAATTCAAAACACGCTGAAGCATATAACGTAAAAAGAAATCTTCATGCTTCATTTGATTAGCGAATCTAGAATGAATTCTTAATTCATCTGTTGAATCGCTAAGGATACCTACGACATTACAAGTCCAAATTTTTCCATTTCTTGATTGAAATATCAAGTTATCTTCACTTAGATCCTTGGATTGATTTAACTGTTGCGGAAAGATAATAAAATTTTCTTTCTCTAAACTACTTAAGTCACGATTAACTAAGTTCGTAATGATTGGATGTTGCACAACTGAGTCATTGATTTCTTGATTATCGTGTAGAGGTTTCAGCTTCATCTAAATCACCGTCATTAGAGTATACCTTTTCTAGTATTTCTAATTTTTCTTTCGCCTTATGTTCACCACGAAAATAGTCTTTCAATAATGGATATAACTTAGTATCCCATAATTGTTCCATTGTCTCCTCACCATTATCGATACTTAAAAAATAACTAGCACCAATTTGGTAATCAGTTGACAATCCACCTTTTTCTTTGGCAACGATCGCCTCATTTAAGCGCATCATAAGTTTTTTTGTTTTCTCTTGAGTCAGCATATTTTGTGCTGAATCTTCTGCTTTTATTTCTAAGAAAGTAAATCGCCGGCGCATAGCAAAATCAAAAGTATCAACAGAACGGTCAATGTCGTTCATCGTCCCAATAATATAAACATTATTAGGAATATAGAATTTTTCTTCTGGATTTTCATGGAGGTTTGCATACTGTGTGTAAACACCTTCTTTATGCCCACGATATCCTGGATCAATTGAGAAAAATAATTCGCCGAAAATTTTGGAAATTTCGCCCCGATTAATTTCATCAATGATAAACACATAGTTTTGGTTATTCGTAGAATCTACCGTTGACGCCGTGTAGTTTTTTAAGCCAAATTCTTCTTCTAAGTGTTTTACAATCGCTTTTCGATAAGCATCAAATCCACCTTTTGGCGTACCAGGTAATCCACGATAGACATTATAAATTTGGTCATGGTTCATGTAAGTAGTAGTTTTTGCAGGATAAACACCTTGAATTTCATTTCTTTCATAGGCTAGAAGATTGCGTACTGGTTTACCTGTCAATGTTTTAAGTTTATTGTAGCCTTCTCCCTCTATACTAGCTTCCGTTACCGCATCGAAAAATTTAGCCCAAGCTTCTTCAAAATTATCTTGTCCATTTACTTTCTTTGTTTTCTTTGCTTTTTCAACAAAGCTCTTAAAGCTTCCATCTTTCAAGGTGAAACTAACAACGCCATCATCGGATGTAGTTGGACGTAACCCTTCGACAAAATCAGTATAATCATAGCTAGGATGAAACTGGACAAATCCAATTCGGCTCTTTTCATCTTCGCTCAATTCATTGATTTGTGTAGTTCTGCCATTTGAAACGACATCAGCTGCCATTTCATTTGCAAGGAATGTTTTCCCTGTTCCAGGAGCGCCACGTAGAATAAGGTTTTTGGATTTTATTAATTTATCAGATAATGCTTGTAGATACCCTTTTACATCTGTTTCTTTAGGATTCATTTCTTTTTTATCTTGATAATTCCAAAATGTTTCAACTATTTCCTTTATCTCAGAAGTTATTGGCTTATCCGACGGCAAATGAATAATTTTTTTAATTTCTTTTTTTACACTAAAAACTAATTTTTTATCATTTTCATTACTACGGTCATAAGCAATATTAGTATATCCTGTATTGACATATCCCTTTGCCCAAAGTTTTTTCCCAGCATTATTTTGGTTATAGTTCCACCCAAAATGCAAATTATCTATAATAATCGAAGACTTTCTGTCAGTTTTCCGCTTTCCCCTAATAAATTTGTTTTGCTTTGCTTTAACTTCACTATAATTTCCTTCATTATTATCGTAGCACCAATTGCTGAATTCAATTAGTTCTGTAACTACCTCAGAGAGTTCTTCCATTCTACTACTATCATTCATTTAAATACCTTCTATACAATTTGATTTATTTTTTTAATTTCTCTATTAAATTGACGATGTATGTTAGCTTTATTTCCAGCTTTCATAGATACTGTATAACCCATAATATAAACATATCTACTATTAATTTAACTAGTTTCTTCTAAAATTTAATTTAAGAAACGATTCAATATCTGTAATGCCAAAATCGATTAATTTTTTTAAAATTCTTTTTTCTTGCAAATCATCCAGTTGTGTTCCCTCCTCACACCCACTATACTCTAAATATTATATCCCTCTTTATCATTAAATTCCCAAATAAAATAACACAATAAAAAAATTAGCTGGTTAGTTTCAAGTGAGAAATAGGATTATATTCCAAGAGTCTCCAGAAGAACGTGTCCACATGATTCCGTTCATAAGTGAAAAAGTATAAACTCATGGAATTAATATCTAGAAATGGGTATAAAAATTTCCCCTTAGTTCTATTTTTGATATCAGCTTGTTACAGAATCTATAAATACCACTTGTTATCGATAATAATTAAAAGAATTAAATAATGATTTTTTTACCTCAATTCATTTTCAAGTTGAATCAACTCATCATCTAACATTTTACGCCATGCTCGCTTCATTTCTTGTGGGTATTTAAATGGCTTCGCTTCTGGATGTTTGGCTTTATACCCTTCGTAATCCTTACTGTTGATAATTGCTTTCATATTAGGAATTGGATCTTCACCTAGCATATATTGCAGATTAGAAGCATGTAATTCTTTCTCAGAAACAAACCACTCATTGGAAAAGGCATGAATCAATTCATCACTTGCTTGTGTAAAATAGCGACGCTTAATGACAAAGATATCTTCATTACTATCTAAAGTCCCCACATCAAATGCATTTAAAATTTGTCGGTAAACTTCTTTGACTCCTTCTGTTTTATTCAATTTAGCCAAAGCTTTTTCAATTTCTTCTCGTGCATCTGAACTATTCGCAGCATAAGTTCCTAGTAATTGATCAATATAAGTAGAATCAATATCATACAACTTAGTGGTATTTTCACTATAAAATTCGATCGTTGAAAAATCTTCTCCCTCTTTTTCTGGTTCTTCCTCCATCAATGAACCCTTCACGGTCTCATATACACCAATTGGTTCTGTTGCGAAGTTTGAAAATCAAACGCGCCCTCTCTGAACTCCAAATATCTTAGGCTGTTATTCCCATTAATACCTTGATTTCAGTAGACACCGAAAAGCCGAAGAGCGTTCCATTTCTTCGGTTCTTTTTATATATTCCTCGAATGGTCTCCATGCCCTTAATCGTGGAAGAGGCTGTACGGAGACTTTGATAAAATTTATTTCGTCGTTTAATAGGTCGATGGTCTTGTTCTATTAAATTGTTAAGATACTTCACAGTTCGGTGCTCTGTCTTAGTATATAAACCCACACTCTGTAACTTTCTAAAGGCGGAGCCAAGAGAAGGTGCTTTATCGGTCACAATTGCTTTCGGCTCACCAAACTGTTTATGGAGTCGTTTTAAGAAAGCATAGGCTGCTTGCGTATCCCGTTTCTTTCGTAACCAGATATCTAAGGTTAAGCCGTCCGCATCAATTGCACGATAAAGATAATGCCCACGTCCCTTAATTTTGATATAGGTTTCGTCCATTTTCCATGAATAGAAGGATTGTCTATTTTTCTTCTTCCAAAGATAATAGAGGACTTTGCTGTACTCTTGTACCCAACGATAAATCGTAGTATGACAAACATTTATTCCACGATCATATAACAATTCCTGAACTTCACGATAGCTTAGATTGTAACGCAGGTAGTAACCAACAGCGACAATAATGACGTCTTTTTTGAATTGTTTGCCTTTAAAATGATTCATTACTCTGTCCTCTCTGTCTTTTTTCTCAATTTTACACTAAAATAGATTTTTTGGAAAACTTTGCAACAGAACCAGCTTGTTTACTCCAATTAGGATCGTTAAGAATAATTGATCGATTTCCTAAAGAATCAGTTGTATTTGGCTCCTCAACATCATTCAACGGCTCTAGTTCAACCACATAGTTTGGCTCTGCATAATTGACCATATCAGAAGCATTAAATGTTCTTACTGCCTCTTCCACACTAATTTCTTCGTTCAATTTCACTAATAATACTTGATCTCGCTTATTATAATCGCTTTCATTTGTCCTAAGAGTCAAATCTTTTTCCACCATAACTTTTACACCCAATAAATTTTGCGGTTTATTTTTCTCTGTTGAAATTCTTTGTGTAGCCTTTAAACTGACAATTAGCTCATTAGGTACATACTCTATTTAAGAGTCATCTAATTGGCTCATAATCCTTTCTTTTTGGTTAGTATCTGCAGTTACTTGTTTAGTATGAGCCATGAACCCAAACATACTCACCCCAACAACCAATCCTAAATATATTTTCTTTTTAAACTTTTTCATCTACATCTCCTCCTAATAGTTTTATTTTAGAGTTAGCTCTATTACTTATTTACTAACTCAACAACAGATTATCATACACTTGTTAATGAAATCACAATATCTCATTAAAACACACCCTAAAATCATAACCGTTCCTATGCTCATTTTTTGGATTTTTTAATCACGTAACCAGAAAAATAAATCCCCTCTATTTCACGCAAATCAAAGAAGAACTAAGTAACTACCGTTTAAAGGTAGTTACTTAGTTCTTCTTTGATTATTATCTAACTTTATTATTCATTCCCCACCCTTTGCGCAGTGAGTCTTCGGTATCTTGTTTTATCTGACTGGTAGTTCTTATTATTTCTCCACGATCATCTAATTCTGGAACAATTGGATATTTTTCTCTGAACAAGTCTAGTTCTTTCACCACGTCATTAAACAAATCTTGCTTATCTTCTTGCGTAAGATTCTGTTTAATATACTCATCTAAAGCTTTTCTAAGCAATTCATCTCTTGTCATATTAGTCTCATACTTTTCTACTAAAACTCTGGAAGTCGCATTTAACAAAGTCGACAGTTTTAAAGGATGCTTGGTGGAATAAACCTTATCAAACTTTCTGATTGGTGCGCCAACTTTTTTTGTTCTTCCTCTACTCTGTCTTTCAACATTGGAGGAAGTTTTTATTTCTTGAACTTGGTGCACTTCTAATTGCTTATTTTCAGATGGTGTAATTGCTTGCTGCTTTTTCTTTGCTTCTGCTTCTTTTTTTATTTTGGCGAGTCCTTTGTTGTTCCCAAAAATATCAAGTCCTTTGATGTCAGCCAATTACTCCACCTCCGCATACCAATTCTCGTGTTCTTCCAATTCTTTCAAAATACTGATAAATAATTCGTGGCTTTTGCGATCCCATTGTTTTAAGAGACCTTTCTTTGTCTTCTCCATCGTAATACCTGATCCGTCGTATCGTTTTAAGCGCGCATTTTTGAGTACAACATTTTTAATCAAATGTTCCCCATAAATCTCTTGGGCTTGTTTATACATTTCCTGATCTACTGCGTCACCGCTTTCCAACATGAAAGGAATAACACCAGCAACATATAAATTTGTATCAAATTCTTTCACAAAAAAGTCCATATACTCAAGATATTGCATCGCATTTCTCATCGATTTTACTTGGGTCTGTAAGACGACGATTGCCCAGTCCGCAATGTACATCGCGGATTTACTATATACAGAAATAGAAGGTGGGACATCTAAATAGATGACGTCAAACTCATCAAATAATGGTTCTAGCTTTTCTTTCATATATTTGAATTGGGATAATGAATCATTATATTGGTCTTTGATCCAATCATCATACATTTCAAAGGACATGTCTGCTGGAAGTATATAGAGGTTATTGATTACTTTATAGACAGCCTCTTTAGGTGGAAGATTGTTTATCAACACGTCAGTCACAGTATTTTCGTAAACAATCGGTTCACCTTCTCCGCCTCCTTCTTCGTTAGTGAAGTTCATATGCGTTAAGTTCATCACATCAGAAGTATTTCCTTGCATATCCAAGTCAATTATCAAGGTTCTTTTTCCTTCATTAACTGCTGATTCAAACCCTAACATTTGCGCGCACGTACTTTTACCTACGCCACCTTTAAAATTACCGATTACATATTTCTTCGCTACCACGTTCCTACCTCTTTTCTTTTAGCAATATTCATTTGATACTATTATAACATATTTATTTTTAGTTACTACCAAAAAAAAGATATATATGTACTACCTTATAATTAATAAGTAAAAGGTAGTACATAAATAAGGAAAAGCTGAAATATATTGATTTATAGCTTTCCTCAAAGTAATGACGTTATTTAATTTATCGAGAAGCAGAGAATACTCGCGACTTTAGTCATATAGACGAATCATATTTTCGATAAAAAAGAAGCCGTCCTTCTTAAGAACGACAACAAATCACTAGATTAATTTTTTCAACTGCTCATAAAAGTTTTCATGCGTTCCACATAACGGTTCTGTTGCAAAGTTTTAAATCCACTATCAAATAAGGTAGAATAATACCCGTGGTGCTAGTTAATTTTAATATCCTAAAGAATATCTCAAAGTTCCTTCAAAACGTCGTTGTGCTCGACTTAATAGAACACTGTAAGCCAGTAATATGCTTTCAAATCTACTCTCTAGCCCTTTAACAGAACGTGAGTTGAAATTTTGACAACCTAATTTTTCTAAGGAAGAACAAACAGTCTCAACTGTTTTTCTTTGTTTTCCAAGTAAGCTGTGGTCTAGTTTTTCTGATTTATCCATGTTTTTACGTGGCGGAACGGATATAGTAATGCCCTTAAGGGCAAGCTTTTCATGGATTTTATGGCTAATATATCCTTTGTCCCCTAGGATATTGGGAAGATTCGCTTCTTCCGATAAAGTCTCTAACACTTTCACGTCATGGACACCTGGATTCGTGATTGAGTAAGTAATCGGAAAGCCAGTCTTAGTAACGATCATATGAATTTTAAGACCATAAAAATAAGATTTTTTTGTTGAGTTATAGCCAACTTTGGCTATTTGATTCAATAGTTTTGCTTGTCTATTTCTAACTGGTTTACATAATGGACTAGGAAAACTATCTATAATTCCGACTAGTTCACCTTTGGTGAGCTTCTTGATGAAAAAGTATCGAATAATCTTGATAGTGTAAGCTAAGTTTGAACTTAAGCGAGTGAATCGACTCCTACTAGGAAAGTCACCATTAGGAAATAAGACGGAACAAACCGCTCTATACGTGGCTCTTTGGCTAGTATAGCCATTAATTATGCCCCATATAACACAAGCAATAATCACTGTATCGCGTTGCTTCAGTTGATCAGTATTTCTTCGGTTTTTAATCTTATCTGGTACACAATTGTGGTATATGTTAGAAACAGTTCTCATAATTTCCTTGAATGTTATAAAAGTATCTGTATAATGTTCAGTATATTTTGATGAACGCATATGTAGTCCTCATTTCTTGGGAGTTTTGAGACTACTATATGCGTTTTTTTGTTGATTTACCAACATGTTTAGACATTTTCCTCTAGGAAAAAATTAACTAGCACCACGGGTAGAATAATAGAAAAAGATAGCAGGAGGAATGACGATGAATCATTTTAAAGGAAAGCAATTTCAGCAGGATGTGATTATTGTAGCCGTGGGCTACTATCTTCGTTATAACCTTAGCTATCGTGAAGTTCAAGAAATCTTATATGATCGTGGCATTAACGTTTCTCATACGACGATTTATCGTTGGGTGCAAGAATATGGCAAACTACTCTATCAAATTTGGAAAAAGAAAAATAAAAAATCCTTTTATTCATGGAAAATGGATGAAACGTACATCAAAATTAAAGGAAAATGGCATTATTTGTATCGAGCCATCGATGCAGATGGTTTAACCTTGGATATTTGGTTACGTAAAAAACGGGACACACAAGCAGCCTATGCTTTTCTTAAGCGGTTAGTGAAGCAGTTTGATGAACCGAAGGTTGTAGTCACAGATAAAGCCCCCTCTATTACAAGTGCCTTTAAGAAACTAAAAGAATACGGCTTTTATCAAGGGACAGAACATCGTACCATTAAATACCTGAATAATTTGATTGAACAAGACCATCGTCCAGTAAAGAGACGCAATAAATTCTATCGAAGTTTACGCACTGCCTCTACCACGATTAAAGGCATGGAAGCCATTCGAGGATTATATAAGAAAACCCGAAAAGAAGGCACTCTCTTCGGGTTTTCGGTCTGTACTGAAATCAAGGTATTATTGGGAATCCCAGCTTAAATCATAGATACCGTAAGGGATTTTATTCTTTATTTAAAACTTTGCAACAGAACCATTGTCAGCAACTTTTTTATTTTAAAACTTAAATCAAATCATCAATCGGCACAGATTGGTATTTCGTGGTTAAGCCGTAGTCCCCACTCTGCTTGCACCGCTTCGTTTTTTTATGTGGCATAGATGCGTCAACCACTCATCAAGAAATTAGACTTCTCTATGGAACAATTTAACCGCATGCTCTGCGTGTCAGTTTTCTTTAAACTCATTATAGCATAAAGTCTCCCTATTCGCTTTTGTCGCTCCGCTTGTACACCTCAATTGAAAAAATCGGACGTTCTGCCTTTAGGAAAAATCCCTTGCGGTCGTGGTTACTTTGATTTTTTTGATAGAGTTAAGTATTTATCTCTTCCGTCAAATGGAAAGATAGCACGTATGGCAGACTCAAACACACCTTTAGCGATTACTTCTAGTTCTTCCAAGTCATCTTGAATATCAACGGTTATATGATTACTTCTTTCCCAGTCAATTGTACATTGAATTGTATGTTCTCCAAAGTCAACATCAAATTCTTTGGTTTGATTTCTGTGTATTACCCCAACATATTTATCGTCTATTAAGACTCTGTATGCTCTTAATTTGTTAGCACCTTTTGACGTCCTCGATAATCTTATCTTTGGCATGATTTTATCCTCACTTCCAAAATTTCCGCCATTTTTTTGTTCTTCTTTGGGTTTTGTTATTGCTTGTTCCTTTAGCTGTTCCTGCAAAGCTTCGACTTCCTCTTGTGGTTGATTGTCTGTCTACTCTTCCGCTTGTAGCAAGGGTTTCATCTGTTATTTTTTTGAAAACAACTTTTTAATCGCTCCCAATTTACGATAAGAAAACAAACAGGGATAAAAATGAACATGATTGCTAGTAAAAGCATGCCTACCATCCCAAATAATCCCTCCATCTTTGGTTCTATTATATCAAAAAACATAAAAATAACCCCTATTACCTGTCCAATAGATAACGGGTGTTATTTTAATAGCGTTGTATAGGGGTTATTATCTAATTATAGACCCCATTGGTAGGAGCAAAGCTGCTAAAGTGTATAAAAAATGCCATCACCTCAAGCCAAGATAATAGTCTTCATGAGCAACTACCTACCCCAAAAAGTATGTTCTAACAAAAATTCCAATCAATATGACAACAGCTAACAATAGTGTAGTTTTAAAATATGAAACGCAACAAGAGTAAGTAATGATTCGGTGCTGCTCTTGTTATAGGAGTTATTTGAAGATTGTAAGCCCTAAAAAGTGTTATTTTTTTCGTGATATATCCTTAGCTTTCATTTTTTCGATTTCTTTGCTGGCTTTCTTCTTCCTATCCCTCAGTGCCTCTAACCAGATACCATTTAAAAGTGCCTCTCCCACAATCAATACCATTAGTTTGGCTAGTAAAGACTGATCCTTAGTAAAGATGATATAAACCATTAATAACAGAAAAGCAATTCCAGGAATCGCTCCAAACCATTTTGGCAAATATCTATCTAAAACGTAAAGTATAGCTACAATCAACATACCCATTAAAAGCCCTTTAAACTCACTCATTTTTTTCCTCCTTAAAATCTTCAATAATTTGTTTTGCTAAGTCTAACGATATTTTTTCGTCAATTACCAATTGCATAATTTTGGCTTCAAAGGTACTTGTATTATCCTGTTCAATTAAATCAATTTTTTGAATAATTTTATTCAAGCGCATTCTGACGGTCGGATAACTTACTTGATATACCTTTGCCAATTGCTTTAGAGAGCCCGAAGCATGTACTAACTGTTTAACAAATTCTTGGTCCGCTTGATCTAGTGTTAAAAACCAGTTCATATTTCTCCCCTCCTTAATTAAATAATATTTATTTTAATTTAACATTATTTATAATAAATGTCAACAAAAGACATTATTTTTTATATGTTGACCGATTTAATTTGACTCCGAATTTGACAAAAATAGTCTTTCAAAGCGATAACAATGCCGCTTTGAAAGACTATTTAAAAAGTATTTAGTACAAAATTGTTATTTAGATTTATAGACCCTAAACAAACATCTTTTGTAAAAAGCCTTTTTTCTGTTCTTTCAATAAATCTAACTTACGTTGATGAAGAGTGATAGTATCATCTAATTGTTTGAAGAATGAGCCGATTTTTCGTTGTTCTTCATAACTGGGAACACTTATTTCAAAGGTAGAGTATTCTTTTGCATTTACCCCAGGTTGTCCTGAACGTTGTGAGGTAACTCGAATGGTTCTGTTGCAAAGTTTTAAATAAAGAATAAAATCCCTTACGGTATCTATGATTTAAGCTGGGATTCCCAATAATACCTTGATTTCAGTACAGACCGAAAACCCGAAGAGAGTGCCTTCTTTTCGGGTTTTCTTATATAATCCTCGAATGGCTTCCATGCCTTTAATCGTGGTAGAGGCAGTGCGTAAACTTCGATAGAATTTATTGCGTCTCTTTACTGGACGATGGTCTTGTTCAATCAAATTATTCAGGTATTTAATGGTACGATGTTCTGTCCCTTGATAAAAGCCGTATTCTTTTAGTTTCTTAAAGGCACTTGTAATAGAGGGGGCTTTATCTGTGACTACAACCTTCGGTTCATCAAACTGCTTCACTAACCGCTTAAGAAAAGCATAGGCTGCTTGTGTGTCCCGTTTTTTACGTAACCAAATATCCAAGGTTAAACCATCTGCACCGATGGCTCGATACAAATAATGCCATTTTCCTTTAATTTTGATGTACGTTTCATCCATTTTCCATGAATAAAAGGATTTTTTATTTTTCTTTTTCCAAATTTGATAGAGTAGTTTGCCATATTCTTGCACCCAACGATAAATCGTCGTATGAGAAACGTTAATGCCACGATCATATAAGATTTCTTGAACTTCACGATAGCTAAGGTTATAACGAAGATAGTAGCCCACGGCTACAATAATCACATCCTGCTGAAATTGCTTTCCTTTAAAATGATTCATCGTCATTCCTCCTGCTATCTTTTTCTATTATTCTACCTTATTTGATAGTAGATTTAAAACTTTGCAACAGAACCCGGAGCCTGATACGCAAACCACTCTGACATAGAATTTTTTGGATACTTCTTTTTATATTCTGGATAATCCATAATCGTGATCATTACTCATCAACCTTCCAATAATTAAATTTATAAATCTAAATGTTTTTCTTGTTTGGCTTATCTGCTATTTTAGTTGTCGATTTTCTCGCTACATTACCACTATTCATTTGATAATATTATTATAAATATCATCATAATTGTATTCTTTAATAAATCCAATTTGCTCAGAAATTCATGTAACAAGTACTAGTCAGCAGTTTCAGTAACAACTAAAGTAATACGGATTTTTGTATTTATTTCGTTTTCTCCTAATGAATTCCTAAACTATTTTTCGACGGTTCTATTTGTAAACTAAAAATTGACTAACTCATTGACACACATCAGTTTTTAAGTCATCATAAATATATAGTTAAACATAGATATCGATTTGCTATTCCTATGCATTTGTGAATACATGATCATGAAGACCAAGTATACTCTTTAGTAAAAAACTAAAAAAGGACTTTTAGGAAGATATCTGGTCAAACTTACGAATATAAACTGAATTATTTGAAGACAAATGAATAGGTTCTGCTAGAAAGCCTTGTCGCTTTCTTTGATAAAAATTAACCCGAGGCTGGGACAGAAGTGTTTCTTACTTTGTCCCACACTCACTATCTTTTAAAAATGACAAATCTATTATATCAGAAATGAGGAATCAAGAAATGGGATTATTCGATGGACTAATGGGAAATGCTGCACAACATGATAATAAATCTGTATAAAAAGAACTACAAGGGGTCTTAGTACCTAATGAAAACGTGGATTTAGCTTTTAAATTAGTAAGAGACTTAATTGTTTTTACAGACAAACGATTGATTATCGTTGACAAACAAGGTGTCACTGGTAAAAAAGTAGAATATAAGTCGATTCCTTATAAATCAATCTCACGTTTTTCTGTAGAAACAAGTGGTCATTTTGATTTGGATGCAGAGTTGAAAATTTGGATTTCTAGCGCTGAACTTCCAGCCGAGAGTCTACAATTCCGCAAGGACAAAAATATTGTAGCTATTCAACAAGCATTAGCTTCTGCTGTTTTATTCTAACTATTGAAAATCATTGAACCAATCTAACAATGATCCGTCCTTGTTTTTGACAGAAAATCCACCGAAAAATCAATTTTTTCGATAATGAGTAAGTCAATGAGGATTTCACTAACAAACAAAAACTGGAAGACTGAAAATCGTAAAAAAGATTTCCAGTCTTCCAATTTTTTGTCTTGATATATATCCAAAACTCTAGCGAAACGGGTTATAAAAGCGTCCGCCATTGATGAACAATAAAGATATTCCTGCAGCACACAATAAGATTACCAGTAATAATGCCAAATAATCATTGCGTTTCAAGGGTTTAGCTAACAACCAAGTGCGGCTTTTTTTCTTACCGAAACGACGAAGCTCCATCGCCGAAGAAATCGTTTCGATCCGTTCTAAACTGGAAAAAATCAAAGGAATCGCAATCGTTAAATTGCCACGTACTCGTTTCATCAACGAGGCTTTCTTGGATAGCTCATTTCCTCGAGCTTGCTGTGCTTTTGAAATCGTTCGAAAATCTTCTTGAATATCTGGGATATAACGCAATGCTAAAGAAAAAGCATAAGCGATCTTATATGATCCACCTACTCGATGAATACTTGATGCCAATTCACTAGGGTTCGTCGTCAAAATAAAGATCAACCCTGGTGGGATCGTGACGAAATATTTGATCAGCAGATTGAACTCATAAAAAAGTTGTTCTTGTGTGAGTGTATATCGGCCGATTCCTTCAAAAATCACATGTCTTGTCCCATAGATCGTCACGCCATATTCTGGTGCAAATAGATAAACCGTCAATAAATTCAAAATCGAAAAGAATGCGATGAATTTCAATACAAAGGAAATCTCACGATACGTAATTTTTGCTGTTCGAAAAAGAATAATAGAGAAAAGCGCAAGCACTAGCAAAAAACGTGTGTCATAAGAAATCATCCCAACTACTGAAATCATTAAAAAGCACAACAATTTAGTGAAGCCGCTAAGTTGATGGATCACCGTTTTTTTCGGCAAATAACCGATCAAATTATTGTCTGCCATCAGTAGGCACCTCCTCATGCTGGATGAATGCCGACACAAAATCGGTGGCATCTGCTAAATGATTGTTTTGTGCCAAACGATAGAGACTCGTTTCACGCAGACTTGCTGAGGCAACTAATTCTGCCGAAGATAAGACATTGGCAGGGGTCTCATCCGCGATGATCTGTCCTTGTTTCAATACCAACGTCCGTCGGATGTGTTCCAACATCAGGTGCATATCATGGGTGATCATCAAGATGGTAATCCCTTGCTGGTTCAACGTGCGTAAAAAGGTCATCATTTCATTATAATGGTAATAATCTTGCCCCGCTGTAGGTTCATCAAGGATCAGCAATTCAGGCTCGAGTACTAAAATAGCTGCAATTGCTACTCGGCGTTTTTGCCCATGGCTCAATGCAGAGATTGGCCAATTACGAAATTCGTAGAGTCCACAGACCTTCAATGTGTCAAAAACTTTTTCCTGGATCTCCTCAGGTTCGACACCCTGGTTCTCCAACCCTAATGCGACCTCTTCAAAAATCATATTCTTCGATAGCATTTGATTACTATTTTGCAACACGTAACCTATTTTATCGGCTCGTTCCTTGATACTTTCATTTGCAATGGATTGCCCTTTCCACAATAGTTCACCTGTTTGAAGAGGATAAAAACCTGTGATCAGGTTCGACAGCGTAGACTTTCCTGCCCCATTATGCCCAACAAGACTGACCATTTCTCCTTGATAGAGTGTCAAGTCAATTTTTTTGATGACTTGCTCATCCCCAAAGCCAAAGGAAATATTTTTCAGTGTCAGTAATGGCGTTTCTTTTAACGGAATTGCTTTGAATTCTCCCTGATCCTTGGCTAATGCCGTTGCTATTTCTGGGGAAACTAGTTGATCGACCTGTGTTAGATCAGAAAACTCTTCCAAAGAAATACCCGCACGTTTCAAAGCAGAGATATACAACGGTTCGCGTATACCATACATTGTCAAAAGGTCACTTTTTAGTAATTCTGTTGGCGTGCTATCTGCGATGATCGTTCCTTCGTTCATTAGAATAACACGATCGATTGGTGCTGCTAAAACTTCTTCCAAACGGTGTTCGATAATGATTGTTGTAAATTTTTGCGACTGATACAACTGGTCGATCATTTGAATCGCTTCGTACCCCGTTTGTGGATCGAGATTGGCTAAAGGTTCATCAAACAAAAGGATCGGCGTTTCATCGATCAAGACGCCAGCCATCGTTACACGTTGCTTCTGACCACCAGAGAGATCTTGTGGGCGTTTTTCTAATTGTTCCGATAGATTGGTTTTTTCAGACCAATAATTTACCGCCTTGCGCATCTCCGTTTGCTCAATCATCTCGTTTTCCAATGAAAATGCAATATCTTCAGCCACTGTCAAGCCAACAAATTGGCTATCCGTATCTTGCAATACTGTCCCCACATCTAACGAAAGGTCATAGATGGTGGATTCACCAAACAACTTCCCGTTGATGTTCAAACTCCCAGTATAACTACCTTTTTCATTTTGCGGGATGATACCATTCAAACATTTCCCTAAGGTAGATTTTCCTGAGCCACTAGGTCCCATGATCAAAATCTTTTCTCCTTGTTTGATGGACAAATTGATATTTTTCAGCGTGGGTTCGGCTTGGCTATCATATTGAAATGTAAAATCATGAAACTCGATCATTTTATATCCTCACGTTCTAATCTTCTTTATTTAAGCTACCTTTTTTCGTTTTCGTCTGTGCATAGGCTTTTAGCAAAATAACACCGATGACACCTGTTACAATCGCATTTGTAATCCCTGCAACGATACCTTGTGTAAAGACTTTGCTTGGTGCCTCCGCATAGATCAAGATATCTCCGATTGGTGCAATCACTACCCATGTAATCAAATTGGCGATCGTTTCACCAACAAGAAATGTCCCGATTTCTTTTTTCCCAAAAGTTCCTTGTTCGATTGGGATACGTTTAGCTAACAAACCAAAGAAGACACCTAAAATACCTGAAGCAATGATCCATGACCACCATGCCCCATAGGTCGTCAAGTCACCAAGTGCATGACCGATAAAGCCTGCTAACCCTGCAACGATAGGGCCATAAACAACGCCTAACAATGCCAAGAAAGGATACGCCGTTGCGATATCCGTATTAGGAATCCCTGTTGGAATAGTTACGAAACGTTTCAAAATGAAGAAGACCGCTGCGCCGATACCAATTGCTACAATGTGTTTTACCGTGAATTTTTTACTCATACTTTTTTACCCCTTTTTAATTAATACGTAATAAGTGCTTCTTTTCTTAGTTCTTTTCTTAGTTCTTTTCTTAGTTCTTTGTCAGTTCGATCGTCCAGTCATTGCCTGTTCCGATCTTATATACAGCTGAAAATGAATCCAGATTGATCCCTAAACCAACGTTCAATAATGAATTGATGTATAATACCGCTTTTTTTGGCGCTACTTGAGCAAACGAACGTCCAAAGACAACCTTATCTTGGTAACGGACTACACCTTGATAGTATATTTTTACTAGTAAGCTTTGTCCATATTCAATTTGCCAATTTTTGAAAAAATCCACCGGAATGTTCGTCCAAAGTGAGCCGAAACGAATATCGGTTATATCGATCGTACCTGTCGTTGTATGTTCATTTTGGACAGGAGCGATCAATGGGAATGTTACTAACTCGCTCGTTGGAATGACTGAACCTAGTTCGTCAAATCGTACATTTTCACTAGCTAGTCGAGCCCCATTGTATACATAGACATCGCGTCCATGGAATGTATGACTTTCTGATGAACCTGGCAAACGCTGTGTTTCTTCATCAATTTGACGGACTTCTTTGATTCCTACGTATTGTGCCAAATATGTCAATGTCCCATTGTCTGGCGTGATGACATATTGCCCATCTTTTAATTCTGCCACGACACTTCGACGCGTTGAACCAACCCCAGGATCAACAACCGAAACAAATACCGTGCCCGCTGGCCAATAACTTGCTGCTTGCAATAGACGGTAACTTGCATCATGAATATTGTATGGTTCAATCTCGTGAGTGAGATTATTGATGATCAAGTTGGGCTCAACTTGATAAGCCACTCCATACATTGCATTTACCGCGCCATCTTGCAACCCAAAATCGGTTTGTACTACTAAAAATCCTGCCATAATTCGTCCACCTTCCAATTCTTTATGTCCGATGAGTCTCTTTATGAGATAGTCATCCTTGCTTAAAAGCAAATACAAAAAATGCCCCTAGCAAAAAATTTGCTAAGGGCATTGGACATGCGTTACCACCTTTAATCATAAAATCCTCACAGATTTCATCTCGATCAGTACCCAAAAAGTTTGCATCTTGGAGACTGTGCCTTGTTAACGGGGACAACCGTACTTCCTTCATAAAGTCGGGAAATCCGCTCAAAAGCCATTTTCAAGTAATTGATGCGCATCCCCTCTCACCAAGCAGGAATTCTCTTTAGCGTACATGGTTACTCTACTTTCTTTTTCATCGCGTTTTAATGATTGGTAATAAAATAGCAGAGTTCATTTGATTTGTCAATCAAGAAAAAAATTTTTTCTTTTAGCTAGTCTAATGCTGACTTTCTGATTTTTGTGCTATCGATTTTACTAAGTATACTTTTTTCAAAAATAAAAATTAATTACAGCGAAAAAAACTGTTGTCCATTGTTGGAATTTTTACTTCATACTGTATAAAAAGTTATTCGAAAAGAGGCAGCTAGTATGAAACCAGAAGAAAAGAATAGTTTAAAACAGGAATTACTCCATTCTATATTTTCCTATCGCCAGCAACAAATAAATAACTATCAACAAAAGTATACAAAACAAGATATAATGGTGTGTCTTTCCCATTTAAAAAGCAAAAAGCCTGAGGATCAATCTTTTTTTGATCAAACCATTTCCGCTGCAAAACAATTGACTTTGCCAAGTATAGAAAAATATTTTGTCCGTTAACTTCAAAGTAGAATGATTACAGTTGATAATTTCAGCGTACAGTATGAATTGATTGCAAAAGAACTTGCGCAAAAACTTTGTCCTTTCGATGATCTTATTGGTTCTGTTGCAAAGTTTTAAATAAAGAATAAAATCCCTTACGGTATCTATGATTTAAGCTGGGATTCCCAATAATACCTTGATTTCAGTACAGACCGAAAACCCGAAGAGAGTGCCTTCTTTTCGGGTTTTCTTATATAATCCTCGAATGGCTTCCATGCCTTTAATCGTGGTAGAGGCAGTGCGTAAACTTCGATAGAATTTATTGCGTCTCTTTACTGGACGATGGTCTTGTTCAATCAAATTATTCAGGTATTTAATGGTACGATGTTCTGTCCCTTGATAAAAGCCGTATTCTTTTAGTTTCTTAAAGGCACTTGTAATAGAGGGGGCTTTATCTGTGACTACAACCTTCGGTTCATCAAACTGCTTCACTAACCGCTTAAGAAAAGCATAGGCTGCTTGTGTGTCCCGTTTTTTACGTAACCAAATATCCAAGGTTAAACCATCTGCACCGATGGCTCGATACAAATAATGCCATTTTCCTTTAATTTTGATGTACGTTTCATCCATTTTCCATGAATAAAAGGATTTTTTATTTTTCTTTTTCCAAATTTGATAGAGTAGTTTGCCATATTCTTGCACCCAACGATAAATCGTCGTATGAGAAACGTTAATGCCACGATCATATAAGATTTCTTGAACTTCACGATAGCTAAGGTTATAACGAAGATAGTAGCCCACGGCTACAATAATCACATCCTGCTGAAATTGCTTTCCTTTAAAATGATTCATCGTCATTCCTCCTGCTATCTTTTTCTATTATTCTACCTTATTTGATAGTAGATTTAAAACTTTGCAACAGAACCTTGGACTTCCTCTTTTAAAACTCTTAATTGTCAAATTAAGTTAGACAAATCATCAATACTTACGTAACTCAAAAATACTTCCAAAGGTGTTCGATAATCCAGTGATTTTCTAGGAATATTATTTCGTTTAGATGTGACAGATTGAATAAAAGATTCATCTACTGAATTGAAATCCATAGATTTCAATAAACCATCTCTACGTAACAATCCGTTAGAATTCTCGTTTAGGCCTCTTTGAGACGGTGTTCCTGGATCAGCGAAATAAATGGCAATATCATTGGCATTACTGATTTGTTTCCAATTTGAAAATTCCTTTCCACAATCAAAAGTGATGGATTTGAATAGATTTTTCGGTACAGATTCAAACCAATGATTTAATTTTTTTTCAATATCAATCGCTTGTCTACCACACGGTTTCAATGTAATGATAACTTTTGATAATCGTTCAACTAAGGTAATTACAGCACTTTTATGTTTCAGACCTACGATAGTGTCACCTTCAAGGTGACCAAACTCATTTGAGAATTGGCTATAATCTTTTTCACGTTCATGAATAGAGCGGCGGAAAGCTTGTTTTCCACGCCTTTCTTGATGTCCATTCGGTTTACGCTTGCCTTTCATCGGTAAGTCAGAAGGATTAAATAGCCCCTTTTTGAACATACGATAAATGGTACGAGCAGAACAACGAATAGGAAACGCTGCACGACCAACAATCACATCGGGTGTCCATCCTTGAACAACCTTTCTTTGAATATATTCTGATTGTTCCTCGGGTAAAACAAGCGGGCGTCTACCACAGTTTGATTTGTTTTTCTTATACTGTTGATAGTATTCTAAGGCTGATTTTCCTTGCTTGAAGAATAGGTATACTTTATGGATCGTTTGTCTTGAACGATTCAAGCAATGCGCAGTTTTCGCAACAGATTGATTTATTTTGAAATAAGACTCTATCATTACAAGTTCATCCGTTGTAAGATGGGTATAGGTCATTTGTACTCACTCCTTATAATTCTTTGGTCAGAACTATTTTGAGTGTAGCACAAATGGCTTTTTTAGTTGTCTAGCTTAATTTTACAATCGGCGAACACAAAAATAAATACTACCTTATTTAGGTAGTATTTATTAAAAGTTACGTCAAATTTGATTAAAAATATACTACTTGAACCTCTCATGAGTAAAGTCACGAAATTTTTGGGAATAGAGCGTACTTGATATCTTATTTTTTCACTAATAGCAGTGTCTCTTATTCACCAAGCGATCCCCGTAGTTCCTACGGTTCTTAATTTTTCTCTAGACTAATGATTGTATCTTTAGACCTTCGGCCATAACATGGAGCAAAATAAAAAGGTACTAAGTCTTATATATCAATCTTCGAGTAACCGACGGTTAACAACCATATCGAGCGGCATTAATCACCCACCTGTAGAGGATGAGCGACTTTTGCCTAATTATTGTTAAAAGCCTAGTTTCATTTGTTTAGATTGGAAAATACGTCCTACAAGTATCTCTTTTTTTTCATGGTCGATCCGATAAAATAAGGCATAGCTTTTGCCGATCACGATCCGATATGTTGGGATATCCATTCCATAGATTTCGGAAACTTCCTCATGCATAGTTGGAAAATTTTTGGTTAGTTCTAAAGCCTTCTGGATCGCACCTACAAATCTTTTTATGCTGGCTGGAGAAAGAGCAAGCTCATTTTCCCATTCTTCTATTATCGTTTCAAGGCTGGTCTGGAAACTTTTAGAATAAACTAGCGTGTACTCTTTCATCTATTCACTCCAGCCGTATTTTCCGAAAGCTTTTACCATTTCAATTTCTGAAACTGTTAAACCTTTCTCAAAGTCTTGGAAACTTTCTTCAATCAATTTGCGATCGTGTTCTTTTGCTATTTGAGTAGTATCTAATATGAATAAGTTGCCTTCTTGTTTGGCTTGGATAGTGTCTCCGCTTTTTAATCCAAGAGAGCTTGGAAGGATCACTCCCACGCTATTGCCGATCTTTCTAACCTTTAGTTCTTTTCCCATGTTATCACACTCCTTTTAGTTTTTGATGAATAAATTATAACATGTTATAACAACAATTGCCAACGGTGTTTCTTAAGGGATTCCACTCCATATTATTATTGGACAAAATAAGCCACTTAGAACGCTGAAAACATATACAAACGATATCAAAATACGAGTGAACTACTCACCATACACTTCCGTTAACATCCATTTAAGTAGGTATTTTTATTATATATAGATTTAACATATGTCGGTCAGTTGATTGATATAGCTAAAGTTATAACTCAACCGAAGCCGATTCATCTACACGAATAAAGTTGCGAGTGTTCTCGGCTAATTCATAAAAATTGTTATGTGTTCCATATAGCAATACTGGAATAACTTTATTTTCTTGAATCTCATAAGCAACTCTATACACGGTGACCGCATACTTAAATCCATTAGACCAATTACCTGATAAACCTCCAGTTTTTTGCTCTTACTTAAATGGATCAATAGCAATTTCATCACAAACCTATAGAGGATGAGTGACTTCTGCCTAATTACGTTAAAAAATATTGAAAGTAACTCTATGTAGCAAAAAATATCTAGAATTTCATTTCCTCAAAACTGATCGATATTGTATCTAAAAATATATACTACCTAAAATAGGTAGTATATATTAAAATATGTGCTTTTGTTAGAAAAATCAATACATAAATTATCATATCTGTATATGTCATTTAGGTATTTCAGTTATGTTATAATAGTTTTGCTGTCTGCTACCCGGGCCTAATCTGGCAAGGGGAGGAGGAGATATAATGAAATACCTTTTTGATTTTGTTTTTGCAATCAAGCCACTTGCAGATGTAGTGTGCAGTTACCTCTGCAAATGGCTTGATTGCAAAATTGCCAAAAAAGACAGTAAGCCTACCCGTTAATTCTATAATATAGAAACGTAAAAAAAAACCCCATCAGCCTGCACGCTGATGGGGTTTGGTGATATAATGAAATACCTCTTTGTTACTCATAATTATACCATAATTAGTCACGAATGCAACCAATAGAAAAAACTACTTAGAACGGTAGATCATCGCTAATAACAATGCATTGTCCACCAAATGGATTTTGTGAAGCATTAAATACATTGTTATTAATTGTCGCTGCTTTTAACTAGGCCTCTCCCCTTCTATTATAAAAGAAGATATATATCATTTCTTAATTACCTACTACCTTAAACCAAAATTTAAGTACTACCTAATTTAAGTAGTACTTAAATAATCTAAAAAATAGTTATCCCAATTGTTATGCTTTTATAATACGATTATTTGTAACAAAATGAATATTATATAATTAAACACTACCATATTTAGGTAGTGTTTAATTATTAGCAAAACAAAAAATATTTATTCTATTCTCTTAACTTCAACTAAGTTATGCTGCACACCTTTATATAAATCATATGCAACTCATTAGCTAGACAAACTACAAGCATGTAGTTTTATCTGTTAATTATGTACTACCTAAATAAAGTAGTTTATAATTAACAAGTATATATATTTAAAAATTTAAGATTAATTTTTTTATGACTTGTACAAATTTATCTGATATTCTCTTATTAAGAACTACCTAATTTGGGTAGTTCTTATTTTTTACATTTTAAGTAGTATTTAATTGCAATTTGGTAGTATTTTTTTATTATCTTATTCCTAGAACGGTAGTACTTAATATAAATATAGGTAGTATCTGATTTAAGTATTAATGGTAGTATCTAATTTAACAGGTAGTATGTAACTACTTTAAAGTAATTTTTTTCAGATTAACACAGTAGTATCTTATTAAATAAGTTAATTTTAATGGTAGTACTTAATTATTATATATATCTGACATTGGTAGTACTTATTGTATTTTTTAGTAGTATATAATCTATTGTTTTCTAGCCTAAAGCCTTGTCTTATAAGAATAATATAATATATACTACTGAAATAAGGTAGTATATATTACTAGTAATGGTAGTATGTTTTATATGCATAAGGTAGTTCTTAATTTATTTTTTGTTTTGACACTGGTAGTACTTAATTATCTTTAATTTTAAAACTAAATTTTATTCATACGTTCTTCTGGTAGTATTTAATTATAAATAATATTTATTTAAAGTAGTTCTTAATGACTTTAAAGGTAGTACATAATTCATTTTATTTCTTATTTTAGGTAGTATTTAATTAAAAAACAGTTTTAATGCGTTTGCATTTTTTATTTATCTTTGCTATTTTCGAAAAGAGTAGGTAATTTTACATAAATAAAACAACGTGAAAGTAGAGGATCTACA
>NZ_JBBOYG010000003.1:0-40109 GCF_038008005.1 Enterococcus sp. FSL R5-0957
CATTGGTATTTAGGTAAAGAATACACACCCAAAGATATCTTAGAATTAATCTTAACTATTGTAGCTATCGTTTTTGTAATATTTGGTTTTTTAAAAAATAAAACATACTATGAAGATGTGTCTCTAGAATTCTACTCTATAGATACGCAAGGAAAATATTTACCTCAGAATATTTATGATGAAATAGCATTAGATGAAAGTCCCACAAAAATTGTTCTAGTTTCCCCTGCAAACGTGCCCATGAAAGTTGGCATCATGAAATTTAAAGATATGAAAAACGATAGTGAACTTATATATAAATCTATGGGTTACTCTAAAACTATTGAGCCTGGTGATGCACTAAAAATTGCCTATACAGAAAGTGAAGGGGTTCCTAATTATCAACTTCATATTTCAACAGAATATGGCGAAACAGATGTACCATTGATCTATAACGGAAGATACAACAATATAAATAAAACAAAAATAAAAGCTACTAGAAAAGTTATACCATATTTTTTAGACAAAATATTGAATTAACTATGTACCGCCCCTCATCGAGGGGCTTTTTTTAATATGATAGTACTTGACCTGGATAAATCAAGTTAGGATTTGATAATCCATTGCGCTGTGCCAGCGCTTGATACGTTGTGCCTAACTTAGATGCGATTGATGATAAATTATCGCCTGATCGAACAATGTATGTTCTAGTAACATTTGCTATTCCGCTCACTTTTAGAACTTGTCCAGCATAGATCATATTCGGATTGCTTAGTCCATTTAACGAAGCAAGTGCTTGATACGTTGTTCCGTATTTTGCAGCAATCGAAGATAGTGTTTCTCCATATTGAACGACATGAGTTTGGATAGCAGCTGATGGTTTATCCGGAACAGTTGTAGAATCTGGCAAGATTTCTACATTTGATTTATCAATCCAAGATAAAATATTTGCAAGTAAAACTTTATTGCCATTTACCTGTTGAACCTTGTAGCTTTCTCCTTTTACCCATTGTGGGATCGCTTCTCCAGTTGCCCAGTTTTTCGCTGAGAAATTCACTTTCACAGTGTCGCCCACTTTAATTTCTGATTTTGGCGTATCATTAGCTTCTTCCCCTGCATCCGTTGCTGGAGTGTCTGTTGCTGGTTTGTCTGAACCTGTATAACCATTGTCTGTAATACCAGTTAAATCGATATTACCATCTAATCCACCAGCAATATAAGTTGAGGTAAATTGATAGATACCGATACCGTCCAGCGATGGAAAAATATTCCAGTTAGGAGTTGGCGTTACATTATAATCAGGATAAGCAGAGATCCATAGCGAATCTGGAAACTCTTTGATTACTTGCTGATAATAAGCATTAGCTAATAAAAACGGCTTTCCTGAATAAAGCATTGGAGTATAGCCTGCTGCTTTAATTCGCCGCATACCATAAAGAATGGCATCCGTATTAGCTTGCTTATTGGAAGATGCCCCACCCTCGAAATCAATCGCTACAATTGAACCTTTAGGCGTTTGAATCTTTGGCAAGAAATAATCCATCGTTTGTTTAGCAATTGCTGGGGAACCCCACACATCCCACCAAATATAGGTATGCGCTCGTTTGCCTTGCGCAATTGCAGAAGCAACTTGCGTGGAGTAGGTCCATTGGTCATATAAACCAGCTCCGTTATAACCACCAATTTGTGCAATAGCAAATTTATCATGAGCGTACCCAAATCTTCCGTTCTCCCCTTGATAAATCGACCAATCCACACCCTGATCATTTTTTGCAGCAAACCCATTAATTGGCAATAAAAAAAGAGCCGTTAATAGGCTCATCGCAGTAATAGTAATTTTCTTTTTCATATTCTTCCTCCTATTTTTTCAAATTATAAGCCGACACACCAGTGATAACACCTAAAAATGTTGCTACTGCATTGATAGTCAGCACTGTCATATCTGTTCCATTCCATCCATACGCTTTCCCTAACATGGCTACTAAAGCAGATGCAGCTGGTAAAACTGTTAAAACCGTCCATTTGATGATTTGATAATACTTATCGGGTAAAATCATTTCTTCTTAACTCCTTTCTTTTTTACCTAGATCTTTCTCTAAATAAAGTTTTAATTTGTTGTGTGTGTTCTACCAATTTTTCTGCATGTGTATCTAATCTTTCATCGTGTTTCTTTAGTTCTTCATGAATAGTAATGCGATCAGATTTGCTTGCTTCTAAATCTTTAGTCAATAAATCTAAATTTCGGCTTACTTTTGAAAGAGTCTCAGTAATTTTCGAGAAAGATGCAGCAATCGGTCTAATTACTAATAAAATCAAAGAAACGATAGCGGTTATTGATCCTGCTATCATTCCCCATTCCCCTAAATTGATCATGTGACAACTCCTTGAATCAAAATAAAAAGCACATCAATTAAGATGCGCTCTCTTCTTTGCTAATGATTTTATCTGCTTCTTCGTCTGTAATGCATAGTGGAACGAATAGTCGAACTTGATCGTCAGTAAAACAGCCCCAATCATACATCATTTTCACATCGCTAAAACTAAACATACTACTCACCTCCCTTTGAAGCTGGATTTAGTTGCTCTTTAATTTCTGAAATGTCTTTGCTATTTTGGAACGAAGCAAGCATCGTTTTTGAATTGATTTGTGCTAAACTATCCGCTTTTTCTTTCAATGCAGTATTTTCCTGTTTAATTGCTACATTGTTTAGCATGAGTTTGGCGTTGAGCTGTTTTAAATCGCCGTTCTCATGTTCCAGAGCTTCGTACATCGCTTTGAGATTGTTTATATCGTTGTGATCTAACGCGTTCGCTAACACAATCCATTGGTTCAGTTTAGGATCAAACATCTGATCAGCAATCGTTAGCGGTTCGCCATCTGAACGAATTCCTTCAAGCGGTGGCTGATCCGTGTAAGGAACGGATACAAGCATGTCGTCCAATACTTTTCCTGCGTACTCTCCGCCAGTACGTCCATATTTCCAAATGTTTTTCATTTATTTCACTCCTTTATTTTTTTGTTTGCGTGTACCGTAAAGGACTAATTGAACAATAAGTACCATCTGAATCGCCAGGTATGAATACAAAAGTTGGCGTTGTGGTTACAGCTAGCCGACCACCGACACCTGTACTTGTTGCGCCGTAACCAAAGGCGGTTCGGTCAGGTTTCAACTCATTTGGTATATTTGTAGCTTGATTAGCACGTCCGAATGGATAATAACTTGTATCCTTTGTAAATTTTGTCCCTCCGGTCAGTTGGAACTCACCTCTAAACTCAATTTCATTATCACCATTTGCTTGATACGTGATTTTATATTGAGGTGGATTATTCTCAGTTACTTCGAAACCGTCCACAAGTGTAAGAGCAAGCCAACCTGTACTTTCTGCAACTGTCGCAACTTCTTTACCTGCAATCTGTAACCCATCCTCAAAGTTTTTTAAACCTTCAACTGACTGTGGTTCGGTTAAACTAACCGTATCATTCAAGCCTTTTTCAGCATATTCAGGTGTGATGTCCCAGCTGTAGTCGTTCGGATTGTTACTGTCTTTCAATCCTTCACCACAGTATTTAAACTGACTAATATTCGGGGTTCTAGTGTCACCTTTTTCAATCTTGAGCCAGTCAATTTGACATGCACCAACACTTGCATTTGGCGTTTGAATTATTTGAAGTATTTTAGGGTCAGTACTTACTTCATTTGGTGTAAAAGTTAATGACCACACATCTGTTAGACCTTCCACGGGTGACAAGTTACCATACCCCGAAATACCTGGGTTGAAAACTCTAAAGAGTTGAGTTGATGGTTTTGTTCCTTTTACGGTAATTGTATAAGTTTCTCCTACAACAAAAGGTTCTGTCATATTACCTTGATATAACACTGAACCGCTAGACTTAATAGGAAAGGTTTTTGTAGGATCAGCAATATTCTCACCCAAAGCCACCTTGCTCAAATAATACGGTGCATCAAGTAAGTTAGGCTGATATGGTGTGGCTTTACTTTCAGCAGAAATAGCTTTTTCTAACTTTATGTTCTCAACCAATACACTTCCTTTGAACGGCTTGTCTGTGGTTGTGTGCAATGTCATGTACATATATACAAACTGAGATGGGTCGGTGTTTGCACTAGAGTTACCTGTCAATTGAACTTTAGTTTTTTTGTTTAGTTTCATACCAGCAGGAAAAACAAGGTTAATTAAACTGGAGTTAGTTTCTTTTCTGATATACAATCTCAATTGGTCTGTATCAGCGCCGGTTGAGTCTAATATGGTAACGTCAGCGGATAAAGTATAATATGTGTTTGGTGCTAATGCTGTAATGTGTACTGTACTAGCAGATAACGATGGAGTACCGTCAAAAGTAAACTTTATAGCACTACCTACCTGTTCAGCCGTCATACCTTTAGGCGTATTAAAGTCACTCGCTTTTAAATTTGGCAACAAATTCGGATTCCCACTATAGTCATAGTCACCAAAGTCGATGCTGTTACTGTACATCTTTTTCAACTTGCCGAGATCGCCGATTTGCTGATTGGTTTTATCGATACGATCATTCGCTTTATCAATATTAGTATTGATAGTTGCGACATCTTGATTGGCTTTCGTGATTTTGTCGTTTGTATCTTTTACTTTCGCATCAATCTGCGTTTCGGATTCCTCAATTTTCTGTTCAATCTCTTGCTTTCCATCAGCTAGAATTTTTTCGATTTTATCGATTGTCTGACTGAAACCATTGAAATAATAATTTTCTAGTTCTGGCGTACTATCATCAATTGGACTGCGTTTGATATAAAAAGTAAAACGACCAGCTGTATCTAACGAGCGGTCGTTTGGGAAATCAATATATACGCTACCTTCTACGGTGCCTACGTATCCCAGTATATTATCCTCTAACACAATAGAAACAATCCCATTCACAGGATCTTCTACCGTAGCTAGATAGTCATGTTTACCATAACCACCTTCTGCCGTTGCAGATTTGAACATCAAGCGAATCGGAACAGTTGTCCCTTCGGGTAAGCTTTGAGGGATGCCGTTTTTCCGAACTAACTTCATTCGAAGCTTAGCTGTTCCTCGATCATGCGACCAAAAAACAACATTCGTCCTGTTTGGACTAGTGGCTTCTGCTTGAATCACAATGATCGATTCATTCATTTTATAAACCATTAACTTAACACCTGCCCATTGTTGATAATCAAACCTCTGCCAATAACTTTATTTTCAGTTGTCGCAAATCCTGCAGCTAGCTTGGCATATCTAGCAGTTGCTGCATCAACGTACACCCCAATGTTATTGCCTGAACCCTTCAAGTCGCCCACATTAAACTCTGATAGCAGACGAACTTGCACAGCTATGTCTTGATTAATGAATGTTGTTGAACCATACATATTCATCTTAGAAGTCCCACCTACGTATACAGCGTTATATGCCAATGATTTAGTATTCTCCGCAAATTTACACTGACTAATAGCCATATAGCCACTCTGTTCATTGACAATTCCATACTGTCTTCCTTGAAAAAGTGGAGAATTTGCAGCATCAACGATCTGCATTCCGACGATTTGACAATAGCCAGCACATGTTGCGAACATAATACTTCTAACTTTAACTGGACAATCAGACACTTGAGGGTCTAATGTGCTGGTATCATTTAAAGGACGTATGACAAATGTTCTAAATGTTAAACCATTGACATATACATCTTCCAAATACACCCCATCGCTAATCCAGATGGTGACAGATGATGTAGTAATTAGCGGAACTGAATTAACAGCAGTTTGAATCGTGAGAAATGGTTTCTCTTGAGATCCATCTCCAGTCTGGTCGTTTCCATCCTTTGAAACATAGATACTGATAGGTTCGTTATACCCTCCAATGATTTGCTGGACTGCTTTGTTTAATTGCTCTACTTGTGCTTTCTGACTAGCGGCATTTGTAATTAATTCACTATTTTGTTCATCTGTCAGGTTTTCATGTTCTAATAGTCTGCCATGCAGTGTGTCAAAAACTTCCCCTTTATTGTTAACTCGTGCATCCACTACTTCGTTTGGCGAATCACCGCCCGAGTTGATTACGAGATTATCAATTCGACTGTTCGTTGATTTGTCTTGATCAGACAATTTCTTTTCAAGACTGTTCAGATAATCAACGTTTTTATTGAATGTTTCTTTCCATTTTAAAGCGATATTATTTGATATTAGTTTAACAAGCCCCATCTACATCAGTCCTTTCTTAGCAAGATTTGCCAGTATTGAAGTGATTGTTTTCTTGGTATTTGATAATACAATCTCTGGCGCTTTATTAGGGATAGCTGGATAATCAGTAATTCCCACAACTTGAATGTAGGTACTTATATTCAAAGGTTCATAAACAAAAAGGAACTTATCCCCTTTGTTAAGAGATACGGCCCATTTTAGTGTTACGGATCCTGAAACATCTGGATAGTCGTGTAACTGCTGTTTTAGATATTCAATCATATTATTTTGGATAGTGTAACGTTCGTCTTCTATTGAGTCTTGTATCCTGATTCCCCATTTCTGTGATTCGGGACTGGTATAAGTAACTGGATTAAAATAATACGAGTCGTCTTCTTTTTTCTTACCAAACCCTTTAATTTGTGTTTTCAAAGCATAAGTATCAATATCAAACGACACTTCATCTGTATTATATTTATATCGGATTTGTTGCTCAGTTATATTTCCATATTCTGAAATGGGATAAAATACTAAGTGCTTATTGTTTGGTATCACAACGGCACCGTAATCTTCCAAAATTTCATTAATAAGATTTAAATAATTATCATTTCCAAAGTTCTCCTGTTCCTTTTTTAAAAATACATTATTGGGATCTACAACTTCCCAACTAAATCCTCGGTTTCCAGCTTTAAAAATATGAGTCAGAAGATCATTGATTGATTTTGTTCCAGATATGGTGTCATATTGCCATCCATCTTGAATAGTGTAATAGACATGAGTTGCTACTACATCTTTATAGATTTGGCTACCAGAAGCATAGGGTCTCATCTGCTTGATTGAATACTGCTGACCATCAAAAACAACATAGTTTTCATAGTCAATTAAATCAAAGGTTATTTGATTCCGTTTTGTTTCTGGTACAGTCACAGATAACTCCCACGTTTCATTTTGTTGCCACGAGACAGAAAAAGAATCCTTATCGTAGTTAATAAGGATTTCCTCTTTCGTTTCTTCATAATTACGTATTAATATGTTTTTCAAAGTATCACCTACTTATACAAAAAACGGAAATCCCAAGAAGATTTCACTCTAGTAATATTTTGAATTTCGATTTCATTGACCCCTTCAGCTAAAGTGATTAGTCCATGGTTTGTATCAATACCACAACTTACACCATTCAATTTTGGGTATACACCATCCAAAACTAACGTCTGCCCTAAATTAGTTGAGAGAGAAGGATAATAAATGAAACGATCGCCTGTGGTCTTATTGAAAATAGTCACATTTCCTTCTGATTCTCCTTCGAGGGTAATACGTAAATCTGACTCTCTCGGATCAATTTCAAAACTGCCAGCATTAAAAATCTTAAAGAAACTAGTATTGTGTGTATAACTAAAATCTTCAGAAACTAGACCTTGAGAAAACTGCCAATCCTCATCCAAACTGAAATCAGATAAAGTCGTTGCCATCGATTCAGAATATCCTTTATAGGCGGAAAATGATACAACACAATTTCCTTTAAAATATGCCTTTTTGGTTATAGTCATACTCTCAACGATCACTGGAAATCTTTTACCAGGTTCTTTCGTATAGATAAAGTAGTATTCAGCTTCTTTATTAAATAGTTCTCTCAATTCTGTTTCAGTCAAAATAAGATCATTTAGATTGTCTGCAAAATAATCAAATTCAAAAGTAATAGGAAAAGAATCAAATGAGTGTGTCAGCAGCTTTTTTCCTATTGAACCTGCATAAGAAGAAAATTCATTTTTAGGTACTGGCATCCCAATTTTTATATCAATGATTTTTATTCGGTAATTTGCTAGTAAGTCAAATTTACCTGTACTAAATTGGAGAAATACTGATGTTTTATCATCCATTGAAATTCTTTCCTCTCATATATAGTTTTCTTGCTAATGATGAACCAGTATATTCATCTACACTTTTGCTGACTTTCTTACCGTCTAGATGACTAATTACCTCAACTGGACGATTATTCAAAGCTTGAGACAGCTTCTGAAGTGAACTTTCTGAAATTTCGCTTGTTAAAAATCCACTCGAATTGCTTGATACATTATTTGCTGAAGCAGGTCTAAATTGTTCTCTGGACTGAATGGCTTTCATTATTAAAGCATCTGCAGAAGGTTTAGCAGGATTTATCATAAACTCTTTTGGATAAGCTGGGTCTTCTCCAATCCAAGCCAACTCAGGACCATTCACTTCTCCACCATCAGCATAACCATGCCCCATTCCAATATTCGCAAAGAAGCCAGCACCTGTTCCATATTGAGCCATGATATATCTTAAACCGGCTAAGATACTATCATATCCATTAAAAATATTGCCATGACCTGGCATCTTATAAGCATTGAAAGTAGCACTAATCGTTTGCATCAATCCTTTTGCTAAGTCTCCAGTAATGGTATTAATATCTGTATAACCACCTTGAACAGCTTTCTCATTTCCGCCTGATTCTGTTTGTATCTGACTAATGATTCTGTCTATATGCCCTTTATCTGTTGGAAATCCGACCATTTTTGCAGCATCAATTACTTGGCTTCGCCATCTTTCAGCACCTGAACCAGCAGGAGAACTACCGCCTCCTGCTTTGAAAATATCTCCTGATCCTAATTTACCAGTGATATGCAAATGGTCGTAATGATCATTATCTGGCCATGGTTCCCATGAACCAGTTGCTGGTTGCCCTGATTGACCTGTCCTATCTCGAACTTTACCTTGAGTAATAACATAGCCAACCTTATCAGCAAAATTCTCAAATACCCAGTTTGCAGGATCAAAATATTTGCTTGAACCATTCATACTTGCTGGGTAGGCAATATCAATCGCTTGGTGTTTTCCGTGGTAATAAGGGTCTCCTGGTCGATAACCCGAAGTGATACCACTCATGCCAAATTTACTTACTGTTTGATTTGCAATATCTACTAAATATTTATAGACATTGTCATCCATCGCACCATCGAAACTACCACCGCCATTTTCTTCGTTGAACTTATCAAAGAAACTTTGTGCGTATTCGATGATCTTATCTTTTATGCTAGAGATACCGCCTGCAGCTACTTTATATTCAGCTGAATCTCCAAGGTTGTCTAAAAAGTCAGAAACACCAAGTTTATCAGCAATCGTATCATAAGCTTTGCCGGCACCATCTGAAACGAAAGACCATACATCTTTAGCTTTATCTTTAACCCAATCAAACATATTCGTGATAGTACCCCAGACACCGTCTTTGTGTGCGGGTAGCCCCTTTGTCATTGCCAAGAATTCTTTAGACATATGATGGGGTAAAATTGAAGTACCAGCTTGCAGAGGACGAATTTCTGGACCGCTAACACCCACAGGGAAAATACCTTTAGATGGATGATGAGCAAGCTCGAATCCTTCTTCCCCAACCAGAGCAATTTCGTCTTCGGTCAATCCACTAGAACCTTTTGCATGAGCACCAAATTTGAACTTAATAAGGTCGTTTCCCCAATCTTTGTTCAATGCATGTATCAAATGGCCAATACCGTGTGCGACACCTTCAACAATGGATCCCATGTTTGTTTTCATTTCATCCCAAGAGCCTACAACTTCACCTGTTTCACCATCAACAGCACCTTTGTGTTCTCCGGCCTGTTGGGTTGCTTGATCTACTACTTCTTTATGAGTTTCTTGGGCTTTCTTTATTGATTTATCCCTTTTCTCAGTAGCAGCTGTGACAGCATCATCTCGCTCTTTCTTTGCTTGTTTCACAACCTCATCATACTGCTTCTTGGACATAGTCCCATTTTCATAACGTTCTTTGTCTGCTTTTTCAACAGTTTCTTTGTATTTTTTATCAGCGGCACTTATTGAATCATTTGCTGTTTTTTTGGCATCTTTAATGATCGTGTCACGTTGTTCTTTAGAATTTAAGATAGCAGTTTTCATTTCTTCATGAGAGAGTTTGCCCTTATGATCTTTCAAATCCTGCAAAATATCTAGCTGTTTTCCCGAAGCTATTTTCGTTTCTTTGCTAATTTGCTCGTTCAGCTTAGACTGCGCTTTACTCATGTTTTTAGCATATTTTTCCTGCTCTTCTTCTAACTCTTTGTTCAATTCTTTTTTATATTCTTTACTATCTTTTCCATATTTTTTTGCGATATCTTGGAGTTTTTTGGTACCACCTTTTTCGATTTTTTCCACATTGGCATAATGTTCACCAGAATAAACTTGCATAGCCTTGAGAGCTTTTTGATGATTCTTTTTCTGTTCATCATCATTTTTCTTTTGTTTAGCTAGGGCTTTGTCAGCTTCTTTTTGGGTCATTAATCCATTTTTAACGAAATAATCATAATCACTTTTAGATGATTTTTCTTTCTTTTTATAATATTTTTGTATAGAGTCTGACATATCTTTGAATATTTCAGTCGTTTGGACTTTCTGTTTTTTTAATTCTTTATCGCCTTTTGGTGTTTTGACAGCTATTTTATTAAGTTTTTCCATCTCTTTGGTGTAAGTTTTTGAAAGCTCTTTTGCATTTGATCCTACATTTTTACTAAATTTTTTAGTTATATCATGTCCTATATCTCCCAAAAAGTTCGTTAAGTTAGGTGCATAGCTTTTAAATCCTTTGCCAATATCTTTCCCTAGATTTTTACCTAATTCAGTTCCGCCAAGTCCACCCAATCCTGCACCAATTGCAGTTCCAATTCCTGGTAAAATAGCAGTTCCAATAGCTGCTCCTGCCGCACTTCCGCCTAAAGAACCACCAAAAGCCCCTAGTTTTGAAGAAGCTGATCCTTTACCCAACAGTTCAGTTGCACTGGCAAGTACCCCAGCAAAAGGTAGCACTTTGCTTACTCCTTTACTTAGTTTTGCTAACCCACCTAGTTTAGAAACAGACTCTAGTGCATCATCAGCAATAGTAGCGACTCCTTTACCACCTTTTGGTAAGATTGTTTCAGCAATTTCAGCACCTACATTTCCTATATTTTTAGTACTTGCCTTTTTGCCAAACGAGAACCCTCCACCGCCTAAAAAATCAGTAATTGTTTCAATAGCAGTCATTTCCTTTAATGTTTTTTTTGCTTCTTTTAACATTTTAATGAATTCATAGCCTTTTTTAACAGCAAACATTATAACCAGTGCTTCGCCAAAGAGCTTTATTTCATCTTTATGTTTTGCTATTTTTCCTATGATTTCATTTATAGTGCCTAGTGGATCTTTTAATGCTTTAGATTTATCATCAACCAATCCAAAAAGATCAGCGATATCAAAAAGTAAATCTTTACCTTCTTCCCATGCCCCTGAGAACAAGGCTCCAACTATTTTTTTTACATTATTGGAAATATTCGTAAGAGTATCCTCATGTTTTTGAAAATATAAAAAGACATCTGCAATGTGTTGAAATACACCTACCACTGCATCAGAAGCCTTATTGACCATGCCAGTCAAGTTATCTTTTCCTAAATGATCAATAATGTCCATAATTCCAGAAACAACATTGGCTCGTAAATTACCAACTGCACCCTCAAAAGTTGAGGTGGATTTAGCAGCTTCGATAGCACCATCATTCATACCTAATTCAGTAATGGCTGTATTGAATTCATCAGCAGATATTTCGCCTTTTTCCATTGCTTCACGGAAGTTCCCAGTAAAAGCACCGTTTTTCTTCATTGCTTCTTGAAGTACGCCAGAAGCGCCCGGAATAGCATCAGCCAACTGATTCCAGTTTTCTGTTGTTAATTTTCCCGCTCCTGCCGTTTGTGTCATGACCATTGCTACAGATTTGAACGTTTCAGCATTACCACCGGCTTGAGCATTTAAGTTTCCGGCTGCCTGAGTCAATTCAGTGTAATTTTTAATGCCGTTAGCTGCTAACTGTGCTGTGGTATTCGAAACATCTGATAGATCATAAACTGTATCATCCGCATATTTTTTTACTGCTTTTGCTGCTTTATCAATTTCTTCATCGCCAAAACTACCCAATTTCATAGTAGAGCGGAATTTATCCATTGAATCAGAAGCTGCTAAACCTTCTCCTACTAAATCTGTAAAGCTTCCTGTAATAACTTGAACCGCTTGAGAAGTCGCACCTGCTACTGCTCCAATAGTAAGTTTATCTTTTAAATTTACAAATTTTGATTCAGTTTTTTCTGCAGTTTCGCCTAATTCTCTGGTCTCTGTTTTAGCTTGAGTAGTATCTGCTGTAAATGTTGTGCTTTTTTTATCCGGAATTTTCGATACTTGATCTTTAGCTTCACCTGATTTTTCTTTGACATCAGTATTATCTGCCGTAAGTTTTACTTTGGTAGTTTTCCCAAGTGAATCATCTATTTTTTTCTTAGTTGAGATTGCCTTTTCTTGGATTGCCTTTGTTTCAATAGCAAACTGATCATCCATCTGTTTTCCAGTATTTGCACCTAATTTGGATAACAAATCATCAATAAAATTAGCATCTGTTTTAAATTTTGGTAAGTTAGAGAGCATGACATCAATATTTATCGTCGCATCTGCAGCCATTTTCTAACCTCCTTTCTACTTTTTTGCTTGGGCGGCTAGCATGTCAAACATACTTCCTAACTGATTGTCTAGATTATTTACAGTTTTTTCTGAATCAAGGGCATAGTACTCTTGCAATTCTAGTAGGCTAGTAAGTGCCTCGCCTTCTAGTCCATTAATACTTCTAGAACGAATAGATAAAATTCGTTGAAAATGAGTATTTTCGCTTAATCCAAACAAAAGATTTTTGAACGTGATAAAGTGCATTTGTCCTTTTTCTTTTAATAAATCGATGCCATAATCTGCTAAAAATGAGGAATAAATCGCTCCAGCATCTTGAGAATAAGAATAAAGTTTTTCCGGCACAGTATCTCCGGATTCCTGATCATTATTGTTATTTCCGTATGGACATTTTTGTATATAATTACTTATTTCTTCGATTGCTGCTTGCTTCTGTTCGAAAGTAAAATCACTTATGGGAGCTTTAGCATCAAAATAAAACAAATCAAAAGCTTTATTAATTTTTTCAAATGATTTTAAATTTTTATCTTCTAGCAATTCATAGAATCTAATCACCACATCAAAGGAAAGATCAAATTTATATTCTTCTCCTTCAATGATTAGTGTATTTTCTAAATCCTCAACCAAATCAAACATCTATATCACTTCTTTTTATGTTTGTTTTTGTAATAGTTATCAGCGGTTTTTTTACGTTCAATCATCAATTCACCCAACTCTTTTTGCAATAAACCAATGACAGTTAATAATGCCTTTGTACTATTTCCGTAACTCTTATATACACGGGTTCCTTCTCCTTCTCCCAACACTTTATCTAGTGCAGCGATTGAACGATCTTTCAATTTAGCAACTTCTAGGCGAATAAACTCTTTATATTTATCAGTTGATTTATCTTCTAAATCTTCCAATTTCTCTGCTTTTTCTGTCAGGTGTTCTAATTGCGATGGGACATCTACACTAGTTAAATCCATCAAGGCTTGATCAACCTCATCAGAAATAGTGATTTCATATACTTTACCTGCAATTTTTACGGATTTAGTTAGTGATAATTTTGCATCTAAATCAATTACATTATTGATAGCCATTATTTTTTCCTCCAAATTAAAAGAGCAGGTATCCATAATGGGGTTTAACCTGCTCTAATCTGTCTAATTTTATGATTCATTTACTGTTAAAGTACATTTAGCACTCTTATTACCATCTACTGTGTTAACTGTAATTTCCGTAGTTCCGGCTTTAACAGCCACAACCTTCCCTTTGGTATCAACCGTAGCTATGGTTGAATCACTAGATGACCATGTCACATTTTTATTTGTTGCGTCTGCCGGTAAAACGGTAGCTGTTAAGGTTTCGTTTGCCCCAATTGCAAGCGATAACGTTGTTTTATTAAGCGCTACGCTTTCAGGGCTAATTACTTCCCCGCTGCTACCGATTTTGGCTTCCCATTGAATGCCATTGTGAAGCTGAAGGTTTGTTTAGCATTGGCTGCACCGCCAAACGGTACAATAGAAGTCAGTGTAACGACCGCTTGAACTTTATTACCTTTAGCATCAGTCCATTGTGCTAACGTGCGTAATTCATCCCCGATTGACAAGAATTTAGACGCTACATAATCTTGAGCTGGATCTCCAAATACACGGTGTCCCGCAACTTGGAACGTGATATTTTTACCAGTTACAGTGGAATCAGTGAATCCTTCTCCATCGTAGTAAGGGGATGCATCTGTAGTGTCCGCTGCAGCCGGAGTAATAGTTGTGATCCCTGCTGCTAATGGTGCGAATTTAGCCGATGCGATTTGATCTAAATCTGTACTTCCTGAAGTATCGATTTCCAATTTGTTTTTAAAGTTTAGTAAAAATTCTTTACTATTTTCTGCCATTTAAATTTCCTCCTAATTTTTGAATTGATGAATGGTGATTTTGATACCTAATAAATAAGTTGAGTTCCCTTGCACGTCCTGTTCGCTTACGAAAGGAGTCTCACTTATTTCGATACCTAAAAAGACGAAGCTCTCATCTTCTGACTTCAGAGTTGAGAGTTCGTCTAAATGATTTGATATGAGCCAAAGAGTTTGATTGGCTTTTTCTTGGTCTTTCGTGTTAAATCCGACCTCATAGAGCATTTCACGTTCTTTCGTACCGTCAAAGTATTCTTCGACTGTTCGGCTACCTGGCATCGAATAAACACAAAGCGTGTCTTCCCCATTAAGGAACCCCATCGAGCATGGCATTGGAAGGCCTTGAATAGAATCTATCGAGTCAGATAATCGTTCCCATAAATCCATTACAAGTTTCCTCCTTTGATAAACGCTCTACGCCAATCATCCATGTGATTCGCTTTTGCTCTAAGATCCCAACGACGGCTGGTACCTGGAGTCGTATAGTTTCTGACTCTGCTGCCGTTAACAAACCCTCTAAATTGAGCTCGTGCATAAGGAGCAGCATAAGTTATTCGGTTTTTGTTAACGAAAGATTTGTCCCTTAAATTTCCTTGGCGTTTAGGCACATATAGATTCATATCCATGTGCATTTGAGATGTCATATAATACATTGCTGAATTGATATTCATCACGGACAACTTACGATCTACACCGTTTTTTTCAACCTTAACATGGAGCATTACAGCACCTCCAACTCATACGAGTAGACTTCGTTACTGTATGGATTGCGGTTATCTACGATCGTCGTGATAGTGTAAGTCTCACCTTCAAAGTCAATCTTTGACCCAACATGATTTTTATTAATCACTGGCATCGGATCAGATACTCCAGCAAACAAAAAAGCGATAGCGTTGGCTACCACTTGCCGATTATTATTACTACCGCTGTACACTGTTTGCGGTTGAAAGATCATATGATTAATCGTGATTGGTTCAGAAAAGACAGGTTTTTGCCATTTGTCATGACCATCTAGCAGCCTCAAAGTAATTGACTGGTTACAAAGTTCTTTTGGCATTAAAGGAATCATCGATAGTCAACTCCCTTGTAAAGAAGTCCTGTATAGATCAACTCGTTATAAGCCTCTGTTGCAACCATCGTTCTGCCAACTGTTGCCGCATTCGTGCTTCCAGATTCAATACGCATACGACCAACGCTGACACTTGAAGGGGAAGCATTTAGTAAGTCTGATAACGAAGTAACTCCAACTGACTTCAAATATTCAATTTGGACAGCCATTGCGATTTTGAACTTATCCACTCGATATTTGACCGTGTCATCAGCTAAAGAATGTCTCATGTAAAAATCGCCTGTCACTCGATTAAGCTGACGTGCAGCACATTTTTCTAAGTCATCAAACTCCGAAACTGATACTTTGTTGAATCCTGATTTTAAATATTCATCGTGCGTAAGATAGCTCATAACTGCCTCCTTTCAATTAAAAAGGATAGTTTAGTAGCTATCCTTCGCTTGCTGCGGTTACCGTGACTTCACACGTAGCAGTTTTACCATTTACGGTTGTCGCTGTGACCGTCGTAGCTCCTACTTTAATAGCAGTAACCTTTCCTTGCACTGGCGTTACTGTTGCAATTGTTTCATCGCTAGAGGTAAATTTGACTGATTTATCAGTTGCCGTTTCTGGTGATACAGCAGCAGACAATGTTTCTGTTGATCCCACCGTTAGCGTAGCTGTTGTTTTATTCAAAGTTACGCCGGATGGGGCTATCCTTTTGGGGCCAAAGAGACAGATACACCTTCTTTTTGTTTTTCTTTAATAAAGCAATCGTGGTACAGACGGTTTTGGTACAAGTACCCGTCGCCTTGAGAATGTTCGCCTGGCGCAAACAAGAAGACGGTGTTTTCTTTAACCACGGGGATAACTGCTTGTTTAGCGACAACTAAGATATTGATGTCTTTTGCATCAGAGGTAGCAACGTATCCATCAGTGAAATCGAACTTAGTTTTGAAACGAGTATCGTCCCAAACTTCGACCAATAACACACCATCAAGAGAAGTTACCCGAGATTCTAGTGCCGTTTGCCCAACATTTTGATTAGTGATATTACGAGTAAATTCTGAAGAACGTTCTAATGCATCCATTACGGTCGTTGATACAAACGCTACTAAATTTTGTGGTCCAAATTTACGAGCTGGTAAAATTGCAGCTTTAATGGCTGTATAAGCATTCTTTTCAGTAATTGTTTCTTCTTTAGTATTTCCTGCTCCTAAAGCTAAAGTAGAAAAACGATACGCATCGATTTCTGGTTGAACGTGTTCAGTGATAAATACATTTGAAATTTTAGCTACAGCTAAGTCTTGATTCGTTTCATCAACGTCTTGTTTATCGATGTAAAATTCAACGTCTCGATCTTGACCCATTGTGTAAACTTTTTTGTCATTTCCATAAGTACCGCTGTTGAATCCCTTGTTACGTGTATGGTGTTTCAAACCAGAAGTTGAAATAGTCGTTAATGTAAATGATTTACCACCGTTCACAAATTCAACTTGTGGAATACCTAAGATCGTCGTTAACAATCCTTGAGTGATCTTCTGATCGAAAATCCCATTGTCTTTTGTAATGTAATTAATTGCCATATTTTATTCCCTCCAAATTTAATTTTTGTTTGGTAAAACTCCTAATGCTTTAGCGAACACATCTTCTTCCACATTCTGGCCAGAACTAGCATTCCCAGAAAAGGTAGCCTTCTTACCATCGGGATTAGGTGGAACCTGTTCAGATTGGCCAAATAAATAACCGTCGCTTTCTTTAAGCACGGCCAGTTGGTCATCTAATCCTTTTAATCCCTCGTCTGTCAGTTCCAATGATTCGCTGTCTAGCAAGGCTTTAGCCGCCTTAATGTTTTTAGCTCCAGCTTGAGTTAGAGCTAAGTCAATCGCTGATGATTTCTTAATATCTGCAATCTGTTGTTCAGAATCGGTTTTGTTTTGGTCAAGACGCGTTTGTAAATCAGTCACTTGCTTTTCCAAATCTTCGTTCCCTTTAGACTTTGCTTTAAAGTCATCAAGCTCACTTTGATTTTTGTCTAACTGTTCTTGATACTGAGTCGCTTGCTGTTCCGCGGTAGACACCTTGCTGTTCAGTTCGTTTACAGTTACGCCGTGCAAAGCCATTACTGATCCAATCTGTTCGTCTGTTAAACCTAATTCTTTTAATTCTTCTCGTTTCATTTCATTCATCCTTTCGTTGTTTAACGAGGCTACGCCCTCGATGGATTGAACAGTTTAACGCCGTATTCAGGGCAAAATAAAAAGCCTAGCGATTGCAAAGCTTAAAATTATTAACTTTGTACTTGTTCTCTACTGTAATCACGGACCAAGAACTCATTGTCATTAATAAGTTCTCTTAATTGTTTCTGCTTGTTAGAAATCACTTGCTTACACATTTGTACAGTTTCGGGGTCTTCCAATTCTAACGCCGCATTCATTCGCTTCTTCTGGTAACGAATATCACACTCTAATCTTCTTTGTTTCTGCTGGATCTCAGCATTTCTTTGTACTTCTTCTGGATCATATCGCGGCTGATTGTTTGTGTTCACATCAGGACGGCCAGGATAAAGAATATGTGTACAGTTAATTCCTTGTGTTCCGCTTGGCTCGCCGTATCCGTGATCGTAAATAGATGGTAAATGCTTGAATTCTTCTGGCGCTTCTTCTTTAGGAACGGTTAACACCCAATCGCCTTGAATTGGTGCACAGGCTTCGCGAGCTGTTGGATGACTACTCATCAATGCAGTAACACACTCAAAGTCTTCCATCCTCTGCAATCGTAAGTCGTTGAATGTTCTATGCGACGTAGTTTGAACGACGGTTCGAGAGTATGCCTCCATTGACCACTCTCGACCGGCTTTATCAACAAAACCCGATTTGATTCCCATATCAACCATTTTGTAGACGTTATCTTTTACGGCTTTCTCATGCGTTTTAAGACCTGTCATAGATTCTAGGGTAGATTGTTTAAGAATTGCTTGATAGGCTCGCATTACAGCGTTCTCGTTGAAATTCGTAGTGATTAACGTTTGATTGACATTGTTGTTTAAATCTTTGAACGTTTGACGAACCAAAGAGTCTAGAATTTTATTTACGTCGTCAGATACAGGAACACTTTTATGGACCATTCGCTCAAGCTCACGGTCTATTTCATCAACGATCTTCACGCCGTTTCCTTTAATCAATTGTTCAATCGCTTCTTGAGTTTCGCCAGTATAACTTGCTAACAAATCAATAACTTTATCGTTCAGTGTACCCATTTTAGAAAGTTGATTTACTTGCCACAAAAGCACGTCTTCTTTAGCTACATCTTGAAAACGAGAATGTTTTAAGGCTTTGATTATGATGGTAAAGATTCGGTCTTCTAGTTCTGAATAGATATTAATAATTGAATTCGCAGTCTTTTGCATCTTTTCTGGTGTAATCATAATTAATCACCTAAATCGAATAAGGCATCTTGACTACGCCGTTCGGTTGATCCCGCTTCTGGCATTTCATCTTTTAATGCAGCTAACCAATCTTCTAATTCCTCTTCGTTTAGATTGTAATTACGGATAAGAAACTGTTTCTTAGGCATTACGCCAGCAGTTACAGCCTTTAGATCATTTTCTAATTGTTTGTTACGATCGACAAATAGACCATCCTCAAAACTAACTGTTACTAAATAACTATCATATTCAATAGAGAATAGCGGTTTCTCGCTTTCAAACATTTCTCCGTATCCCGCAAGCTCAAAAATAGAATGGATTAGTTCGTTAATAACTTTTTCAACCATCGTTAAATAGCTTGAACGCGTTTGATACGTCATAGAATTGTTAGAAACAATCTCTGTTGCCGTTTTAATCCCATCGTCTGCATAGTTCATTGAGCCAACAGATAAACCTACTTGCACCTCAAACTCTTTGATCAGATGACTAATAGCATCCTTATACTGAACCGTCCGAATAGGTGTAGTGATATCCTTAACCCCGATATTTTCAGCACCATACACACCAGCAAAAACATTCTGATCAGTGTCGAACAGCGGCGGGCGCAATTGATCTACTCTAAGAAACTCTGCAGGAACAACAACACGTCGTTGACCTAACTGAATTTCCCAAGCAAATTGATCATGCGTCGTGTTGATTGTGTCCAGAATCTCTTTTGAGTTATCGACAATACCAGCGCCCAATGGACTTTCTAACGATTTGTTATTCGCACCAGGTGTTCTAAAGTATGCAAAAAGCGGTCTTTTCAATCCTTCTAATGTGACAGTTTCAGCCAAATCAGGATAAAGAACCGCTAATGAAATTTGTTTACCAACAATATTATCGTTATCAGATTTATAAAGCTCATTACTGATAACATACTTATCATCTTGCCATTCATGGAATTCTAGCAACGTATAGTAGTAATTCACGTCACCTTCTGTTTGAATGGTCTTTGTTGCAATGGCGCATTCACTTACTTCGTTAGTATTTGATCGCAACGGATAGAATTGATCCGCACGGATCCATGAAATTTTGATCTTGTCACCGTCAACGTAAGGACGCATTGCAAAGCCGCCTGCAGCAATCCCTTTTTCAAGGTTCAACTCAAATAGATTGTAGAAATTGTTGTCATAAAGTGTTTTATCTAGGAACTCTACAGCTGATTGGATGCTTTTCGAAGCTTCTGCTTGCTCCTCCTTGTCTTTTAGTGCTACTTTGCACTTCTCATTAAAGATGATACTCGCTAACCGTCTAGAAGCTGTCTTGGTGATATTTAAGGACTTAAATTCTCTTTTCTGTGTTTCCCCGTATGAATTACGATATTGTATATCAGGAAATAGATTGGAATAGTACCTAAAGTTTCTTGCAATCCGATCGTATTCTCTTGAATCAATCCCTATTTTAGGATGATCCGTTACCTTAGCAATATCACGACCAGTATAACTCATATTCACGCTATCAACTCCTCTCTTGAATATACTTTTAATCGTTTGGAATACTCCCATTTTCTCACCTACCATTTCAGGTCTAAGTCTTGAAGATTATCACGTACAAAATATTGAAAACCATCACAAGAGTGATCATCCTCTTTAATAACTTTTGGATCATCACTGTTCAACGTGTCTTCGTCCCATTGATACTTTTTGTGTTCCTCAATAAATATCTTATTGCTTTCTTTTTCCAAATAAAAAAACCTACCTTGTGCAAGTAAGCTTTGAACGTGATCAATCATGTCTACTTTTTTAGCTTTAGCTACAGTGTGTAATCGGACATTGTAATCTAGATAATATTGATTCCTTAATGCGCCTTCTGCCGAATCAATCGTAATTTGATAGGCATATTTATCATATTCAGTCTGACAACGATCTATGAAATCATGCAAATCTTTTGATAGTTCAGTTGGCGCTTTCTTATTTGCTTTACCTGCAGGACTGTAATAATACGTATCTAATAAGATTACATTCTTTTTTCTAGTTAATGCATAACAACCACACGTTGTAGCTGACACTTGGTGCCCGCTATCGATTGAGAAATAAAGATTCACTATGTAGTCATCATCAGGTATTTGATCTAATGGATTAAAATGATTCATATTATAGATATGAGTCCCTAATCCAATGACTTCGCCACGATAGAGCCACTTGTAATAGTCTTCATCATTCTTGCGGTAAGTTTCTATTAGTTTAAGTTGTTGCGGATCGGTAAAACCTAATTCATCATCTAAGTAAGTTGAATGGTCTACTAAATGATCATCCAGCTCTTTACATTTCTCTACCCATTCATTGACCCAATCGTATGGATTTTTTGGCGGGTTCCACGAATAATAAACTTTTACTTGGTCCACATACTTAGAGCGTTGGCGAATAAACGTAGCATTTGTTTGGTCAAATACTTCACTGCTTTGAAAGTTAGCAGCTTCTTCATACCACAATGAGATAATATCGCCTATCGCATTAGATTTAAGTTTCAATGGATCATCAACGCCATAAAAGTAAAACGCTGACCCTGTACGCTTATGAATGATCGTTAAAGGAGCCATGCGATACCTATACTCGTTAGAAACTCCCAACATACTTAACGCCCATTTGATTTGCAGATAAACCGCATCACGTAAATACTTGTGCTGACTCATCATGCAAACAACGTTAACCTTATGTTTTGCTTGCGTGTGTTTCTTCATTTCAGTAGCAAGTTTCAAACTAATAACAGATGATTTAAACGATCCACGTCCGCCCTTCATCAAAACATACGGACATTGTGTGTGCCACATCTTATAAAAATGTGGGTTAATCAAGTCCGTAGTCTTAATTTGAGTTTGTTTCTTGGCCATTAATGCCATTTGAACCAGCCTCGCTTTCAACTAACGGAATGTCATCAATAATTACAGTTTGTTCTTCTGTCGGATCATAGCCATCGTCTAATTGCTTCAATTGTGCTTTAGCTAGATCAACTTGAGTGTTCATGAGTTCAAGTTTCTTACGTCGCTCATCTTGTTCATCAGCGATTGATACGAACTGTTTTATTAAATTAGCAAGAGTACTCATGGCTCTGGATTGAGCGTTCATAAAGTTCGCTTGTTTATCCCAGGCATACTGAATAGCATATTCTTCAGAACTGCCACCTTCGCTTGAAGACCACTTAGATACTTCTTTTGAAAGACTATCATCGTAAGCAACATACATTATTTTTTGTGCTCTAATGATTGCAGTATATTGAATCATTATATTATTCCAAAGAATATCTTCCGGCTTAGAGGTTGCAACCTCATTCATAATTTCAAGCGTTTCTGATGGCAACCAATTAGCGAATAATCCATGTGTAACAGCATTCTTATTACTCTCAGGCGCTCCTTTATTATTTGGAACCGTTGCGTCTTTGGTTGCAACCTTTTCTTTAGACCAATAACGAGACTTCCATGATTTAACTGTGCTGATCGAAACACCATGCTTTTCGGCAATCTCCCGATATTTCAGGCCTTTTTGATAATCATCGAATGCTTGTTCATATTTCTTCACATGTGACACCACCCCGCTATCGCAACATTTGTTTTGTAAATAAAAAAAGCCTAGCGTGTGCTAGACTTTGATACATTCATTTGATTTTTTGAGATAAGTATCTACATAAATTTCACCTTTGTCCCCGTTCAACGTAATTTCAAAATACGGTGCTCCTTTTAAGCTAGCGCTGACTAATGCTTTGCTATTTTGCAGTGTTTTGCATGACCAGACTATGAAAACACTAAACTCAGGCACTGCTCCACTTAGGTCAGCAATCTCATTTTCAATTCTTTCACGTACAATAGCCTTGCATTTTTCGATAAACTTCTCATGATTCATTTTTCAAAATCCTCTCTTTTTAAAATAAAAAGACCACTCAAAGAGTGATCTAATATGTAAAAACTACACCTCATAAACGAAATGCAGTTATAGCTCTATCAAGCAACCTACACCGATTCCATCGATTACTATCGACATCGCCTTGCTCGTGTACTTTGAGCGCCCATTCCCAACCCTCAGTTGCTAAAATCGCTGGCAATGAATCGAACATTGCATGGTTGCCGAAGCATTGACCTAGCACGCATGCTTAGCGTCTACCCTTTCCGCCACAGTGACAAATTAATATTGTGAAAATAAATATTAAGCGTATAATTTTAGTTATCAGCGAGTGGTCCGCTGAAATAAATTAAAAGGTGGTGAAAAATTTGTACTTTGTTATAAGAGAAGCAACTAATGGCCAATATTACTTCGTTATTAAGTCCAATAACAATGAAGTAGTAGCAACTAGCGAAACATACTTGACTAAATATTCCGCTGAACAAACCATTAATTCTATAAAAAACGGAATCACCAAAGACTCTCAAGTTATCGATATGACTAAATAAGACGACTAACTTCATTTGCTAGGGAGTTCATTTCAGCTGCTTTTTCTACCAAAGCAGTTGAGATACTTTCTAGCTTTTCTGATTTAACAGAATTAAATACTGGCGTCTTGATACTAATCGATACATCTTGACGAGGATCAGGACTCGTTGCTCTATTTTTTTGCACCACTGATCTGTACTTTTCTACTGAATGATACTCAATTACTTGTTCCAAATGTTTTTTGTACTCTTTACATACAGCTTCTTTTTGGATCAATTCTAAACGTTGTTGCTCAATAATATCAATCAACCGTTTTCGATCCATACCTTGATACTTTATTTGTTCGACTTCCATTCGTTTTCCCTCCAACACATAAATTAATAGACAGCAACGGATGATAGATAATAAGAACAATTTAGAAGGAGTTGAAATTCACATCCTTATTCTTAATATTTCCGTTGCTGTCTATCGAAGCTTAATTTAAAACGATGAGGGAGATTTCCTCCCCTACATTTTATTTTTGAAGAACAATTATTCAGAATAAAAGAATGAATAAACTTGTGAGTGTCTAATCTATTAATTGTCTTCACTTATAGGTGGGAATGGTTTACAAGTTTTAGCAAATTTCAAATAGATTGATTTGATGACCATATTCAAAATAATTGTCGATCTTATTTTTAATTCGCTGTGACATAGATTTAACAGTACCCACAGCTAGATTCATTTGTTCTGCTGCTTCTCCATAAGTACATAAATCTTTATTAATTAAATGAAATAATGTCAGTTCTTTATTAGAAAGCAAAGATTCTATCTCCGTCACTTGGAGCAACATCTCTTTTTTCTTCGGAGAAATCGTCTCTTCTGCTGGCTTTTCTACTTCCTGTAAATAAACTTGATAGCTCATAACATCTATATCTGCCAGTTTAACGGCTCTTCTATGCTTTGGTATCTTCTTGGCTTGCTCATCATCGAAAGGCTTCTCTCTGCCTGTTTCTAACCAGAATAAAGCGTACTCTGTAGTAGAGATAGCTTCTGCTATTACTTTTTGATCTGCTATATCTTGAGGAGAACGATCATCAATTAATTTATGTATCACTCTCCCATGTTCTTTGACAGGTGTGCGATATCGTTTATTTAAGATTTTTTGATGTTGCTTTTTCAACATTTTCAAGTCATTCTTGTATTCCTGAATTAAATCATTCATATAGATAGCCTCCTCAATAATTTCGCAAACAAAAAAGCGGACACAAATCAACAAGAAAGTTCTTGTCAACTTGTGTCCGCCAGTTTTCTGGTAGGACGATATTTAAAATAATTGTTTCACTTCTTCTTTAACTTGCTTGACTTTATTGCAATGGGATTCTATAACTATTGTTCCAAACGAAGGAAGCTCGACACTTTTCATTTGACCGTTTGAAATAATGATTAAACAATGTTCTCCTTGCATTTTTTCAATGTCGCTTAATCCAATTACCTTTAACTCCATAGCTGCCTCCTGTGATATAATAGACTTACCTTGGCAGGGGCAAATCATATTTGTCACGAGCAGCGAGCTAATAATGGCTTGCTGTTTATGTTTATTAACAATATTATGCTGATAAGGAATTCTCTATTAGCTACTTCAATAATTCTTCATACTTTATATTTAGCAATAAACTCATCGATATCTTTGATGTCATATTTTGGACGGCTGTTTTCACCGAATATGATTACTTTCAATCCTTTTTTTACCCACTCATTGATCGTTCCTGCAGATGTCCCCGTGTAATGAACTGCTTCTTTTTGAGTCAGATAGCGTTTAGGCACATATCCAACTAACAATGAGTCTAAGTCATTTTTATTGATAAATTTGTCATTCATATTGATTTCTCCTTATATAACTTATAATTCTGTTTTTATAATCTCCATATCCACCAATCTCACCACTGCTAAATTCTCTTTGCTTTTAGCTGTCCATTTATCGCATTCCATCGTGTTTTCAATACGAATGATTGCTGAGTGATTATAGAGATGCTCTACATATCCACGAAATGGATAGATGAATCCTTCTGCTTCGCAGCGAACCATGTCACCGACTTTGAATTTTGGTTTCTTACGTTTTTTAGGATTCTTTGTCGGCATATCTAGCATTAAACCGCCGATACCATGACTACTAGCGTAAAATCCGTCTTTTAGTTTCATTCTTTTTCCTCCCATTTACGATCATCACTTAATATCGAAATTCCAAACTTACGAATAGCATCACTTGCATCAGCAACATACTGGCTTGCCACTTTATATGTTTTTTCTGCTGAAATTCCATATTCTTTTTCAAACTTTGTCTTTAGTACATTCAGTTCCTGTTTTCTTAGTTTTGTTATTCTGCGGTGCCTGTTGTTCATTTTCAATCAACTCCCTAATCTGAAAGTGTTGTCTATACTTGATCGAAATTCTTTTAAGTGGTTCTCTACCACAGAATCAGTCACGTTAAAACGATCAATTAATACTGGAGCTGCCATATCTTTCAAATAACTTTGTCTGATGACTAATTCAGTACCATCAGGAAGTTCTATGTTAACCTCCCGACCATTGATAATTGCTTGAATGCCCGCTTCACTTAGTGGTATTTCGTATTTCATTTCACATCCTCCAAATCACTCGACTTCACGAACACACCATCTACCATCTTCCCTGTGCGTCCTTTGATTTCGTTGTACGCCATTTCTAAACACTCTTGTACATTTGTCCCTTTTTGCATGGAAAGGATAATCAGAGTGACGATTACGTCTCCTACGCTATCTTTAAATAGCTCATCATTACTTCTTGCCATTGCTGAAGCGATTTCCCCGAATTCCTCAGCTACTTTCAAAAACTGTGCTTTTGGATCCGCATGATCCAATCCCTTATCTTTTGCCCACTTCTCTACTTTTGTGATTAGTTCGTTCATTATTTCTCCTCCATCTGTGGCAATCCAAGTCCATTCATAACATTTCGATTTACTGAATTTACAGCATTCACAGTTAAAATTCTTTGCCAACGTTTATTTCTAGGAGACCATCTCAATGCAGCTTTTTTTAATAAGGCACGTACATCATCCGATGGCTTACCATGAGTAACTAAATAAAGTCGATTGTTTTCTACATCAAAGCCGTATCCTGCTAGTTCATCATGATCCACTTCTTTGTAGAAACCTTTCCACCCTTTCTCTACTGCTCTTTCTTTACGTTTTTTATCAGTTTCAAGCTTTTGATCAATCAAAATTGGATCAAACATCTTTCTCGTATTCTCAATGTAACGAGCATGTTTACCATTGTTTGAATATAATTCACTTTCTAATTGATAAATCCGTTCTTCTTCTTTTTGCTTTTTCCTAGTGGGATAATTTGCAGGACCACAGATCATAACGGAAGGAATCGTGGTTGCTCGAAGAATATTAGACTTTAATTCGACAACCAATTTATTGTATTTAACGAGTCTTTCATTCAGTTGTTGTTCATTCTCTTGCGTTAAAAATTCACTAAAACGATCAACAAAGTCAGCAATGTAATCTCTAATTTCTTTGTTGAAATCTTTACCCCTGCTAAATGAGGTCAATTCCTCATATCGCTCTCCAACTTCCTTAGGTATCTTATAAACTAATTCGAAATTTCTTTCGATTACACTTCTGAAACTTAAATTCATTATTTCTCCTCCTCAATCTCACATGCCTGTTCAAACTGTCTAGTGATGTTTTCTAACGCTTTTTTGTACTCGATAATACTTTTTATCGTTCTTTCTTCACTTAACACGTAATCGCGTTGTATTGCCTTTAAACACGATGAGACCGTTTGAAAGTATCCGATATCTGCTCGTGATTCTTCTTTTGTTTCTGTGTAGCGGATGTTTCCTTCCTCATCTCGTCTTACCTTCGATAAGACAATATTTCTAGAATCACTGGTAATTCGATAATCTTCGATTTTCATATCTAGCATTATTTCTCCTCCACATACCTAAATTGTCGTCCTTTTGAATCAATCCATAAGCTCCTAGCCCTATCCCAGATGATGTTTTTGCTCAGACCAGTAATTTCAGATAACTGTTCAGCGGTACCTGTTACTAGAATTCGATCACCATGCCAGATTGCAATTTTTCTCGGCGTTTTCCGTTTAGGCTTTTCAGTCCACATTGATTTACCGAGCTTTTGGACTTCTGCAACTATTTCTTTGTCTTCTTGCCAATTCTCAGAATGTGTCAGTTCAATGATTCGTTTCATTGCTGCTTTCTTATCCACGCTCATTCCTCCAATCTACGAATTTCCCTTCTTAAATTCTCTATGTGCAAATCGATTGCCTTTCTCGCCGTTTCATTGACCATCACTGCCTTTGTTCGTTCTAGATCGTCAATTTCACGCTGAATGTTTCGAATACGCATTTGAATCACTTCTTCTGTTGTCATGATAGATCACCTCGTTAAAACCGTTCTTCCTTGAACGTATTCCGATATTTCTTCGCTAAGATCAGCGGTACTCGATATTGACTGCAGAAGAGTTTCGCTTTGATTTTGAAATCTTTTGTCTGCATCCCTTTAACATCTACGACTTTGACAAGTTTGCCGTTTTTATAAAATGTGAAGTCGGGAATATACTCGATCTTGCGATACTTCTTTCCGTCTAGTTCAAATTTCGGCATCAGCTCAAATCGTTCCTGAAGTTTTACTTTCCAGCCGTTCGCTTCAGCTTGCCATAAGGCTAGATCGTAGTACTCTGCTTCTGCCTTTGAATCGAACTTGATACCACGATAGAGAGTTTTCTTATTGCCATATTTTGTTGTGATCAATTGCTTGCGCCTTCCTTCTTAGCCTGATAAGCAGCAAAGCGGGCTTCTAATTCTGCTTTTTTATCAGGATCTAGCGTCTTTTCTTCTTGAGGTTTGTTGACCCAATCAGGCAACTTTTCACGCCGTACATTGTTTTGACGTTTAGGAAGATAGTTTTGTTTTTTCTTGTTTTTAAAAGCTTCTTGGGCTTTTTCCGCTGATTCCATTGTCTTAATTCCTTGATTACTCCATGAATTTAATATCGCTTCAACGTATTTTTTCAATCCTGGCATCTCAACGTTGTTTTCGAAAGCTAATTTAAAAGCAAAGAGAATCATATCTGCTCCCCAAGTTTTAATCATCGGTCCTAATGCTCCTTGCAAAAGTCCAGTAGGTGCTTTCCCCCAGTTTTTTTGGATGAACTCATACACGCCTATATCATCATCTTTATTTGTCTTGTTTTGTTTTGTATTGTTTATATAAGCTGAAGGATTTACTGTAGAATCTACTGAAGGATTTACTTCCCTATTTACTTTCGGATTTACTTTACTATCTACTGGAATATTTCCAGTAGCGGAGTTTTCTACCGTATTATCTACTGTAGTTTTTACTGTAAAATTTCCAGTTAGATCAGAAAGAATATAAACTCCAGCTTTTGTACGACCTCTCTTTTTATATTGAAGGAGTCCGTTTTGGATCAATTGATTACGATTGTTAATCAATGTTTTTTCAGACGTTTTAGTCATTGCTTGTAGCCTTGTATTGGCAATCGATAATTCGCTCTGCCATCCACTTTTGTTTGCTATAGCCATTAGCTTATACCAAAGCAGTTGGGGACCAGCGCCAAGCTCGTTATATTCAAGCCAATTGTCAAAAGCATTAAGCTGTCCGATGTAATCCAATTGTGTTCCTCCTTTCGTTTTGATGTTAAGAGGGAGATAACTCCCTCGCTATTTGTTTAATGGTGGATTCGATGCATCGAACAGCGATTCTTGTGCTTCATCTGTCTGAACTGATTCTGCATACTCTTCAAAAGCTGTTGATCCATTGTCAGCGTTTATTTCTACTTTTTCTGCTTCTTTTCTATCAGGGATATCCTCTTCGATTTCTGTTTCAGAAATGATACTCCCATCTTCTTGAACTTTTTGAACTTTTTCGTCTGATGTGGTAGCTTCTTGCATTTCAACGGATAAAATCCCCCATTTAGAAAGGAGATTTCTAAGAACAGTTTTTCGAGCCATCGCATTGTAATCTGATGCCCACACACCGCTTAATTTGGTTTTGTCACGATCTTTGCTGTTCGCGATACGATGTGCTTCTATTTCTTGCTTGGTCCAATAGACAGTTTTCTTAAAGCCGTTTAGCAGTTCAAAGTAACCCACGTACCCAATAACTTCATCTGACTTCCGTCCGTTTGGATCGAAATCAAACTCTTCAGTAAGACGATTCCAGCTTTTTAATTCGCCTTCATATACTTCAATGACATTCAATGCTTTATATTTACCTGACCGTTGAGCCAACTGGATGTACCCTTTGTAGCCGAGTAAGAACTGAGCTTTCTTTTCCCATTTTCCTGTTTGCTTGTTTTTGCTATTAAAAGGAACTAGATAGGCATATCCAAGATTCTTGTCTAACCCAAGATTTAACGTTGCAGCAGTTAACGCACCACTCATGATAGACATCGGTTCACTATCTGCAAGATAACTGTCATTAGATACAAGAGTCATAACATTCGACATAAAAGCATTAGCATTGTCATGAAGTACTTCTTCAAATTTCTTTCTCATTGTTGGTGTATTCATTAGAGCTTTAAGCCCTAACTGTCCTGGTGCAACTTGTTTCTGTGGCTTTGCTGCCAATTGATTTTTTAACGATTTATTTGTTGCCATATTATTTGATCTCCTTTTCGGTTAGTCTTCTGGATTCAGTAATGTTATAAATCTCTTCATCATTTGCGATATCTGGATATTTCTCCGCTAGTTTTTTTGAGTTTATCCGTCTTGTACGAACAAGTTTCCAACTGATAATGTTTCTTTGTGTGATACCGATACTAGCTTCACGTTTACCTAGTTCGCTGATGATCTCGTTGTCCACTTGACGAATAGCCGATTCAATTTCTTTCTTGGTTCGCTTGAGTTCATTTTTCTGTTCAACTAGTTCATCGAAATGAATTGGTAACGTCGTTTGAACGTCTTCAACATCTGCATACTTCTCTTTCAAGAAATCAGCTGTCGCTTGACTACCATCAATAATTGGCTCGATACCTCCAAGAACGTTCGTTTCCCAAAACTCTACTAATTGTTCAATGATTGTATCGATCAGCTCTTGATCTCGTTCAATCCGCTTCCAGATAAATTTTTGACCACCGATTAAGACAGCGATGTAACAATAGTCTTTGTTTAGAACGTTCATGTAATGTTGAACTTGGCAGAGATAACTAAGCGGTACTTCTTCACCTTCCCACTCTTTACCGAGAAATTGATTGGCTGTTTTGCATTCCAGAATGGCATTTTCTCCCACTACATCACGATCAATATTCGCTCTTAGAAACGGATGCAGTGGATGTTCAAAGACTTGATTTCTTCTGCGAACCTTTTTACCTGTCCGTTCTTGAAATTCTTTAGCAACCACTTCTTCTAAAACATTACCCCAATAAGCTGGCTCGCTTGCTGTTTCTTCAAGTACGACTTGCCCTGTTTTTTCAAGCCATAATTGATAAGGTGATTTCCATTTGTTCAATCCTAAAATCGTTCCAACATCAGAACCACCAATACCTTTTTGACGATCCTCAAGCCATTCTTGATGGCTCATTTCTAAAATAGACTTACTCATCGTCTTCCTCCTCTTCGTGTGGTGTGCCCCATTCTGGAGTAGTTAAATACTGATCTAATGCTTGTCCAAAATCGTTCATTGTTTTAGCCTTCCTTTCATGCTAAAATACAGATAAGATATTTTGTTATGTTGCCGATTAGCGATGGCCGTCGCTAGTCGGTCTTTTTACGTCTAAAAAGTTGATTACACACATTAATCCTGCAAAAACAAAACCGATTACTACGCTATAGTGAGACACCAAAACAAGTAACATTAAAATAAAACCTACAAACACAACATCTGACATTTTCATTTTTCAGCCCTCCTCAAACCATTTTTTTGCAACATTGAGATCAATAAGAACTACATTTCCCTTCTTTTTCGAAGGCAAGGGATTTTCTTCTCTTTGAGTCCAACGAGTAACTGTTGCTGGAGATACCCTAAAATATCTAGAAATCTCAATAGCTCTTCTTAACTCTTCTTTTTGTACTGTGCGATTTCTTCTTACTGGTTCAAAAGATAAAATTTGCATTTTCCATCATCCTTTCATATATCCTTGTGCGATCCAGTACGACAGCCGTTGCTCACTAAGCTTTCGAATATCAATTCCAAGCATTTCACACAACGCACTTATTAGCGTTACTTCCACCATGATTTCATCTAAAAATTCATAAGCATATACAATGATTTGTTGACGATCATCAACAGTTAAGTAATTTACTTGTTTAAGAAGAATTTTTTCTACTTCTTGCTTCTTCTGTTTCCGCTCATCTGATTCAATCATTTGCAACTTGTCTAATGAAGATGGATCTCTTCTATAAACATCACCATCTATTGATTTAAATAAACCAAAGAACTCATGAATCACTTGAAGAGTGAAATCTGAATCTCTAAAATGATCCGTTAACGCCTGAGCATTTTCCAACGTCACGGGCTTCGTATTAAGCAATGTTGTCCAATCGCTTAATGACTGTTGAGAGACGTTGATTTGTCTTGCTATTTCCTTTTTGGTCTCACCACTCTTATTAATTACTTCGACTAACGATTCTCGAATAACACTTGATTTTTTTAACAGTTTAAACACCTCATATTCTTATTCGCCCGTATATCAATACGAGCAATTTTTTTATACTATTAATTTAAAGAATCAAACGAAAGCTGCTTCGTCTAATTCACGTTCAAGCTCTTTTTGGACTTCTTCAACTAAACGATCAAGTTGATCGTCATTCGCACATTTGATGATATGAACCAGTCTTGGTCTTGCATCTAAAATGATGTTTATTTTTTCTTGCCGTGTCATTAAAATCACCTACTTATTTATTTGATATAATCTCACTATGGAAGGTGGTGAGATTATGGCTTATAAAGAATCTATCGTTAAAAAGATAATCGAAATCGTTGAAATAGCTCCTAAAGGGACAAGTACCCACTATTTAGAAGGTTTCAATCAAAAAGATGTAATCGATACTGTGAACTCTCTTCATCTAAAATATCCCGACAATATTTTAGAAACAGAAAGTTATTATAGTGAGCTTGTTCCAATTGTAATTAATAAATAATTTCTGGTTATTCTCCTTTTGAATTTTTGAAGTATTTACTCAAAGGGAGAATTTCTGGTCCTACCAAAACATCTTTTATATCAACTTCATCTATAAAACATTCGATTTTTAGTTTTGGCTTGCCTGATGCTGGCATAAATAGTTCAATATTTGTTACTCCACGTCCTAATGTCCAATCATTTAATTTAATTTCATAATTTGGTGAAATTGTTGGGTTTTCAACTTTAGGTTGTATTGAGAGTTTTAGCAGATTTTTTATTTTTTCTTGTCGTGTCATTTGACAACTTCCTTTCTGTTGTTTTTTGGCAATACTTCGCTAAAAATAAAAAGCTTATCAAAATCTTTTTCAGAAAGTTCGAAAGCTTTGAGCAGTTTAGGGATCAATTCTCCGCCAATCCCGCGATCTCCATTCAATATTCTATAGACCGTTGATGGAGCGACATCCATTCTTCTAGCTAATGAATATGGATCATCACCTTTTGATTGCATTAAGGAATTAAGTTCGTCTTGTTTGAGTAATGTTTTCATTTTTTACACCTCCGTTGCATTATGACAATACTATAATACTTATTTTGTCATTTGGCAACACTTTTTATTGCCAAATTGCATTTTTTTTTGCATTTGTTGCCAAAGGGCTATATCATTTATCTAAGAAAGGGGTTTTATCATGGAGTTTGGAGAAAAACTAAAAGAATTGAGAACCTCTAGAGGATTAGGAGTTAATCAGTTAGCATTAAAATCTGGAGTAAGTGCTTCTCAAATATCTAGATTTGAAAAAGGTGAACGGAAAGATCCAACTTTAGAAACTTTAAAAAAACTATCAGTTGCTTTAGGTGTGTCTATTTCCTACTTCGAAGAGAATTCACCTGTTAACGTTGATCTTATCCCTGACTGGGCTAATGAGAATGATTTAATCGAGTTAGATAAATTATTAGAATCAAACGTAAACATGGCTTATGGTGGTGAAACTTTAACACCCGAACAGCTTCAAAGAGTCAGAGATGTTTTAGCGGGCATGTTTTGGAAATTCAAAAAAGAAGACAAGGACAAAGAGAAGTGATTGGGTATGGAATTGGATGTTATCAATTTAGTTGAGAACCTAAAGCGGAAGTATCAATCCGCTAATCCATTTTATATTTGTGAAAAAATGGACATTCAAATTGAATATGTTCCTTTTATTGATGATCCTAAAGGTCAATTCCAAGAGATTTTAGGTCGTGCTGTCATTCTTTTGAATGACGAATTAAAGGATTCTGAGGAAAGATTTTATATTTGCGCCCATGAGCTTGGTCATGCCATTTTCCACAAAGGATTATCAAGTTATTACGTCTCTACTCGATCCTCCAGAAGCAAATCAGAAAGCGAAGCGAATTGCTTTGCTGCTAATCTCATCGTTTCTCTTTATAAAGAAGATAACGATCGATATCCAAGGCAAGTTGAGGAATTAACAAATTTGTATGGGCTACCTGAAAACGTGTACAGATTTTTAATTTAAAATTGGCGACTATCACTACCTGCCATTAAGTGGGAGTAAATTATTTAATTTTTGGAGGAATTATGACAAGTTTTATTGGGCTATTATTTATTTTAGGTTGTGTTGGTATTTGGTATTTCACCAAGAAATATAAGAATAACAAATATAGAAATTACTCAATTATTTTAACTATTATTTGCGTGATAATAATCGGAATAAATGGCGAAATACAACACCACGCTCAAGAAAGACAAGATGAATTAGCCATAAAAGTTTCTGAAGAAAATGACTATGGTGATAATGAAGCACAATTTAATACAAATTCAGCAGGCACAGCAATAATCAAAGGAAAAACTTTGCCAAATGCAAAAGTAACACTTACACCAGATGCAGAGGCAAAAGAAACTGGCTTTAAAAATCAAAAAACTACAGCTGATAAAAAAGGAACTTTTAAGTTCAGCGTAGATCTCACAAAAGAACAAGGATTAGAAGCTTTCACATTAGAAGCGGATTCCAAAGGATTAAATAAAGAAAGTTTAGATGTTTCAGTTTTCAATGATTCAAAGGCCTATAATGATGCACAAGCTGCGATAGAAAAACAAGAAGCTGAAAAAAAAGCTAAGGAAGATGCTAAGAAAAAAGCTGAGAAAGAAGCCGCAGATGCTGCCAAAGCTGAAGCTGAGAAAAAAGAAGCCGAAGCTAAAGCTGCTGAGGATGCTAAGAAAAAAGATATAACAGTATTAAGTAATGATCCTACTATTGAACAAAGAACTATACTGAACGATCTAGCACAGCAACAGTTCGAACAACAATATCCTTACAAAGGTAGCAAAATACATTCAATAATGGGGGTAATTCAAGATTGGACTCAAAAAGATGGCGGTTGGTATTATAAAGCTGAAGCCACTATAGCAAATGCTTTTAATGCTGAAAGAGATACCACTGTTGAAATTACAATAACTCCTGTAAGTTCTAATAGTGGGAACGTAACAATTATCGATTATTAAAAGATCAGCCTTCGGGCTTTTCTTTTTATTAATGGCGACTATCACTACCTGCCTTCAAGTGGGAGTAAATACTTGATTTACCCAGTGATATATTCAACAAGGAGGAATAAATGAGTACGTTTTTAATTTTAGTTGGGTTCTTTGGTTTTCTATTTGGAGTATGTTTTTTAGTATATTCTTTTTTCTCCAAGAAGAAACGTTCAAAGAAAAAGATTAGTATTGGAATTCTAGTAGCTTTTATAGTTATGGTAATCGGAGGGGCTCTTGCTCCACCAACAACTGGACAAGCAGATGTACACAAAGACGCTAAATCTTCATCTTCTAGTGTATCTGTCTCTTCTGAAAGCCGAGAAAAAGATGAAAAAAAGGCTAAAGAATTAGCTAAAAAGAAAAAGGCCGAAGAACAAAAAGCTAAAGAAGAGGCTGAAAAAAAGCACCAAGAAGAACAAAAAGCTAAAGAAGCTGAGAAAAAACGCCAAGAAGAACAAAAAGCTAAAGAAGCTGAGAAAAAACGCCAAGAAGAACAAAAAGCTAAAGAAGCTGAGAAAAAACGCCAAGAAGAAATTAATCAAAAAACTTCAACAGCTAAAACCATTCTGGAACAAGCTGAAGCTAATCCAACTAGAGATAACTACAATGCAGCATTATCAGCTATTCAATCTATACCTGGTGGAAACCAAGAATTATTAAATCGCTTAGTCAATGTTGATTCAACTATAAAATCTAATGAGGCAGCTGAAGCAGAACGACAAAAGCAACAAGCTGCTGAAGCTCAGCGTCAGGCTCAAGAACAGCAAGCTGCTGAAGCTCAACGTCAAGCTGAACAACAAAATAATTCATACACTGTTGATGGCCAGTGGTCTATCGCTGCAAATGGTATGGTTTTCGCTCGTTCAGATAGTGGAAAGTACTATTCTCGTGTTACAAATCCAAATAATTATCAATACATGACTCAAATAGATGCTGATAATGCTGGGTATAGTCGTGCCCCTCGAGGGAATCAATACGCTCGTCCCTAATTAGTTGCATTGTAATAGTTTAAGATCAGCCTTCGGGCTTTTCTTTTTAAACACAAAAGAACATAAGTTCGTATTCGATATTTATGTATACGAGATTACACTTGATTTAATTTCAAATAAGGCGGTATGTATATATAAATTCTTACTAATTAGAACAAACTACGAAAGGATTGATTTTTAATGATGACACCATACGAATTGCGCGATAGATTAAGACAAGATGTTCCAGAGGTGCAGATTTACCCTATGCTAACAAATGATTACTATAGTGAAGAAGAATATCAAGAAGTCTTACTTAAACAATTGAAAATGAAAGAAGATATTGAAACTGGCAACGTAGTAACTATGCCCCTATTCTCTCCACAAGAAAAAGAATTAAAAATGGATAAGTTTTATGAAAAAGGATGGTATAAACCAGAAGTGTATTCATTGCCAAAATCCATGTTTAGGAGTGAAGAATAATGGCAACTATCAAATCGTACACAACTAAGTCTGGCGTGGAAAAATGGGAGTATTTTGTTTATGCTGGGACACATAAAGGGAAAGGATATTCTAAAAAAATTCACAAAAAAAATTTTGCCACTGAAAAAGAAGCCAGAAAAGCAGCTAAAATTCTTGAAGGAGAACTAGCTGCTGGCACCCACAAAACTAACAATCCTAAACAATTATCTTTAAGTGACTACTTAGAGATTTGGATAACTCAATACAAAACTAATGTTAAAGAAGGCACTAGAATTGTTCATAGAGAAAATATTGAAACCTACATCAATCCTTATATAGGTAACTATAAACTTGAAAATTATGACCGTTCTGCACACCAAGCGTTCATCAACGAACTACTCACAAAAAAAGGTCTTGGACGATCAAAGCAAGGGTTATCTTATAACACTGTAAAAGTAGTAAATGCTACTCTCTCCAACGCTTTTAAAAAAGCAATACAATTAGGTTATATAAATGAAAATCCGACTTTATACACTGAGTTCCCTAAAAAAGCTCAAGAGAAAGTACCTAACTTCTATTCTCTTGAACAAGTAGATAAGTTTCTAGAGTATGCTACGAAGGAAAGAGATCCTCTTTGGTATCCGTTTTTTCTAGCGATTTATGATTGCGGTCTGCGAAAAGCTGAGGTTATGGCCCTGAAATGGTCAGACATTGACCTACGTAACAAGTATATCGATGTGAACAAGCAAAGGATATATAGAGCTGAAAGTAAACTAAATTCTGGTCAAATAGCTATTGATAATCCGAAAACATTAAATAGTACTCGTAAAATGATCATGACTGATCGAGCACAACAAGGTTTTATTGATTTTTATAACTATTTTTATAACACTTCTTCTGCTCTTCCTTTTACTAAAAAAATAGATGATTTTATATTTATTTTTACTACTGGAAAATCTAAAGGGAATATTATTCGTAGTCGTAGCACAAACGGAGCAAGTGATAGAATCGCTAGAAAAGCAGGCTTACCCAAAATCAAAGTTCACGATGGTAGACATACTTATGCAGTAACTCTTCGAAAGGCTGGCGTTCCACTTGAGGATATAAAAGAGTTGTTGGGGCACAAAGATATTTCCACTACTCAAATTTATGCTCAAGTTTCAACGGAGGTCATTGAACGAGCATCAAATAAGTTCAATGATTACATCAATAATCAGGAACGAAAAGTTTCTGGCCAAATCATTTCGTTACCAAAAAAGGATGGCTAAAAAGAGCCATCCTTTCGTTTTGGGTACCTGAATGGGTACCATTTTTCATCTTAAAGCCAACATGTTTTGGATACACCTTTTTAATAAACGCTTAAGAACCCTTATTTTACAGGCGTTCGTTCAATTCTTTAGCAAGGTCTTCAAATCCTGGTTTGCCTAGAAGTGCGAACATGTTTTTCTTGTGAGAACCACCCTTTTCATTTGTTCTAAAGGTATATAAATGTTGATACATCAATGTTTATCCTTATTTTTCTGTTTACATAAGTTTCGTTATTTTTGGCAAATGGGTACTAGTTTGGGTACCGGTAGCTATCCTATTTTTATCCTTTACAAAAAGAACGTTAGTTCGTATACTTTCGTTGAGGTGAAAAACATGACAATCGAGCTAGAGGAACATCTGCTTTGGTTTAAATACGATCCATCAGAAAAATTTGTCAAAGATTTATATAAAGTTTGGGATACTGAAGTAGTCTTTTTAGCAATCGAAGATAGTTTATTAATCAATCTCTACTATTCCAATAAAAACTACTTTAAAATCCCTGCTGCGAAAACTAGAATGAAGAAAGATGTGTATTTTTTGTTTGATATCGTGACTGACGTGCCGGACGCACGTAGCGATCATCGGCGTTATGACTATATAAAGTATACTTTCGTTGATCCAGAAAGGTACAAAGATTAAAGTAGGCTACCTAAAAAGGTAGCCCGGAACGGATTTTATCACCATACTTATAAAAGGGATATTTTTTAAGTTAGTATTAAGATTGTGTAATATGATGATATCTATATTTTATAGTATCAGTGCTATAAAATCAAAAATAAGTCACTAATTAACTACCACTCCAATTATAAGCCTTTTTTCTCACTTTTTTTTCAAAAATATGGTATGCTTTTTAATGGCTTCAAATATAAAAGAGTTTAAAGCGGTAACACACTTATGGGGGAGTGGTTTTTGGGGAACGCTTTAAACTCTTCTTTATTATTATCTCACAATTTAACCCAAATGTCTTTCCATTTAAAAATCAAAGTAAAACTTTTCAAATATACAGAAGTATAACTATGTGAAACATCCTTTCATTAATCCATAAAAGGATACATAAAAAAGCCACTCATTTGAGTGGCAATGGAGAAAAGCTTTAGCTTGTATAATACTCTTCAAAAAAATTCTAACACAGAACGATTCAATTGGCTACATTAATGTACCCTGTAGGACTCGAGCCTACGACCGGACGGTTATGAGCCGTCTGCTCTAACCAACTGAGCTAAAGGTACGAGAAACCATCACAACTCCTGCAAACAAAAAGAATGGACATAGATTAGATAATAATGGGTTTCATTCTTTGTTGTGATGGCATATTTATTATTACACAACTTTAAATGAAAAAACAGAGTATATTTAATATTCATTTGCTTAGCTTTGTAGTAAAAAATTATTGACGCTTTTTTTTACGTAGTATAGAATGACATTGTAAGCAAAAAAAAAGACCATGCTGTCAACATGGCCTACAAGCACTTGCACGGATATCCAATCTGTTCAATCCCTAGCTTAGTCTTGAATTCTAGTGTCTAGAATCTATAACCTTGCCATTGATTTCCGAGATCAATGGTTTTTTTATTGTTTAGATTCTCAATTTTCTATCTGTGAGCGGATGGATTAAGGAAGACTCACATCAGAAATACTTATTTTTTAGTATGGCGTTTATCATATGATTTCCAAAAGTGTTCCGGAGCATTAAGCAATGTGTGCCACATAAATGCGGTAAACACAAGGAAACTTAGAAATACACACAACCACGGCGGCAATTTTAATAAGTAACTTGCGATACCACTAAAAGTAATCGTAGTTCCTTTTTTTAAAAATGCACTAATATCCAATTGAGATATTTATCCTTTCTAGGGATAAATAGACATTTACAATAAAAAACAATCGTTCATGGCATCATCCCCTTTCTAAGACTAGCAAAGGGATTTAACCAAACGTATATCTACTTGCAATAAATAGTATAGAATATTTAGACTGAAATAACAATAAGTCAGACACTACTTTATATGTAAAAAGTCTCGCCCAAGATCAATGAGCGAGATTTTTTTGTATTTATCGTTGTGGAATATTTAAATACCAACGCTTATCATGGAAATCTTGCGCTCCGCCTTGCGTGTTACCTTTCGGATCGTTCGTTGCACGCATCATGCATATATTTTTCTAATAGGCTAATTACGAATTTATTTTGTTATGATAAAATAAAATTTGTGAATTGGAAGGTGAAAGAATGTCAGAGGAACAACATAAATTAATAAAAACAGTAAATAATTTTTTA